>JBDHIJ010000019.1:0-49824 GCA_039587435.1 Gemmatimonadota bacterium
ACAGGTCGGTGTCCGGGTCCCACTCCAGGGCAGCGGATCCGAACCCAACCGGGACGACGGCGATCTCGGTCACCGTTCCCGTCTCCAGATCGATGCTGGAGAACCGGCGGTTGTCTTCGAGCACGAAGAGTGTCTTGCCGTCCGAGCCGAACGCGACGCCGCGTCCCGCAAACCCGCGAGACGCTGTCTGGATCTGGGTTCCGAGACCCGTCTCCGTGTCCACGACGATCAGCCGCTCCTGCCCGCCGTTGGCGATCAGGCCGACGTGGGTGCCGGCGGGGTAGATCGTACCGCTGGCCGTGAACTCCGCCCGGGCCGTACCCATCCCGGAGGCTCCGGGGAGGCCGGTCGGGTTCGGCAGATCCGTCGTCGTGCCGTCGAGCACGCTGATCTCGCGCAGCTGTCCGTCGGCGTTACGGAATGCGAAGAGGAAGCTCGGGTCCCCTCCTCCAGGCGGAGGCGGGAAGAGCGGGGGGGGCGGGCCAGGATCCGCGGTGAGGACAACTCCGGGGTTCTCGGAGGAATCCGGCCCGACGGGCGCCGCGTCCGAACAGGCCGTAGCCAGGATGGGCAGCAGGGCCAGTAAGGTAAGGAGTGGAGTGCGATTCAAACGAAGAGGGGTGCTCATGAAGTACTCCAGTATCTGTAGGTCCTATTTAAAGCTATGCAGGCCCAAATCCGCTTCACAACGATTATTTTCCTGCCTCCATACCGCCGGGTGCTCGCCCACGATCGTGACAGCCCCTATCATCCCCGGGCTCGAGAGGCCCCACCCGCCAACCCAGGAGACGGAAGCATGAGCTGGCACCCAGAAACGCGATCCCCAACCGGAACCAGAGCCGTCGCTCTGCTGGCCGCATGCGCCGGACTCCTGATGGCCGGCGAAGGGCTCTCTGCCCAGGAGACCGGTCGCTCGGCCCTGCACGACTACCGGATCGTCCCCGTGGCCGACGGATTCGAGCACCCCTGGTCCATCGCGTTCCTGCCCGGCGGCGACATGCTGGTCACCGAGCGCCCGGGTCGCCTGCGAATCGTGCGAAACGGCCGGCTGCTCCCGGAGCCGGTGGAGGGAGTGCCCGAGGTCCACGCCCAGGGCCAGGGCGGCCTGCTCGAGGTGGCGCCACACCCGGACTTCGCTTCCAACCGGTGGCTCTACCTCACCTACTCCAAGCCCCTGGGTAATGAGGCCTCCACCACCGCCGTGGTGCGTGGCACGTTCCAGAACGACCGGCTTACCGACGTCGAGGAGATCTTCGAGGCCAACACCCGCGGACGGGGCCACTACGGCAGCCGCCTGGTCTTCCAGGACGGCTACGTCTTCATCTCCCTCGGAGACCGACAGGCCTCGCCGTCCGGCGACCTCGAAGCCCACCCGGCCCAGGACAACTCGAATCATCACGGCACGGTGGTCCGGCTCCACGACGACGGCCGGGTGCCCGACGACAACCCCTTCGTCGGCCAGGACGGGGTCGAGCCGGAGATCTGGACCTACGGTCACCGCAACGTCCAGGGGATGGCCATCCAGCCCTCCACCGGGGACATCTTCATCACCGAGCACGGACCCCAGGGCGGCGACGAGCTGAACCTGCTGGCTCCCGGCACCAACTACGGCTGGCCGGTGATCGGGTACGGCGTGAACTACCGGTCCGGGGGCGCGATCCACGAGGCCACCCACCGGGAGGGCATGGAGCAGCCGCTGAAGGTCTGGGTGCCGTCCATCGGGGTGTCCGGTCTCGTGTTCTACGAGGGCGACGCGTTCCCGAACTGGGAGGGGCACCTGCTGGCCGGTGGTCTGTCCGGTACGCGCATCACTCTCCTCCACATGGACGGCTCGACGGTCGTGGGCGAGGAAACCCTGGTCTCGGGACTGGGTCGCGTCCGGGACGTCCGGGTGGGGCCCGACGGCTTCATCTACCTGGCCGTGGACCATCGCGGGGGTGAGCCCACTCCGGTGGTCCGCCTGGAGCCCATGCCCCGCCGGGACGTGGCCGCCGGGAACTGAGTCTCCCCGGCCTGCCAGCCGGACTCGGGCCACAGCGCCATCGGGCCTTCCCGAAGTCCCGGGAACGAGAGAGCGCCCGGACCGCCACACGCGGTCCGGGCGCTCGGCCGTTCAGGACGTGGAGGCCTCTACTCCGCCGCCACCTTCTCCTGCTTCTGGAGAGACACGGCGTTGATGCAGTAGCGCAGGCCCGTCGGCGCCGGCCCGTCGGGGAACACGTGGCCGAGGTGCGCGTCGCAGGTGCTGCACACGGTCTCGACCCGGTTCATCCCGTGGGAGTGATCGACGATATAGGCCACCACGTTCTCCTTCACCGGCGCACCGAACGAGGGCCAGCCCGTCCCCGACTCGAACTTCTCGTGGGAGTCGAACAGGAGCGTGTCGCAGCACCGGCACGCGTACAGGCCCGGCTCGAAGAGGCTGCACATCTCGCTCGAGAAGGGCCGCTCGGTGCCCTTGAGGCGGGTCACCCGGAACTCCTCGGGAGACAGGAGGCCGCGCCACTCATCCTCGGTCTTTTCCACGCGCCGGTCGGGCTCGGGATTGCCCTTGCCAGCGTACTCGAGAACCAGGTTCCAGTTCAGCATGTGTCGCCCTGCGTAGTGTCGTTGAGGGTGTCGAACGTTCGGTGAAGCCCCCGGGTCCGCGGAAGGTTCCGTGGCAGGGTCGGTGGCAGGTGCCAGGGCAGTTGCCAAGGCAGCTTCCGACCGGGGGCCCGAATCGGCCCGGAGACCCGAAGATTAAGCACCGGAAGGCTTGGGGGGGTTGTCGTTGACGCAGCCCCCCCGGAACGGAGAGAATCCGTCACCCTGAACCCCATCCTTCCGAAGTCTTCCAGCTGAGATCCTTGCCCGGACCCTCACCCTTCGCACCGCTGCGCACAACCTCACGCACCGGCACCCGTTGGCCTTCGGCCATCGGACTGTGGACGGCGTTGGCCCTGTCGTGCGCTTTCGCTCCCGGGGCCGAGGCTCAGCAGACGGGAGTGGGAGGCGCCGACGGCGGCCAGGCGGTCGAATTCCCCAGCACGATCGAGGTGCCGCTGTGGATTCAGCGCATCCAGGGCCCCATCGAGCTGGATGGCCGCATCGACGAACCGGCCTGGGACCAGCTGGCCCGCCTCCCCATGACCATGTTCTCGCCGTTCTTCGGCGGGGAGATGACGGAAGAGACCGACATCCGGATCGGGCACGACGACGCCTACCTGTACGTCGGTGCCCGCATGTACGACTCGGACCCGTCGGGCATCCGGACCAACACCTTCGTCCGGGACGTGTACAGCGGCGACGACATCATCAGCATCGTCATCGACAGCTACAACGACTACGAGACGGCCGTCTGGTTCACGACGAACCCGTCGGGTGCCCGAAGCGACCGTACCGTATCCAACGACGGGCAGTTCAGCGGCGGTGGCATGCCCATGAACGCCGACTGGAATTCCTTCTGGGACGTGTCCACCACCCAGACGGACGAGGGGTGGTTCGCGGAGTTCCGCATCCCGTTCTCGACCCTCGGCTTCCAGTCCATCGACGGCGAGACCGAGATGGGGATGATCATCTACCGGTTCATCCCCCGGAAGAACGAACGGCAGCTCTACCCGGCCATCGACCCGGCCGTGGGTGGGCTCGCGTTCGCGAAGCCGTCCGTCTCCCAGCGAATCCGGATCGAGGACGTGGAGCCGTCCAAGCCCGTCTACGTCACGCCTTACGTGCTGGGCGGTTTCGACGAGGCTCCGGCCCTGAACACCTCGCCCGACGGATCCGCCATCGGGTGGGGCGTGGAGCGAGATCCCACGTCGGAGATCGGGGGGGACCTGCGCTACTCCCCCACCTCGAACCTCTCCGTGGACCTGACCGTCAACACGGACTTCGCACAGGTCGAGGCGGACGACCAGCAGATCAACCTGACGCGGTTCGCCCTCTTCCAGCCGGAGAAGCGGCAGTTCTTCCAGGAGCGCGCCTCCACCTTCGAGTTCAACACCGGCGGGTTCTTCAACCGCGTGTTCTACAGCCGGCGCATCGGGCTTCACGCCGGTGAGGTGGTCCGGATCTACGGAGGGGCTCGGGCCGTCGGGCGGGCGCAGGGGACCGACTTCGGCTTCCTGAGCATGCAGACCGCGTCCCACGGGGGCCGGTCCAGCGAGAACATGAGCGTGCTCCGCCTCAACCAGCAGGTCCTGAACCCGTTTTCCCGGGTTGGCGGAATCGTGACGAGCCGGCTCGGAGACAACGGTCAGGACAACCTGGTGTACGGCCTGGACACGGTCCTTCGGCTCGTGGGGAACGAGTACTTCGTGGCCCGCTGGGTCCAGTCCTTCGACGAGGCCATCAGCGAGCTGAACGCCTGGAGCTCCGGGCTGGCCCTGGTCCAGTGGGAGCGGCGGCAGGACGAAGGTCTGAGCTACCGGGCCGACTTCACCCGGGTCGGTCACCAGTACACCCCCCGGCTGGGATTCCAGAACCGGAGGGACTTCACCTACGGCGGCCTGCAGGCCCAGTACAAGTGGTTCCTGGACGAAGCGTCCAGCCTCCGCAGCTGGGCCATCGGCGGGAACACCGGGCACTACTTCTCCAACCCCACCACCAATCCCGAGCCCGGCCCGGAGGACTCCACCGGCTACCTGCCGGAGTCCAGGGTCTACGCCCCGGAGATCAACTTCGAGTGGAAGGGGGGAACGGAGCTCCGGATCGGATACAACCGCATCTTCGAGAGCGTGGCCGATTCGTTCCGGGTCTCGGAGGCCTACATCGTTCCCGGCGACTACTGGTTCGACGAGGTGTCGGTCCGCTTCCAGCTCCCCCGTGCCCGGACCTTCCGGGGCGACTTCACGGTCACCGGTGGAACGTTCTACGACGGCACCCGGATCGGGACCGCCCTGAACCCCACCTGGAACGCGTCCAAATACCTGGAGCTGGGAGCCGGGTACGAGGTGAACCGGCTGGAGTTCGAGGACCGGGGCGAATCCACCACGGCCCACCTGACCCGCGTCAAGGTCGCCTTCGCCCTGAACACCCACCTCTCGTTCAGCGGCTTCGCGCAGTACAACAGCGTGGACGACATCACCAGCATCAACGCCCGATTCCGGTACCACTTCCGGGAGGGCACCGACCTCTGGATCGTCTACAACGAGGGTCTGAACATGGAGCGGTACAACGGGCTCGATCCCCGGCTGCCGATCTCCGCGGGCCGTCAGCTCCTCATCAAGTACAACCACGCGCTGATCTTCTGACGGGGGCGTGCGGTACCCCCGCTGCACAACGAACGGGGCCGGCGCGTCATGCGCCGGCCCCGTTTCTCTCGGCCTCCGTCCTCGCGGCAGCTTCAGCCGCCGCGCCGGACTACCCCTGCGATGCGTGCCACTCCTTCAGCACCTGGGCCTCCCGCTCGGCCGTGAGCCCGGACCGGAGGGGATCCTGCAGCTCGGCCGGCCGGGAGAAGTGGAACTCCAGCGTCGCCATGGCGGTGTCGGCCAGCGACCGGAAGGTGAGCCCGTGCGCGACCTCGTTGGAGAGGTCGAAGCGGGCGAAGCCCTCGGACCCGGGCGTCGGGGGGCGCCAGACCGGCATCTCCCGGTAGGGCATGACGTCCCGCTCCATGAGGAAATCCATGGGGACCCAGGTGAAGGTGGTCTCGGCGGTGGTGACGGCACGGATACCATAGAGCAGCTCGGCCATGGGCCGGGGCGTGGCCGGACCCACCAGGTTGAAGATTCCAGTGTGTCCCTCGCCCGAGCAGTGGGCCATGAAGTCCCCCAGGTCCCGAACGTCGATGATCTGCACCGGATCGGTGCCGTCACCGGGAGCCAGCACCTCGCCTCCCCGATGGATGCGGACCGGCCAGTAGGTGAACCGGTCGGTGCGATCGCCTGGCCCGATGATCAATCCGGGCCGGAAGATCCCGTACCGATCGGGGAAGAGGCGCATCACTTCCCGCTCCGACTCGGCCTTGGCCAGACCGTAGGGGAGCCGGGTGATGTCGGCGGTCGCCCGATCCACCCCGGCGGACTCATAGGTGGCCGCGGGGTGGGCTGAGGTCATGGGCACCGCGGAGTGGTCCCGGTACGCCGAGCGGGAGGACACGTAGTAGTAGTACCCGACGCTGTCCTGCAGCGCCTCCCCGGCCATCGTCACCCAGTCCGGGCGCGACGTAGAGTTGTCGATGACCACGTCCCACTGGCGACCCTTGAGGGACTCGTAGTCTCCGTTCCGGTCGCCGATCAGGCGCTCCACCTCGGGGAACATGTCGGGGGCCGAGCGGCCCCGGTTGAACATGGTCACCTCGTGACCCCGGTCCAGCAGGCTGTTGATCTGGTGGGGGCCGATGAAGCCCGTCCCACCCAGCACCAGCACCCGGGCCGCACGGCCCGACGCCAGGGGACCGGCCCCGACCGGCTGGGTGCCCAGGCCGAAAGCCGACGCGGAGGCGGGCAGGCCGAGCGACAGCGCGCCACCGGCGGCCGCGGTGCGGATCAGGAACGAGCGACGATTCACGGCATCGGACATCCGAGTTCTCCTGGGTGAGTCATCCCGTCGATTGTGTTGCGGAAAGGGGCAGAATAGCGGTGCCGACTCGGTACAGCTATCCCCGGAGGGGCCTTCCTCCAGACCCCTTGTGGCCCGCGTTACGCCCGTGCGTTGACGGGGCATCGCACCCCGTCTAACCTCCGAAATCCGGCCGTCGGCCGGCCCCGCCGGACCATCTCCCTCGCGAGAGCACTCGAAGGACCGAGCAGTGACCAACGCCGCACCGGGCGCCATGGCCCCGACCCCGCCTGATCAGGGCGGAACGAGCCCTTCCATCGCCGCACTGGGGATTCCCCTCCTCCTCTCCCTGCTGTTCGGGGGGATGATCTTCGTCCCCACCGTCCGGGCGGTGCCGAACCTGGTCCTGTCGTTCCTGGGGACCGCGGCCATCCTGCTCCTCTGGGCCATGGCCCTGGCCGGGCTGAGCATGGCCCGAAAGCGCCGCCTGCACATCACTCTGGCCATCCGAACGCCGCACTACATCCAGATGATCGCCCAGGGCATCGTGCTGGCGTGGTGGGGATGGTTCGTGCCCAGCGTGTACGCCTACGCTCCGCTGATCCTGGCGCAGATCCTGGTGGCCTACGCTGTGGACATGCTCCTGAACTGGTCGCGCCGCGAGGAATACCGGCTGGGGGTGGGCCCGGTCCCGGTGGTGTTCAGCATCAACCTGTTCCTCTGGTTCCACCTGGAGTGGTTCTTCTTCCAGTTCGCCATGGTGGCGCTGGTGTTCTTCGGCAAGGAGTTCCTCCGCTGGAACCGGGAGGGACGGAACACCCACATCTTCAACCCCTCGGCGTTCGCCCTGAGCGTGGCGGCGGCCATCCTCATCGTCACCCAGTCGTCGCACATCACGTTCGGCGAGGCCATCGCCACGACGCAGTACAACCCGCCGTGGATCTACGCCGTGATCTTCCTGGCGGCCCTCCCGGGACAGATCCTGTTCGGCGTGGCGACCATGACCGCTTCGGCCATGGTGACGGTGTGGGCGTTCAGCGCCGTGTTCTTCGCCACCACGGGAACCTACTTCTTCTACGACGCCTACATCCCCATCGCGGTGTTCCTGGGGATGCACCTGCTGTTCACCGACCCGGCCACTTCGCCGCGATCCGAGGTGGGGCGGATCCTGTTCGGGATCTTCTACGGAGCCGGGGTGGTGCTGTCTGCGGTGGGGCTGGAGATGATCGGCGAGCCCACCTACTGGGACAAGCTGCTCCCGGTGCCGATCCTCAACCTGCTGGTCATGCGCATCGACTCGCTGGCCAACGCGGTCCGGACCCGGATCCCGCCGGCCCTGGATCTCATCAAGGGCATGAGCCCCCGCCGCGAATACGCGACCACCGCCGGGATCTGGACCGGCATCTTCATCCTCCTCTACGCCTCGGGCGGGGTGGGCGACAACCACCCCGGCCAGTACCTCCCGTTCTGGCAGGAGGCCTGCGAGGAGGGCAGCAGCAGCGGCCGGGGCTGCGATCGGCTGGGCTTCATGCAGTTCAACTTCTGCGAGCGAGGCTCCTCCTGGGCCTGCAACGAGCTGGGGATCTGGCGGGTGGAGCACGACCAGGACAATCCCCGGAACCGGGACATGGCGGGTCAGGACTTCGCGCTGTCGTGCGAGATGGGGTTCGAGCCCGGGTGCCAGAATGGAAACGTGATCATGAGCGGAACGAACCAGTGGTTCCGCGAGCCACCGCCCGATTCCGAGCTTCCCGTCGTGCTGCGGGGAAGCAAGGGTCCCGTCACGGAGGCCGATCCGGAGGCGCTCAGGGCGCTGGGGTGCGAGCGGGGGTGGACCGAAATGTGCGGCTCCTGAGCCGGCCTCGGCCGGCTCGACCTCGTCGCCCGACCTCGCCCGACCTAGCGACCCCAGTTGTCGGGACGGACGGTCGAGGTGTGGCCGTTCACGATCCGCCACCCGCCCGAGGTCCTTTCCACGACCATCGTCTGGACCCCCCGGAACTCCATCTCGGTTCCGTTCGACAGGTTGATCCGGGTCACGAATCCGAGGCGAAGGCTCGCCAGGGTCGGGGACAGGGGGACCACCTTCCGGTCCAGCCACTGGGTCCGGATGTCCATGTCCCCCAGGTTCCGGATCGCGCGCAGGATGTCATCCGCGTTCCGGTACCGCAGACGCCCGTCCTCGTACCACGAGAAGCGCTCGTCATCCACGTACATGCCCCGGATCGTCACCGTGTCGCGGTCGTTGAAGGCCCGGCCGTAGAGATCGATCAGGGGGACGATCTCCAACTCGACGGCGGCAGGATCCCAGTCCAAGGGCTCCTGCGCAGCCAGGGTGCCGGCAGGGATGAGCAGGGCGAGGGCGAGAAGGGAACGGGGGCGCATGGTTGCTCTCCTCGGGAGGGCCAGGGTCCGGGGAAGAACCTACGCTACGCCGGAGGGACCGGGTACAGCATCTGCATCGGCAGCCCCGCGTCGTCTACCTCCGGAGGGTAGGGGAGAGGCCGCAGAGGCCCCGGGAGGCCGGACGCCGAAACGGCGAGGCACGCGGCATCCACGACATCATCGGCCAGGGCGTCACGCGCGAGCGCGCTCCAGTTCCTCCTCCATCCAGTCCACCAGCGTCACGAAGGGGTCGAACCCGATCACCACCGGGCCGTCGGCGACGAAGTTGGAGAGGGCGTTGATGTCGTAGTAGAGCCGCTCCCCCGTCTCGTCGTGAATGGCGTACTCGATGCCCCCGACCTCGATCCCTCCGGCCGCCGCGATGGCCTCGACCTCTCTCACGATCTCCTCCGACGGCTCGAATCCCTCCACACGCAGTCCCGCGTCCGCCGCGTCCACCGGGCAGGCGGTCCGCTCCAGGGCGGCGCCGTCTACGGTCCGGCAGGCGTCGGCCGGGCAGAGGTTGAACTCCCCCTCGGGCGGGTAGACCCGGATCCCGTAGATCACCTTCCCGCCCACCACCTCGACCCGCTGGATGCACCCGTCCCGGAACGGCACATAGGCCTGTACCAGCCCCAGGGCCGTTGGGCCCAGGTCGACGAGGCCGTCCCGCAGCGCACCGTCAAGCTCCTCCTCGCTGTCGAAGCGGGCGATCCCGGCGCCGCTCCCGCCCACGTCGGGCTTCACCACCAGTGGGAAGCCCAGCTCCCGGGCCTCCCGGGCCACCTCGACGGAGGTCACCGGTCTGGCCGCCGGATAGGGCAGACCCAGGTCCTCCAGCAGGCGCAGCTGCCGCGCCTTGGACAGTTCCGTCGCCCAGGCCTCCGATCCGTTCACCACTCGCACCCCGGCCTCCTCCCATCGTCGGAGCCAGACCGCCGTGGCGGCCACCTCGGGGTGGAGGCCTCGCAGGAATCCGGACGGGCTCATGCGGTTGAAGACCAGGTCCAGATCGAGAGGGAGGGCCGCCGGATCGTCCATGAGGGCCGACGGATGGATCCGGACATGGGCCAGCCCCCGCCGGTCCAACTCGTCAAAGAGCGGCCGGAACCAGTCCGGGTGTTCGTGAAGGATGCCGATTCGGGGGCGGAGCATGGTCGGGTCCGGCAGGGATGACGGTGGCCCCCTCAGTTTGGGGGTCGGAGCCCCCGGGTCAACCCCGGGTCGGCTGGAACCTCGCCGACGCTCGGGGCCTTCACGAGGATGGGGATCGACGGACGAAGTCGGGCTCGATAGACTGCCGTACCGGCCTGACCGACACCTGCTCACCAAGGAGCGCTGGCAGGGCATGACTGATCCGTCCGGCACCGCGGATTTCGAGCGCGACGCCCTTCCCTGGCTGAACGACGTCGCCCGCTTCGCCCTCTCCCTCACCCGGGACGAAACCGAGGCGGATGACCTCGTGCAGATGACGTATCTGAATGCCTTCAGGGGCTGGCACACCTTCAAGCCCGGGACCGACGTGCGGAAGTGGCTGTTCACCATCTGCCGGAACGCGTTTCTGAAATCCCTTCGGAAGCAGGACCGGCTGGTGTTCAGCGAAGAGGGGGACCTGGACGCCATGCCGTCGGTCATGGGACACATCTACGCCGAGCGGCAGGAGATGGGAGACCTCCTCTCCCGCATCGACGTGGGACCGGCCATCGACCGGGCCATCCGCGAGCTTCCGGAGCCGCACCGGTCGATCCTCACGCTGGTGGACGTGGAGGGTCTCCACTACCAGGAGGCCGCCGAGGTGCTCGAGGTGCCGGTGGGCACCGTGCGATCCAGGCTCTTCCGTGCGCGGCGCGCGGTGCAGGAATCGCTGATCCGACATGCCGAGGACATGGGCCTCGCCGGAGGGAACCAGGAGGGAACCGATGCTGCCAGCTGATTCCGTGAACTTCCCGCCCGACTGCGAGTCCGTGGTTCGCGCCCTCTGGGATCACCTCGACGGGGAGACCGATCCGGAGACGACCCGGAGCATCGACGAGCACCTGGCCTCTTGCGAGGGCTGTCGGAGTCATGCCGACTTCGAGAGGGACGTCGTGGAGCGGATCTCCGCTCTGCGCCGGGAACATTCCAACCCCGACCGATTGAAATCCGAGGTCCTGGCCGCCCTCCAGGACGCGGGGCTCGGCGGCTAGGGGACCGGAATGACCTCCACCACGGCCATCCTGGAAGCGGCCCGAGCCTGGCTGGACGACGGGCAGCGGGTGACGCTGGCCACGGTCGTGGAGACGTGGGGCTCGGCGCCCCGCAGGCCCGGAGCGCACATGGTGATCGCCGAGTCCGGCGCTTTCGCCGGGTCGGTCTCCGGGGGCTGCGTAGAGGGGGCGGTGGTGGAGGAGGCCCAGACCGGCATGGACTTGCCCGGCATCCGCACGCTGGAGTACGGGGTCTCGGACGACGAGGCCTGGGCCGTGGGGCTGGCCTGCGGCGGGCGTGTCCGCATTGCCCTGCAGGCGGTGACCGCCGAGGTCGGGAGTGCGATCGACGAGATTCTGCAGGCTCGCGGCGAGGGCCGGGCCGTGATGGCGATCCTGGACCTGGAGTCGGGCTCACTGGAGGTACTGCCGGGCGTCGCCCTCGACGCGCACCCGGAGGTCGCCGAAGACGAGTTCGCGCCCTGTCTCCGGCTCGACCAGACCCGGATCGCCGGGGACGGCCGCTACCTGCTCCGACCTCACAACCCACCCGCCCGGGTCATCGTCGTGGGGGCCGCCCATCTCGCCCAGTCCGTCGTTCGTCTGCTGGACACCCTGCAGTTCGAGACGGTGGTCGTGGACCCCAGGCAGATCTTCACCCGGGACGAGCGATTCCCGGGAGTGAGGGTTCTGGACGCCTGGCCGGACGACGCCTTCGATCGGCTGGGCCTGGACGCGAGGTGCGCCGTCCTCGCTCTCAGCCATGACCCCAAGCTGGACGACCCCGCACTGGAGCGAGCGCTGCGCTCCGAAGCCTTCTACGTGGGGGCCCTGGGGAGTCGGCGCACCCACGCCCGGCGACTCGAGCGCCTGGCGGACCGGGGGCTGACCCCTGAGGAACTCGGGCGGATCCATGCTCCCGTTGGCCTGGACATCGGCGCGCGATCCCCGGATGAAATCGCCGTCTCCATCGTGGCCGAGATCGTCGGAGTCCTTCGGGGAGCGGTCCAGCCGTGAAGTTCGGGCCCGTTCCCATGGATGAGGCGGTGGGCAGCGTCCTGGCCCATACCCTCCGGCTGGAGGACGGCTCGATCCTGAGAAAGGGGGTCCGGCTCGCCGCCGAGGACGTGGAGCGCATCCGTGCATCGGGGCTGGAAAGCGTGGTCGTGGCCGTCCTGGACCCGGGGGACGTGGACGAGAATCGAGCCGCGGAGGCGGTGGCCTCGTCGCTGGCCGGCCCGGGACTCCGGGTGGAGCACCCGGGCGCCGGCAGGGCAAACCTCGCCGCCGAACATGACGGCCTGCTGGCGATGGACCCGGCGCGGATTCAGCGATTCAACCGCGCCAGTGAGTCCATCCAGATCGCCACGCTCGCTCCTCTCTCCCGGGTCAGCGCGGGGGCCCTGGTCGCCACGGTGAAGGTCCTGCCCTTCGCCGTCACCGACCGGGAACTCCATGAACGGTG
This sequence comes from Gemmatimonadota bacterium, assembly GCA_039587435.1. Taxonomy (GTDB): domain Bacteria; phylum Gemmatimonadota; class Gemmatimonadetes; order Longimicrobiales; family Gaopeijiaceae; genus JBDHIJ01. The sequence goes on from JBDHIJ010000019.1 coordinate 12,520, forward strand.
CGGATGGATCGAGGCGGAACGCGGGTCCATGCGGCTGAGGGCCTTTCGGCCCCTGAGCTATGGTCTCGTCCTCACCCGCACTCCGGATCTGGGCGAGCGGGCCGCCCGACTGGCCCGGGAACGCATCGTGGGCCGGGTGGTGGCCCTGGGGGGCTCGGTCTCGCACGTGGTGGAATGCCCTCACGACCCCGCAGCCGTGGCCGCGGCGCTGGCAGACGCCGACGGGCGAGGGCTCGACCTCTGCCTCGTCTACGGCGGAGCGGCAACCGTGGACATGGAGGACGTGATTCCGACGGCCGTGCGGTCGGCCTACGGCCGCATCCAGCGATTCGGCATGCCCACCGATCCGGGGAATTTCCTCATCCTGGCGGACCTTCCCCGGACTCCCCTGATCGGAGTCCCGGGGTGCGCGCGATCACCCGCTCCCAGCGGGTTCGATCGAGTGCTGGAGCTCTTCGCCGCCGGGCTGCCTCCGGGCCCCGACGACGTGGCGGACCTGGGCGTGGGCGGACTGCTTCGCGAGGGTGCCGGCCGGCCGTCGCCCCGGCGCAGCACCCCCGCGCACCCCCGCATCGCGGCCGTCGTGCTGGCCGCCGGCAGTTCCCGGCGGATGGGACCCTCCAACAAGCTGCTGGCCGAGGTGGAGGGCGAGTCCATGGTGCGACGGGTCGTTCGCACCGCCGGGGAGGCCGGGCTGAGCCCGGTCGTGGTGGTCACCCGGCCCGACGACGCCGAGGTGGCCGAGGCCCTGCGCGGCCTGGACGTCCGGACGGTGTCCAACGCCCTGGCCGACGGCGGGATGAGTACCTCGCTCCGTGCGGGGATCGAGGCGCTGGGGCCGGAGGTCAGCGGGACCTTCGTGCTCCTCGGCGACATGCCCTGGGTCACCCCGGATCACATTCAGCGGCTGGTGAGCGCCTTCGATCCCTCGGAGGGTCGAGAGGTGTGCGTCCCCGTGCACGGTCGGCGTCGCGGCAACCCGGTCCTGTGGGGTCGGCGGCTCTTCCCCGATATCCTCGGTCTGACCGGCGACCGGGGCGCCCGTACGCTCCTGGACACCCACTCCGATGTCGTCGCGGAGGTCGAGGTGGAGGACGAGGGCGTACTCCGGGACGTGGACACGCCGGGGGACCTGGGGTAGCGGTCCCACCCCGGCGGAGGAGCGGCCCGGGAGGTCGGGGTTCGGCCTACCCGGCCTACCCGATCACCCGGGAAACGTCAGCGCTCGACCCGGGCGGCACCCGCCGCGGCCTCGGCTGCCCATCCGCCGAACGGCTGGTCTCCCCCGTCCATGACCTCCGCGGCGACGCGGTAGCGCATCGCGGCTTCTTCCAGCCGACCGAGGCCCTCGAGCACCCGGCCCGACGCGAGCTGGGAGGGTCCGTGAAGGACCAGGTCATAGATCCCCATCTCGTCGAACGCGTCGTACCAGGGGTAGGCTTCAGCGGGCCTCCTCAGTGCCTCGAGTACCTGGGCCCGCCGATACCGACCGATGGCGTGGGAGTATAGGGGGCCCTGAAGGGCCTCCACGTAGAAAATCCGGAGCGGGTTGGAATCGAACACCTCGCCGGCTCGAACGGTGTCGCCGTCATGGATGGCCACCTCCGCCTCCAGGCTCACCGCGAATGCGAGCGCGTGGCCCCGGAGCGCGTTGTCCGGCGCGGACGCCACGATCTCCGTCGCCCGGCCGAGCGCCTGCTCCGTCATGCCCAGCCGCGCCTCGATCATCCCGAGCAGGAACAGGCGCACCGAGGGCCGAATGCACGTCCCGGGCTCGTAGTTCCGCACGGGGTGCCGGGAGAGGCACCCAGCCTGTGGGGACCATCCGAGAAGGGCGTCCCGGAGGGCCGTGTGTTTGACAGGGTCCGAGTCCTCGAACGGGAGCACGGAAAAATAGGCCCGGTGCATGAGCGCCAACCCGGGGTCGATGGCCTCGACCCTTCCAAGAGCCAGGTCGGACTCGGCAACCCTCCCGCGGGCGCGCTCCAGGCTGGCGATGACCAGATGTCCGGTCGCCCGGACCTCGGAGGATCGGTCCGGGCGGGTCATGGCCTCGGCCAGATCTCGAGCGCGATCGAGCTCGGTGCTGTATACGGCCACGTTCCACGGTCCGAACCAGCGCGTAATGTCCTGGACCCCCTCCGCCGTTCGAAGGACCTCCTCCCATTCCTGGCCGCCCGATCGCGCCGCCCTCATGGCAACCAGCTCCAGGGTGCGATCGCCTTCGGGCGACAGAGCCTGAATCTGGTCCACCATCAGCGCTACATCGGTTTGCCGATTCTCCAGGGAGGCGATTCGAGCCAGGTGCCACAGGGAAAGGAGGTGCTGCGGCTCGTACCGGAGAACCCGCTCAAACGCTTCTCGGGACTCGGAGATGGGACGGCCCACCATGGGCCCGTAGTGATTGAGGACCTCGGCGAACTGCAGCCAGGCTTCCACGTCATCGGGCCAGATGCCCAGGACCCGCCGGTAGATGTCTTCCGCCGTCTCGCCATCCCCCTGGCGCCAGGCCGCCATGGCCGCGACCAGCTGCTGATCACGATCGGAGAGCCGGTCCGCGTGCTCAACGGCACGCACGACGGCTTCCGTCGCACCGACCTGGCTGCCCCACTCCCGGGCCATACTCTCCCTGTAGTGGGCGAGAGCGAACGTCGGGTCGATGGTCCGAGCTTCCACGAACGCTGCGAGAGCCGTGGTGAACTGCCCCGCCCGCAACAGATCCTGGCCCCGCAGGTAGGCCTTCAGGGCGGCCAGAGAATCCGTGGTCAGGGCCGCCATCTGGCTCATCCGACCTGCGGCGCTTCCTGAGAGGTCCGCGAGTAGTTCTCTGGTGAGAGCGTCGACCATCTCGAACAGGGCGTCCTCGACCCCCTCTATGTCAGCCTCGGCCAGGATGTCCCCGGAACCGCTGGACTGGAGGGCTGCGGAGACGCTCAGCCGTCCACCGCCCTCCACCACGCGGCCGGTCACGAACAGCCCGGCTCCCAGGGCTCCGACAATGTCCTCGGGAATCACGGGCCCTTCCCCCACCTGCTCCACCAGACCGAGCACGGCCCGGGACGGCACAGCTCTGATTGCTCCGGTTCCATCCATTCGGGTGCTGAGGAGGTCCACCAGCCCAGATTCCAGATACTGGAACTCTCCGGACCCGCTGACCGCGAACGGGAGGACGGCAACGACGTTCGGGTCACCGGCCACGGCGGGCTCGGGCTGCCGGAGCTTTGAAAGGGCCCACAATCCCACGAAGCCCAGGACCACCACGGCACCCAGTGCCATCGCGTTGGTGGACATGGTGCTTCGGCGACCGGGGTGACCCTCGAGTGCCGCCTCGCCGGCCTCACCCGCCCCGGCCGCCTCGGCGGGCTCCTCCGGCTCGACCCGGAATATCCAGGCAGCCACCATGGCCAGCGGAAACCCGATCAGCGCGAGCCACACCACGGCGGTGACCGACTGCTCGCCGAGACCGATCCGCGGGAACACGAGATCCGCGCCTTCGATGGCGACGAACGCGGCCGCGCCATACCCGGCGGCGGTCTGCGGGACCTTCCGGCGACGCAGCTCGGCGAGGAACCTCTGGGCGGGCGTTTCTCGGGGCATGCCCCAACATCGGGTCGGCCCCCGCGCTCCGGCAACCGGCCCGGTAACCCAAAGTGTCACCGGGAAATCTCGATCGCTGCCTGGCGTAGGGCAGGGGGAGGGGGCGGTGCCCCCCAGGTCGACCTCGAGTATTTCAATGCACGCTCCACGCGCCCACACCAGCCTCCCGCGACGGCTCCGGTCCCCGGGGATCGTCGCGATGGCATTCGCCCTGGCCGCGTGCTCTGACTCCTCCCCCACCGGGCCCCATCTGTCGGGCGGCCTGGAAGCCGGTCAGGCCGGTCGGTGGCCCACCGCCGCGCCCGAAGATGTCGGCCTCGACCGGGACATCCTCAACGTCCTGGAGGGCCGCATCGAGGCCGGAGATTTCGGAGAGATTTCCAGTTTGCTGGTCCTCCGGGGAGGCACGCTGGTCTACGAGCAGTACCACGGAGACTGGGGCCCCCACGACCTGCACCGGATCAACTCCATCACCAAGTCGGTCACGTCGCTCCTGGTGGGGATGGTGCTCGGCGGGGCCGCATCCGGAGCGCAGACCCTCCAGCAGCCGCTGGTGGAGATGTACGCCGAGTACGCCCCGGTCCATCAGGCCGAGTCCAAGACCGGGATCACGTTCGAGCACGCGCTCCAGATGCGCACCGGGTTCGAGTGGGACGAACTGTCCGTGAACTACTCGGAGCCCACCAACCCGCTGGTCGAGCTCGTCGACAGCGAGGACTGGCTCGAATACGTCATGAACCTCCCGGTCGCGTATCCGGCGGGAACCCGATTCGCGTACAACAGCGGCGTCTCGATGCTGCTTCCCGGAATGCTGCGGAAGCACCTGGACCAGACGCCCCGGAGCTTTGCGAAGGAGCGCCTGTTCGACCCATTGGGGATCGAGACATGGGAGTGGCGGGAGGTCCCGGGTGGACTCGTGAACGGAGGGTGGGGGCTCTACTTCACACCCCGCGACATGGCCGCCATCGCCCAGCTGGTCCTGCAGGACGGGGTCTGGGATGGGGAGCGTATCGTGCCGGCCGACTGGCTCGCGGCGAGCCGCGTGGCCTACACGCAGTTCTCCGACGGGACCGGGTACGGGTACCAGTGGTGGCTCCCGCTCGCCGACGGCGACCTCCGTCCCATGGCGGGCTGGGGGTACGGCGGGCAGTTCATCGTGATCGTGCCCTCCCTGGACATGGTCCTGGTGAGCACGGCGGAGAACTACGAGGGCGGTGGCCTCAATCCCTACATCCTGGCCGATTTCGCCTATCGGATGGCGGGGGCGCCGGCGCCCTGACGGCGACGGGCCGGCGACGCCACTAGCGTGACGACGCCGGCCCTCCGATGGAGTGTCGGTCGCGGGCGGAGTCCGTCGTCTACTCGCCCCCGTCCGCGATGATCACCATGCCCCGGCTCCGGAGAAGATCGTTCAGCTCCTGCAGGTCGGAGTTCAGGAGCGACTCCATGTCGGACAGGTGCCGCCGGAGGTCGCCCTGCAGCTTGGTCTGGGCCTCCAGGTCCTGGTCGGTGGGCGGGAAGTCGGACACCGACACGTTGTTCGTGAGGTAGCCCAGCTTCTGAAGCAGGCTCGCACCGAACCGCACGCCGTCCTGGCCCTGACCGGTGAGTCGGAGGTCCACCATGTTCATCTGGAGGTCCACCAGCTTCTGCTGCATGTCCGCGATGGCGGCCTTGACCTCGTCGTCGTCGGCAAAGCGGGCGATGGTGGCCAGCTGCACCCGGAGCGCCTCCACCCGGTGTACGGCCGATCCGGCGGCCACCACGTCCTCCCGGACCTGCTCCAGGAACGCGACCTGGTCCCCGATGTTGGCCTCGGAGCCCGCGGAGTGGGGGTCCTTGATCACCGTCAGCGGCTGATCGAACGACTGCCCGTTCACGGTCAGGCGCACCGTGTACTCACCCGGAGGCTGGAGGATCGAGATCTGCCGCCCACCCGGAGCCGGCCGGCCGTTGTCCCCCACGCTGATGTGGTCGGCGTACATGGGGCGGGTGAGCAGTCGGATGCTCTCGTTGGCGTCGTCCCGCAGGTCCCAGTGGATCCGGTTCACGCCCGCGTGGTTCGTTCCGGTCATGGTCCGGACCAGGTTCCCCCGGGCATCCAGGATCTGAACCGTGGGCGGGTCCATGGCGGCTTCGGCCAGCCAGTAGTTGATGCTGGCCCCGTACTCCGGATCGGTTCCAATGGTGGGATCGTCGTAGGGCACGGACGGTGGAGTAATGGGACGGAAGCGGTAGGCGTCGCGCAGTTCGAACAGGTGAGCGGGCGATGCCATGACTTCGGGCGTCATCTGCTGGAGCGGACTGATGTCGTCCATGATCCAGAACCCGCGGCCGTAGGTGCCCACCACCAGGTCGTTGAAGTGCTGCTGGATCACGATTCCCGAGACCGGGGCGTGGGGCAGGTTGTTCTGAAGGAGCTGCCAGTTGTCGCCCGAATCCCACGACACGTAGATGGCGTTCTCGGTCCCGACGTAGACCAGACCCTCACGCACCGGGTCCTCGGCGATGACCTTGGTGTAGCTGAGCATGCTCGGTGGAATCCCGTCGACGATCTGCTCCCAGCTCTCCCCGAAGTCCCGGGTCCGGTATACAAGCGGATCGCGGACGTTCACCTGGTGTCCGTCGATGGCGACGTACGCCGTGCCCTCGTCGTACCGGGACGGCGCGATGCTCCGAACGGCCACCCACTCCGGCAGGTCGGGGATGTTGCCGGTGACGTTGGTCCAGCTTCCGCCGCCGTCCCGGGTGATGTGCAGGAGCCCATCGTTGGTCCCGGCCCAGATCAGGCCCGGGGTCACGGGCGACTCGGCGATCCCGAACACGGTGCCGGCATATTCGACACCGATGTTGTCGCCCGTGAGCCCGCCAGACAGCCCCATGCGGCTCACGTCGTTGAGGGTCAGGTCCGGGCTGATGACCTCCCAGCTCTGGCCCCGGTTGGTGGTCCGGTGGACGTGCTGGCTGCCCACGTAGACCGTCTCGTTGTCGTGAGGCGAGATGAGGAGCGGCGCGTCCCAGATGAACCGGAAGCGCACCCCGGAGGCCGCGCCCCGGCTCTGCTCCGGCCACACCTCGACGCTGCGGTACTGCCGATTCTCCTCGGTGTGGCGGACGACGATTCCGCCCACCATACCGGACCCGGAGGCCGACGACCACACCACGTTGGGATCGGTGGGATCCGGCGTGGCCCAGCCGCTCTCACCGCCACCCACGTGGTGCCACATCCCCCGGGGGATGTAGTCCACGCGGCGCTGGCCCATGATCCGGCTGTTGGAGGGGCCCCGGTACGTGGGCTCGTCCTGCTTGTTGCCCAGCACGTTGTACGGAACGGCGTTGTCCACGGTCACGTGGTACATCTGGGCGTTGGTCAGCCGCTGCCGGAACCAGGTCTTGGTCCGGTTGATGGAGATGGAGAGACCCTGGTCGTGGGCCACGATCATGCGATCCGGATTGGTCGGATCGATCCACATGTCGTGGTGGTCCCCGCCCGGAGCCTGCCGCCGGGGGATGGTGGTGAGCGACCGGCCTCCATCGGTGGAGATCGCGAACGACGCCGTCAGGAAATAGATCTCGTTCTCGTCTCCCGGAGACACCACGGCCCGGGAGTAGTAGTGAGGCCGACCCATCACGTTCCGGTTGCGGGTGATGAGGGCCCAGGACTCCCCGCCGTCCTCGGACCGCCAGAGCTGACCGTCTTCGGTCTCCTGACCGTCCCACGGAATCCCATCCCCGGTCTCGATGAGGGCGAAGACCCGGTCCGGGTTCGAGGGCGCGATGGCCACGGCCACCTTGCCCACCGGCTTCTCGGGCAGGCCCCGACCGTTCTCCATTCCGTTCAGCCGGGTCCAGGTATCCCCGCCATCCCGGCTCACGTGCAGTCCGCCGCCCGGGCCTCCACTGGTCCGGCCCCAGGTGTGGATCTCCAGCTGCCACGTGCCCGCGAACAGGATCCGCGGGTTGGTGGGATCCATGGCGATGTCGGAGCAGCCGGTGTTCTCGTCGATGAAGAGGATGTGATCCCAGGTCTCACCGCCGTCGGTGGTGCGGAAGACGCCCCGCTCCGGCTGAGGGCCGTAGCTGTGGCCGAGCGCGCAGGCGTAGACCACATCGGGGTTGTCCGGATGGATCACCACCCGTGGAATCCGGCCGGTGGCTTCGAGTCCCTTCAGCGCCCAGGTCTCGCCCCCGTCGTCCGAGCGGTAGATCCCCTGCCCCACGGAGATGTGGCTTCGGATCTTCCCCTCACCGGTGCCGGCCCAGACCACGTTGGGGTCGGAGATGGACACGGCCAGCGCGCCGATGCTCTGCACCGGCTGATCGTCGAACATCTCGTCCCAGTTCACCCCGCCGTCGGTGGTCTTGTAGATCCCCCCGGACGCGGCTCCGACGTAGTAGGTGTAGGGGTCCCCCGGAATCCCCGCCGCCGCGCTGAAGCGATTCCCTTCAGGCCCGATGTGACGCCACGTGAGGGCCGTGTAGTCGTGGGGACTCGGGGTCTCCTGGGCAGCGAGCCCAACGGCGGTGGTCGTCGCCGCGCAGGCGAGCAGGAGTGCGGCGCGCGCGATCAGACGCGCGGGCCGGGAGAGCAGGGAGTCCATGGTGGACATGGCACACCTCTCTGGGTCTGGATTGTCCGGGGTCCTGGCCGGGATCCGGAGCGCGGCACATCCGCGCAGCCGGACGTCACGAATAGGCCGCCGAGCGAAGGCCCGTCAAGCCAAAACCCCTGTCCCAAAGCCAAACATCTCTTGTGAGGGCCACACGGCCGAGGCTCTGGCGGACCCGAAGCCGCTCCATGCAGGTTCGAAGCCCCATTCATCTCTCAGGAAGGAACCTCCCCATGACCGGACGCCTCCAAGGACTCCGCCGTGCCCTGACCGCCGCCGCGACGTCGGCGGGCATCGGGGCCCTGGCATTGACCGCGGCCATGGCCCCCGCCTCCGTCTCGGCACAGGACCTGGTCCTCATGAACGCGAACGTCGTGGACGTGACGGACGGGTCCGTCCGGGAGGGCGTTCATGTGGTGATTTCCGGCGAGCGGATCCAATCCATCGAGGACGCGGGGTACTCGCCACCGTCCGGCGCCCAGGTCGTGGACCTGGCCGGCCGGTACGTGGCCCCGGGTCTCATGGACGCCCACGTTCACATCGGGTCCGAGAGCCAGGCTCGGCGAGCCCTCTTCACCGGGGTGACCACCATGCGGTCGATGGGGTCGTCGCACTATGCCGACGTGGGGATGCGGGACCTCCAGAGGGCCGGACACATCGACACGCCCGAGTACCTGGCCGCCGGGTACCATGTCCGGCCACCCGCCGCCGAGCAGTTCTTCCAGGATCACCCCGACATGGGTGGATACCAGGAGGATGGAATCGTCGGCGTGGAGGCCGTCCGGGCCATGACCGCGGCCGTCACTTCCCGGGGAGTCGACTTCGTGAAGACGAACGCCACGGAGCGGGCCGGCCTGCCCAACACGGACCCCCGGAAGCGCTTCTACTCGTTTGAGGAGCTGTCGGCGATCGTGGACGAGGCCGCCCGGACCGGGACCCCCGTAGCGGCGCACGCCCACGGGGACGGCGGCGGCCGGGACGCGGTGGCCGCCGGGGTCCGGAGCATCGAGCACGGCACGTACCTGTCCGAGGAGACCCTCCGGATGATGGTGGACCGGGGGACCTTCCTGGTCCCCACCATCGCGATCGTTCGGGACCTGACCATCCCCGGCGGGGACTATGACAACGCCGTTCTCAACATCCGGGGCCGCCACATGCTGCCCCGGGTCCAGGAGATGGCCGCCCAGGCCCACCGGATGGGTGTGAAGATCGTGGCCGCCACCGACACCGGGTACGGCCCGGAGAGTACGACGGTGCTGGCCCACGAGCTCCTGGAGCTGGTGGAGATCGGCATGACCCCGCTTGAGGCGCTGCAGGCCGCCACCACGGTGGCGGCGGACCTGTTCGGCATCTCGGACCGGGTCGGCAGGGCCGATCCGGGGATGGAGGCCGACCTCATCGTCCTGGAGCGGAACCCGCTGGAGGACATCGGCGTGGTCCAGGACGTCCTCATGGTGGTGAGCGACGGCAAGGTCATCGTGCAGCGGGGCGACTGGGACGGAACGCGGCCCGTCTCCTAGGGGGCGCGGCACCACGTCGCCGGCGGCGGGATCGCCGCCCGCGAATTCGAATCGGGGCGGGGCCGGAACGGGCCCGCCCCGGTTTTTTTTCCTTGCATTTCCAACCTCGAAGGGGGGAATTGAGGCTCCGGGTATGCTGCGGACCCGCCGACGCCACCCGATCGAACCCCCTCGAAGGAGGATGTAGTATGCTGCGCACCACCCTCAGACTCGGGCTCGTAACCCTCGTGCTCGCCGCATGCGGAGGCGAACCCGCCGAAGAGGCCGCGCCCGTGGAGGACTCCGGAGCCGCCATGGCCTCGGCCGACGAGGCTGCCCTCGACGAAGTCGCGACCTACTGGGAGACCCACTACAACATGGGCCATCCCGACATGGTGGCGTCGGTGTACACCGACGACGCCTGGGCCCTGCCCGCTGGCGGCGGCGCCCTGCAGGGACCGGCCGCCATCGAGGCCGACCTGGCCGCCGGAATGGAGGGGGGAACGCAGGCCTCCATCAACACGCTCGAGACGATGGTCATGGGCGACATGGGTGTGATGATGGGCACCTACACCATCGCCGTGGACATGGATGGGATGGCCATGGAGACCGGGGGTGCGTGGATGAACCTGATGGTCCGGGACGGCGACAGCTGGAAGATCGCCGTGAACATCAGCAACTACGACTCTCCCCGGCCCGAGGGCTGGGAGTGGAACCCGCCTTTCGAGGGTGAGGTGGAAGAGGCCAGCACCATGGGTGCGACCCACGAGCGGTTCGAGGCCAGCTGGGCCTCGGCGGACCCGGCGATGCTGGCCAGCGGATACGCGGAGGACGCCATGATCGCGTTCTCCGAGGGCCCCATCCTCAGCGGGCGGGATGCCATCGTAGCGGAGCTCAGCAGCCGAATCGCGGAAGGCTCCACCGTGGATATCCACGGGGTGGGCACCGTCGACCTCGGCGACGGATGGGCCGTGGACGGAGGCTGGTGGGAGGTCATGGTCCCCGGCATGGAGGGCCCGGCCCGAATGGGGAACTTCCTCAATCTGGTCCAGCAGCAGGCCGACGGCACGTGGCAGACCGTGCGCGGCGTGACCAACGTGGCGCCGCCGCCGGCGATGTAGTCCGGCTCGCGGCCCCTGGGCCGCCGTAGATCGCGCCTTCCGCCAGGCGCCAGACGCCCCGCCGCAGCAGTAGCTGCGGCGGGGCGTCGCCATAGCTGGATGGGCCTCCCGCCCGGAGCGTGCTACCCCCGGGTCCGCCCCCCGTCCGAGGCCCGGATCATCTCCGTGATCACGGCCAGGTGATGGTCGTCGTGCTCCGCCACGAAGAACGCCAGGTCAGCCACCGTCATGAGCTGTTCGAGCCGGGGGTGAAGGGCGGTCCGGGAAAGTGCCTCGTCGTCCATCGCCTCCAGGCGAGCGACGAACCGCTTCCGCTCCATCCTGAACCCGGCCAGGATCAGCTCCATGCTCTCCGCGTTGTGGTCCGCGTCCCAGGTCGCGCGGTTCAGCAGGTCGGCGGCCCGAAGGGTCTCTGCGCCCGAATCGAAGTCGTCCAGCCGTCCCAGCCAGAGGTCCTCCAGGTCCAGCAGATGACCCGCCTGCTCCTGGATCGACCAGTGCTCCCCCTTCCGCTCCCGCCAGATACCGGGATCCGCGGCCGCCACACGGTCCTCCAGACGAAGGGGAGTGCCCCGAAGGCGCTCGATGATGTCGGGCACCGCCTCGACGGGCACGCCGAGTGCGAACTTCCGCTCGAACCAGATCCGTTTCGGCACGGGAGGCCTCCTGGGAGCGAGACGTGACTCAGCCGCCGAGCGGCACCACGATCTCGGTCAGCGTCGTGAGCGAGAGGTATCCCAGCACCCACACCGGCCAGGCGACCACGTAGAACCGGTGGTAGGGCCGGCTGTCGGTCCAGGCACCCACCACGGCCATGGCCATCAGGACACCCACGAATACCGGATATCCGGACGGCAGGGCTCGCAGCCCGTCCTGCGCCTTCAGCCACGTCTCGGGGATGTCCACCATCCAGGCCGCGACCTGGATGCCGAAGAACCAGGTGCGATTCCGGTAGAAGTGCTCCTCGAAGTTGTAGTCGTCGGGGAGCTTGAAGGGGTAGAGAAGCGACGCCAGCAGGAAGAGGACGATGGCGTAGAGGATGATGAACAGGAACTGGAAGAAGGACCACGCGTCCTCGTTGCTCCACCAGAACATGCCCCACCAGATGGCGATGATGTAGATGAGCACGTTCACCGCCCACCCCAGGTGGAGCGGGTAGACCTTCACCGTGTCCCGGTGCTGGATCGTCTTGCTCACGCCCGTGAGGACGTGCGTGACCGCCAGGCCCACGACCACGGAAAGGAGGACGCCCAGGTATTCGAAGAGGGTCAAGCCTCAGGCCTCGAGCAGGAGGAATGGAGGGCCGCGATCCGTGCTCAACTGGCACGGCCGGGAGGCGGCGCGCAACTCGGATGGAAAGAAAATGGGCCGCCCCGAAGACTTGGGACGGCCCATTTGAACTCGCGGAAGCGAGGTGGTTCGTCAGCCGACGAGCGTCACGTTCTCCGCCGCGGGGCCCTTGGCGCCCTCGACGATGTCGAACTCGACCTGGGCACCATCGGCGAGGGTCTTGAAGCCCTCCATCTGAATCGCGCTGTGATGAACGAAGCAGTCCTTGCTGCCGTCCTCAGGCGAGATGAAGCCGAAGCCCTTCTGGTCGTTGAACCACTTCACAGTTCCCTTGGTACGCATGTTCTGCGCTCCCTTGGTGTTTCGAGTCGGAGCTACGTTCAAACGTACGTACCGACTACTTGGCTGCGCGGAATCCCCGCGCGGTGTGTGACCTACCCTGGTCACAATGCAAGAGGGCCGCGGTAGAACAGGCGCCGCCGCCCTCGGTGTTCTTGGGCCCCACTGTCGCTAAGGACCTATTCCTAAACATTAGTTGATGATGCTGGCCGGTCAATGCTTGGGGTGCTCTTCTTTTCTGACCCCGCCGACCCCCCAAGCCGGCGCCGGTTGCCCAGCGACGCCGTTCACCGGACTTTGAGCCAAGCTCCCCCGCAGCCTCGAGGCCATGGACCCCATCAAGAAGCTCGCCCGAGAGGCCCAGCAGCGCTCGTTCTGGCAGGTGCTCGGCATCTACCTGGCCGCGTCCTGGGTGGCGCTCCAGGTGGTGGAGACCATCGTGGACTCGGCTCAGTTGCCCGAGTGGCTCCCGGCCATGGCCCTGGTGCTGCTCGTTATCGGGCTGCCCATCGTCGTGGCCACGGCGATCGCACAGGTGAACTCGGGCCCGGTCCCGCCGGAAATGCTCGCCGGCGCGGGGGGGGACGAGGCGACAGCCGGATCACCGGAAGGGACGGACATCGACGCCGCCCCGGCACCGGGTCCCGCCTCCACCTCGGTCGGTGGCTCGGCCCCGGGGGGCGCGGCTCAGTTCCTCACGTGGAAGTTCGCCATCGGGGGCGGTGTGGCCGCCTCGCTCCTGTGGGCGTCGGTGGCCACGGTTCTCCTGGTCACGGGAGCCGGGCGGTCCGTCATGGGCTCGACGGGAAACGACGGGCCCCTGGCCATCGCGGTTCTGCCCTTCGCTTCCGCCGGGAGCACCGACGACGACGAGTCGTTCGCCCTCGGCATCCACGACGATGTGCTCACGCAGCTCTCGAAGGTGGGGTCGTTCCGGGTCATCTCCCGGACCTCGGTCATGGAGTACAAGGACTACACCGAGCGGGTGAGCGACATCGCACGGAACCTGGGGGCGGACCTGATCCTCGAAGGCAGCGTCCAGCGGGCCGGGGACCAGCTCCACATGAACGCCCAGCTCATCGACACCCGGGACGCCGAGAACCACCTCTGGGCGGAGAGCTACGACCGCACCCTGACGGTCGAGAACATCTTCCTCATCCAGCAGGACCTGGCGCGCCAGATCGCCTCGGCGCTGGACGCCACGCTGACCCCGGAGGAGGCCTTTTTTAATGATACGGCGACCACCGAGAACCTGGAGGCCTACCGCCTCTACCAGCGGGCCAACAACTACTTCAACGTCGGCCCCCGGTCCCAGAACTACCGCCTGGCCTTCGACCTCTTCCAGCAGGCCACCGATCTGGACCCCACGTTCGCCCAGGCCTACGCGCGGCACGCCCTGGCCCGGGCCCGGGCCTTCGAGGTCAGTCGGCGACTGGGGAGCCTGGACGACGCCAAGCGCTACGCCGACCTGGCCCTGGCCCTGGACCCGGACAACGGCGAGGCCCACCTGGCCCTGGGTCAGTACTACTACACGGCCTTCCGGGATTACGAGCGGGCCCTGGAGCAGATCGAACTGGCCCGCCGGTCCGGACTTGCTTCGTCCGTGGACCTCCACCACAACCTGGCCGCCGTTCAGCGCCGCATGGGCGACATGCAGGGAGCCATCGCCAGCTTCCAGGCGGCGGTGGACCTGGACCCGCTGTCCTCCCATCTGCTCACGGACCTGGCCACCACCTACACCCACGTCCGGGACCACGAGACCGCCCGCGAACTCCTCCGGAGGGCCATCACGCTCTCCCCCGACACGGGGCCCTACACGTTCATGTTCGAGACGCTGGCCAACCTCGACGGCTCGAACACGGCCCGGATGCGGGCCCTGATCCAGGAGCGGGAGGAGGCGCTGGGCAACCGGGCCGAGTGGATGGAAATCACCGTGGCTCAGCTGGAAGGGGACTACGAGCGGGCCTTCCAGATCGCCGACGAGGACGGCTTCGGGGGCACGTGGATCGGAGCCCTGGCCGCGGCCACCGGCCGGGATGAGCGGGCCCGACGGGAGTTCGAGGGCGCCGAGGCGTTCCTGACCGGGCGGGTCGCCGAACTCTCGGGGGATGAGGTCCGGAGCCGGTTCCCGCAACTCGCCAACAGCCTCATCGACCTCGCCCACGCCCAGGTCGGGCTCGGTCGGAATGAAGAGGCCGCAGCCTCCGCCGAGGCCGCCATGGAGGCGTTGCCGGTCTCGGTCGACGCCATGGATGGACCGGGGGTGATGTACGAAGCCGCCGCGATCATGGCCATGACCGGGAACGACGCCCGCTCCATCGAGCTCCTGACCGAGTTCTTCTCCGGACCCGGGGAGCAGACCCGCGCGGCGCTTGCCGCCGACTCCCGCTTCGACGGCCTGGTGGAACACCCGGGCTTCATGCAGATCCTTACCGGAGGTTGAGCGATGGCTGAATCCACCTGCCTGATCCTCCACCGGAAGTCCGCCAACGAGCCCTACGTGAAGGAGGCGGTCAAGCATGTCCGCGCACAGGGGATCGACCTGCGGGTCCGGATTCCCTGGAACAAGAAGGACAAGTCGGTCGTGGTGCAGGAGGCCCTGGACGCCGGAGCCACGCGAATCATCGCCGGAGGCGGCGACGGCACCCTCAACGGCGTGGCCAACTCGCTGGTGGGTGACGGTTCGTCCCCCGCCGCGGCCGAGATGGGCGTCCTTCCCCTGGGGACGGCCAACGACTTCGCCCGCGGGTGCGGCCTCCCCCTGAACGACCTCAACCGCTGCCTGGAGATCGCCTGCACCGGCGAGGCGAAGCTCATCGACGTGGGCCGCGCCAACGACGAGGTCTTCATCAACGTGACGAGTGGGGGGTTCGGCGCCGAGGTGACCGCAACGACGCCCCAGAACTTGAAGAAGGCCCTGGGCGGGGGCGCCTACACGCTCATGGGGCTGATCAAGGCGTTCGGCCTCCAGCCTTACGAGAGCCGGGTCACCGCCCCCGGGCTGGGGACGGTGGAGGGTAAGTGGCTGGTGATGGCGGTGGGCAACAACCGCCTGGCCGGCGGGGGCTTCGAGGTCGCGCCCGAAGCCCGCATGGACGACGGCCTGCTGGACCTCTCCGCCGTGGTAGCGGTGGAGGAGAGCGGGCTGTCGAAGCTGACGGCCGAACTCAAGGACCCGACCAACCCGGACAACGAGGTGCTGTTCTACCGACAAGTGCCCGAGTTCACCATCGAGTCCACCACGAAGGTCCAGTTCAACCTGGACGGCGAACCCCTGCGGAAGAAGCGGGTGAAGTTCTCGGTCCTGCCCTCCCACCTGCCGGTGGTGTACTGACTGGGGGAACCTGCGGCGGGCGCGGGCTGAGACCCACCCGCGCCCACCGGCCTACGGTCCCTACTCCCCGCGCAGCACCTCGGCCGGAGCAAGCCGCCCGGCCCGCAACGCGGGAATCAGCGCCGCCACCGCAGCCGCTACGGCCAGCGCCACCGCCGGCGCCACGTAGGCCCACGGACTGAGAGCCGACACCCCGAACAGCAGCGACTCCAGGAGTCGGGCCGCGAAAATCGACACCAGGCTCCCCGCCAGGATTCCCCCGGCCGCCAGTGCCATGCCGGACCGCACCACCGACTGGATCAGCTCCATGGGTTCGGCTCCCAGCGCCATCCGCACGCCCATCTCCCTCTGGCTGGACCGCACGTGATTGGTCAGGACGGCGTAGATGCCCACGGCGCCCAGGACGGTGGCCAGCACCGCCAGGGCCACCAGGAGCCCCATGACCACCCAGGAGGTGGAGTAGGCCGTCCGGACCACGGCCTCCATCGACGTGATTCCCCGAACCGGGACCAGCGGATCGACGTCGGCTACGGCCCGGCGGAGAGCCGGCACCAGCACGGCCTCGGAGAGATCCGAACGCACCACCAGGGTAATGTCCCGGGCCGGATTCTCGTCCAGCGCCACGTAGAGGGCCGGCCCCACCGGCCCGGTGATGTCGCCGGATCGGATGTCGGGGATCACCCCCACGACCGGCGCCCAGGTGGACCAGGCATGCGGATCCGTGGCGATGAGCTGGCCCACCGCATTGCCGTCCGGCCACAGCATGGCCGCCAGCGTCTGGTTGACCACCACTGCGCTCGTCGTGTCACTCCGGTCCTCGGACCGCAGGAGGCGTCCATCCAGCGGCGTGACTCCGAAGGCCTCGAAGAAGCCGGCGTCCACCTTCTGCATCGGTGCCTTCAGGGCCTGGGCCGGGTCCTTGGGATCCGCTTCCAGGTTGATGGGCGTGGGAGGGGCCTCCGCCCGCATGGGCAGCCACCCGGTGATCCCCGCCGAGCTGACCCCAGGGATCCCCTCCACCCGCTCCACCAGGCTGCCGTAGAGGTTCCGGGCGGACTCCAGCGTCGCGATCCGGTCCTCGGGCGGGGAGAGCTCCACCGCCACGAGGCCGCCTCCGTCGAATCCGAGCGGAACATCACGGAGGTTGCCCACCGTGGTAACCAGCAGCGAGGCCGACACCAGGAGAAGCGTGGCCAGCGCGGCCTGCACGGCCACCAGAGACCGCTGCGCGCCCACGCTGGAGCGGGGCGAGAGCCGAAGCCCGAAGCGTTGCTCCCGGAGCAGGTAGGCCACCGGGACGCCACCCAGGACGAGCCACGCGGCGGCCGCCACCGAAGCGACGAACCCCAGCACCGTCCAGGAGACCACCGAGCTGCTGGTCACGATGGCCTCGCCCACGAACAGCTCGGCCAGCCAGGGCCCCAGGAGCGTGGCGGACCAGACCCCCAGCCCGGCGGCGAGGGCAGTGAACACCGCGGCCTCCGTGAAGAGCTGCCGCACGATCCGGCCCCGGCTGGCGCCGATGGCGGCCCGAACCGCCATTTCCTTCCGTCGTTCGATGGCTCGCCCCAGGAGGAGATTCCCCACGTTCAGAGCCGTCACCAGCAGGAGCAGGCCTGTGCCTCCCAGAAGGAGCAGCAGGGGAGTGGCGATGAGCCGCCGCTGGGAATCGTCCGCACGGGTGACCATCCCCTGCCCCTCCGCCCACCCGGGCGGATAGAACATCGGAAAGAGCTCACTGAGCCGGACGTTGAAGGCGTCCAGCTCCGCCAGGCCGTCGGAGAGGGTCGCGCCCGGGTTCAGCACCCCGATCAGCGTGTAGCTGCTGGCCTTCCAGTAGTCGTCGTCTCGCGGATCCATCACCAGGGGGAACCAGATCTCGGCCCGCCCCCCCGGTGCGTTGCCCGCCGCGGCCTGAATGCCCACCACCTGAACGGGGGAACCGCTCACCCGGATGGTGCTCCCCAGGATCCCCGGGTCCCCACCGAAGGAGCGCCGCCAGAGCGCCTCGCCGATCACCACCACCGGCTCGATCCCGAGGATTGCATCATCGGGCTCCAGGCCTCGGCCCAGGACGGGCTGGACGCCCAGCTCGCCGAAGATCTCGGGACTGATGAGGACGCCGTTGACGCTCTCGCTCTCGCCGTCGTCGGTCTCCACGGCGAAGGCCAGCTCGGTGTAGCCGCCCACCGACCGGTAGGTGGTCTGCTCCTGCTGGTACATGGTCATCTGGCCGTAGGAGAACGTCCGACCGGGCCAGATCGAGGCGGTCCGGTCGGGTTCGCTCCACCAGGAGGCGTTCCGGAAGGTGCCGTCCACGACCGAGAACACGGCCGCGTTGGCTCCAAGTCCCAGTCCCAGGACCCCGACCACGCCGAGCGCGAATCCGGGGTGCTTGAGGATCACCCGGAAGGACCAGCGCAGGTCCATGAGGGTGTCGGAGTTCCCGGCCGTGGCGCCCTCGGTCCCACCGGTCAGGATCCGGTACGCCACGAGGGAAACCGTCTGCCCCAGGTACCAGAGCCGCGCCCGCAGCGGGGACTCGAGAGCTCGGCGCTCGAACTCCTCGGCGAGGTCGCCCAGGGTCCCCTGCCCCGAGAGACCCGCGGGGAGGACCCATTCCAGGAGCCGTTCCAGGAGGGCCGGAGGTCGGTGTCCGCTCATTTCTCCAGCGCTCCTTCCAGGCCGTCCCACAGGGCCATGAGGGTGTCGCGGGATCGGGCCAGCATGAGCTGACCCTCGGCGGTCACGCGCACGTAGCGCCGGGGGCGACCGCCCCGGTCGGGGCTGGACTCACCCGCATACGACTCCAGGAGCCCCTTCTTCTCCAGGCGATCCAGGGTCGTGTACAGCCCCCCGCTGGACGGCGACCGGCCGGCCACCAGTTCCATCTCGTCCTTGATGGCCAGCCCGTAGGCCGACTCCCCCAGCCGCATGATGGTGAGGAGGACCATCTGCTCGAATTCTCCCAGGTAGTCCTGACTCATTGTGCGCAGGTCCTCAGTTCGGCGTGAATCCAGCTGATGGCGATGGCACAGTCCCAGGTCACCGGAGTGCCCACCAGGACGAACGGCGTGCCGTTGGGCGAGAAGCGTCCAATGACCGGATGGTCACTCACCTCGCCCGGCAGGTCGGTCCAGGTATGTCCGGCCAGGGTGAGGGAGGAGGCCACTCCGTCCCCGATGTGACCGGCGTCCGCCACGGCCTGGTTGGCCAGCAGCCTGGGCGTGCCCAGCTCCAGCATGGCCGGGATCCGGTCGTCCCCCATCGTCACGTCCATGGACAGCACGACGCCGTGGAAGACGCGCAGGGGCACCGGATCGGAGAGCGGGACGTCTCCCCAGTCCACGGACCGTCCGGTGGGAGCGAGCACGAGCCGCTCGTTGGGGAGGTCGATGAGGACGTTGAAGTCGCTGAGCATGTTGGGTGAGATCATCCCCGCGAACCGGCGCCCCTCGGTCTCCAGACCGGCGTCCTCCAGGACATGGGTCTGCTCCACGGGGACCGGTTTTCCCGCGAGGGTGAGCTCCGGGGCAGCGCCCCACGCGTCGACCGTCGATTGGGTCAGGACGGTGACCGCGTTCCCGGTGGTCAGGATGAAGTCCAGCTTCGTGCCATCGGCCGCGGACACCGGCACGACCAGGCGGCCTCCATGCTCGGCCAGCGGAACCTCCACCGCGCCGGCCGGCAGCGACTGGGCCTCCAGAGCCCCGTGCAGACCCATCGTCCCTCCGATCACCACCGCCAGCACCATCGCACGCGACGCCCCGCCCTTCGTCGCCCTCTTCATCGTCCTCATCGTCACTCCTCGCCTGTCATCCACCCCGGCCGCGGCGACCCGTCTCCCGCCGAGCGCGGGCCGGGTCGTGCGACTCAATTCACACAATGTGATGCTCACAATGTGTGAATGGTTGCCTCGGGAGGTCAAGGGAACGAGAACGTCAGGTCCGGTGCGGTCCGATCACAGGGTAGATCCAGGCCCTCCAGAGGGTAGGTCACCGACCGGAGCGGCGGGTTCGGAGGAAGCAGGGATCGATTCACGAAGGAGACCTCCAGGGCCCGCGGCAGCCGGTCGCGCTCGGAGAACGGGCTGTAGTTGTTCCCGTGGACGTGAACCACCGCGAAGCGCTCCCCCACGTCCCGGAACCAGGTGTTGGTGCGCTCCGGGTCGAGATCGATGCCGTGGAACTCGATGGCCATGGCACGGATCCGGGCGGTGTGGGCGACGATCGCCCCCGCCAGGTCCCACTCCGCTCCCTCGATGTCCATCTTGAGGAAGACGTCGTGCCCCCCGGGCTCATCCGTGGCCGGGCACAGGTCCATCAGTTCACCCAGGGTGACGTTGCCCGGACCCGGGTCGGCACTGACCCAGCGCTGAAGGAGCCGGTTCGGCGGCCCATATACCCGCTCCAGGTCGAGGCAGCCGCGCAGGCGCTCCCGGTACACCTCGCGGCGCGCGGACCTTCGGGAGACGGTGGTCCGGAGGATGCCCCACCGGGACTGGAGGATCCGGCGGCGGGTGATCCCGCGGTTCACCGTGGCGTCCACGCCGATGGCCCGGGCGTCGGGCGCGGCCTCCAGGAAGTCCCGGTCGAAGGAAGGGTCGTCGTTGATGCCCAGCGACAGGAGATACCTGCACGGCGTGAGCTGGTCCGCCGGGACGACGTACCCACCGTCCCCGGCGCGGCCCAGGCGGGTGAGGGAGGCGCACTCCACAGGGTGGAGAAGGGACCGGTCGATCCCGGGGGAAGCGGACATCAGCCCGCGATGAGGATCCAGGCGCTGACGGCCAGCCACACCATCACGATGACGCTGACCAGGACCCACTCCAGCAGGCTGGAGCTCTGCTTCCCCTTCTCTCCGTGGAACCAGGCGATCACCGTGGAGACGGCCACTCCGGCGGCCACGAAGGGGAGCGTGAGCTCGTAGAAGACATCCCCCAGGATGCCGCGGTCCACCAGCTGGTCCATGAGGGTCATCATTCCCCACCCCAGGCCAAGGGCAATGAGGACGATCTGGGGGACGCGGCGCTTCACCAGCTCCTGCAGGTCGACGGGGTCGTCGCTGGAGAAGCCCGCCCCGGCTCCCGGTGCTCCACTCCCGACTCCGCCGGCGGCCGCGGGACCCGCCCCGGGCGAAACGCCCAGCATCCGGACGATGTCCTCGGCCGTGGGTCGGCGCTTCGGATCCTTGTTGAGGCACCGGCCCAGGAGATTGGCCAGGTCGGCGTCGACGCCGCTCCGAAGATCCTGCAGGGGCCGGGGATCCCTGGAGAGGTGGGCCGTGATCCAGTCCACGTTGGTGCGGGCGCCGTAGGGCCCCTCGCCGGCCAGGAGTTCATATCCGAGGAGCCCGAAGGCGTAGATGTCGGCCTGGGTGGTGAGTTCCCTCTCCTCCAGCTGCTCCGGCGACATGTACTGAGGAGTCCCCACCATCTGCCCGGTCTGGGTGAGCCGGACGGCGTCTTCGCCGCTGGGCTCCTGGATGGCCGCAATCCCGAAGTCCGAGAGCAGGGCCTCGTTCGCCTCGTCGTCCCAGAGGACGTTGGCGGCCCGGACGTCCCGGTGGATGATCCCGTTCCGGTGGGCGGCGGCCAGCGCCGACGCCACCTCGGCCAGCACCTGCCGTCCGGTCTTCAGGTCGAGCCGGCCCTCGGCGGCGAGCCGCTCCTCCATGGTCCGCCCCTTCACGTAGCGCATGACCAGGTAGGGGGTCTCATCCGGGAGGCGACCGAACCGGTAGACCTGTACCACCTTGGGATGCGACAGCGAGGCCGAGGCACGGGCCTCCCGTTCGAAGCGCTTGCGCGACGTCTCGTCCGACGCCCTCCCCCGCCGCAGGACCTTGAGGGCCACCGGACGGTTCAGTCCGGTCTCCGTGGCCAGATAGACGTGCGCCATGACTCCGGAGCCGAGTTCGCGCTTGACCTCGAACTCGGAGCCCAGGGCCTCCTGCAGGGCGGAAATCGTGTCCCCGCCGCCCTCCGAGCGATCGGGAGCAGCAGTCGAATCCGAGTCCGAACCGCTGGAGGGACCGGGAGTTGTGGGGGAGGTATCGTCCGTCATGGCGGCCTGAGCATACCCGCATTTGGCCGCACCACACAAGGGGAATCGAGATGGTGCGCCGGGACTGTAACACTTGCGTTTAAGCTGGTTTAGATCGGATGTTGGGCCTTCGCCTGCACATCATCCCGCCTCGAGCCGAGCCCCCCGCCGGCCCCGGTGGCGGTACACCCCCTCCCGAGCGAGCCAGGAGCATGAGCGCCGATTTCCTGTTTCGACGGTTCAGAAGGAGTACCGGCCAGCACTCCGCCGAGGCGACGGAATCGTCCCCTGCAGTGTCCCCTCCCGCTCTCGAAGCGCCGCAGTTCTCGGACATCGAGGCCTGGGGGCTCACGCACCGGGGTCGGGTGAGGGAGTCGAACGACGACCATTTCTTCCTGGGAGCCCTCACCCAGGGGGTGGCCGTGGCGGACAGCAGCCTCGAGACGGGAGATCTCCAGATCGTGTTCGCGGAGCGGCTGGCTTCGCTCGGGATCGTGGCCGATGGCGTGGGGAGCGCCGCCGGGGGCGGCGAGGCGGCCCAGATCGCGGTGCACGACCTGGTCGAGTCCGTATCCAGGTCCTTTCACGAGGCCAATGTGGCCGAAGCGTCCGACCCGGAGGTGTTCTCCCGTCTGCTGCATGACGCGGCGCTGGAGTGCCACGAGAGCCTCCTCAAACGGGCCGAACGGGAGGGCGGCGAGCGGTCGTTCGCTACCACGCTGACCCTCTTCCTGGGCCTCTGGCCCCACGCCTATCTGCTCCAGATCGGCGACTCCCGCGGCTACGTCTACCAGAACGACACGCTGAGCCAGATCACGCGGGACCAGACCTGGGCCCAGGACCTCATCGACAGCGGAGCCCTGACCCAGACCCAGGCCGAGAAGACCCGCTGGGCCCACATGCTGTCCAGCGCCATCGGCGGTGAGTCCGCTGCGCCCGTGGTCACGCGGATCGAACGGGATTGGGGGGCGGTCGTGCTCCTGTGCAGCGACGGTCTCACCAAGCACGTGTCGGACGAACAGATCCGGGAGCGTCTGGCTGACATGACCAGCGCCCGGCAGGTGGCCGAACAGCTGCTCCAGGACGCTCTGGACGGCGGTGGGACCGACAACATCTCCATCATCGTGGGCCGGACCCTGCCCCCCGGCGCCCGCACCCCCGAGTCCAACGTGAGGCTTGGATGAGCGAAGTGCTGGATCGACTCGGTGCGGCCCTGACGGACCGCTACCGCATCGAGTCCGAACTCGGTTCCGGTGGAATGGCCACCGTCTATCTGGCCCAGGACCTGAAGCACGACAGGCAGGTCGCCATCAAGGTCCTCAAGCCGGAGCTAGCGGCGGTCATCGGGGGCGAACGGTTCGTGGCCGAGATCAAGACGACGGCGGCCCTTCAGCATCCCCACATCCTCCCCCTCTTCGACTCCGGTGAAGCGGACGGGTTCCTCTACTACGTGATGCCCTATGTGGAGGGGGAGTCGCTGCGGGATCGCCTGGATCGGGAGAAGCAACTCCCTGTCGACGAAGCGGTCCGGATCACCCGGGCGGTGGGAGCCGCCCTGGCGTACGCGCATGAGCGGGACATCGTCCATCGCGACATCAAACCGGCCAACATCCTGATCCACGCCGGCGAACCGGTGGTGGCCGACTTCGGAATCGCCATCGCCATCAGCGCCGCCGGGGGCGGTCGTCTGACCGAGACGGGCATGAGCGTCGGCACGCCCCACTACATGAGCCCGGAGCAGGCCTCGGCCGACCGGGACGTGGACGCCCGCTCCGACACCTACGCCCTGGCATGCGTGCTGTATGAGATGCTGGCCGGCCAGCCCCCCCATACGGGACCCAGCGCCCAGGCCGTCCTCATGCGGATCCTCACCGAGGACCCGCGAGACATCAGCAGCGTTCGCAGTTCGGTACCCGAGAACGTCCAGTCCGCACTGGAGAAGGGCCTGGAGAAGCTCCCCGCTGACCGATTCAAGAGCGCAAAGGCCTTCGCGGATGCACTGGGAGAGCCGGGCTTCCGGTACGAGCGGACGGCTGCCCGGACCGGGGTGCAGGGTGCCGTTCCCGCCGAGGGCACCGCGGCACCGAGCCGCAGCATGCCATGGAGCCTTCCGGTGGCCGGAGTGTTGGCGGTGGCAGTCGTCGGGTTGCTGGTCCGGGGCGGACCCCAACCGCCTCCGGAGGCGCCCGCTACCCGGATGGAAATCGGGCTGGGCGACCTCACGGTGGAAGGCCCCGAGATCATCCATGTGGCCCCGGATGGGGATTACTTCGCCTTCGTCGGCGATCGGGGCACATTGGACGGGATCTTCGTCCGATCATCGGCCGAGGCCGTCTTCCGCCACATGCCGGGGACCGAGGCCGCCATGTTCATGTCGTTCTCCCCCGACGGCTCGGAAATCGTCTATAGCTCCAACAACTTCACCATCAACCGAATCCCCACGACCGGGGGAGCACCCCGGGAGATCCTCGGGTCCGAGGACGCTCGTGGCGCACGGCTGTTCCCCACCTGGAACGGAGATGGGACCATCACGTTCTTCGAGTTCGGGGGGCAGCAGCCGTATCTGACCCGGATCCCCGAGTCAGGCGGTGAGGTGGAGACGCTTGCCGAACTGGAGGGCGGCATCGCCTTCAACCCAGTGGCCCTCCCGGACGGACGGACGCTCATGTTCTCGTCCGTGGAGGCCCGGTCGGTCATGCTGCTGGACATCGAATCGGACTCCATCTGGACATTCATACCCGATGCGAGAGGCGCCTACCTCCTGGCCACCGGACACATGGCCTACGTGGACGGCGCCGGATCTCTCTGGGTCAGCGAGTACGACGAGGACAACCGGGTCCTGTCCGGAGATCCGGTACCCGTTCTGTCCGGCATCGTGCTTTCCGCCGGGATGGCGCCGGTGGTGAGCTTCTCGCGCTCCGGGACCATGACGTATCTGCAGGGAGAGCCCGGAGCGGTAGGTGGCTCGTTCCTGCAGCGCCTGGTGGTGGTGGACTTCGAAACCGGAGAGTCCACCCGGGTCCCCATCCGCCCGCGGAGGATCCGGAACGTGCGATGGTCGCCGGACGGTTCCTCAGTGGCCTTCGCCGGCCTTCCTCCCGGGGACCTGACCGGCCGGAGCAGCATCTACGCCTACGACCTCGAACTGAGGACGGCCACCCGTCGCCTGACGGAGGACGGAACCCAGGCCTTCCCGGTCTGGTCGCCGGACGGTACGCGCATCGTGTACCTGGATGCGCAGGAGACCATCGGGCCGGACGGCGACGCCATGGGCGCCATCTCCTCGGGGAACCTGTTCACCGTCCCGGCCACCGGCGGGGAGCCCGCTCCGCTGGTGGACCAGGACGGACAGGACGTCCCCTACCACTGGGCGTCGGACGGTCGGGTCGCGTTCACCGGTGGGCCAAGAACGGGCAGCAGCGAGCTCATGTTCGCGTCGGCCGACACGCCAGGGGAGGTCGAGATCTACCTCGATATCGACGGCGATCTGGGCTCCATCTCCGTCTCCCCCGACGAGCGCTGGGCCACGTTCCTGTCCAGTGATGCTCCGGGGGAGGGTAACCGGCTCGTGGTCCGGTCCTATCCAGAGCCCGGCCCGCCCATCCTGATCTCGGAGGGCGGCGGTGACCGGCCGCGGTGGAGCCGGGATGGGAGTCGCATCTACTTCTGGAAAACCGAGACGGGCCTCGACAGCCTGCTGTATGCCGAGGTCCGCACCGAACCGGACTTCCGGGTTCTCTCCACAGAGGTGGTCCTGGTGGGGGAGTACGTGGAGAGCACGTGGGATCTGCACCCTGATGGTGATCGGATGATCATCTCCGAGGCCGACATCAACCGGCCGGACGGGGAGTCCGACGGAATGCCCCAGATCCATCGCGTCGTGGTGAACTGGTTCACCGAGATGCGCGCCGCACTGGGCGATGGTTCCAACTGATAGGCAAGAAGGACCAATGAGCGAAGACCTGATCACCCGGCTGAACGAGGCCCTGGAGGGCCGGTACGCCATCGAGCGCGAGCTGGGTGAGGGAGGGATGGCCACGGTCTACCTGGCGGAGGACTTGAAGCACGAGCGGAAGGTGGCTCTGAAGGTCCTGAAGCCCGAGCTGGCCGCCGTGGTCGGCGCAGAGCGGTTCCTGGCCGAGATCAAGACGACCGCGAACCTGCAGGATCCCCACATCCTGCCCCTGTTCGACTCGGGCGAGGCCGGCGGGTTCCTCTACTACGTCATGCCCTTCATCGACGGCGAGACGCTGAGGGAGCGCATCGACCGCGAGAAGCAGCTCCCGGTGGAGGAGGCGATCCGCATCGCAACCGGCGTAGCCCACGCCCTCCAGACCGCTCATGACCAGGGCATCGTGCACCGGGACATCAAGCCCGGGAACATCCTGATGAGTCGTGGCGAGCCGCTGGTCGCCGACTTCGGGATCGCCCTCGCGGTGGGCGCGGCCGGCGGTAGCCGGCTCACGGAGACGGGCCTGTCGCTGGGTACCCCGTACTACATGAGCCCCGAGCAGGCCACGGGGGACCAGACCGTCGGCCCGGCGAGCGACACGTACGCCCTGGCCGCCATGCTGTACGAGATGCTCACGGGGGACCCCCCGTACGTGGGGAGCACGGCGCAGGCGGTCCTCGGGAAAATCATCCAGGGCGAGCCGGTGTCGGCCACCACGGTCCGCAAGTCCATCCCTCCGAACGTGGACTCGGCGATTCGGAAGGCGCTCGAACGGCTCCCTGCCGACCGGTTCACCGGGGCCAACGGGTTCGCCGATGCGCTGGGCGATCGCGACTTCCGGTACGGGGGGGAGGAGGCCACCGCGCCCGCCGCTCGACCCGGCCGACCGAACGGTCTCGTCATGGGACTGGCGACCCTCGTCGTCCTGCTGGCAGGCGCGCTGGGTTGGGCGCTCACCCGTCCAGCCCCGGCCCCTCCGGTACAGCGCTTCACGCTGGCCCCACCGGAGGACCTGGGACCCACGGCCGGCATGAGTTTCTCCCGGGACGGCTCGAGCTACGTCTACATGGGAGTGGTCCTGGGCCAGACCCAACTGTTCCACCGGACGTTGTCCGATCTCAGCGCCACGGCCATCCCGGGGGCGGAGGGCGGGCAGTGGCCCGCGGTATCCCCGGATGGGGACGAGGTCGCGTTCACCGTATCCGGTGAGGTCAAGATCACCGGAGTGCGGGGTGGCCTCAGCCGGACCCTGGCCACCGACGCCGTATGCTGCACGACGTGGGGGCCGGACGGGTTCATCTACTACCGTTCCCAGGAGGGCAACCTGATCAAGAGGGTCCCGGCCGGCGGAGGTGAAACGGAATTGGTCACGCCACCCACGCTCGACAACAACCTCCCGGCGTTCCTGCATGTGGTAGACGGTGGAGAGGTGGCGATCTTCACCGAGTTCGGCCCGGACGCTACCCGGATCGAGGCCATCCGCCTGGCCACCGGTGAGCGGAATGTCCTCACACCCGGCACCGGGGCCTTCCCCCTCGACAACGGCCTCGTGCTGTTCGCCACCGAGGAGGGCCAGATCATGGCCGCGCCGTTCGACGCGGACGCCATGGCGTTCAGCGAACCCCCCATTCCCGTCCTCGAGGGTCTGCAGATCGCTGCCAACGGTGTTTCCCGCTTCACGGCGTCGAGAGGCGGCTCCGTCCTCTATTGGACCGGTACGGCCCTGTCCACGGTGTTCGAGCTGGTCTGGGTAAGCCGCGACGGGGCGGCGACTCCGGTGGACGAGGGCTGGACGTTCGACTCCAGCACCGACGACCGCGGGTGGGCGCTTTCCCCGGATGGGACCCGGCTCGCCCTGAAGGCACATACCGACCTCGGGAACGACATCTGGATCAAGGAACTCCCCGACGGTCCGCTCTCCCGCCTGACCTTCGCCGAAGGGGAGGAGCGGTTCCCGCGATGGTCCCCCGACGGGGAGCGGGTGCTCTTCCTCTCGGACCGGAGCGGAGCGGGCAACTCCTACCTCAAGCCCTGGACGAAACGCGCCGATGGCGCGGGTGAGGCGGAACTCGTCTACGACTGGGAGCGCTGGGTGGCCGAGGCCCACTGGAGCCCCGATGGGGAGTGGCTGATCCTGCGCACGGGGGGCACCGCGGGCGTGACCGGTGGCCGCGACATCTTCGCGGTCCGTCCGGGAGTGGACAGCGAGCCGACTCCCCTGGTGGTCACGCGGTACGACGAGACCGCTCCGACGGTCTCTCCCGACGGACGCTGGCTGGCGTATCACTCGGACGAGACGGGGCGGCGCGAGGTGTTCATCCGACCGTTCCCCGACAGCCAGGGCCGGAAGGTGCAGGTGTCGGACGGAGGCGGCCGGGCTCCGGTTTGGGGCCCCTCCGGAGCCCAGCTCTACTACGTGACGAACGGGCCTACCACCAACGGAGACCGGGATCTCATGGTGGCCGGGATCCGCGTCGAGCCCACCCTGGCGGTCCTGAGCCGGGAGGTCCTCTTCAACGTCCCGGAGGGCTTCTACTTCGCCAACAACTCCGCGTCGTACGGAATCTCGGCCGATGGCCAACGTTTCCTGATCGCCCGCATCGCCGGGTCCGGAGACGATTTCTCCGACCTGGTGCTCGTTCAGAACCTGGGCGATGAACTGGAAGGCCGGTTCGGGGGCAGCCGATGACCGACTCCCATACCCAGCGGCTGAGCGCGGCCCTGACTGACCGGTATCGGATCGAGAGGGAACTCGGCGAGGGCGGGATGGCCACGGTGTACCTGGCCCAGGACGTCCGCCACAACCGTCAGGTGGCGGTCAAGGTCCTGAAGCCCGAGCTGGCGGCCGTGGTGGGGGCAGAGCGGTTCCTGACCGAGATCGAGACGACCGCCAACCTCCAGCATCCCCACATCCTGCCCCTGTTCGACTCGGGCGAGGCCGACGGGTTCCTCTTCTACGTCATGCCCTACATCGACGGCGAGACCTTGGGAGACCGGATCGCCCGTGAGAAGCAGCTTCCCGTGGACGAAGCTCTGGGCATCGCCACATCCGTATGCAACGCGCTCCAGGTGGCCCACGACGCGGGCATCGTCCACCGAGACATCAAGCCCGGCAACATTCTGCTCAGTCGTGGCGAGCCCCTCGTGGCGGACTTCGGAATCGCCCTGGCGGTAGGGGCCGGCGGCAGCCGCCTCACCGAAACGGGCTTGAGCGTCGGCACCCCCTACTACATGAGCCCGGAGCAGGCCACCGGGGATCAGAGTATCGGGCCGTCCGCCGACATCTACGCGCTGGCCTGCGTGCTCTACGAGATGCTGGTCGGCGAGCCACCGTACCTGGGCAACACCGCCCAGGCCGTACTGGGGAAGATCATCCAGGGAGACCCGGTGTCCGCCACCGCCTCCCGGAAGACGGTCCCGGCCAACGTGGATGCAGCCATACGGAAGGCGCTGGAAAAGCTGCCGGCCGACCGCTTCACCAGGGCCGCCGACTTCGGTTCCGCCCTCTCGGATTCGTCGTTCCGGCATGGACCCGGTGCTGTCGGTTCTGATGACCGGGGCGGTGCCGGACGATGGAGGGCCCTGGCCTTCGCTGCCACGGCGCTCGCCGCAGTGACGCTGGTGGCAGCCGCGACCGGCCGGCTCGGCTCCGACGGGAGTTCGGCCCCAGTCCAGCGACAGAAACTCGAGTTTCCTGCTCTGGGGCCAGCCTATCCGTGGGGAACAGGGATCGCCCTGGCTCCGGATGGGTCCGGGATGATCTACGCGGACCGGACAGATGCCCGGCAGGTAGCGCTGTTCTACAAGGCCCGGGGTGACGAGGACGGGACCTATCTCCCCGGCACCGAAGATGCCCGGGATCCTACGTTCAGTCCGGACGGGGAGTGGGTGGCGTTCCGCCACAACAGACTGCTGGTGAAGCGGCCGGTACGAGGAGGCGCCCCGGTGACTCTGGCCGAGGACGTGGACGGCGGTTCGAGCGCCATCCACTGGATGAAGGACGGCACGATCCTGTTCGAACTGGACGAAGGCGACCGCCTTGCCCGCATCTCCGAGGACGGGGGCAGCGCCGTCGACACGCTGGCCAACGTGGGAACCATGCGATGGCTCCAGGGCATCGAGGGCGCGGACTTCGCCCTCGTGGTGTCATGCTCGGGTGGATGCCGGCTGGGCCTCGCCGACTTCGCCACCCGGGAGGTGGAGTACATTCTCGACGGCGTCGACCGGGCATGGTACCTGGAGTCTGGGCACATCGTCTACGTGCGGGACGACGGGGCGGTGTTCGCCGCCCCCTTTGATGTGGACGCCAGGCAGCTGGGCGCCCTGGGCGTTCCGCTGTTCCAGGGCGTAAGGACCCAGATGGGCAACGCCAGCATGGTGCTGGGGGATGATGGTACCATGGTCTACGTCCGGGGCGGGACTCAGGGAGGTGGAGGCGACCATGAGTACCTGGTCTGGACGGACCGAAGCGGTGACTTCGAACCGGTGGACTCGGACTGGGCACCCGACGATCTCGGGGGAGCGTTCCTCTCGCCCGATGGCACACGAATCGCCGTAGGTGTCTTCGGCGACCTTCCGGAGATCTGGGTGAAGGAACTTCCGGCGGGACCCCTCACGCGAATCTCGGATCCCGGCTACGGATCGATGATCCCCGTGGAGTGGACATCGGACGGCCGCTCTCTTGTGTACGGCCGCTTCCGAGGCGACGTCACCGAGATCGTGCGCATCCGGGCGGACGGCAGTCAGGCTGAGGCCGAGGTACTGTTTACCACGACCGTGGCCATCGGTCAGCCCTCCCTGACGCCCTCGGACGACGAGTTCGTGTATACGATCATGACCCGGCCGCGGGATGTGGCTTTCGCCAGCGGCACGTCAGATTCGATCACCCTGGTCCTCGACCGGGAGTACGACGAGACCGCGCCCACGCTCTCTCCCGACGGCCGATGGCTGGCCTACGTATCGGACGTCACCGGTGCTCGTGAGGTGTTCGTCCGTCCCTTCCCCGAGGTAGAGCACAGCCGTATCCAGGTCTCGGTGGGGGGAGGCAGTGAGCCGCTCTGGTCGCGCGACGGGACCGAGCTGTTCTACAAGTCAGGCGGCAGGCTGGTGGCCGCGGCGGTGCGAGCCGACCCCGACCTCCAGGTGACGGCCAGGACCGCATTGTTCGAGGTTGGCGAAGACTACATCGCCCGGAATGGGAGCCGAAGCTACGACGTGAGCCTGGACGGTCGCTCGTTCCTGATGGCCCGCAACGTCGAGGCAGCGGGGCCGCAGGAAGCTGACACCCCCGACGCCACGTTGATCCTGGTCCAGAACTGGTTCACCGAGGTGGAGGCGATTCTCGGGGGTAGCCGATGACGGACGGGCACACCCAGCGCCTGGAATCGGCCCTGGCCGGCCGCTACCGCATCGAGCGGAAGCTCGGCGAAGGCGGCATGGCTTCAGTCTATCTCGCCGAGGACATCAAGCACGAGCGGAAGGTCGCGCTCAAGATCCTCAAGCCCGAACTCGCCGCCGTCATCGGCGCCGAGCGCTTCCTGGCCGAGATCAAGACCACCGCCAACCTCCAGCACCCCCACATCCTGCCGCTGTTCGATAGCGGAGAGTCCGACGGCTTCCTCTACTACGTCATGCCGTTCATCGACGGCGAGACCCTGAGGGACCGCATCGAGCGCGAGGGCCAGCTGGGGGTGGAGGAGGCCGTGCGCATCGCCCGGGACGTGGCCTCATCCACCGCGACATTAAGCCGGCCAACATCCTGCTGCACGATGGCCGCCCGGTGGTGGCCGACTTCGGGATCGCGGTGGCCATCTCGGCGGCCGGCGGCGGGCGGATGACCGAGACCGGCCTGAGTCTCGGCACCCCCCACTACATGAGCCCGGAGCAGGCATCGGCCGACCGCGACCTGAGCGCCCGCTCGGACGTGTACAGCCTGGGCTGTGTGCTCTACGAGATGCTGGCCGGCCAGCCGCCGCACACGGGACCCAGCGCGCAGAGCGTGCTGGTGCGGATCCTGACCGAGGACCCGCGGAATCTCACCGAGCTCCGCCGCACGGTGCCGCCCAACGTGGCAGCCGTGGTCATGAAGTCCATCGAGAAGCTCCCGGCCGACCGCTTCGACTCGGCCAGTGAGTTCAGGGCGGCGCTCGACGACGAGTCGTTCAGCTACACCGTGGCGACGCGGGCGAGGCCGGCTCCCGCGGTCGAGCCGACGGACACCGAAGCCGGATCCGGTTGGCTGGCCGACCGCCGGTCCCAGGCGGCCGTCGCCGTAATCGTGGTCCTCGGCGCTCTCGCCGGAACTGCGCTACTGACCGGAGGGGACGAAGAGGCGTCACCCCAGCCCACCGTCCGGGCCACCGTCCAACTCGACGACGAGCGGAACTGGGACCGACAGGGCGTTCGGATCTCGGCAGACGGAAACCGGATCGCCATCAACACGATAGGCGGGGTCATGAGCCGCGCTCTGGATCAGCCGGACTTCCGACTCATGCCGGGAACCGAGGACGCCGACCGATGGATCGCCCTTTCCCCCGACGGCGAGTGGGTAGCGTTCGTCAGCGGCGGCAACCTGTTCAAGATCGCGGCTTCGGCGAGTTCGCCCATCACGCTCGTGCGGATCGACGAGATCGACCCCAGCACGCCCCACTGGGGGGAGGACGGAACCATCGTCTTCGGCGATCAAGGCACCTGGGATCTATGGAGGGTCAGCTCCACCGGGGGTGACGCGGAGCGGCTCGGAGAGGGCATGGGGCGAAGCCCCTTCCTGCTTCCCGACGGCTCGGGGGTCCTCTTCACGACCCAGGGCCTGGGGATCGGTCTTCTGGACATGGAAACGAGGGAAGCTGTCACGCTTCTGGAGGAGGCCGTGGATCCCCAGTACGTGGACACCGGACATGTTCTTTTCGGGCATCCTGAGGGAGGGCTGTTCGCTCTCCCCTTCGATCTGGACACCCACGAGGTCACAGGCGCGCCCATCCCGGTTCTGGACGAGGTAGGTGTAAGCGGACGAATCGCGTTCTTCACCGCGTCCTCCAACGGCACCCTGGTGTTCTCCGAGAGTCTCTCCGGTTCCGGGCTCACCGAGGAGCGGATCGTCCTCATGGATCCGGACGGGGGCATGGATACCGTCCGCATCGAGCCTCGCTCCATCGACCAGGTGCGCTTCTCCGCCGACGGCCGGCGGCTCTCGTTCAACTCCGGCGGGGGCAACCGATCCGACGATCGGCAGATCTGGATCTATGACATCGTGAGCGAGTCCCTCCGTCAGCTCTCGTTCGAGGGGGGTCACCGGGGCGTCTGGTCCCCGGATGGAGGGCATATCGCCTACAGCTCCGAGGGCCCGGAGACCTCCGGCGAGGACCTGTGGATCCATCCCAGCGACGGGGGCGCGGACCCCATCCACCTGGATCTCGGGATCCCCGGGGATGAGCATGCCGAAGAGTGGGCCCAGGACTCCGTTCTCGTCTTCAGCACCCAGGGCGATCTCTACGCAGTGAACCCCCTCGCCCAGGACCCACAGGCCTACCCCTGGGTGGAGGCCGAATACGGAGAGTTCGATTTCGACCTCGACCCGTCGGGCCGATTCGCGGTTTATACGTCTCTGGAGTTCGACCGGCCGGAGATCTTCGTGAGGGACTTCCCGACACCGCAGGGGAAGTGGCGAATCTCCTCGGAGGGAGGAAGACGACCGGTGTGGAGCGGAGATGGGCAATCGATCTTCTACCAGAGCCTCGACAACCGCTCGATCGTTCGCGTGGACCTGGAGGTGGGAGCCGGCGTAGTGCCGTTGGGCAGGGAGGTCGTGTGGCAAGCGGACGAGTTTGGACGATGGGACCTGGACCGGGACACCGGGCGCGCCGCATCCACCGTACCGGCCAGTTCGGGACCGTCGGGTGATCGACCGGACGGGAACCAGTTCTGGATCGTCGTGAACTGGTTCGAGGAGCTGAACCGACTGACCGGGCAGGCCCCGTGAGCGACGGACACACCCAGCGCCTGGAATCCGCCCTGGCCGGCCGCTACCGCATCGAGCGGAAGCTCGGCGAGGGCGGCATGGCTTCGGTCTATCTCGCCGAGGACATCAAGCACGAGCGGAAAGTCGCGCTCAAGATCCTCAAGCCGGAGCTGGCCGCCGTCATCGGCGCCGAGCGCTTCCTGGCCGAGATCAAGACCACCGCCAACCTCCAGCACCCCCACATCCTCCCCCTCTTCGATAGCGGGGAAGCCGAAGGCTTCCTCTACTACGTCATGCCGTTCATCGACGGCGAGACCGGGACGTGGCCGACGCGCTGGACTACGCCCACCGCAACGACGTCATCCACCGCGACATCAAGCCCGCCAACATCCTGCTTCACGACGGACGGCCCGTGGTGGCGGACTTTGGGATCGCGGTGGCGATCAGCGCCGCCGGCGGCGGCCGCATGACCGAGACGGGCCTCAGCCTGGGCACGCCACACTACATGAGCCCGGAACAGGCTTCAGCAGACCGCGACCTGAGCGCACGCTCGGACGTGTACAGCCTGGGCTGCGTGCTCTACGAGATGCTGGCGGGCCAGCCGCCGCACACGGGACCCAGTGCCCAGAGCGTGCTGGTGCGGATTCTCACCGAGGACCCGCGGAATCTCACCGAGCTCCGCCGCACCGTACCGCCCAACGTGGCGGCCGTGGTCATGAAGTCCATCGAGAAGCTGCCGGCAGACCGCTTCGATTCCGCCAGTGAGTTCAGGGAGCTACACGGTGGCGACACGGGCTCGGCGGGTTGCCGCGCCACCGGCTACGTCCGACGCCGAGCCCTCGGGAGCCTCACCTGGGGTCGTTCGAGGCATGGCCGCTGCGATCGTCGTGGTGACGGGTCTGGCCGCCTGGGGGTGGCTCAAGCCAGAACCCGAGGCCCCGGTCCCGATGGCTGTCCGGGCACACCTGGAACTGAGCGAGGAGCCCACAAGCATCTCCACGATCATGATCTCGCCGGACGGCTCGCACCTCGCGTACGTCTCGGGCACCACCCCCACCACCCGGAAGCTGTGGGTCCGACGGATCGACGAGGAACAATTCCGAGTCCTTTACGAAGGAGATGCGTTCTGGCCCGTATTCTCGCCGGATGGTGATTGGATCGCGTTCGAAGCTCAGAACACCCTGATGAAGGTGGCACTCTCGGGCGGTGCGCCTCGGATCGTGGCCCCGGAGAGAGGCCAACTCCGCCAGCCTCACTGGGGAGATGAGGGCTCGATCGTATTCTCCGATGGCGGGCGGATCTACCGGGTCCCGGAGACCGGGGGAGAGCCGACGCGCATCACGCATGCCGCGGACACGGACCTGACGAACCCCCATCTCCTCCCGGGCGGCCGTGGACTGTTGGCATCGTCCGGGGACACGTACACCTCGTACTTCGTGGACATGGAGACGGACCAGATCGTGCCCATCATCCCGGGCGGGATCGCACCGAAATACGTCGAGACGGGTCACGTTCTCTATGTGGATCAGGAGGGCGGAGTCTGGGCGCGCCCCTTCGATCCGAGCTCGGGCGAGGTCGGAGGGGAGGCAACACCGGTGCTTCAGGGCATTGGGCTGGCCTTCGATTTCGTCGCCCACGTAAGCGTGTCCAACACCGGCACGCTCGTGTACCGGGCGGGCGGAGCATTCCAGGCCGCGGGAACGCCGCCTGCGGAGTTGCTCGTGGTCGGGCTGGATGGTTCCGAGGAGGTCGCCCCGCTCCCGCCGAGGGTGATTCGGACAGTGCGCTGGGCCCCCGACGGCGAACGGGTCGCATACAGCGGCACCGGACCGAGCGATTTGAGTGCTCCGTTGATGATCTACGAATACAACGTGGAGCTTCAGACGACCCCGACGCGCCTCACATCCGAGGGGACCATCAACTACTACCCGGCCTGGTCTCCGGACGGGACCCGGATTGCGTTCAGCTCGGCCCGGGGGGCGTCTGGACGCCATATGTATGTGAAGAACGTGTTCGACGACAGCGCTCCCGAGCGCATCTTCTCCGAGCCAGGAGGGCGGGCCCGCCCCGACCAGTGGCTGGAGGACAACGTCCTGATATTCACACGGGGCGGGTCCGCGGCCCGCAACAACAGTTGGACCATGCAGGTTCCAGACAGCACATCCGCTCAGGCCTACGTGGCCGCTGAGGGGAACCGCAACTGGGCCCGCGTGGCACCCCAGCGAGACCTCGCGGCCTACCAGTCGGACGAGACGGGGCGAGACGAGATCTTCGTCCGGAGCTTTCCCGAGCCCAGGCAGCCGATGCAGGTGTCGAGTCTGGGCGGGTCTCGTCCGAACTGGTCCCCGGACGGGAACTCCATCTACTACTGGAGATCCTACCCGGGGGAGGATTCGCTTTTCGCGGCCCGGGTGCAGCGGGAGCCCGCATTCCGGGTGCTCTCTACGGAGTTCGTGCTCGCCGGTGACTACCGCAACGTCGAAGACTGGGACCTCCATCCCGAGGGAGACCGGTTCGTCACCACGCGACTGTCGGAGGGCAGTTCCCCCACCAACGCGGCGACCGGGACCGCGGATGAACGCCACGTCATTGTGACGAACTGGTTCACGGAGCTGTTGGAGGCGGTGGGGGAGGCGAACCGATGAGCGACTCCCACACCCAGCGCCTGGAATCCGCCCTGGCCGGCCGCTACCGCATCGAGCGGAAGCTCGGCGAGGGCGGCATGGCCAGCGTCTACCTCGCCGAGGACATCAAGCACGAGCGCAAAGTCGCGCTCAAGATCCTCAAGCCCGAGCTGGCCGCCGTCATCGGCGCCGAGCGCTTCCTGGCCGAGATCAAGACCACCGCCAACCTCCAGCACCCCCATATCCTTCCGCTCTTCGACTCCGGAGAAGCCGACGGCTTCCTCTACTACGTCATGCCGTTCATCGACGGCGAGACGCTGAGGGACCGCATCGAGCGGGAGGGGCAGCTGGGGGTGGAGGAAGCCGTCCGCATCGCCCGGGACGTGGCCGACGCCCTGGACTACGCCCACCGCAACGACGTCATCCACCGCGACATCAAGCCGGCCAACATCCTGCTTCACGACGGACGGCCCGTGGTGGCGGACTTCGGGATCGCGGTGGCCATCAGTGCCGCCGGCGGCGGGCGCATGACCGAGACCGGGCTCTCCCTGGGCACGCCCCACTACATGAGCCCGGAACAGGCGTCGGCGGACCGCGACCTGAGCGCCCGCTCCGACGTCTACAGCCTGGGCTGCGTGCTCTACGAGATGCTCGCGGGCCAGCCGCCCCACACGGGCCCGTCGGCCCAGAGCATCCTGGTGCGCATCCTCACCGAGGATCCCCGGGACGTGGCGGAGCTCCGGCGTACCGTGCCGCCCCACGTGGCGGCGGCAGTGATGAAGTCCATCGAGAAGCTCCCGGCGGACCGGTTCGACTCGGCGCGGGAGTTCATGGACGCCTTGGAGGACCCGAACTTCATCCACACCCACGTGCCCAAGGCGCCGACGGCGACGCGTCATCCGGCGCCCTCGGCGGCGCCGGCGAGCAGGCTGGCGTGG
>JBDHIJ010000127.1:0-3818 GCA_039587435.1 Gemmatimonadota bacterium
GGGATGCTCCAGCAGAACCCCAACAACCTGGACATCATGGAGTGGCTGGCCTTCAAGCTCTACTCGGTCTCGAACTACGAGGAAGCCGAGCAGCTCTTCCGGAACCTGATCGCGAACGACCACCGTGCCGGTGTGCAGCACTTCTACCTCGGGAACCTGCTGGCCAAGACCGGTCGGGAGCAGGAAGCCGTGAAGTGCTGGCGCCAGACCGTGGCGCTCATCCCGAAGGACGTGAAGGCGAAGAAGGCCCAGGCCCGCATCGAGAAGATGGCGGCGTCCAACCCGAACGTCTAGCCGTCGGACGTGAGGAAGCCCGCCCCCCGAGGGGCGGGCTTCGTGATTCCTGAGGCTGTCCCCTACCAGGGGAGGAGTCGCTCCCCCAGCCTCAGCCCCAGGGCCGCCCCCCAGCCGTCTCCTGGGACGGGGATCCAGCCGTCTCCGTCCCGGCTCGAGAAGTCGGGAACCCAGTCCCGCCAGCTTCCTCCATCGTCGTCGCTCGTGGAGGACCCACCGCCGAGGGCCGTGACGGCGCGGGGCGTGGCGGCCCAGGCCGCTTGCAGGGCGCTCTGCAGCACGCCCTGGGTTGCGAGCCGGTCGCGGAGGTAGCGGGCGAGGCCGTAGGCCGTCGACGTGGCTCGGGCCACGTCGACGGCCAGGGAGGCTGTGCCCATCGCTGCACGCGCTGCCTCCACGGCCTTCTGCACCGCCTCGCGGGAGAGATTCCGGAGCTCGCCGGAAAGGTCGATCCGCGCGTACTGCCAGCCGACGTACCCGGCCCCCGGGGGGCCGAGGCATGTCAACGTCAGGAGAGCGCCAGGCCTCCCCCGACGGTTCGTGCGCGCATCGTCCCTACCTCCCGGGATGGGTGCTGGAAGCGAGCTTGACCAGGACCTTGGACTTGGAGCGGGTCTTCTTCTTGGTCTTCGCCTTGGCCTTGGTCTTCGCCTTGGCCTTGGTCTTCGCCTTGGCCTTGGTCTTCGCCTTGGCCTTGGTCTTCGCCTTGGCCTTGGTCTTCGCCTTGGCCTTCCTTGGCCTTGGCCTTGGCCTCAGCCTTCGCCTTCGCCTTCGCCTTTGCCTTGGTCTTGGTCTTGGTCTTGGTCTTGGTCTTTGCCTTTGCCTTTGCCTTTGCCTTTGCCTTGGTCTTGGTCTTGGTCTTGGTCTTGGTCTTGGCCCAGGATCGGGCGGCAGCGCTGGAGGTCGCTACGCCATTCGTCGTCGGAGAAGCCAGGGCGCTGAGGGCCTCCGGGGATTCGCTCAGGAGGGTCGAGACGAAGTCGAAGAGGTCGGGGCACTCCATGCCTTCCAAGGTGGACCAGGTCAGCTCGAGGGTGTCGGGGCCCTGCACTCGGTCGAGGTCGAGCAGGAGCTGGGTCACCCCCAGGGGCGTGTCGAGATCTTGGACCGGATCGGTGATCTGGACCGTCCCCTCCAGCGAGCGTGCAGCCAGGTAGGCGTTCCAGCCTTCCTGGAGGACCGTCGTGGGCTCACCGGTCTCGATCGGGTACGGCGGCTCCCGGCTACCCTGGCCGTCGCAGGCGAGCCGAGGAGTCTCGCGGGCGAGCATCCACACGAGGCGGAAGCGAGCTTCTTCGGTGGGCGATCGGAGCCCGAGGTTGGATGCCCATACCCCGACGGCCGAGCTCTCCGAAGCCAGATCGGGAATCTCGAACTCCAGGACAGGAAGTTGGCTCAGGTTCTGGTGCGAGGGGGGGGCCTCCGCCGGGAGTCGGGTCTCGGGCTCCTCCAGATCGGCTTCGCCCTCCCATTCCACGACGCCTGGGAGGAGGATGAGCCTGACACCTGCGCCACCGGAGGTCGTCGCCAAGTATTCGGCCTCCTCCCGGAATTCGTCGTCGGACCAGGCATCCAGCAGGTGGTCGACGATGTTGAGCTCACCCTCGGTCTCCTCTCCTGGTGAGCGGAGCGGACCATCGGTGTAGGTCCCGGCGTCGCCGTCCGGGATCAGGACCCGCTGGATGCCATCGGCGTCCTCGACGACGAAGTCGACCCAGGGATGACCCAGGTCCGAGGCCTCCGTCGACGGCTCCGACCCGAGGAGGTCCCGCTCCTGGGAGAGGGAGGGTCGGGATCGGGCCGTGTCCGAGAGTCCGAAGAGGCCTGTGGTGGTAGTGGAGCCCGCGTCGACAGCAGCCGGGGCGAGCAGGAGCATCGTGAGAAAAAGGGTGTGGTTTTGCATGCCTCCCGCCTGTGCAGGGGGTATGCCATGCGCATCAAAAGCGGGTTGATGGCTGTTTCGTTGGGGGCAGGAGTGTCAGATGGCACGGCGCGGTGTGGCGGATGACATCGATGACCCCCGCAGCGGCGTGCTCGGCGAGGCTCCATCTCGGGGAATCCGAACCGTGTCAGGAGGTGTGCCACGGGTGTGTCAGGCGACTCGGTCCGGAGGGACATTGCCGCCCCAAATCCTCTCCAGTAGCGGATCTTAGGGGGTGGTACGAGACATGCGTCAGGGGTCCCTGGCATCCCCCCTCCGGGGACGCCCGAAGGAAGGACCACACGATGCTCTCGAAGCGAATTCTCGGAATACCCCTCGCTCTCCTCACCCTCGTCGCGCTGACCGGCTGTCAGAAGCCGGGCAGCAAGGGCGCAGCTTCCGCCCTGGCCGGAAAGAAGACCGCTGCCGCCTCCAAGAAGACCGGAAAAGCCAAGAGTCCGGGGAGCGGGGCGCTCTTGGTCCCCTGGGAAATCACGGGGGGCGATATCCCGGCCTCGGGTGGGGAGAACGGATCGGGCTACCCGTCGTACGAGGACCCGGACTGCGATTCGTACGAGGACGACTGCGGTCACGATGACGACCGCTACGACGATCGCGACCGTTACGACGATCGCGACCGTTACGACGATGACGACCGCTACGACGATCATGACCGCTACGACGATGACGACCGCTACGACGATGATGACTCGGACTGCGGCTCGTCAGAGGGCGACTGCGACTCCGGCGACGACGAGTCGACCTGGGACTCGGAATCGGACTACGGCGAAGGCGACGACCACTTGGCCTGGGACCCGAACGTCCTCGATACGGATGGCGACACCGCCGAGCGGGGCGGCGGGCTTCCCGTCGATGACTCGTTCGGCAGCGAAGGTGGCGAGTGAAAGCGAGCGTGCTCGAGGTGGGTACACTTGGCTCCATGACCGAGCCCACCGCGTCGATCGCGACCATTCCGCGTGCGCGCGGGGCCGGACGTGGGGGGGCGGTGCGAGGTCTCCCTGGACCTCGTCCGGATCGGGGCCGGGGCCGAGAACGAGCTCGTCCTCACCGACCCCAAGGTCAGCCGGCACCATGCCGAGATCGAGCGTCGGGGCGACCGGCTCCTCCTGCGAGACCTGGACTCGACGAATGGCACTCGCGTGGGCGAGGTGGAGGTCCGAGAGGTCTACCTCACGCCGGGTCAGACCTTCCGGGTCGGCGATACGGAGGTCTCGGTCGAATCACGGCGGAGCGCCCGCACCAGCCTCGCCCGAGACGAGAGTCGCCTGGGACCGCTGGTAGGAGCCTCCCCGCCGATGCGGCGGCTGTACAGCATCCTGAGGGCGGTCGCGGAGACCCACGCGACGGTCCTGGTGCAGGGAGAGTCCGGCACCGGTAAGGAGCTGATCGCCCAGGCCCTGCACGAGCTCTCGGGCCGCGACGGGGAGCTGGTGGCCTTCGACGCAGCCACCACGGACCCGGAGATGGTGCGGAGCGACCTGTTCGGCCACGAGAAGGGGGCCTTCACCGGTGCTGATACAGCCCGAGACGGTGCATTCCGCAGGGCCCAACGCGGCACCCTCTTCCTGGATGAGATCGGTGA
>JBDHIJ010000020.1:0-1117 GCA_039587435.1 Gemmatimonadota bacterium
CGGTCCACGAAGCGGGCCTCGAGGTAGTCCAGGAACTCATCGCTCCGGATCTTCCCAAGGTCGAACAGGGCCACCGTCTTCCCCTCCAGCGACTCGGGTGGGCTCACCCGCGGTCGCATGAGGGGAGACAGCTCGGACGTGGGGTCGTGAAGGATCTGGGTCATGCCCGGACCTCCCGCGTGACGGGTTGATTCTCGGTGACTTCGCGGCCGAGGGTCCAACCGGAAATGATGGCCGAGTAGAGGCCGGCGGTCCCGCCGGCCCGGACGACGAGAAGCCCGTCCGGATGGAACTTGGGCACCGCCGGAT
Organism: Gemmatimonadota bacterium; assembly: GCA_039587435.1. Classification (GTDB taxonomy): domain Bacteria; phylum Gemmatimonadota; class Gemmatimonadetes; order Longimicrobiales; family Gaopeijiaceae; genus JBDHIJ01. The sequence goes on from JBDHIJ010000020.1 coordinate 310, forward strand.
CGTCGGCTCGCTCCGCGGGCACACCCTCGCCGATCCCGTGGGCACCGCGGATGACGTCGGACCCGGGCCGGGTGGTGGCGGCGTGGAGCTCGGCGGTGATGCGGGCCCGGTCCCAGCCGGCGTCGCGGTAGATCCCGTAGTGCTCGGGCGACAGGACCAGGATGGCGTTCCCCCATGCGCACAGCTTGGTGTGGAGGACGGAGAGGAGGCTGGCTGCCAGCGACCGGGTCAGTTCCTCGGGGGTCCGGGACCGGTTGTCGACGATCCCCTGGATGCCCTCCCCCTGGAAGAGGGTGACCGCGCTCTTCCCCGGCGCGATGCCCCGGGCCACCGAGAGGGGCTCCCACTCCGGATCCGACTCGTCCTCGGCGAAGCAGAAGGTGAGCTTGCTGGGAGCACCCAGGGTGGAGCGATCGATCCCGCCGGGGGCGCCTCCGCCCACGTTCCTCACGATGAGGTTCAGAACGCGGCCGATGGTGGCGTTGGCCCGGTTCCCGGGACCCAGGGCGCCGATGCCCGAGTTCATGCCCAGCTTCGTCGCGACGGGTCCGTTCACGACGATGACGGGGCCGGAGAAGCAGGTGGTACAGATCAGGCCATGCAGGGCGAACATGGGCTCCAGGGCCGTCTCCACGATCCCCAGGACCAGGGGCATGTACTCCGGGGAGGCATCCTGCCGATGACCTCGGCCGGGTCGCGGCCGGTGGCGGAAAGCATGCGAAGCACACGCTCAGGCGTCGGCGGGACCACGGGCAGTCCATCGGTCCAGCCCCGGTCGAAGCAGATCTCCATGGGGTCCTGGAAGTCC
>JBDHIJ010000020.1:1152-60483 GCA_039587435.1 Gemmatimonadota bacterium
CCGCGATGCCCGGGTCTCCGTGGCGGGCGATCAGCCTCTCGGCCACTCCGGGGAGCACGGACAGCGAACCGCAGCCGGCCTGCCACTCCCTGAGGTCGGCGCCGAGTTCGGGAATTCCGGTGAGCTCCCGCCAGTCGTCCCGGACCCAGCCCTCCGTCCGGGCGACTTCCTGTCCGGCTTCCACCTTGATGATGGTCGGGACCGTGTGGACGCCGAGCCGGAAGGAGGCCTCCAGGGCGGTGTCGTCGCGCACGTCGGCGAGGCCGGCGAGGAACGCTCCCTCGTCCTGGAACCAGGCGTGAACCTCTTCGCCGGCCGACTCCATCTCATGGAGGGCAGCCACGACCATCTGGCAGGTGGGGCAATCATCCTTCAGGACGACGTGATAGCCGTCCGGGAGGCGGGGCGGCCGTGTGGTCCCGTCTCTCTCGCTCACAGGAGGTCTCCGGTGGGGGAAGGCTCTCGCACCGAGTTGGGGAGCCATGATAGGTCCGGCGGCCCGGTCGCGCACCGCCCGGTCGGGGCACGCCGCTGGCCTCTGCTCCGACGGGACGAACCCGTTTGCGGCACCGCTGCGGTCGGCCTATGTGTTTCCTCTGGCGCCGAACCGTTCCGTGTTCGGTCCATCGCTGCAACAAAGGACACTCCCATGCGTCGGGTCGCCCTCTTCGCTCTTCCTGTGCTTCTCACCGCGATCGGCTCCGGGTGGGCCGCTGAACCCACCTCGGCGCAGGATCCCTCCCGGCTTCTGCAGCCCATGGACGTCTTCGAGTTCGAGACGGTCGGAGATCCGCAGTTCAGTCCCGACGGATCGGACCTCGTGTATGTCCGGCGGTTCTCCGATGTCCTGACGGACCGGAACTACACGAACCTCTGGGTGATCGGCGCCGACGGGAGTGGGAACCGTCCGCTCACCACGGGTGACTTCAACGACGGCTCTCCCCGGTGGTCGCCCGACGGGACCCGGCTGGCCTTCATCTCCAACCGCGAGGACGGAGCGCAGATCTGGGTCCGGTTCATGGACTCGGGGCAGCTGGTGCAGGTGACCTCGCTCCAGCACGCGCCGTCCCGGATCGCCTGGTCGCCCGACGGAACGCAACTGTCGTTCACGTCGCTGGTGCCTCGGACTCCACCCCAGTTCGCGCAGCTGCCGGCCCCTCCGGAGGGGGCAGAGTGGGCGGCCCCGGCGAGGACCATCGACGACCTCGTGTATCGGTTCGACCAGGTCGGCTACCTGGACACGGGGGTCATGCACCTTTTCGTGGTGCCGGCCGAGGGCGGGACGGCGCGCCAGGTCTCGAGCGGTGATTTCCAGCACGGCGGGGTGTTCTCCTCGAGCCCCGCCGTGTGGAGCCCGGACGGCGAGTACCTGATCATGTCGCTGAACCGCCGCCCCGACTGGCAGGATGAGCCGGTCGACACCGAGGTCTTCGAGTACCGCGTGTCGGATGGAGCGGTGCGGGCCCTCACCGACCGCCGGGGCCCCGACAACTCGCCGGCCATCTCCCCGGCCGGTGACCACATCGCGTATCTGGGCTTCGACGACCGGTACCAGGGCTACCAGGTGACAGAACTCTACGTCATGAACCGGGACGGGTCCGGATCACGGCTCCTGTCGGGAGACCTGGACCGTGGGGTGGGTAACCCCCAGTGGGCCCCGGACGGCCGCAGCATCCTGGTCCAGTACGACGACCTCGGCATGACGAAGGTCGGCCGGTTCACCCTGGACGGGGACTTCTCCGAGGTGGCCACTGAACTGTCCAACGGCCTCAGTGCCTATTCGGGCGGGGCCTATGAGGTGGGTCCCGACGGCCAGCTGGCCATCACCTGGGGCACCGCCACGCACCCGGTGGACATCGCGGTCGTGGACGGTGCGGGTGCCGCGCCCCGAGTCCTGACGTCGGTGAATGCCGATATCATGGCGGCCCGGGACTTCGGCGAGGTGGAGGAGATCTGGTACGAGTCCTCCCACGACGGCAGGCCCATCCAGGGCTGGATCATCAAGCCGCCGGGATTCGATCCGGCGCGGGAGTATCCGCTCATCATCGAGATTCACGGCGGACCATTCGCCGCCTACGGGCCCCGCTTCGACTACGAGAAGCAGATGATGGCGGCCCGCGGCTACGTCGTCCTGTACGTGAATCCCCGGGGCTCAACCAGCTATGGACAGGAGTTCGGGAACCTCATCCATCACGCCTATCCGGGCGATGACTTCTATGACCTGGACTCGGGCGTGGATGCCGTGGTGGACCTCGGGTACATCGACGAGGACCGGCTCTTCGTCACAGGGGGCAGCGGGGGAGGGGTCCTGACGGCCTGGATGATCGGGCACACCGACCGGTTCCGGTCCGCCGTGTCCGTCTACCCCGTGATCAACTGGTACAGCTTCGTCCTCACGGCCGACATCGGGTCCCGCGTCTCCAAGTACTGGTTCCCCGGGAATCCGTGGGACCACGTGGAGCATTACGAGAGCCGTTCACTGCTGTCGGTGGTGGACAACGTGAAGACGCCCACCATGGTCCTCACCGGCGAGGAGGACTACCGGACGCCCATGTCCGAGTCCGAGCAGTACTACCAGGCGCTCAAGATGCTCGGCGTGGAGGCGGCCCTGGTTCGGGTGCCGGGCGAGCCCCACGGGATCCGCCGTCGGCCCAGCCACTGGATGGGCAAGATCGAGAACATCCTGGGCTGGTTCGCCCACTCCCAGAAGCCGGCGACCTGATGTCCCAAAGGGGGTCGATCCGTTGCGGGTCCGCCCCCTAGAACCACCGCCGGACCCGCCGCCGGTACGCCTCGTAGTCCTCCCCGAACCGCTCGGCGAGGACCCGTTCCTCCGGGATGATCTGGAGACGGGTCATGTACAGGACGAACACGGGCGGCCCGGCGAATGCGACCGGGCTGTCCAGCCGGAAGGCCCAGGCCAGTAGAACGAACAGCAGGCCCACATACATGGGGTTCCGGGTGAATCGGTAGATCCCCGAGTCGACGACCGTGGACGCCTTGTCGGGGTTCATGGGGTCCACGGAGGTGCGCGCCCGGGCGAAGGCCGCGATCCCGGCCAGACCGAAGCCACCGCCGACCGCGACGAGGAGCGGGGGGAGGAGGTCACGGAGCGGCAGACCCAGGCGAAGGTCGGGGACCTCGTCGGCCAGCAGCCACATCGCGCCTCCCACCAGCAGGAAGACTCCGACCGGCGGGATCTTCAACTCGAGCAGGCGCACGGAGCCGGCCCTCAGGAGCCCCGGTCGAACACCACCCGCCAGACGCCATCGGCCTCCAGGCGCCAGATGGAGTTGAACCGGCCCGTCTGTTCGCCATCCGGCCCGAGGACCGGGCCGGAGCTCAGGGCCAGGGTCCCGGACTCCAGAACCTCCACCACATCCGGAGCCCACGAGAAGGGCGGGTCCGCTCCCTCGAACAGTCGAGACCAGGCCTCGACCACTGCGGCTTTGCCGCGGAGGGCCCGACCGCTGCCGGTGAAGAAGATGGCCTCGTCCGACAGGAAGGTGGCGAAGGCTTCCAGGTCCCGGTCCGCCATGGTCCGAGCGAAGGCGATCTCACGGGCGCCGACGAGTTCAACCAGTTCGTGGTCCACTTCGACTTGAGCGTGGACCCCGGAAGGGGCGACGGTGGACCCGAGGAGGGCGGCGGCCAGGAGGGCCACGGGCGGGAACGAGCGCATCATGGGCATGGTCGAGACGCCTGAGAGAGAAGGACGTTGTGGCACCATGCTCCCGGTTAGCCCGACCGGCAAGCCCGCCGCCGGGGTGCCTTTCGGCTCTCCACGCGCGGCACCATCGAATTCGGTGTCCGAATTTCGGTGGTGGGCCGAACGGCGAATGGCCAGGTTGGATCCATGAACACTCAGACGCTCCCCAGCGAATCGACCATGGTCGACGCCTTCTTCCGGAAGGACGCGTCGTTCGATGGTATCTTCGTCACCGCCGTCCGGACCACCGGCATCTTCTGTCGGCCGTCGTGTTCGGCCCGGAAGCCCAATCGGGAGAACATCTCGTTCTTTCCGACGCCGGCCGACGCGCTTCAGGCCGGGTATCGACCCTGCAAGCGCTGTGAGCCCATGGGCGGCGATCGCTCGGATCCCGATTGGCTGAGTGACCTCCTGGCCGAGGTGGACGCCGACCCGACCCGTCGATGGACAGATTCCGACCTTCGGGCCAGAGGCCTCAGCCCCGAGCGGGTGCGCCGCTGGTTCCAGAAACACCACGGGATGACCTTCCACGCGTACAGCCGGGCCCTGCGCCTGGGGTCGGCCCTGGGCTGGATGCAGGAGGGGGATGGGGTCACCACCGCTGCCTTCAGCAGCGGCTACGAGTCGCTGAGCGGATTCAACGAGGCATTCCGGCGCTACTTCGGCTCCAATCCGACGGCGACCGCGGGCTCCACCCGGGTCCAGGTCGATCGTGTCGTCACTCCCCTCGGCCCCATGCTGGTCGGCACCAGCGAGGACGCCCTGCACCTCTTGGAGTTCGTGGACCGCCGTGCGCTCCAGAATCAGATTCTCCGGATCCGGGACCGGCTGGATGTGGCCTTCGTCCCGGGGCGGAACGCCCTCCTGGATCAGGTCGCCCGGCAGCTGGAGGAGTACTTCTCGGGCCGGCGGCGCAGCTTCGACGTGAGGCTCGCCGAGGCGGGGTCCTCCTTCCAGCACGAGGTGTGGGAGGCGCTCCGCCAGATCCCCTACGGTGAGACCCGGAGCTACGCCGAGGTCGCAGAAATGCTGGGCCGCCCCTCTGCCGTGCGCGCCGTGGGAAAGGCCAACGGCGACAATGCGCTGGCCATCATCGTCCCGTGCCACCGCGTGGTGGGTGCGGACGGGCGGCTGGTGGGGTACGGCGGAGGACTGTGGCGGAAGCAGCGGCTCCTGGACCTCGAGCGCGGGCAGCTCGCGCTGGGCTAGACCGTCGAGGTCCAGGTACCCGTCCCCTCCCGGACCATCTCTTCCAGGATGTACTTCGGCTTCACGTAGTCCTCGATGAAGTCCAGGAGTGAGCCGGCGATCCCCCGGAGCGCCGCCTCGGTCCCGGCGTCGGTGCAGACGCCCTCCGCGATGACGACGCCGTCCGCGTCCCGCACCGCGGCGGCCAGCCGCTTCGAGTCCTCGGTGGTGGGCTGACCGGGGAATCCGAGAGTCAGGTCCCGGGCGTCGAAGTACTCGACATCGGCTCCGCGGATGGCCAGCTCATCCCGAACCAGGCCGAGCGCGTGGCTCGTGTAGTTTCCCGGGCGGGCGGTACCGGAGATCGCGACGATGCTGCTCATGGGCGGCTATTTGGGCTGGTAGATCTGGATGAGATTGCCACAGGTGTCGTCGAGGACGGCGACGACGGCGGCGCCGACGTCCGTGGGCTCCATCGTGAACTGTACGCCCCCGGCGGCGAGTCGTTCATGCTCGACTGCCACGTCATCCACCTCGAAGGCGGTGATGGGAATCCCCTGTTCCCTCAGCGAACTCTGGTACATCTGGGAGGCCGGGTTCGTGTTGGGCTCCAGCACCAGTTCGGCTCCATGAGGGTCCTCCGGCGACACGACGGTGAGCCAGCGGGGCCCACCCATGTCGATGTCGTGCTTGAGCTGGAAGCCGAGGACCTCGGTGTAGAACGTCAGGGCTGCGGACTGGCCCTCGACGGGGATGGAGTTCAGTCGGATGCGCACGGGGTTCTCCAATGCGAAAAGGGGCGACCCCGCCGACCGGCAGGATCGCCCCATGATGACGCCGGGCGCTCGTTCGCGCGACCCGGGTGGTTCAGTCCGGCCGGGCGCCGAGCTGCTCCGGCCGGCCCCGCGCCTCCCTCAGTTCAGCGGGGAGAACGTCGTCGGCGTCAGCAGGTGATTCTCCAGGACTCGCATGCTCTCGAACGTCCGCTCCTGGATGTCGGTCAGGGTGGAGTTCTCGGCGACGGCCTGTACGTGGGCGAGGTCCTTGTACCCCAGCCACAGGATCACCTGGTTGGACGGTCCGCCGATGGAGTTCCGGAAGACGCCGACCACCTCCACGTCCTGCGCGGCGAGGAAGGGCATGATGCTCTGCTCGATCGTGGCGAGGTACTCGGCCATGTGGCCCGGCTCCACGGTGGCGCTCACGGCGCTGAACACCCTCGGCTGCTCCTGCATGGCAGCGCCGTAGCCGGCGCACGCGGCGAGAATCGCCACGGCGACGAAACCAAGGATCGTTCTCTTCATTGTCCTACCTCCTGTGGGGGACTCCGCGCCTCGTGGCGCGGAACAGGATGCGGCCCTGAGGGCGCATCGAAACCTGGCGTCCACCTCGCCACCACCCGTCCACCGGCGTGCCTTTTTGGCGTCCCTAAATCGTCTCGGGTGCAGGGACACAATTCGGATAAGCTGCGGTTTGCGCAAGCACGGTGTGGGAGGCGCGGTGGCGGGAACGGCTGCGACGGGCAGGTCGGCGACGCTCTAGGGGGCGACTACCCGGTTCCGTTCGATCCGCGCGCGGCGGCAGTCAGGCCCATCCTCTGGATCAGGTCCCGGATCCTCGGATCGGAACGGGAACCATCCAGGTCCGGATCCACGGCAATGAAGACCAGCTGGCTGGCCCGGCCGGCATAGGCGCGCTCGAACCAGGCGACGGCTTCGTCGAGGTCTCCCCTCACCAGGTACACCTTCCCGATCTCGTATGCGGGCGGGTTCGGAGTGCGGTCCGGGTCCCGCAGGCTCTGAAGCAGCCGGTCCGACTCCGCGCCGTCACCCGCCAGGGCGTGGGCGTAGGCCAGCCCGGCGAGGGTAATGCTGCTGCTGTCCGAAACCTCTACGGAGCGCTCGAACCAGGCCACGGCCTCCTCTGCCCGGCCCATCCCCCCGAGGGTCCACCCACCGAAGTAATGGGCGAGCACGTAATCGGGATCGATAGCGAGGACCTGGGCGAACAGCTCCGTCGCCCTCTCGAACTCACCTCCGTAGTGGTGAGCCCAAGCCAGAGCGCTCCGGGCCACCAGGGACAGCGGATCGATCTCTACGGCGGTGAGCAGTTCGCGGATCGCCTCGTCGGACCGACCCTGGACCACGAGCGCGTTGGCGTACCACTGATGGGCGACCGGGTACTGGGGATTGAGATCGATGGCGGACCGGAAGGCGGCGTCGGATCCCTCCCAGTCCCACTCGTAGTAGAGCTTGGCGTAGGCACGGGTCGCCAGGGCCTCGGCAAGCCGCGGATCCAGCGTGAGGCTCTGGTCGGCGAGACGCAGAGCTTCTGGGAACGCCTCCTCCGGAGGCAGCGCCTGGTAGAATCCCAGGACGGCGTATGCGTCGGCGAGCCCGGAGAGCGCCCGAGCATACTCGGGCGCGATCTCGAGTGCCTCTTCCAGATAGTCCACCGAGCGGAGCAGGTCGGATTCGGTGCGCCGGTTCCAGAAGTACCGGCCCTGGAGGTAGAGCTCGTAGGCGCGCGGGTCGATCTCGGCGACGTCCGGCAACTCGGCCTCCGAGCCGGTCAGCTGCTCCAGGACAGCTCCGGCGATGTCCCGCTGGATCTCGAGCACATTCCGCAGCGGCCGATCGAACTCCCTGGACCAGATCTCGAACCCGTCATCCGTACCCACAAGTCGGGCCGTGACCCGCACCATGTCCCCTTCCGACCGGACGCTCCCCTCCAGTACGGAGGCGACTCCGAGCGTCGATCCCACCACGGAAATGGGCTGATCCCTCAGGGTGAAACTCGAGGTCCGGGCCGCGACGCGGACTCTGCCATCCCGGGTCAGGGCGGAGATGATCTCCTCTGCGATCCCGTCGGCGAAGTACTGCTGATCCCCCCGGGGGCTGAAATCCAGGAAGGGCATCACGGCAACGGTTCGGGCCTCGACGGTCGCCTCTGACGGGGTGGCCCGATCAGGGCCGGATGCGACCCGCAGCACCATTCCTCCGCCCACGAAGGTGATCAGGGCCACCAGCGCCAGCTCGGCCACCGTGGTCGCCTGCTTCCCGCGCTTCCCGTGGAACCAGGTGACTACCAGGGTGATGAGCAGTCCGAACACGAGGGCCACGCCCACGGCCCGTTGGGTGCTCTCGCTGATCCCCCAGGGATCGGCTACAGCGTCCAGGACCTGGATGGTCACCCAGGCCACGCCGACGTAAGCGAGCCCGGATCGAGCCAGCCGTCGCTCTCGGAGCTTGGCGAAGAGGTCCGTCATGCGCGGGTCGCCCTCAGCCCTCGAGCGCCACCGGAACACCGAGACCGATGACGGCGGACTCCACGGACAGTCGGGTGGCCAGGGAGAGCCGGCGGTGGGACTCGTCGCTCATTCATTGCTCCGGGCTGGAGGGGCCGGCCGGCCGGTCCGGTCGGTACATGCCCCAGGTTGTGAATCCCTCACCCTCGCCGGGGCCGCCCACCCGGGCCGACCCGACCACGTCGTATCCGAATCTGCGATAGAGGGCCACGTTCCCGGCAACCTCGGTGGTCAGGGTCACTCCTGTCGAGCCGGGGTCCTCGGTCGAGATCTCATGGACCGCGTCCAGAAGCCGACCGCCCAGCCCGCGCCCGCGGGCCTCCGTCCGGGTCCCGATCATGTTCAGGTGCAGGTGTGGCGGAACCTGTTCGAACGGAGTGGTGGCCTGTCCGAATGCCGAATACCGGGCACGAGCCTCCTCGCCCAGGGCCGCCCAGACCTGCTCGCGGAGGTCGGCGGTCTCCGGTGGGCTGAGGTCGATCCGCGGATCGGAGATGGTGGCGACCCCGAGGAGGCCGCCCCCCCGTTCGCGGGGAATCCCCAGTGCGGTCTCTCCCCGGTACACCCGCGCCATGACGAAGAGCGTGACCAGCTGGTGGAGGCGGCGCCCGTAGTCGTCCGCCTCCCCGATGACGTAGCGCATGACGGGGTAGTCGTAGAACGACTCGCAGAGCACGTCGATGACCTCCGGGGCCTCTTCGGCCCCGAGTCGGTTCACTTGGGTCATGGGGTCGGGGTCCAGGTGTCAGGCGGTGATCGCTGAGCTGCGCCGAAGTCCGGTGGCCTCCACCGATCTGCGTTTCCCTCTGAGCAGAACGGACTCGGTCCAGGTCGCCTCCAGCTCGGGATCTTCTTCCGTCGCGAGCCGGGCCGGAGCGGAGACGATAAGGGCGTCCCCCCGGGTCTTGCACATCTCCATCAATCGGCTCGCGGTGTTGAGGGGGTCTCCGTGGTACACGATCTCGCGCTTGATGTCTCCGACTTCGAGAACGGTGACGGTGCCCGAATCGATGCCTCCCCGGAACTCCGGGGCCCATCCGAAGCGGGCCTCGAACTCCGGGGCTCTTGCCTCGAGCATCGTCGTGAACGCGAAGTAGGCGTACACGCTGCGCCGCTCCGTCTCCGGCGTACGATTCCAGGTCAGCACCACCTCGTCCCCCACGTACTGGTAGATGCTGGCACCGTGCCGAAGCACGACCTCGGTGATGGCGCGATAACATTCCTGGATCATGGCGCTGTAGCGATCGTGACCCAGTTGCTCTGCGGCCGTGGTGGACCCCTTCAGGTCCATGAAGAGGAAGACCCGGTCCTCGCTGCGGGGCCGGCGGTATCGACCCACGGCCAGCTTCCACAGGTTCCCGGGCCCGACCAGGTGCCCGAGCTCGAGCATCAGGTTGATGATCCCGACGGTGACGGCCACCCACAGGCTCACCGAGACCCAGGTCCGGGTGGTGATGGCGTCGGCCACCGCGGCCAGTTCTTCCGGCGGCATAAGGAAGGTGCGGAAGAGCCACCAGACGAGGACGATGGCCACCACCACGCAGAGCGCGGTGAGGACGGTCCGCATCAGCACGACCTGGGCGAACGGCCGGTCTCGGACCCGGGGCGTGTCCATGACCCGGTAGATCACCCCGATCATGACCCCGAACAGGGGGCCGCCGGTGAGGATCTCGAGCTGAGCCAGCGGGCTGAGCATGTACGTCTTGACCGGGCTCTCTACCAGCTGATCCTGCATGCCCCACACCGTCACCGCGAAGTACACGTAGCACGCCGCGGTGAACGCGAGTGCCGTGAATGCGCACTCTCGAAGGAGGAGGCGCATTCGCCAGGAGGGTTGAGGCAGGCCGCTCATCCGCCCGGTCCCAACCCGGCTGCGGCCCGGACCTCGGAGAGGCCCTCATCCCACTCGCTCATGATCGTCTGCAGGTGGAGGGTCAGGGCCCTAGCTCGCTCGACTCGGCGGTACTCGTGGTTCAACTCTGCGGGGAACTCGGGGTCGTCAGCCATTGCCGCTGCCGCCTGCCGAACCCAGGCCCCCCCCTCAGGGTCGTCGACGACGTTCCGACCGACTTCCGACGAGTAGGCCACGGTGTTCGGGGGCAGGTGCCGGGAGATCAGGTGGGTCAGGGGCGCAGCCATGTTTGCCTCGGCCCTCGCGATCCCCTCCAGACGCGCATCGAGCCGTGCGTCATAGGTCAGGATCGCTCGGCGCAGCTCCGGCGAGCGGACCACGCGCAGCCTTCCGGTGCTGACCAGATCCCGAACGGCCGCGCGAGAGACAATGGGGAGTGGGGAGAAGGACGTCGAGTTCAGAAGTGCGATCACGAAGACCGCCCCGCTGTCGGCGACCATCCCCTGCTCGCTGATGCGCCTCGCCCGCTCGAGGTTGTCGTGCGCCCTGGCCGCCGAGGCCAGGGTCTGATCCAGGAGGGCAATGTTCGATGACAGTTCGGTCGATACGGCATCGACCAGCTCCAGCTCCATGGCCCGTTCCTGCCTGGCTTCCCACGCGGCATCCACGGCGAGAGCGACGAGGACACCGATGACGATTACGACGAACTCGGAGCCAAGCCGGCCCATGGGGATTTTCGACTCAACCATCGATCAGACCCTCCGGTTGAAGCAGCCGGAGAGTTGGACCAGCGAATCACATGCCAGAGCCTGGAGTCGATCCGCTGCAGGCGTGTCGGTGGTGCCACAGTGGGTTCAGGAGGGGCTACGGCTCAGGGTCGGGATCGGCGTCCGGTTCGGGCAGGACGTCGGTCTCGGAGTCAGGCTCCATGGGACCGCCCTGGAGGGCCGCCAGATCCGGAAACTCGCCCGTGGCGATCCGTCGCTGAGCCTTCCGGTTGGCCGCCTTCATCCACTGGATCGCCCCGAGGCTCATGGCCACGGTGCTGGCGGCCGGGAACAGGATCATCGCCGACAGGCTGCCCTCCGCGGAGGCGACGATCATCCCGGTAGCGAAGGCGGCCGCGGCGACCAGGGTGCCGAAATGCCAGGGAAGGCGCCTGCGGGCCCTCTCGCCGCACGGCTCGCAGACCAGCCGTCCGTGCACGAGGAACGGGTTCTCGGCTTCGGTCTCACTCCACGCCTTTCCGCACATGGCGCATCGTCCCGACCGGTTCCGGGTCAGGGACCGCCGGCTCTCGAACCACCACAGACCCCCGACGATGGGCAGCCCCCCGTACAGGGTGACGGCGACGATGATCCCCCAGAGTGTGTCCATCCAAGTCCTCCTCTTCGTCGGGGTCCTAGGGCGCCCGGGGCATCGGCTCCCACACCATCCAGTGTTCGCTCAGGTCCGTCGCTCCCAACCTCCGGTAGAACGCACGGGCCCCGTGATTGGCCGGCTCTACGTCCACGCAGATGCGCTCAGCGCCATGCGCCCGGAACCACCGGAACAGCTCGCGGGCGAGCAGGGTGGCGACTCCGGACCGCCGGCTCCCCGTTACCACATAGAGGTACTGAAGCTCCCCTTCGCAATCGTACCGTTGGGTCAGGTGGCCTCCCGTGTAGCCGACGACACGACCGTCCCCAGCCTCGGCCAGAAGGATGGTCCGTGGCTCGAGGGCCAGCTGCGGGTGATGCTCACCGGCCAGATAGCGGGCCATTCGGGCGTCGGCGGGCCCGGCTTCCTCGTCGGGAGCTCGAAGCTCGACGAGCGCAGGGATGTCCTCGAAGGTCGCTGGACGGCAGGAGATGAAGGTATCGGCCACGATCAATCTCCGTTTCTCCGAAGCGGCTTGACCTTCTCCCCGGCAGCGCACTCCTCGAGCAGCTGGGCGAACCTGCGCTCGCGGGTGTCCTCCCGCTTGGCGCTCATGACCCAGTGCGTGGCCTGTCTGCGGTACCCGGGTGGGCGGGTCTCCCAGTCGGCCCAGGCGGTGGGGTCGGCCTTCAGTCGATCCTCGAACTCGGGCGCGAGGACCAGGGGCTCGGCCTGCTCGAAGGAGTAGACCCCGGTCTTCGCTTCCTTCCGCCTCGCGTACGCTGCGGCTCCGGCCGGGGCGACCTTTCCCTCGGCCAGCATGGCTGCATACCGCTCCAGGTTGCGGTTGCTCCACACACTGCCTGAACGCCGCGGCGTAAAGCGGATCGTGTACGACTCTTCGTCGATGCGCTTGCGTATGCCGTCGATCCAGCCGAAGCACAGGGCCACGTCCACGGTCTCCTCCCAGGTCACGGAGGGTCGGCCAGTGCCCTTCCGGAAATACCCCACCCAGAGCACGTCGCGGTCCGCGTGGTACCTGTCCAGCCAGCGACGGAAGTCGTTCTCCGCGGCGAAGTGCGTCACGTCGGTGGGGGTGAGTGCGCTCACGGGTGGTCCTCGGCAGCAGGGGCGGGACACCTCACGGGCGATTCCTTCCTTCCCGGGTTGCGGGCCGACCTCCATACTGGTCGGGGTGCCCGCAGTCGACATCAACGCTCGAGAATGCCATGGCTTCCGATCCTGAGTTCGTGCAGTTCATCGTCGATCAGTTCGACGCCGACTGCGCCGTCACCTCCAAGAAGATGTTCGGGGAGTACGGCCTGTTCAGCCAGGGAAAGATGTTTGCCATGGTCTGCGACGACCGCCTCCTGTTCAAGAAGACGGAGGGCGGCGAGACGTACATCGGGGCCCCGGTGCTGGCCGAACCCTACCCGGGCGCCAAACCCATCTTCCTCATCGAGGACCAGGTGGAGGACGGCCCCTGGCTCAGCGAACTGGCGCGAGTCACGACCCGGGAGCTTCCCGAGCCGAAGAGGCGAAAGAAGAAGTCCTGACGCGCGGCAGCCGGGTACCCGCCCGGGCAGGCGCCGGTGGGTCAGGCGAGGAACCGTGAAGGAAGAGGTTCAGCGAGGCCCAGGGGGGAGAGACGCCGGGCCAGGCGGCCTAGTCCGACGTCGGCCGCCGGGTGAGGACCAGCAGCCCGATCCCAGAGGCCGGAAGCAGGAATGCGGCGTGCTGGATCAGCGCCAGGGCGGTGGCCGTGGCGGGGTCCGCCCCGGCGAGGTGCCAGGCGGCGAACGCCGCTCCCTCGTACACGCCCAGGTTGCCGGGGGAGACCGGCACCATGGTGGCCAGGGCGACGGCGGCCAGGACGGTCAGGCCCGCGGCCAGGCTGGTCGGCCCTCCGAGGGCCATGCTGACCGCGAGGATCCCACCGAGCTCCGCTGCCTTCATCCCCAGCGAGAGGACCAGGGCTCGGGCTACACCCGAGACGCTTCGCAGGGTGTCCAGGTTGTGGGAGAACCGCACGAGGAAGTCGACTGCGCGCTCCCGAAGCGGCGCTCCCGGCGGCGGCCGGGCGTCTGCCCCCGGCTCCGGAATCCGGTGGGCGGCCACGATCAGGGCTGTCGCCAGGAGCGCTACCGCCAGCGTCACGCCCCCGATGGCGGCGCGCATCCAGTCCGGAAGGGGAGCCGCGGCGGCGACGAGCAGCAGGAGAACGACCTTCGCCGTTCCCTCGGCCAGCTGATCCAGCGCTACCACCGAGAAGCCCGCAGCGTGCCCAACACCCCCCCGGGTAGCGAGCAGGTGAGCCCCCGTCGCGGGCCCGGAGAGCGGGATGCCTCCGTTTGCGACCGTCGAAGTGACGGCGATGGTCCGGAAGACGGTGGGGAAAGGGACGTCCCGATTCGACGCCGCCAGGAATCCCTTCCACTGGATCGCCCACAGGACCAGGATCGCGGCGTTGGAGAGCACCGCCACTCCGATCCACAGCGGCGAGGCGCCCTCCAGGACCTCGATCACCTGCCCCCAGGCGATCGTGCGGAACGCGACCAGGGCGAGGGTCGTGACGACCCCAAGACCCGCGAGTCGAAGCCAGAACGCGGGGCCGGGTCGGGGGCGGTTCGACGCGATGGCAGGGTGCCCCGCGTCCCGACCAGGTGTGGAGATCTCCAAGTCAGCCAAGGATCAGCACCAGCCAGTGGATCGCGGCGGCCACCATGGCCACGAACAGGATGAGCAGGGGGAGGGTGTTCAGGTCCGTGAGGGCCCGTCGGGCCATGGCGACGACCTCATCCAGGGTGCCCGTCGGCTTCCGGGTCCGCCCGGCGCTCCGAACCCGGGCCCTCGGCCCGGCGACCACGGTCTCACTCGACGGGCGGGGGGCGTCGCCACCGTCCCAGACTGCCGTGACGCGCCGGAATCGGGCGTGGGCTACGTGAGGACCCCGGTGTCCGCGGGCCACGGTGCACGCTCGGGTGGTGCCCGGACAGATTGCGCCACATCGCGGCCCGCCCCAGGGAGGAGCGGGCCGGATGTGGGCGTAGCGTTTGATGGACTGAGGATCGTTTTCGAGCGTGAGGATCACGTGTCCACGGTGCGACGAAACGGAGCAGCAACGGCTGCCGCGAGCAGGCCCAGGAGGAAGCCGGCTCCCCCGAACATAAGGGGCATTCCCAAAATCGCACCGAACGCCATGGCGGTGCCGGCGTTCAGGCCGGTGGTGGAGAGGTCCAGGAAGAACCCGCCGATGGAATACAGCAGGCCGAGGGCAAGGCCGATGAGAGCGCCGAGTTTCCCGAGGAACGCGGCGGGTCGAGGAACGTTCATGAGGTATTCCCTTCTCGAAGCGGGTCTGTCCCCCCGCCCGAGTCCCTACGTGGCCCGATCCGCCCGGGGTTCGTCGCGGGCCCGCACGGCACTCAGCTGAAGTGGCTCCGGGCGAGGCGTTTCATCAGCTGGATCTGCCCGGCGTGGTACGTGTCGTGAAGGAGCACGCCCGTGACGAGGTCGGCATAGCTCGTGTTTCCCTTCGGGGTCGCGATCTCATCGAGCCGGCCCGGATCGAACGCCTCGATGGCGTCGGCCAGGGATTGGTTCGCCGCTCTCAGCAGTGACCGGTCCGCTCGCCAGGCCGCCTCGTCGTCCGCCGCACCCGTCCGGGGCCAGTTTGCGGGTGCTCGTCCGAACTCCCCCCTGGGGCCGTCGGTGAGGCGGCGCTCCACCACGTAGTTCCAGTAGGCCACGTGCAGAGCCAGTTCCCAGATGGTGTGCCGGTCCGGGTAGGGCCTCCACGAGGCCAACTTGGCGGTGACTCCTCGAAGGGTCCCGATCGCCGTGGGACCGCCATGCCAGGGCTTGAATCCCGTGGCGGGGCGGAGGTGCCGGACGACCTCCGATATCCGTGGATCGGGGCGGCGCCTCATACCTCCCTCCTTCGACTGGAGTGGGTCTGCGCGTGTGCCTGCCGGAGTGTGCGGGCAGGGTGCGACGGTACACCCGATCCGAGGGGTCGTACAACGGTTTCGTCCGCGGACCCTTCGCCGGGCCGCCCCCCCGGGGGTGAACGATTTCCTTGACAAGGAAACCGCCACAGGGACCTGTTGGAGCAACACTTAAGGCCCCAGCAGGAGGATCGAATGTCCGACGAGACCCACGGCCCTGAGCAGTCCACCCCCGTGGACCCGCCATCCGCCGCCTCGCCGATTGTGGGGGGCACACCCTCCGAAGACCCGGATAAGAGCCAGCGGCAGACCCCCTGGCACCTATGGGTCGTGGGAGGCATCGGCCTGCCCTGGAACGCCATGGGCGCGTTCGACTACCTCATGACCCAGACCGAGAACGAGTCGTACATGGCGAACTTCACGCCGGAGCAGCTGGAGTTCTTTTACGGCTTCCCGACGTGGCTCGTGGCGTTCTGGGCCATCGCCGTGTGGGGCGGCCTCGTCGGATCGGTCCTGCTCCTCATGAAGAAGAGGCTGGCCGCTCAGGTATTTCTGGTCTCGTGGGTGTGCATGATCGTGACGGCCATTCACAACTTCCTCATCACCGACGGTGCGGAGGTCATGGGCCCCGCAGGGATGGCGTTCACGGCCGTGATCTTCGTCTTCGCCGGTTTCGAGTGGCTCTACTCCCGGGCCATGACCCAGAGGGGCGTGCTGTCCTGAGGGTGGGGGGGGCGGGGTCGGCGAGGGCCGGCTCCGGCCCCTCGCGATTCGTCGGCTTCGGGCGGCCAGTTTCTAGAACGACTTCGTCAGCCAGAACCGCAGGTCGTAGTCCGCCGGTCGATCGGTCAGGCCGAACAGGACCCCGGCCACCGCGGACCAACCCCCGCCGAGGGAGCCTCGGGCCACCGGTCCCAACTGGTGGAACTGGTCGACGAGGGAGGGAAGGTCGCCGGTGGTGCCGAAGACGCTGTACATCTCGGCGCCCAGCTTGAATCGCGGCACGAACTGGTAGTACGCGTACCCTCTGCCCTGGAGCAGGACTCCGGACAGAGAGCCCTCCCCCAGCACGATCGAACTCATGGCGATCAGTCGCACCTCGGTGCGCTCGCTGGGCCGGAACTCGTTCATCCAGTGGAGGCCGAGTGCCCCCGCATCCAGGTCGGTGAAGACCCGACCGTCCACCCGCAGCCCGGTCTGCCAGGCAGCCTCGTCGTCCGAAAGCTGGAAGTAGAGCTCCCCCTGAACCCAGTGGAACTCCAGGTCGGACTGAGGGACGTCCCGGATCTGAGCGATCGCCCGCCACATGAAACTTCCGGTGGGGGCGTGCTGGAAGTGAACCCTCTGCGCCCACCCTCCGGCATCAGGATCGTATCCGATCCGGTACTGGGCCGACATGTGGCCCTCGTTGATCACGGGGCTGAAGATGCCCGCAGTGCTCTGAGCTGCGGAGTCGACGGGTGCGGTCAGGAGGCTGGCGGCCAGGGCCGAGGCGAAGCCGAGGCCCAGGGCGCGAGCCCGGGGCCGGGAGGGTCTCAAGCTGTAGGTCATCAGGGGGTCATTCAGGTTCGATACGGATCATTCGGGCGTAGACGAACTGCTGGTCCGAGCCGGATGGGGTGTGATGAACCTCGACTGCCGAGTCCGCCAGTTCCAGCCCCGGGCCCAGTTCCTCGACGATCTGCCCGGGGGAGCACCTGAGCGTGTCGAGGCCGCTACAGCGGTCGGGCCCCTCCGGGCCGAAGGTCGCCACGATCACGTGACCTCCCGGCGGCACGGAACGGAGCACGGCGTCGCGGTACCGCCGCCGGTCCTCCGGGTCCGTCAGGAAGTGGAAGACCGCCCGATCGTGCCAGATATCCCAGGGCTCCGCGGGGGTGTACTCCAGCAGGTCTCCGTGGATCCACTCCACGCGATCCGCGGCCGGACCCAGTCGGTTCCGCGCGGTCTCCAGAGCCGCTGAGGAGATGTCCAGCACCCCGATCCGGTCCAGGCCGACCTCCAGCAGGCGATCCACGAGGACGGAGGCGCCGCCGCCGACATCGAGGACCGATGCGGCGCCATCGAGGAGGGCGGTGCGCACCATGGCGAGCGAGATGGCGGGCTCCGCCTGGTACCAGCTGACCTCGGTGGAGGCCTTCGTCCTGTAGACGGCCTCCCAGTGCTCCTGCCGATCCGACATTCCGGGGGTCCAGTCACTCAGTCCAGATCGATGAACTTGAATCCCGGCTCCATGGGTGAGGGGGCCTGGGCCTCCAGAAGCTGTCGGAACCGGGGGTCGAAGGATGCGGTGCGGTGTTTCCAGTAGCGGCGGCATCCCGGCTGGTTTGCATACGCAAAGAACACGCCCGAATTCACCGCCCACACCTGCTCCCCCATCGACCCCTCCGCGGCATGGATGTAGACGTTCTCGAACACCTTGAAGAAGCTGTAGAGGAGATGCACCAGTCGCGCCTGCTCGGCGCCCGTGAACTCGGACCAGTCCGCCGTCCTTGCAGCCCGCTGGAACAACTCACCCAGGTCCGGGTCGGCGATGACGTGGTAGTTCCACTCCTGGAGCTGGCGGAACGACGAGTCCCGCACCGAGGTGTTCAGGGCCCGGCTCTGCTCCTTCAGCTGCTGAGAGACGTAAAGGAGCGTGCCGACGACGGCCATGGCTCCCACGATCTCACCGATGGCTCCCAGGGCTTCCCAGTTCACCAGTTCCTCCAGTATCCGTCCGGTGGGTATCCGAGTGTTCGGACTCGGACAATCTGCGGGGCGAGCCTCCCGCGGACCACCGTCCGCGGTGTTGACCGGGGGTACCGGTTCCGCGATGCTTATTCTCGTCCCAGGGCAGCGGGGCACCAGAACTATGATGAAGGCGGTGGTCTCATTGTACGAGGCCACCGCTTTTTTTTGCGACCGGTTGGTCGCAGCATGGCGCGGAACTGCCGCGCGAACACAGCAGTCGGCAAGTACGGATCTTCGTGTCTCCGACTCACAACACAAAGGAGCGCAAACGATGCGTACCAAGGGAACCGTGAAGTGGTTCAACGATCAGAAGGGTTTCGGATTCATCACGCCTGAGGACGGAAGCAAGGACTGCTTCGTCCACCACAGCGCCATCCAGGTCGAGGGTTTCAAGACTCTTGCCGATGGTGCCGCGGTCGAGTTCGAGATCGTCGACGGTGCCAAGGGTCCGGCCGCGGAGAACGTGGTCACCCTCTAAGCACCACCGTCGCTCTTTACGCGACGTCGAGGGGGCCGCTCTGCACCGCAGGGCGGCCCCCTTCTTTTTCCCGCCGATGTGGTTCGGAGGGAGGGGGTCGTCAGAACATCCCGTTGTCGTTCCTGGACGAGTCCGGGACGATCTGCAGGACATCCCAGTGTTCCACGACCTTCCCGTTCTCGTCAAAGCGGAAGATGTCGATGCCGGCGTAGTCGTGGTCGCCCGGCCACTCCTGGTGACAGTGCAGCACGACGTAGTCCCCCTCGGCGATGGCTCGCTTGAAATGGACCTTCTTTCCCGGGTAATCGGCCGCCATCCGCTCGAAGTACTGGATGAAGGCCTCGATCCCGTCGCCGACTTCGGGATTGTGCTGGATGTACTCGTCGCCGATGTACAGCTCCGCGGCCCTCCGGGGCTCGCAGTCGTTGAACATCATGCGGTACAGGGCTTTGGCCGTTTCTTTGTTCCGCTCCAGTTGTTCGTTCACGGGATCACCCTCCGTAGCCGCGAGCCGCGTTGTATTGCGTGCGCTGCTCCGGCGTGAGGACCGGGTAGAGCCGGATATGCGCCCGGAGATGCGTCGCGCGGAGGTTCCCACGGGCCTCTCCGATGGCTGCCGTGAGGTCGGTCAGGCCGATCTCGTCGATGGAGCCATCCGCAAAGGCCCGGTCGAGTGACCCCTCCAACTCGATGATCTGGCGCCCCCACGTCCGAGCCCCGGCCTCCATTTCGTCGAAGATCTCCTGGACCTGATCCCGCTGGTCCGGGGTGAGGGACAGCATGGGCGCCATCTCCAGGACGTGTCGCGGGCCCGGGTACCCGTTCAGTTCCGCGGCCAGGGCCATCCCCAGTCCGGCACCGGCCTCCAGGCCGGCCAACTCCTCCGCGGAGAGCGCCTTCACCTCGCGGTCTGTGAAGCCGGCGTAGGGGGACGAGTGATCGTGGTCGTGCTGGGCGATGCCGCGCGTGGGCGACGCCGCCAGGACGACCAGGAGGACGAGGCCGAGGATTCTAGGGTTCATGGATCTCTGCCTGGCTACGGGGAACGGGTTCGCCGGGGCGAGGCCCTACAGTGCGGCCAGGAGGAGGCTCAGGCCAAGCAGCACGAGCAGCCCACCGACGATCTGTCGATAGAGGGGCCCGGGAATCCGGCCCAGGAGTGGGACGCCCAGGAAGGTGCCCACCACCACGCCCAGGGTGCCGGCGGTCCACAGAGGAACCGTGCTCATGAGGACGTCGCCGCTGGCGAACGCGTAGATGGGCACTCGGGCGGCGTCCACGAGGAGGGCGGACGCGGTCGCGGTGGCCACCAGGGCCTTGGTCTCAAGTTGGAACCCCAGGAGGGCGGCGGCCCGGATCCCACCCTGGTTGCCGACCAGGCCCCCGAACACGCCGGAGAGCGTGCCGCCGGCCAGTCGCCAGAACGGGGTCCGGGGGAGGGGAACCGTGCGTTTGATGAGTTCACTCGTGCCCGCACTCAACAGGAGAATGGCCAGCAGGAGCGTCAGCGCATCGCTGGCCAGGACCGGTTGGAGCGCCGCTCCCGCCAGGCCTCCCACCGCGCTGGCCACACCGAACTGCCGGAACGTCGGCCAGTCGATGTCCTCGCGGAGGCGGACGAGTCGGACGGTGGTCGCCACTACGTGCGGGACCGAGACGATGGCCACCGCCTCCGCAGCCGGGAAGTAGAGAAGAAGGAACGGGGTCAGGAGGCTGCCGATGCCGAACCCGGACACGGCTGCGACCGCTCCCGCGAGCACGGCCACCAGACCGAAGACGAGTTGAGGGTCGATGGGATGGGTTCCGGTTGGACGTGCGCGGCTGGAATCGCCTTCGGGTCAGCCCGAAGGTAGGACGCTGGCCCAGGTGCCCATGGACCAGAGCGTCTGGAAGAGGAAATAGGCGATCACCCAGAACGTGTGATAGCGTCGGCTGTCCGTCCATGCCGCCACCAGGTTGCCCGCTATCCCGAGCCCCACGATCGGAAAATAGAGCGGGCCCAGGCGCTCCAGATTTTCCGGACCCTTGAGGATTGAGTCGATGCCATCCAGCACCCATAGCCCCCCCAGAAGCCCGAAGAACACCCGTCGAACCGAGTAGAAGAACTCCTCGAAATCCTCGACGTCGCCCGGGTCGCTGGGTACGAGGGTCGCGATGAAGGCGTAGATGACCATCGAGTACAGCACGATGAAGAAGAATAGGGGGTAGGTCCAAACCTCCTGATTCCTCCAACCGAACGTGAACCACCAGAAATAGGGGAGCCACAGGAGGTACAGCACCATCCAAAGGGTGTGGATCCAGTAGGGCTTTCCGCTTTGCCCCGTCGCGATCTCGACCATCCCACGGATCAGCCGCACCATCGCCACACCCACTACGATGGAGATGAAGACGGAGAGGTACTCGAAGGTGGTCATGGGGGGCCACCCTCGCCGCCGTAGCGGAACAGTCGGGTGGATCTGGGGTCGGGCATCGGTCGGGGGCGGGGGTGCGAAGAATGGACGGGTTCGCGTAACCTGCGGCTCCCCTGTCCGTTGCGCGAGTTGGATATTCGTTTACACCGCGGAGGCAGCGTGAAGGTCTGCATCGTCGGAGCGTCCGGGAAGCTGGGCCAGTACATGATCCGGCACTCCCTCGATCGGGGCTGGGAGGTGGTGGGCGTATGCCGGGAGCAGAGCGTTTCCAAGCTGGACGAGTTCGCGGACCGCATCACCATCGTGCCGGGAGACACCAACGACCGGGCGGTGATCGAACGGGCCGTGTCGGGCTGCGACGGGGTACTCACGGTCCTCGTTCCCTGGGGGGTCAAGCAGTACTCCACGGGCACGGCGCAGGCCGTCCTCGACTTCGCTGAGCCGGACGCGCGCCTGGCCTTCTCCTGCGGGTGGCACATCAGCCGGGACGGTGAGGATGTGTATCCGTGGACGTTCAAGCTGATGCTCAAGGTGTTCGGTGCGGTGGGTCGGTTGACCCGCTTCGTCGACCTGAACGATCAGGTAGAGGCCTGCCGTCGGATCTTCGCCAGCGATCGGCGCTGGACGGTTGTTCGGGGCAGCGATCTGGAGGAAGGCGAGAGCCAGGGGCTGCCGGTGTGGAGCCGCCACGTCGGAGATCCGATTTTGGCGAGTAACCTCACCCGCCGGATCGATTTTGCCCTGTTCATGGTCCACGCCCTCACCGACGAAGCACTGGTCCAGGAGGCCCCGGCGATCGTGGGGTGCCGGACCGAGTCGGCGCTCGCGCACGCGGGCGAGGGTGGGCTCCCAGGTCAGGGCCAGGCGTCGCCGCCCGGCGGCGACGCCGAGCCGAGCTGATTGGAACGGTCCGACCCCTTCCCGGTACCTTGTCGGACCCCATATCCGACCAGGAGCTTCCGTGTCCAGCAGACTGACCCTTCCCATCGCTCTGGCCGCCGGCCTCGCCGTATCGCTCTCCGGCTGCGCCGACAGTCCTCCTCCCCCCGAGGCTTCGACAGAGTCGGCTCCGGCCGAGGCCGGCCGCTGGGAGGTGGATTTCTTCGACGACTTCGATTCCTTCGAGTCCGCCAACTGGCAGGACCAGTCCATCTGGGTGAACAACGAGGATCAGTGCTACGTGCCGGGCGGACAGCATGGCACGCGGGAGGTCAGCGAGGGGACCCTCAAGATCCGGGTGGTGGACGTCGGCGAGCCGGTGGAGTGCGACTCCTACAGCAAGACCGGTGAGCAGCACCCTCCCACGCAGTTCGTGGCCGGCCGGATCATTACCAAGAACCGCCAGGAGTTCGTGAAGGGGCGCTGGGTAGCCCGACTTCGCGTTCCCGACAGCGGCCAGGACGGGATGTTCCCCGCATGGTGGCTCCTGGGCGCTCTGAACGACGAGCCCCCGATCGAGGACGAAGACGAGACCGTGTGCTGGCCCATGACCGGGTCCGGAGAGATCGACATCTTCGAGCACCACAGCGACGGCGGGCCGGACCACTACGCCGTCCGCGCGATCGACAGTGACGGGACGTGTGGGGGGGGGGACTGGCAGCGGCTCATGCACGTCCAGGCCGCGGACCTGGCGGAATGGCACGAGTACGGCGTGGAATGGTCCGGGTCGGATCTGCTCTTTACCCTGGACGGCGAGGTCATCTACGTGAACGAGGGGGAGGGCGACAAGTTCCCCGAGCCCCTCTTCGCGATCCTGAACTTCGCCAAGATCAAGCCCGGTCCCATGACGTCGCCCAGCTGGACCATGGAGGTCGACTGGGTGAGGCACGAGCGTTGGGTGGAGTAGCTGCCTCGGGCCCCGTGAACCGCGGCGCCGACCCGGTTCAGTCGATCGGATACATGACGAGGCCCAGGGAGTCGAAGTAGGCGATCCGGTTCGGGATGGTCTCTTCGATGGTGGCGCGCAGCGACGCCGAGATCCGGTCCGCCCGGTAACGGACCGCCAGGTAGGGCAGGAAGCTCTCCGCGATGTCCTCCCGGATCGGGTGGTCGCGGGCGTAGTTCGAGATGAACGTAGGATCGGCCTGCTGAGCCGCCAGCCATCCGGCCGCCTCGGCGTGGTCGGCGTCGAGAGACGTGTGGGCGGCCTCGTGGACGAAGGTCTCCTCCAGGATCCCCTGATCGATGTAGAGGTCGGCCTGACCCGTGTGGATCAGGAGGCTCCTGTTTCCGCCCCCGAACGGCTGCACTCCCCGGTGGATCCAGACGGCCTCCACGTCCATCCTCAGGGCGGTGGGCAGCTGGCCGATCGGCCCCGCGAACTGCTCCGCCACCTGGCGGCTCGCCGCCTCCGTCGCGAACTCGGGGTTGACCTGGATCTCCACCGTGAATCCGTCGTCGAACGTGGCCTCGAACAGGAACGCCTCGACCTGGACCCAGTCGGCCACACGCCGGTCGTACATGGTCCGGAGCCCCCGGCCCGTGGGCTCGAGTGCGACGAATGTTGAGGGGTCTTCCGGCGTGATGATGTCGGGATCGATGAAGATGGTCCCGCCGAAGGGCGGATCGGGGGTGGGCGGCGGCGGATCGACGGCACCGTCCCCCGAGCCGCAGCCGACGATGAGGGCGAGTCCCGCGTACTGGATGAACGACCGGGTTCTCACGTGCCCCGCTTTCGATCCGGGTAGCCAGCGCGCATGATGGGGAGGTTCCCAACGGCACAGGCTTCAATCGAGTTGACCCCCATGAAAACCCACGGTCCGCCGCGCGCGTTCCGGCCGCTCGTCGCCGGTCTCTTATGGATGACAGTTCTGTCGACGGCGGTAGCCGGCGTCCGAGGGCAGGAGACTCCTGCGGCGGATCCCTTCCCCTTCGGGAAGACGACCGTCGAAACGGACTTCGACGGCACGGCCCTGAACCTATGGGTCTACAAGCCCGACAACTACATCGGCGACGGGTTCATCATCCTGTTCCACGGAGCCTCGCGGGCCGCCGAGGCCTATCGGGACAACTCGGCGGGCTTCGCCGAGGAGTACGGCCGGATGGTGATCGTGCCGGAGTTCGATCGGGAGCGGTTCCCCAATCGGCTCTACCAGATGGGGGGCGCCCTGACGGAGGATGGCACGGTGGCCCCGGAGGACGAGCGGACGTTCGCATACGTGCCCAAGCTCGTGCAGCACATCCGGGAGCGTGAGGGGAAGCCGGACCTCCCCTACATCCTCCTCGGCTACTCGGCCGGGGCGCAGTTCGTAGAGCGCATGGCCTCCTTCATGGACACGGACGCCGAGCGCCTCATCGCCATGAGCCCGGGTTCCTCCATGTTCCCGACTCGGGACATGGACTACGGACTCGGGTTCGGTGGACTGCCCGAGGAGTGGAGCAGCGACGAGCGCATCCGCCGCTACCTGGCCCTCCCTCTCACCATCGCCATCGGCACCGCCGACACCGAGATGGGCCAACTCCCACAGGGCGACGCCTACGACCAGGGCGTGCACCGCTATTCCCGGAACATCCGCTGGTTCAACACGGCCATGGACCTGGCCTACCACAACGAGTGGGACTTCAACTGGCGGCTGGTCACCTTCCACGGTGCCGGACATCCGCCGCCGGAGATGTTCAACCACCCCCAAATCGGGAACGCGCTCTTCGGACACCGGATCGACGGCTGGTAGGCTCAGTTCGCGTCGAACCCCCGCGCCGCGGGCCCCGCGCTGACCACCCGGGTCGCGGGTCCGAGGCCCAGCGCCCTCCGGACCGTCTGGGGAAGTGCTAGTCCGACATGGCCAGGTACATCCCCCCGAAGTAGGGGACCAGCCAGATCAGCCACACGATCAGGCTGTAGCGGTGGAATTCTGCCCGAGCGGCCTCGCTTCCGCGCCGCACCACCGTCGTGGCCCAGATCGCGTGTGCCAGCATGAGCCACAGGGCGATCTGGCCGGTGAGGGTGTGCAGGTCCCGCAGGTCGAAGGGGTCCTCGGACATCAAGTGCATGGCCCAGGTCCCGGAGACGTCGAAGGCGAACCCGGTCCAGAAGGCCATGACGTGCCACGGCTTCAGGTACCGGGCGATACGCTCGGCCCACACGCCCAGGGAGTAGAAGCCGAGCGCGAGGGTGATGAGGACAGCGGATGTGACGACCAGGCCGGTGCCTGGCATGGCGGGCTCCTCGCTGCGGACGTTCGGGTCGGGAGCGGGAGCATGTCCCCTGAGAGGTCGGGCGGCAAGCCGAGCGGGATGTCTGGCCCGGCCCTTGCCGGGTCATCCGTGCAAGGACGGCTCGCCACGCAGTGATCCGGCAGGACCTTCTCGTCCTCTCCGTGGCGAAGCGTACCCGTGTACCATCGCCCGAGAGAGGGATCATGAAGCGCCTGCTCGTCTTCGCCGCCGCGGTCACCATGACCGCCCTCGTCATCGCCGCCCTGGCACCGCACCCTGTCCACGCCCAGCAGGCCGAGGAGGACGTGGTCTCCCTTCTGGAGGCCAACGCCCACATCACCCAGAAGGTGATGGTGCCCATGCGGGACGGCACCCGGATGGCGGCCGATGTCTACCGGCCGAAGACCGACGAGCCGGTCCCGATCATCTTCTCCCGCACGCCGTACAACTTCGCGTCCTGGCGGGATGGCGAGTTCAGCTCGGGCACGTATCGCCGGGCCTGGGAGGCGGTGCGGCGAGGGTATGCCTACGTCGTCATGAACGAGCGGGGGCGGTACTTCTCGGAGGGGAACTGGGACATCCTGGGCCCGCCGCTCACCGACGCGTACGACGCCTTCGAGTGGATGAAGGACCAGCCCTGGTCCAACGGGAAGGTCGCGACCTACGGCTGCTCGTCGACGGCCGAATGGCAGATGGCGGCCGCCTCGCTGGACCATGACGCTCACACCACGCTGGTGGCTCAGGGATTCGGGGCCGGAGTGGGCCGAATCGGCGACTGGTACGAGCAGGGCAACTGGTACCGGGGCGGGGCCGAGCAGATGCTCTTCTTCGCGTGGCTGTACGGAGTGCAGCAGAACGTGCGGCCCATGTTCCCGCCCAACATGACCCAGGAGCAGCTCGCCCGGGTCTCGCGGTACTACGATCTGGGCGCCGAGATGCCATCGGTCGACTGGTCGCAGGCGCTCTGGCACCTTCCGCTGGTGGACATTCTCGAGAACGTCGAGGGGAACGAGGGGCCCTACGAGGACATGATCCGGCGGAAGCCCGACAGTCCCGAGTGGTACCAGGGCGGCCTGTACCACGACGACATGCCCTTCGACAAGCCGGCCATGTGGTTCATGTCGTGGTATGACGTCTCCACGGGCCCGAACCTGGCCATGTTCAACCACATGCGGGAGAACGCCGAGAGCCAGCACGCCCGTGACAACCAGTACGCGGTCATCGCCCCGACCCTCCACTGCGCCTACACCCGGGCCGGCGAGAACACCGTGGTCGGGGAGCGGAGCGTGGGCGACGCCCGTTGGAACTACGATGACCTGCTCTACGGTTGGTATGACCTCTGGCTCAAGGGAGAGACCACGACGCTGGCCCTCGATACCGTGCCCCGGGTCCGGTACTTCACCATGGGCGCTAACGAGTGGAGGAGTGCCGACAGCTGGCCTCCGCCCAACGTCCAGGGCCTGACCTACTATCTGAACTCCGGCGGGAACGCCAACACCCTGCACGGGGATGGGGTGCTGACCACCACGCCGCCCACCGAGGACCGCCCGGACCGATTCGCCTACGATCCCATGGACCCGGTGATCAGCCACGGAGGGAACGTCTGCTGCACCGGGAACGCGGTCCGGGGCGGGGCCCTGGATCAGCGCGAAATGGAAGAGCGTGAGGACATCCTGGTCTACACCTCGGAGCCGTTCGAGGACGGGGTCGAAGTGACCGGGACGATCGACATCACCCTGTTCGTCTCATCCGACGTGAAGGACACCGACTTCACGGTGAAGCTCATCGACGTCTACCCGGACGGGACCGCCTACAATCTCGACGAGACGATCCAGCGGGCCCGGTACCGGGAGGGCTACGACCGGGAGGTGTTCATGGAGGCGGGTGAGGTATACGAGATCCAGCTCAGCCCACTGTCCACGAGCAATTGGTTCTCTCCCGGGCACCGGATTCGCATCGAGGTCTCCAGCTCCAACTTCCCCCGGTTCACGCGGAACCTGAACACGGGGGGCAGCATCTGGGACGAAACCGAAGGGGTGATCGCCAACAACGCGATCCACCATTCGGTCGAGTATCCGTCGAAGATCGTGCTGCCGGTGGTGAGGAGGCCGGCCTCCTGAAGGGTTAGCGGAGGCAAGCGGACCCTCCCGCGAGGGCCGCTCCGGGCCGAGGCACGAGATTTTCGTTGCCCTCGAGGCCTTCCGGGTTGAACTATCGACGTCCATCCAACCTGGAAGGAGCCGAACCTCATGCGTCGCCATGCCGCACCCCTGTCGTTCCTGCTGATCGCCCTCGCAGCCTGCGCCCAGCCGGAGGCTGCTCCGCCCGCGGCGGCCCAGCCCGAGTTTACAGCCGCAGATGAGGCCGCCATCCGTGCCCTGGTGGCCGAGTGGGACCGCACCTGGCTGGCCGGAGACGTGGACGCGATCGTCGCCCTCTACTCCGACACCTACCTCGAGATGCGCCCGGACATCGTCCAGGGTCGTGAGGCTGCGCGGGCTCGAATCGAGGCGATTACGGCGAACTACACGAGCCTGAGCACAACCGTCGAGCGACTGGAGGGGCAGGGCGACCTGGCCTGGATCTGGACCTCGTTCCACCACACGTTCGACCGCGATGGCGCGAGCTACGACCAGATGGGGAACGGCCTCTGGGTCGCCAAGAAGGGCGCCGACGGCGAGTGGCGGTTCGAGGCCGCCGGGTGGCAGTCTAGGTCGACGCAGACCGGCTCCTGACCATGCGGGGCTCGGACTCCCCGGGGCCGGCGGCCTTGGGGGGTCAGAAGCTGATCCACACCCCGCCGTTGATGGACCATCCCTCCAGCGGTGCCCAGACGTCGGTGATCCAGCGGCCGTCCGGGGTCTGCTCCGGGCGGAGCAGGGGATCGAAGCGGGTCTGACGGGTGTCCAGGAAGTTCTCGAAGTTCGCGAACACCCGGAGGGGCCCGAAGCGCTTGTCGACGAGCAGACCCAGGATGACGTGCGGCCGGGAGATGTCCCGGTAGGGGTCGTCGTCCAGGTTCTGCTCCCCCACGTAGTAGCCCTCGACCCCGATTCGCCCCCAGTCCTCCTTCTCGTACGCGCCGACCACGCCGACGGAGTGACGGGGGGTCAGCGGGACTTCCCGACGGGCGTCCGCCCCGGGCGTGGGCTCCTCGGAGCGCAGATAGGCGTAGGAGCCGATCAGCCGCCAGGGGCCGGTGCGAAGGGCGCCGAACAGCTCCGTGCCCCAGGTGTCCACCGACCCGTGGGACGCGTTCTCGATCGTCAATGTGCCGTCGGCGTTCCGGATCGTCTGAATCGGGTCCCGAATCGTGGACGCGAAGGCGCTGGCGTTGAATTCCACCGGGCCGAAGGTGCGACCGAGGTCGACCATACCGCTGTAGGCCCGTTCTTCCATCCATCCCATGGGGTCGTTGAGGCGGGAAAGGCCCACCGCCTGCACTTCCTCGGTGAACGGGGTGGGTGCGAAGAAACCCGTCCCGGCCGACACCCGGGTGGTCCATTCGCCGGTATGGGCCAGGAGGGAGAGGCGCGGGCTCAGGGCTCCACCGAACTCGCTGTGGTGGTCGTAGCGAGCGCTGGCCGCGAGGGTGACGTTGCCGGTCACCTCGAACTCGTCCTGGGCGAAAATCGCCGGAACCAGGTAGTCGAAGTCGAACTGGGGGAGCTGGTCGTGGCGGTATCCGTCGTACTGGATCGCCGCCCCGAGGACCCAGTAGTGGCGTCCGTTCTGACCCGCGAACGACACCTCACCGAAGGTGGTGCGGTGCTGGTCGTCCTCCAGGGTGGCGCCGAACTCACGGGCGTGGGTCTGGAACGATCCCGAGGCTCGCCCCGACAGGATCCGGCCCCTGGAGGTGAGGCGCTGGCCGATGAATCCGGCGTCCACGCGCCGGGTGTCGAGCGCCTCGACCCACTCTGCTCCGTCGGGGGCCACCTGTCCCGGCAGAGTTCCGCCGGTCCGGTCCTCCAGCATCCCGCCCACCGTGAACATGACCGAGCTCCCCTGACCGTCGTCCCAGAACAGCCGGGGCCGCAGGGTGACTCGCTTGAAGGTGGGGACGTCGGCCCACCCGTCGGAGTTCACGTCGGCGTAGTCCTGGTAGTGCCCGCCGGCCAGGAGGGTGTATCCCCACCGTCCGGTCATGGGCCCGGCGAACCACCCCACCAGGTCGGCGCCACCCAGGGTGCTGGCGTTCAGGATCACCTCCCGGGCGGGGTCCGGTCTCCGGGAGATCAGGTTCACCACACCGCCCAGGGCCGTCGGGCCGTAGAGTGCGGACGCCGTCCCCTTGATCACCTCCACCTGTCGGAGGTCCATGGGGGGGACCTGTAGAGGGCCCAGGGCGCCGGCCTGTCCGCCGTACAGGGGCAGGCCGTCGGAGAGGATCTGGGTGTACCGGCCGCGCAGCCCCTGGATGCGGACGCTGGCACCTCCCAGGGAGGGTGCCGTTGGCTGG
Source organism: Gemmatimonadota bacterium (assembly GCA_039587435.1). Classification (GTDB taxonomy): domain Bacteria; phylum Gemmatimonadota; class Gemmatimonadetes; order Longimicrobiales; family Gaopeijiaceae; genus JBDHIJ01. The sequence goes on from JBDHIJ010000020.1 coordinate 30,754, forward strand.
ACTCGGAGACCCGCGGTCTCGTTCAGAAGCATGGCGATGTCTCCCGGGGTCATGAGGAGCTTCTCCTCCACCTCCTCACGATTCACCACCTCGACTCTCAGCGGCTCGTCCTCGATTCGCCGCTCCGACCGGGTCGAGGAAACCACGATCCCCTCGGTCTCCATCGCCTGGGGTTCCATCCGGACGAGCACCACGGTGTCCTGGCCGGTCTCCACCCGAACCGACGTCTGGACACTGGCGAAACCCAGGCGCTCGGCTCGAAGCGTGTAGGTGCCGGGGGCGAGTCCAAGCCGGACCTCTCCGCTCGCGTCGGTGACTCCGCCGGCCTCCCCCGCGGTCACGGTGACCCCTTCGATGGGCCCGTCCGGGCCCTCGGCGCGCACGGTCACGGTGGGGAGCTGAGCAGTGAGTGGAAGCGGAGCGAGGCCCAGGAGCAGGAAGGTGAGGATCAGCCCCAAGGGGCCGAGGCGGCGGGTCATCGAAGCTTCCAGAACGTGTCCGGGCCTGCCGAGCTCCGGAGCTCGCGGACCCGTGGGTCTCGGGGCTCGCCCCGGGGGAGTCAGCTTGTCCGCGGGGCGACGGTCGACCAGAAGGTACCCCTGTTTCTCGGGGACGCGAGCGCTCGCACGATTCCCTGGCCCACCCAGTTGCCGGGTTCGAGGCGGGGGGGGTCCTGTCCTGCGCTGTGTCGTCCCACGCCCAAACTTTGTCCAGACCTCGAACAAACCTTTCGCAGGCATGAAGGCACGGCATGCTGCATTCTCTCCATTCTTGACTTGAAACCAGACGATCCTCACTTTGTTCGTAGCGACAACAAAGTGAGGATCTTCAGGCTCCAAGCCTGGGTCCGCCATCATCCCGGCACCCGGGCATTCCGGAGAATCCCATTGCTCAGCAAGCCAACTCAGACAGTGCGAATCCCGCGCTGGTGGATGCCGCTTGTGCTGTCGCTATCGGTCGTGTGGCCGGGCGCGCTGGAGGCGCAGATCCCGCAGGTTACCGTGCACCAGGACCCGTCCGGTTTCCGGCTCCAGGTCGACGGAAGGGACTTCATGGTCCGCGGGATGAACTGGGACTACTACCCCATCGGAACCAACTACAGCTATTCCCTCTGGGACCAGTCGGACGACGTCATTCTCGAGGCCCTGGACCGGGAGATGACGCTGCTTCGAAGCATGGGCGTAAACGCCATCCGGGTGTACGCGGGGATCCCGCCTCGGTGGGTGGAGCATGTCTATCGGGAGTACGGGATCCATACCGTCCTCAACCATACACTGGGGCGGTACGGAGTCATGGTGGACGGATCCTGGGTCTCGAGCACCGACTACTCCGATCCAAGGACACGGGCCGCGATCGTCCAGGAGGTGTCAGCGCTGGTCGATGAGTTCCGGGATGTGCCGGGAGTCCTCCTCTGGCTCCTGGGCAACGAGAACAACTACGGCCTGTCGTGGACTTCGTTCGAGATCGAAGATCTGCCCGACGGTGACCACGACGCGGCTCGGGCCCGGCATCTCTATTCCCTCTTCAACGAGGCCATAGCGGCCGTCAAGTCCAGGGACCTCAGTCGGCCGGTGGCGATCGCGAACGGGGACACGCAGTACATCGATGTCATCGCCGAGGAGGTCCCGCTCATGGACATATTCGGAGCGAACGTGTATCGCGGCATCTCGTTCGGTGACCTGTTCGAGGTGGTCCAGGAAAAGCTCGGTGTCCCCCTCCTCCTCACCGAGCTCGGCGCCGACGCGTGGAACGCCCGCGAGATGCGGGAAGATCCGGTTACACAGGCCCGATACCTCGTGGGTCAGTGGGCCGAGATCTTCGCTCAGTCAGCGGGCAAGGGGACCGTCGGCAACTCCATCGGCGGGCTCACCTTCCAGTGGTCCGACGGCTGGTGGAAGTTCGGCCAGGAAGACCGTCTCGACATTCAGGACACGCATGCTTCCTGGCGCAATGGCGGGTACGTGGAGGACTTCGAGGAGGGACGGAACAACATGAACGAGGAGTGGTGGGGGATCACCGCGAAGGGACAGCCCGATGAGCGCGGACTCTACGAACTCCACCCGAGGCCGGCCTTCCACGGACTTCAGAAGGCCTTCGCCCTGGACCCATACGCGCCCGGGGTGGATCTCGACTCCGTCCTGGCTCACTTCGCCACCATCGACGTGACGGAGCACCCATGAGTGCCCCCCCGATCTACCTCGGTGAGACGCAGCTGCGACCTGCGGATGCAGAGGTACGCGGCGAGTTCGTGAACGTGGGCTCCGACCGGTACTACCGCATCACTGCCTACGATCGGATGCCACCGTTCTTCATGAGCATCGTCAGTGCTTCCGATCACTGGATGTTCGTGTCCAGCAAGGGTGGGCTCACCGCAGGTCGTCGGGACAGTGACAACGCCCTGTTCCCCTACTACCCCGAAGATCGGATCCACGACGACGCGGACCATACGGGCGCGCGCACGGTGCTCCGTGTCCGGAGGGACGAGAAGCGGTTCCTCTGGGAGCCTTTTTCGGATCGGTCCTCGGGGGCGTACGAGGTCTCCAGGGCCATCTACAAGAACGTGCTGGGCAACCGCCTCATGTTCGAAGAGGTGAATCGGGACCTGGACCTCGTGTTCCGCTACACGTGGGCCACCTCGGACCGCTTCGGTTTCGTGAAGACGGCGGGACTTGAGAACACGGGGGAGCAGCCGGCGAGGGTTGAGGTGCTGGACGGGGTGGAGAACATCCTCCCGTGGGGGGTTCAGGCGTCGTTCCAGTCCCGGTTCAGCGTCCTGGGCGATGCCTACAAGCAGAACGAGCTGGATCGCGAGTCAGGGTTGGCCACGTTCGGGTTCAGCTCGCTCCCCGGTGACGGCGCCGAGCCCGCCGAGGCGCTCCGGGCCACGGTCTGCTGGGCCTCCTGTTCCGTCGACGCGATGCGTCTGATCTCCTCCGAGCAGGTGGACGCGTTCAGGTCCGGTCAGGAGCTGCAGTGGGAGACCAGGATGTGCGGACGCCGTGGCTCCTACTTCGTCCACGAGGTCGTCGAACTCCCCCCGGCAGGCCATCGGGATTGGATGATCGTGGCGGATCTGGCCTACGGACAGGTCGAGATGACCGGGCTCCGGAAGCTGCTGACCGGCCCGGACGACGTGAGTCGGGTGGTCCTTTGTGATCTGGAGGAGAGCAGTCGTCGCCTCGCCGCTATTGTTGCGGGAGCGGACGGCCTGCAGACGACGGGCGATACCCTCGGCTCCGCTCACCACTTCGCCAACGTTCTGTTCAACGTGATGCGGGGTGGGGTCTTCGAGTCCGGGTACGAAGTCGAGGTCGCGGATCTGGAAGATTTCCTCGGCACTTACAACCGGGCGGCCCTGTCCCGACACGCGGATCTCCTCGGCGGGCTCGGTGAGCAGGTTCACCTCGACGATCTGGTGCGGGAGGTCGAGGCCGCGGGCGATCCGACGCTGACCCGGCTGGTGTCGGAGTACCTCCCCATCTCATTCAGTCGGCGCCATGGCGACCCCAGCCGACCCTGGAACCACTTCTCGATCAACGTCCGCGAGCGGGACGGTTCCCGGGTGCTGGATTACCAGGGGAACTGGAGAGACATCTTCCAGAACTGGGAGGCGCTGAGCCTGTCGTTCCCCGAGTACCTGCGGGGCATGATCAGCAAGTTCCTGAACACGACCACGGCCGACGGATACAATCCTTACCGGGTCATGAGGGACGGGTTCGAGTGGGAAGAGCCCGAGCCAGGGTCTCCCTGGGCGAACCTGGGCTACTGGGGAGACCACCAGCTGGTCTACCTCCTCAAACTCCTGGAGTGGTCCAGCGCACACCACCCCGGCGATCTCCCGGACCTCCTGGCCGAGCGCCGGTTCGTCTATGCGGAGGTCCCGTACGACATCAGGCCCTACCGGGACCTTCTCGCCGATCCGCGGAATTCCATCCACTACAGCGGAAGGCGTGAAGCGCTGATCCGCTCCAGGATCGCCAGCCTGGGTTCGGATGGCGCGTACCTCCCGGACCCCGCGGGTGAGCTCCTTCGCGCCAACCTCGCGGAGAAGCTCTTCGTCCCCCTCCTGGCCAAGCTGGGCAACTTCGCCCCGGGCGCCGGGTTCTGGATGAGCACCCAACGTCCGGAGTGGAACGACGCCAACAATGCCCTGGCCGGCTTCGGGGCCTCGGTGGTCACCCTGTGCTATGCTCGGCGCTACGTCTCCTTCCTGCTGGATCTTCTCGCCGAGGCCCCGCCGACCGTCGAGATGCATGTGGAGGTGATCGAGTGGCTGGAGCGGTCGGACGCTGTGCTCAGCGCACACCGTTCACTCCTTGGGGAAGAGGACATCTCGGATCAGGACCGGAAGTCGGTGCTGGACGGTCTCGGCGGCGCGGCAGGTGACTATCGGGGCCGACTGTACGAGCATGGACTCAGAGGGACGCTGGCACCGGTCGAGACCGCCCGGCTGCGGTCGTTCCTCGACCTCACGCTGGAGTTCCTGGACCAGACCATTCGGCTCAATCGCCGGGAGGATGGCCTCTACCACGCCTACAACGTCCTGGAGATTCGCCCGGAGAGCATCGGGATCGTGCGTCTGGACGCCATGCTGGAGGGACAGGTGGCGGCGTTGAGCTCCGGGGCACTGGGTCCCCGTGAGGCCCGTACCGTCATGGAGGCGCTCCGTCACAGCGAGATGTATCGCAGCGACCAGCACTCCTACCTGCTCTACCCCGCCCGGGAGCTTGCCGGGTTCGCTGAGAAGAACGTCATTCCGCACGCGAACGCGCAGGATTCCGAACTTTTCCGTCGGCTGGTCGCCGACGGGAACACCGACCTGGTCGAACAGGATGTCGAAGGGCGCCTCCATTTCAACGCGTCCTTCCACAACGTCCGCGACGTCCGTGCGGCGCTCGAGACGCTGACGGACCTCGGGTACGCCGACCTGGTTGCGCGGGAAAGGGATCACGTCGCAGAGATCTTCGAGTCGGTGTTCCAGCACCGTCGGTTCACTGGCCGCTCAGGGACCTTCTACGGCTATGAGGGGCTGGGGTGCATCTACTGGCACATGGTGAGCAAGCTGCTGCTGGCCGTTCAGGAGTCGGCCGTCGCGGCGAGGGCGGAAGGGGAAGACGAGTCGTTCGGTGGTCTGGTGGACTGGTACTACGACGTCCGGTCCGGGCTCGGATTCAACAAGACCCCCGACGTCTACGGCGCATTCCCGACCGATCCCTACTCCCACACGCCAGGGCACTCAGGAGCCCGGCAGCCGGGTATGACCGGCCAGGTGAAGGAGGAGATCATCACCCGGCTCGGTGAACTGGGCCTCTGGGTGCGGAACGGATGCGTGGCCTTCGATCCGCTTCTGCTGCGTCGGTGCGAGTTTCTCGAGCGGGAAGAGACCTTCGAGTTCTTCGACCTGGCCGGGGAGGTGCAGACGATCGCGTTGGAACCGGGAGCGCTGGCCTTCACCTATTGCCAGGTTCCGGTCGTCTACCAGCGCTCGGATGAGAATCGGATCACGCTTCGGCTTGCCGATGGGACCGTGGAGCAGCGGAGCGGGCTGGCGCTGGACCCGGCCATCAGCGCCGAGCTATTCCGACGGTCGGGCAGGATCGTCCGGATCGACGTATTCCTGAGTCCGGGCCTGGACTTGTAGTGGCTCCGCTCCCCTGAACGTCATGACCCGAGACACGAGGTGCCGTCCTTGAGTTCGCCAGTCGAGATCGCAGCAGAAGACCGAGTCCCGTTCGGTCAGAAGGTCGCGTACGGAATCGGGATGCTGGGCAACCAGATGTTCCCGGCCGTGCTGGGCGTCTTCATGGTGGTCCTCGTAGCGGGCCTGGGCTTCCCACCCCTGCTCTGGGGGGTCCTGTTCTTCGCGCCGAGGGTGCTGGATGCGGTGACGGATCCTGTCATGGGCTTCATCACCGACAACACCCGATCCCGCTGGGGACGCCGGCGCCCCTACATCTTCGTGGGGGCGATCATCACCGGCCTCTCGTACGTCGCCATGTGGCAGCTCTACGAGACCAACAGCCTGGCGTTCAACTTCACCTACTTCCTGCTCGTCTCTCTGGTCTTCTACGTGGGCCTGACCATCTTCGCGACACCGTATGTCGCCATGGGGTACGAGATGAGTCGGGACTTCCACGAGCGGACGCGTATCATGGCCGTGGCCCAGTGGATCGGGCAGTGGGCGTGGGTGATCGTCCCGTGGTTCTGGCCGCTCATCTACAACCCCAACCTGTTCGAGTCGCCCGCCGCCGGGGTCCGGAGCCTGGCCGTGTGGGTGGGCCTGGGGTGCATGGGGCTGGCCCTCGTACCCGCGATCTTCTGCCGGAGCCCATCGACCGCGGACGCCACCAACCTCCGGGCCCTGAACAGGGAGAATCTCAGTGAGAACTTCCGAGTCTTCTTCAGAGGGTTCGGTGAAGTGTTCCGGTGTCGGCCGTTCGTGAAGCTCTGCCTGGCCACGTTCCTGGTGTTCAACTCGTTCAACATCGTGGCCGCCTTCTCCTTCTTCATCATCGTGTACTACCTGTTCGCCGGGGATGCCGGCGCAGCCGGAAACTGGACCGCCTGGTTTGGAACGGTGAGCGCCCTCTGCACCACCTTCCTCGTGATTCCCATCATCACGTTCATGTCCGAGCGACTGGGCAAGAAGAACACGTTCCTGCTGGCACAGGGGATCTCGATCTTCGGTTATGTGCTGTTCTGGTGGACCTTCCGTCCGGGAACACCCCTGTTGATGCTGGCTCCGCTGCCCCTGTTTGCGTTCGGGATCGGAGGGCTGTTCACCCTCATGACCTCCATGACGGCGGACGTGTGTGATCTGGACGAACTCAACACCGGCACCCGGCGGGAGGGCACGTTCGGCGCGATCTACTGGTGGACCGTGAAGTTCGGGCTGGCCTTCGCGGGAGGCCTGAGCGGCCTGATCATGGCGGTGGTGGGATTCGTGCCCGATGCCGCGACCCAGCCCCCCGGAGCGGTGACCGGGATGCGCCTCGCCTACAGCCTGGTGCCCATCATCGGTGCCCTGTTGGCCATCTGGATCATGAGGGACTACGACGTGACCGAGGAGCGCGCGCGAGAGATCCGGGTCGAGCTCGAAGAGCGCCGCGGGGCGGGCATGTTCGGCGTCTCGGCGTCGTAGCTGGGAGGCGATCGCCGGCCCCGGGCCCAGGGCCGTGGCCGCAGCCGTCTTCTGCTCCTGGATCGGGATCACCCGGAGGATCTCCGCCTCGTCCATCGCGAGCTCGCCAATTACCCGTTCGAGCATGCCGCGCGTCCTCGGCTCTCGAGCGATCGTCGGCCCAGCCCTCGACCACGATGGCGAGGTACACACCGAGGACAACCACCACGAACTGGAACGCGAACTGTTCCGGGGTGATCCCCAGGGAGTGGAGCCTCCTCCTGAAGTCCATCATTCCTGCCGGATCGAGCTATACCGCCTCAGCCTTCTAGCCTCACTGCATACCGGCCGTCAACGTTCCCGCCGGAAAGGGGCGGGCGCGATGGCCCCTACGGGCTCACCGGCGTCACGTGGCCCGTCCACTGCCGCCATGTACCACCCTCCTTGCGCCACACCTCGGTCCGCTTCCACTCCGCCACCACGGGTCCCGGGAACCGCCACAGGCCATAGAAGTGGATCACGGCCACGTCGCCGTGGATCGAGATGTGGAGCGGTCTGAGGTCGAGCCAGGCCAGGTCCATCCCCGCCTCGACGCCCCAGGTCCGGTCCAGGTAGCCCTTGTCGATGATCGGGGCGCTCTGGGTTCCGACCCAGAAGGAGGAGTCCTCGGTCTGACACTCGGCCTGGAACGCCGTCGGTGAGCCGGAGTTCACCGCCTCCATCCAGACGTTCCAGCAATGCTTCATCGCGTCCACCACCTCCATCTGTTCGGCCGACCACTGCTGGGCCGAAGCCGTGGACGCCGGGTAGGCGGCGAGGGCGAGGGTGAGGGTGAGGGCCATCGGGAGCACGGAACGCATGGGTACCTCCTGGATGGGGGGATCGGACTCCCGCGGCTGCACGACCACGCGAGCCGTGAAGCCACCGGATGCGATTATGCTGCGCACGTCGATCTTTACCACCCTGGGGTGCTGGTGGCAATCAAAATCCCTCGAGCGTTGCCTCGGTTCGTCGGATGACGTCGTCGAGCACCAGGCGGAACGCCTGAGCCTCGTCCTCGCTGACCTGGCCATGGACCAGAAGGCCGAGAATCCGGTTCTCGAACTCCGCATCGCTGATCAGGGACTCCACGCCGGGCCCGTGAAGGCTGGAGGGCAGCTCTCGGCGCGCCTGGGACGAAGTCGCCTCGCCGGAGACCGACGCCCGCATTCCGCTCCACACCCCGTGCATGGCGGTCTGTCCGGCGAGGTACTCGTGCATGAAGACCTGGGCGTTCTCCCTCCCCGAGACCTCCTCTTCCAGCAGGTCGGCCAGGCGGCCATCCCAGCCCAGGAGCTGGTCCTTGAGCTGCTCGTCCTGGAGTCGGCCGATCGTTCCCGAGAGGGTCGCGGCCCGGAGCGCGCCCGTCGGCGGGTTGATCTCGTAGGAGTTCCAGAGCGAGAGGACCAGGTATTCCAGCGAGTCGGTGGGGATGGTGAGCCGACCCGCCGAGGTGACCTCCAGCACCGCCAGAGCCAGGTCCTGCGAACGGGCATGGAGGCGGATGGCGTCGTCCAGGAGTCCCGCAGTGGTCTGGAGTTCCCGGAGGACGGTCTCCAGGTGGGTGCGGTCGTCATCCCGCTCCTGCGCGTTCTCCCACCAGGCGTCGATGCTGAACGCCATGAGGATGCTCAACGTGATCACCGCTCCTTCGAGAAGGAGGCGGGTGGCCTGGGCTCGGCGGGTGTCGGTCATGGGCGGCCCGACGCTCCCCCTGGAGAAGCGCTCGCCGCCTCTCCAGGCGCCTCAGGGAGCAGGGCCTGGATTCGGTCGATGGACTGGCGAAGGAACTCGTAGTCCTCGAGCACGAAGGTCTGCGTGATGTAGGAGTTGAACAGTCCGTCGACGACGCTGGCCGACTGCGACCACTGCCGAGCCAGGTCCGGGGAGATGCTCGGGTCCTCGCGAAGCCGAGCCATCCTGCGCGCGCCGATCAGTTCGTGGTAGCCGGGGGAGTTGAAGAAGTCCCGCTGGCCGTTGAGGAGCATGGTCTCGGAGGCTTTCACGTCCTCGAACGAGCCGAAGAAATCGGACAGTGCCCGCTTCAACTCGATGTCGCTCAGGAGTTCGATGTTGCCGGACGAGACCAGTGCGTCGTACGCCCCGGTGCTCGGGGAGAATACCTCGTACTGGACCGTGGTCAGGAGCATGGCCATGGCCGAGTCGGCGATGGTTTCCGGGTTGGGCCCCATGAGCGCACCCAGGAGGACCTCGCCGGTTTCGACGGCATTCCGGGCATTCCACAGAGACGTGTCGGCACGGGCCGACATCTGCGCGAAGTCCCGGGCCAGCGAGACCAGCTGTGCCTCCGCGGCCCGGATCTCTACCCGGTGCTCCCGCCAGGACTCGGCGTACAGAGCCACGAGCACGCTCACGACGATGACCAGGCCTTCCGCGGCCAGATTTCCCAGGGTGCGTCTACTGGACAATTGCTGTGGGGTTGGGGTGTATGGGTCGTCCGGCGCCATGCCGGATGCGGGCGGTGGGCAGGCAGGTCACGGCACTCTCCGGGCCAGCACCTCCATGTGCGAGGCGGTGTCGTCCCACCGCTTCAGAACCGCCCTGGCCGGCTCGGGCACGTAGGCTCGCTCGTAGTCCTCGCCCTGGAGGTCAACTACGTTCTCGATGGAGTCGAAGGTCATCATCGTGACGAACTCCACCTCGGACTCGTGCTCCCGCCTCAGGACTTCGATCCCGCGGTAGCCGGGGATGTCCTTCGCCTCGATGCCCGGAATCACCGTACCGGTCAGGACCTCCCAGTAGGCATCCGCGTTCTCGGGGGTCGTCCACCCATGCCAGATTCGACGGATCGCCATGCCACCTGCCTTTTCGGGAGGGGTTCACGACGGGCCTCTGCCCGCGTGGCGCCCAATATGCGGACCGGCCGGTGGACCCGCGAACTTGTGCTTCAACGGATGAGCCCTACCGTGTCACGAGACCCGCGACGACCCCCAGGAAGCGAGGCATCCATGGATCCGCAGTGGTTCGACAAGCTCTATCGGCACATGGAGTGGGCCGATGCCATGGTCTGGGCCGAGGTCCTGCGGACGCCTGCCCTGGCGGAGGACGATTTCATCGCCGCGTCCCTCCTCCACCTCCACCACGTTCAGTGGGCTTACCTCACCGGCTGGGAGGGGCACACGCCGGAGGGTCGGGAGATGTCCGACTTCGACTCGCTTCGGGATGTCATGGCGTGGGGCCGGGAGTTCCATCCGCGGGCGCGGCAGTTCCTCGACGGCCTGCAGTCCGCCGACCTGGAGGCGAAGCCCGAGGTCCTCTGGCCGGACCTCGTCGAGCGGTTCCTGGGCCAGCCCCCGGTCCGGATCCCCCTGGGGGACATGGTCTTCCAGGTCGCGTCGCACAGCGTCCACCATCGCGCTCAGGTCAATCGCCGGATTCGTGACCTCGGTGGGCGTCCCCCCTTCATCGACTACGTGGCGTGGGCCTGGAAGGACCAGCCCGCACCCGACTGGCCCTGAGTTGAGTCCCGTCTGACCTCAGGACGTACACGCTCCTCAGGGCACCCAGCGGAGCCGATACCGGGCGGAGCCGCCCAGGAGCATGACCTCGGTGGCCCGGCCATCCATCACCTTGAAGCGGAATCGGTTGCCGCCCGCCCTCCATGTGCCGTCCTCCAGGTAGGTCGCCACCTCGGGCTCGTCGGCGCCCCGGGCCCCCACGAGGAGATCGTCGCCGTCCCGCTGCACGACGAAATGGAAGTGGCTGCCCCGGACCGGCCCCGCGTACTCACCGACCAGGGCGTCGAGGTCGCCGTCGAAATCCCGCTCTTCCAGCGGGATCGACGGTCCCACCACGAAGTCGGCCATTCCAGCGACAACCGCCGCCGGCGGGGGACCGTTGGAGTTCTGGAGAGCGACGATGGTCACGTCCCGCTCGGGGTAGTGGATCCCGTAGGAAACGAAGCCGTTGATCCCCCCGCCGTGACTGATGGCCAGGGTACCCCGCTGCTCGGCCACTCCAAGCCCCATGGCGTAGTCCAGATCGGTGCCGTCGGTGAGGGGCATGGGGCTCGTCATGGCCGCGTATCCGTCGGGGGAGAGGATCTCGCCGCCGTGTAGCGCTGAGTTCCATCGAATGAGGTCGCCGACGCTGGAGCAGAGCGATCCGGCGGCATACGGCCATTGATGGTCCATGAACTCCTTGTGCAGGAGGCCGTCCGGGCCCGGAGAGTATCCGTGGGCGGTCCCGGGGTGGATCTCGCGTTCAGAGCAGTAGTGCGACGAGTCCATCCCCAGTTTCTCGAAGAAGTTGGTCTCGACGTAGTCCTCGTAGGACATGCCCGACACGTCCCGGATGATCAGGCCCAGGAGGAAGTAGGCGGAGTTGTTGTAGATCTGGGCCGTGCCCGGCTCGAACTCGAACGGGATCGCCTCCACCAGGGACACCATGGTGTCGGGCGGCACGTCCCTTCCGAAGAGGGTCTCCATGAGGCCGCGGACCGCGGTGTAGGACTTGATCCCCGACGTATGGTCCAGGAGGCGCCGGAGTGGCACCGTGTGGCCCGCGGCGTCGAAGGCCGGCAGGTACTCGGTGAAGTCCGTGTCCAGGTCCAGCTTGCCCTCCTCCACCAGCTGCATGATGGCGGCGGCGGTGAACTGCTTGGTGATCGACCCGATCTCGTAGGTCGCCGACCCGTCCTCAGGCGTGACGACCTCCCACTCCAGGTCCACGTGTCCGTAGCCCCGCATGAGAAGAGTGTCGGACCCCTGGACCACGGCGACGGACATGCCGGCCACGTTGTCGCTCGCGACGTGGGCGCGAGCCACCGAGTCGAGGGCCGCCACCAGAGTGGCGCGGTCCATGTCCTGGGCGGACGCGGTGCCCGATCCCGTCAGGACCCCGAGCGCGGCCAAGGCGAGCGCCCGGGTGACGGGGCGTCGGCGGGATGACATGCTCATTTCGAAGCTCCGGGCTGGGCGCTAGTGGATGACGATGGGCTCGAGGTGTGTCGGCGGGATCACCCGGGTCCGGGGCGACACCTCCTCCGCCGTTTCCATGAAGGGGATCAGGTTCCGCTCGTAGTTGGCCTGCTGCGGGAAGCCGTAGGGATATCGGAAGTTGTCCCAGTGGGTGGGCAGCACGACCGAGGGAGAACCGGTGCTCCTCAGCAGCCGCTCGTCGTAGTTGTACAGGCCGAGTCGCGAGCCGTTGATGCCGGCCAGCAGGATGTCGGGATTGAGTCCCTCCATCTCCCGCTCGATGAAGTTCATGGACCCCATGGTCAGGACGTGATGCCGCTCGAATCGGGCCAGGTAGGACAGGGCCCCTCCCTCGATGAACTGCTCCACCCTCAGCGGCGCCTCCAGCTCCGTCTCCGGCGTGTACCGCCGCGAGTCGAAGTAGTGTTTCTCGTTCAGGGCGGAGTGGATCGCCGGAACCACCCGGACGGAGAAGTTCTCGAACTGGTAGTCCTCACCGCCTCGCACGGCGTAGAGCTGATCCGCGGGAATCCCGTACGCCCTGAGGATCATGATCACGGTCTCCGTCCCGATGACCTTTGCTCCCGTCTTCCGGGCGATGTAGGGCACGTCGCCCAGGTGGTCGAAGTGGCCGTGCTGGATCAGGATGAAATCGGCGTCCGTGATCAGCGAGTCGATGAGGGCGGTGTCCGGAGGAACCACGTCGGTGCGGGAGTAGTCCGGGCGATCATCGTCCGGGTGTCCCCCGCCTCCGTACTTGTGGCGGGAAAGGTAGGGATCGACCAGGACCGTCACGTTCCCGTCCGACATCTCCCAGCCCGCGGCGCCGAAGTACCGGAACTCGGTGGGTGAACCCATTCCGGTCGCCGCGACCTGTCCGGGCCGGGGCGGCAGGACCTCCACCACCATCTCGATCTCCACGGACTGGCCGCGGGGCAGGGAGGCCATGCCCACGGCCGCTCGGGCGTGCCGCCCACGGTCCCCGAAGACCTCCACGATCAGGTCGGAGAAGCCGTTGATGACGGCGGGCTGCTCGACGAACTCGGGATCCGAGTTCACCATCCCCAGGACCTTCACCACCCGGACCACCCGGTCCAGGTCCCCGAGCATGGCCTTCAGGACCGAGATCTGGTTGATGGCCGTCAGTCGGGCGCCCTCGTACGCCTCTTCGATGGAGACCTCCGCGCCGACCTTTCCGTGCAGCTCGCTGCCGTCGGCGGCCTTGGGTCCCTTTCCTGCCAGGAAGATCAGGTTCCCGGTCTGGACGCCGTTGACGTAGTTGGCCACCGGGCTCGGCGGCTCGGGGAGCGTGATGCCGAGCTCGGCCAGGCGGGCCTCGGGGTCGTACGTCTGGGCGGCGGACGGGGCAGGCACGAGGGCCAGGATCGCGAGGGCGGCAAGGAGTGCGGGACGCATTGCAGTGGGCGTCATGGGCTTCCGGGCTGGGCATGAGATGGAGTTCTGTGATTCTCAGATTCTGTCGGCCCTCGGGCTCCATGACAAACCGGGCGGGACGGGACATGGCTGCGAGCGGGGCCGGGCGGACCCATGTTGGGGCGGTGCGCGGCGGCCGGCCGCGGAGTGCCGCGGATGCCGCCTCACATACACCGACCCAGGGATCCATGACCTCATCCGATCGCATTTCCCGAACCGCCGCCTCTTACGCTCCCCTGATCCTGGCACTGATCCAGATGGCCTGCGGATCGGCGGACGATGTGCCCGGCACCGATCCCGGGGATCGCCCCATCGCCCTGGACCCCGGGAGCGTGCGGGTGGTCGGGACGGCCGAAGCCATGGCCGACGTGCGGGATCTGGAAGTCCTTCCCGACGGCGGCGCTTCGGAGTCCCACGGGCGTCTCGGGGATGGGCCGGAGGAGGTTGGAGCTCCGTTCGGCCTGGTGGTGAACGCCCCGGACGGAGAGGCGTGGGTTTTCGATCGTCGTGCCCATTCTCTCGTCCGGATTTCCAGGCCGGCCGAACCCTGGCGAGAGATCCGTCTCCCCAGAGACGTGCTCCCGCTCGGGACCAGCTATGCCGGGCGGGGGCCCATGGCCGCGGCGACCCGACTCCCGGTGGTGGGTGGGGAGGTGTACGTCCCCCGATCCATGGCCCGCATGGAGGACGGATTCCAGGTCTTCTGGCTGTCGATCTGGGGCGCCGATCTGGTGGGGGTGGACCTCGACACGGGGCAGGGGACCGAGCGCCTGTCCCTCGCAGCTGCGCTGGGGGACCCGGAGGAGCACGTGGACCTGCCCGGGGACTTCCCACCGTTCCCCCTCTGGTACCGGCTCCTTGCCAGTTGCGGTGGGGAGAGCCTGGCTCTCTACGACCGGATCGGGAACCAGATTCGCCACCTCGCGTCCGGTGGAACCGAGGCGCCGGCCACGCCGCTGCCGGCGGCCCGGCAGGGGCTGTCGCAGGAGGAGTTCGGGCGGGCGGTCTTCCCGTTGATCCTGGCCGAGCAGTCGGGTGCGGTGGGCCTGGAGACCACCTCGGTGGACACCGCTCGAATCATGAGCCGGATCGCGGAGCGCGCTCAGGGCAACGCACGGCAGCTGCAGAGCTCACTCCCGCGGTACACGGACATGCTGTGTGACGAGGACGATCGGGTCTGGATCCAGCCCGCCGACTTCGAGGGCATCGGCCTCCCACCCCACCCTCGCTGGCTTCGGGTCGACGGTGACGGCACCATTACCGAGATCCACCTTCCGGACCGATTCGACCTCTATCGCATCCGAGACGGCCGACTCTGGGGCATCCAGCGAGACGATTTCGACGTGGGCTCTGTGGCCTGGATCGCCGCGCCGGGCTAGGGGCCGTCCGCCGACGGCACCTCCATGTGACTCAGGATCTCGTCGAACTCGGCCATCAGAGCATCGCCCTGTCCGACCATCAGGTTGGTGATGCCCAGGGCCACACCGAGATACTTGCCCGCCCGGTCCTGCACTTCGGGGCTCGCCGTCGTCAGGGCCACGTCCCTTGCGTCGAAGAACGAGAAGTCGAAGACCACCGATCCGGTTCCGAACACCACTTCCGGTGAGATCAGGAGGTCGAGCATGAGGGTCTGGTTCGACAGGTAGTCGTCGAGGTACGCCGCCAGTCCCGCCGCATGGGATCGAAGCTCCCGGTCCTCGATGTAGGCCAGGTCTCCCGACTGGATGAGGAGTTCCAGGATCCCCAGGGCGGGATCGTAGGTCGGGTTTGTGAGGACGCGCCGCTGCAGCACCACGACGGAGTCTGTGGGGAGCCCCACGGCATCGGGGCCCAGCTCGGTCAGGAGCGTTGTGATCCGCTCCACCCTCTCTCGCTGGCGCCTCAGGGATACACTCAGCGCCTCCCGGTTCTGGGCGATCTCGGTAGCCAGGTCTTCCAGGAGTATCGCCCGGTGCTCCGCCTCCTGCCTTCCCTCCCACCAGGCCTCGATTCCGAACGCCAGGAGGATGGAGGCCACGATGACGAGGGCCTGGATTCCGGCCTTGGCCCACGGCGGGAGGTTCGAACTCATGAGCTCTCCACGGTCAGTGTTCGTGCGGCCTCGGTCTCGATCTCAGCGGCCTCCTCGGTCGGCACACCCAGTGACTCCTGAAGCTGAGAGAGGATGGCGCGCTCCCGGTCGGTGACCGCTCCGTCCATCAGCGCGGCTTCCACGGCGTTGCGATAGACCTCCTGCCGCCGCTCCAGCAGGTAGGGCTCCGATTCCTCGACCCCGGGCATGACGCGGTCCGCGAACCTTCCGGCGGCCCGCTGAACCGGCTGGAAGACCAGGGTCACTCCGCCGGCCAGCGCGAGGCCCAGGACGAAGTTGTTCACCTCGATCATCTGCTCGAGGGCGTAGTTCAGAACGAAGAACCCGGTCGCCAGGACCGAGGCGATGAAGGATCGCTGGAGGCCCCGCTTCACCCGCAGCTCGATGTCGAACAGCTGGTAGCGCAGGATGCCCCACGCGATCAGCGGATAGTAGATCAGGAGCGTGCAGGGGAAGGCCACGAACACCCAGTGGAACCGCTCGTAGGTCGGTGGCACCACCGTGAAGGCCAGCACGCACAATACGAACGCCACGTCCCGGAACCCGAACGCCACCAGGAACATGCGGGCCTGCTGCCGCACGATCTCCGTCCGCGCGTGGCGCAGCGCGGAGATGGAGAACGAGAGCCCCGCGATCCACATGGTGGCCCACATCCACAGGATGGCGATGAAGTGGGTGCCCGGGGTGAGGACGAGCGCCGAGGTCAGCGGCCAGAACACCACATCGCCGCCATACCACCCGGGGCGGAACACCACGGTAAGGCCGGCCAGCAGGGTGCCGACCAGGATCGCTGGGAGTACGCCTCGCCGCCGCAGGGGCACGGCCAGCGGTGTGTCGAGCGTGGCCAGGAAGGAGTAGTAGCTCCAGAGCTTGGGCCACACGAGGAACATGGCGAACAGGCCGAGGAATCGGACCCATCCCGAGTCGGTCAGGACCCAGGGCGCACCGCCGATGATGCCGACCGCCACGGCCTCGAGCAGGATCTGGAGTGCGAGGATGCGGTTCTGGTGCCGGTCCGGACGGGACCGGTAGATGAACCATGCCAGTGGGATTCCGGCGAAGAGGACGACGAGCCCGGGGAGGGCCCATGGGGTCCAGGTCACCCCTCGCCCTGACCCGGAACTCGCCCGTGACGCCGGGATTCAGGTTTGTTCGCCAGCGTCTCCTCCACCCATTCCTGGAACTCGGGTGCGAAGAAGTCCGGGCGTCTGCGCCAGTACCACTCGGAGCCGGGGGCGCTCATGTAGTTCTCGAACAGGGTTCGCCAGCCACTCCACATCCCTTCGTCGATCATCCCCTGTCGGTACTGGTAGTGGAGATTCTCGGCCATCTTGAAGAAGTCGTAGAAGATGTGGACCGCGTGGTGCTGGCCAAGGGCGTCCAGCGACTCGATGTCCTCGAGCTGGGTCACGAACTGCTTCACCAGATCCGGATCGTTGTAGAAGGGCGAGTTCCACTCCCGGAACTGGTGCTGGATGGCGTCGTAGCTCTGGACGCGGAGCGCCTTGGTGTTGTTGCGCACCTGCCGGGACAGGTAGAGGAGCGTGACGATCACGCCCACCGCCCCGACGCTCTCGGCGATGGCTCCCATGGCCTCCCAGTTCATGGTCCACCTCCCTGCAGCTCGTTCAGGCGCTGTGTGATGGCGTCGATCGGGGGCCGGAGGAAGCGATAGTCCTCCAGCGTCACCTGATGGAGGATCGCGATCCGCCCCACGGCGCCCAGGAACGCGTCCGACTCAGCCCACCGGGCGACGGGCAGCTCGTCGAACCCCGACACGCGCCCTCCGTAGTAGGGGAGACGGAGGTGCCACCCCACCAGGTCGGCCAGCTCGGGAGCGGCCAGGTCCCGCAGCCCCACCAGCAGTTGGGTCTCCGAGACCCTCAGATCCTCGAAGGACCCAAAGAACGTGGCCAGCTGGCGACTCAGCTCGATGTCGCCGAGAAGCCCGAGATCCCCGGAGGCCACCAGGGACTCGTATGCACCCGTGCTGGCTGAGAATACCTCGTAGGTGGACAGGAAACCGATGAGTGCCGCCGCGGAATCGGGGGTAAGGGTGAGCGGTCGCTCAGCGAGGGCGAGCAGCAGTTCGGAGCCGGCGTTCATCCCCCGCTCCGCTACCCCGATGGACGAATCGGCCCGCTCGGACATCTGGGCGAAGTCGATGGCGAGGCTGGCCAGGTGCTCGGCTCTTCGGGCCTGGTCCTGGTGGCCCTGCAGCCACGCATCTGCGGACAGGGCGAGGAGCACGCTGACGATGATCAACAGGCTCTCACCGAGGATTCCGGCGAGGGAGCGGGGGCGGGTCAGGCGGGCCTCCGGGAGAGGTTTGGCGGGTATATGGCGATGGTGATTTCTACGTTTCCGAGTCGGAGTCCGCAATCAGATGGGCTGCCTGGCCGACGTGTCCATGCGCGATTTCAGGAAGGCGTCCAGGCGGGTGGAGATCGGCCGGAAGGCCAGCGCCGCCACGACCCCTCCGAGCACGGCCCCCACCCCGGCGTCGATCCCCGTGGTCTGGGAGACGAACCCGGCCAGAATCTCCTCCAGCGTGACGATGAGCAGGAGCGCTACGCCGCTCAGTACGCTGACAACGATGGTCCGGCGGACCACGAGGCCCGAGTCGAAGGCGCCGTAGAAAAAGATCGCGATGGCGAAGCAGGCCAGCGCGGCCAGCCCCTCGATGGCCATCAGCCACTGGGTGAACAGGGACATCCCGAACGACAGGCCGAGCGTGTTGCGGGCCACCAGGACCGCGGTCCAGATCCCCTCCAGGACCAGGTAGATCAGCACCCCCTCCAGGATCCAGAACCCCCGCCGGCGCTCCTCCGGGCCCCCGAGCTTCAGTCCCGCCGCCAGGTAGTAGGACGCCAGGCCGGCATACAGCAGCACGTGCCAGACGATGGAGGCCCCGGGGAACAGCCCGTGCTGGACCACCTCCGCGATGGCGATTGCGGTCCAGAGGCGCCAGGCCGGGAGGAGGAATGCAGCGGGGCGGGCGAAGGCGCGACCGATCCGACCCCTCAGGCTGCGGATCCCCTCGGCGCTGAGGGGAGCCGGGAAGGACTGGGTGAAGCGGACCCCGACCCCGTACATCACCGCCCCCGTTCCAAAGCTCAGGACGATCCAGCCGGAGTCCCGGTCCGGCCTCAGTCCGAGCAGTCCCATGGCGGAGTGGGTCGACATCAGAGCCAGGAACCACCCGGCCAGGAGCACTCCCCGGTCCGGCCCGCCCCTCCAGGCGATCAGGAAAGCGAGGACGCCATACCCGAGATTCCAGCTGGCGGCCATCAGAACGTTCAGATAGACCGGTCGGCCGTGTGGTGGGGGAAGCATGGCCAGAGCATAGAGCCCGCCGGCCACCGCCAGAGCGCTGAGGGTGGCGAGGGATATCCGCTGGACCCGGCTCGGGGCGGCCGGTGTGGTGGTCATGCGCCCTCCGCCGCGACCTCCCGCGAATACAGCCACGCCGGAAGGGCGCAGGACAGGCCGATGGTGAGGTTCAGAAGGATGTAGATCCAGGGTCTGGGGGTCCGGCTTCGGATGATCCAGATCCAGAACACGGCCGACGAGATCATGAGGTCGGCGCTGAAGCCGGCCGAGATTCCGTTGGCGCCCATGGCCGCGAAGAACGGTTCGTACGCCACTCCGAACTCCCCGAAGTACGGGATGAAGAAGACGTAGGGCACGATGGCGCCGAAGATCGCGAGAGCCAGGAAGATCCGTTTCATGACGTGCTCCTCCTCGGAATCGAGTACGGCGGGCCTGGGCCTGCCTTGCGACACTGACCCCGCGGCGCTCGAATGCACAAGGTCTTCAGGTGGACGAGGAGGCGGCCATGAGGAATCTGCTGAGGAGGATCCGGGGGGCTCTGGGCATGGGGGTCACATGGTTCGTGGGCGGCTTTCTTGCCGGGGGGCTCATTGAGCTCGTCCACAACATCTGGCCTAATCCTCTCGGTGGTGCCGTGGACATCTGGCCCATGACCCTCGGCCTTCCCCTGTTCGTTGGCGGGATCCTGTTCTCCTTCGTGCTGGCCGTGGCCGGACGGCGCCGCCGATTCGACGAGCTCTCGATCCCCCGGTTCGCGCTCTGGGGCGCCATCGGGGGCGTGCTCGAGAGTCTCTTTCCCGCGGTGATGGTGGGATTGGGGTTGGCCAGTCCGAACGTTCCGCTGTGGCAGATCACGGTGAGCATGGCGATCCCGCTTTCCGTGGCGAGCGCCGTGGCCGCGTCCACGACGTTGTGGGTGGCCCGCCTCGCCGAGGACCGGGAGCTCCTCGAGGTCAGTTCCGAGGTGGCCGAGGTCGGTCTCAGCGAGGCTGAGCGAAGGGAGCTGCTGGGGTGACTGGCCTGCTGCACTTTGGCCCCGCGGCGGCCGAGCCATCCACGGCCGGTCCTCCGGCCCGTCCGGCCTGACCATGGGGTGGAACCTGTCTCCCCGGACCCGCCGCAACATCCAGCGGATCGCGCCGTTCGGAGTGATCTGGCTCCTGCTCGCTCAGGTTTTCCTGGTCTCGGACTACGCGGCGGCAGGTAGCTTTTCGGACGTACCCGACACGGCGATCATCCTCGATCCAGGGATCTATCTGTTTGCCAACCTGGCCGTCCTGGTGGTGGGCCTGTCGGTGGGCGCCATCGAGCTGCTGTTCCTCGACCGATGGTTCGCCCGCCGGAGCCTGGCGGCCAAGCTCATTGGCAAGACGGGGTTTTATGTCATCCTGCTGACCGGGGTAGCCGTGGTGACTTTTCCCGTCGCGGCTGCACTGGAGATGGACACCGGACTGGGGGACCCCAGAGTGTGGGATCGGCTCGGGGCGTTCCTGTTCAGTATCACGGGGCTCGCCACCGGGGTGCAGCTGACGACATCTCTGGTCGCTTCGCTGTTCTACGCGGAGATCAGTGAGCACATGGGATCCGGGGTCCTGACCAACTTCCTGACGGGTCGGTACCACACGCCCAAGGAGGAGCGCCGGGTCTTCCTTTTCTCCGACATGAAGTCCTCCACCACCATCGCCGAACAGCTCGGCCACGCCCGCTACTTCGAACTGCTCCGGGACTACTACGATGCGTTCTCGGATGCCGTCGTCGACCATGGCGGCGAGGTCTACCAGTACATCGGAGACGAAGTCGTGGTGTCCTGGCCGGAGGCCGTCGGACTGAGGGACGCGAATTGCGTGCGATGCGTTCTTCAGATGAAGGCGGATCTGGGCGCTCGGGCTGACCACTTCCGATCCCGCTATGGCGTCGCCCCGGACTTCAAGGCCGGCCTCCAGGTGGGCCCCGTAACCACGGGAGAGATTGGAGCGCTGAAAAAGGAGATCGTCTTCACCGGCGACGTCCTGAACCAGACGGCACGGATCCAGGCGCTGGCCGGGTCGCTGGGCGAGGATATCGTCCTCGGCGGAGAGTTCGTTCGGCGGCTGGAAGCGGAAGGGGCGGAAATCCGGTCTGGATCCGAGACGGGAGCGTGGGGGATCCGAGCACTTGGCGAACACCAGCTGCGGGGTCGGGACGAGCCCGTGCAGCTGTTTGGGTTGGGAGGGCCTACCAGTTCATCCAGCTGATGGACAGCTGGAGCACCGTAGCCACCGAGACCCAGGCGAAGTAGGGGATCTGGGCCAGCGCGATCCAGCGGTTGTGCTTCCAGACGGCGACCACCATCCACACGATCGTCCCCCATACGATGACGATGTCGATGGACGCCAGGGTGAGGTTCCTCAGGCCGAACTGGATCGGCGTGAAGATCAGGTTGGCGATCAGGTTCACCGCGAACGGAACCGCCACCATCCGGGGGATCCGCTTCCGCGCGGCCTCGACGAACACGAACCCGAACGTCACGAAGATGATCGGGTAGATGATCTGCCACATCAGCCCGATGAAGGAGGGATCGGGCGTCCAGCCGGGTTTGGCCAGCCCGTTGTACCACTCCATGAAGCTCATACGTCAGGCCTCTAGCGCGCTGCCAGGATCTGGTGCATGAAGGCCACCGACACCGATCCCTCACCCACGGCTGAGGCCACACGCTTCACGGACTCATAGCGGGCATCCCCGCAGGCGAAGATCCCCGGGACGTTGGTCTCGAGCATGTACGGATCGCGGTCGAGGGGCCACTCTTTGAGGTGCGTCCCTGGATCCAGATCTGGCCCGGTGTAGATGAAGCCCCGCGGGTCGCATGCGACCTGGTCGTTGAGCCAGTCCGTCCGTGGCTCGGCGCCCAGGAAGACGAAGAGGTATTCCGTGGGGACGGTTTCGATCTCGTCACTTCCGGCATTCCTCACATCCAACGACTCCAGGTGGGTCGAACCGTTGCAGCGCACGACCTCGGTCTGGAGGCGGACCTCGATGTTGTCCGCGGTCTCGATGCGGTCGACCAGGTAGCTGGACATCTTGGCCGCCAGCGAGTCCCCTCGGACCAGCATGACCACCCGCTCGGCGAAGTCCTTGAAGTGCATGGCCGCCTGTCCAGCCGAGTTCCCGGCGCCGACCATGTAGACGGTCTTCCCCTGGGCCAGGATCGCCTCGGTCTGGGCGGCACCGTAGTAGACGCCGGCCCCGATGAACTTGTCGGCGTTCTCGGCGGGGAGGCGCTTCCACGATACCCCCACGGCCAGCATGAGCACGTGGCAGGTGATCTCGGAGCCGTCCGACAGGGTGAGGCACTTGTACGGGCCGTCGATACGGAGACCGGTGGCCTCCTGCGGCGTCAGGATCTCCACGCCGAACCGCTTGGCCTGGGCCACGGCGCGACGGGCGAGGTCCCCGCCGGAGAGCCCCGATGGGAACCCCAGGTAGTTCTCGATGCGGCTGCTGGTTCCGGCCTGGCCGCCCGGGGCCTCTCTCTCGATCAGCACGGTCTCCAGCCCCTCGGAGCCCCCATATACGGCCGCCGCCAGCCCGCCCGGTCCGCCACCGACGATGGCCAGGTCGTAGAACTCGGCCTGCGCCTTCGACGTCAGACCGACGTGCTCTGCGACCTGAGCCGGGTCTGCGCCGGGGATCCGCTCCCCGGAGGGGAGGATGACCAGCGGCAGGTCCCCGTCTTCGACCGAGGCGCCGAGTTCGGCGCCCTCCTCCGATGTCTCCACGTCCAGGAATTCGTACGGCACCTGGTTACGGGCCAGGAAGTCCCGGACCGCGTGCCCCTGGGCCGACCACCGGTCGCAGACCACTCGGACACCCCCGTAGCCTGGCCGGTACTCGGCCCGCCAGTCCTCGAGCATGTCGCTGATGACGGGAAAGAGCCTCTCCTCCGGCGGGTCCCACGGCTTGGACAGGTAGTAGTGGACGTGGGACTGGTTGATGGCGGCGATGGCCGCGTCGGTGTCCGAATACGCCGTCAGCAGGACCCGTTTGGCGTTCGGGTACCGGGTGGCGGCCTGCTCCAGAAACTCCACCCCGCCCATGCCGGGCATGCGCTGGTCCGAAAGGAAGAGGGCGACCGGCGTGCCCGCCGCCTTCAACTCGTCCACCACCTCCAGGGCGGCCCGGCCGGAGTCCGCCCGCACGATGCGGTAGTCCTGTCCGTATTCTCTCCGGAGGTCCCGCGCGATGGCTGCGAGGACGTCCGGATCGTCGTCGATGGTCATGAGGATGGGCTTGGTCATGGCGACAACCTGCCCGCCCTTCCGGGGAACTGGCAACCCAAGATCCTGCTTGCTCCCCCAGAGGCCGTTCCGGTACAATCGCGATTCCCGGCGGCCCCCAGCGTGGGCAGCGCAGACACCCCCGGAGTCGCAATGACCAAGCCGACCGATGCACCTCCCGCAGATATTGTCGAGCGCCTGAGCGCACACGAGGTCGTCGGCCGCGCCCCCGGCTCCGAGATCGAGTGGCTCGCAGCCCACGGGTGGCTGCGACGGGTGGAGGCCGGCAACTGGGTTGCACAGAAGGGGGAGGTGATCGGCGAGATCGACATGGGGCTCGAGATCGTGCTCGCCGGCCGCATGGCCAACTACCGGGACCGGGGGGCGGGCCCCAAGAAGGTCATCACGTGGGAGGCCGGCGAGGTCACGGGGCTGCTGCCGTTTTCGCGCATGCACACCATGGTGGGCGATACCGGTGCCGAGGAGGACACCGAGACCTGGTCGATCCCGCTGGAGCATCACCCGGAGATGATCCGCGAGTGTCCGACCCTCACCGCGATCTTCGTGCACCGGATGCTGGACCGGGCCCGGGTCTTCAACACCAGCGAGTGGCAGGACGAGAAGCTCGTGTCCCTGGGCCGGCTCTCGGCCGGCCTCGCCCACGAGATCAACAATCCGGCCTCGGCCGTCGTCCGAAGCGCGGCGGTCCTTCCGGAGGCCATGGCGGAGGCGGAACGGGCGGCCCGGGCCCTGGCCGCGGCCGGCCCGACCCCCGAGCAGCTCAAGGCCATCGACTGGATCCGTGGGATCTGCATGGCTCAGCCGCCCAAGGTGTCCATGTCCCCGCTGGAGCGGGCGGACCGAGAGGACCTGCTGGCCGACTGGCTTCGGGACCACGGGGCCGACCTTTCGGCGCTCGACTCCCTGGTGGAGACCGCAGTCACTGTCGAGGCGCTCGACGAGTTTGCGGAAGCGTTGCAGGGCCCGGCTCTGGACGCGGCCCTGGACTGGGTGGCGGCCGGGTGCACCGTCCGCAGCCTGGCCTCGACTGCGGAGCGGGCCGCTGTCCGGATTACCGATCTGGTGACCGCCATGAAGCGCATGACCCACATGGACCAGGCCCGGACGTGGGAGCCCATGGACCTGGAGGCCGGCGTGCGGGACACCATGCTCGTCCTGGGCCATCGTGCTCGGGACAAGTCGGTGAGCCTGAAGGTGGAGGTGGAGGATGAACTGCCTGAGACCCGAGGCGTGGCCGGAGAGATCAACCAGGTCTGGATGAACCTGGTCGGGAATGCCGTCGACGCCGTGGACGACGGGGGCGAGGTCTCCGTCCACATCGGGCGCGAAGGGGACGATTGGGTGGCGGTGCGGGTCATCGACAACGGCTCCGGAATTTCGGAGGAGGCCCAGGCAAGGATCTTCGATCCCTTCTTCACCACCAAGAAGCAGGGGCAGGGGACCGGTCTGGGCCTGCAGATCGCCCGGACCCGCGTGAATGAGCACGGCGGCACCATCGACTTCGAGTCGGAGCCGGGGCGGACCGAGTTCAGGGTGAGGCTGCCGGTGGGGGGTGGGGGGCTGGGCCCGGCCTCGGAGGGCACCTCATGAGCGAGACCTCGAACTGGCGAGAGATCGTGGCATCGTCGCTGGATTGGGAGCAGGCCCACGTGAGCCTCGACCGGGCGGTCGACGGGCTTCCTGCCGACCTCCGGGGCCGGCGGCCGGAGGGGGCTCCCCACTCCATCTGGGAGGAACTGGAGCACATCCGCATCGCCCAGCGGGACCTGCTCGACTTCTGCACGGACCCGAGCTACGCCCACGCCATGGCCTGGCCGGACGACTACTGGCCAAGCCGGCCCGAGCCGGCCGGGGAGGCGGAATGGGAGGCATGCCTGGCCGCGATCCGGGCCGATCGTGAAGCCCTCAAGCGGTGGACGGTGGAAGCCCAAGTGGATCTGACCCAGCCGATCCCGTGGGGGAGCGGTCAGACCTATCTGCGAACCGTCATCGTGGCCACGGACCACGCCGCGTATCACGTCGGGCAGATCGTCCTGATTCGGAAGCTGCTGGGGGCGTGGGGATGAGGCCGGGAGTCACAGAGCTTCGCCGCCGGCGGACGCCTCAGGGCCGGTCTCCGAGCGCGGCCCTGAATCCCCGAAGCGCCTCCACGTAGCGGTCGCCCGCCCGCATCACCAGGTCGTTGTGGCCAGCCTCCTCCACCCACAGGGGCGGTGCGGGATTTGGCGCAGCCTCGTACATCCGGCGCCCGTGCCAGGCTCCGATCACCTCGTCCCGCTCTCCGTGGATGACCAGGACGGGGCCGCCGAACGCGCGGACGTGCCGGAGGTTCGGGAACGGGTCGAAGGGGATCACCCGGAAGCGGGTCATCACCGGATACGCTCCGATGAACCCGCTCTCCAAGATCACGCCTGCCGGGGCTCGCTCGGCGGCCAGGGCCATGGTCGGCCCCGAGCCCAGCGATCTCCCGTGGAGAACCAGACGATCGGCGGGAATTCCCAGTTCCGCCGCCGCGAAGTCGAACGCCGCCTCCAGATCCTCCACGACGCCGCCGGGGGTGGGCCTCCCCGAGCTGAGTCCGTAGCCGCGATAGTCGTACGCCAACACCGCGAACCCGGCGTCGCGCAGCATTTTCAGGAACGGCAGGGCGTAGCCGATGTCCTCCGCGTTGCCGTGGCTGAACAGAATCGTGAAGCGCGCGGTGTCGTTGGGAAGGTGGACCACCGCGATGGAGTCCGACTCGCCCACAGGGACCCGAGCCGTCACGAGGTCGGGACCATACGAGGAGGGTGGCGGGAAGAACATCATGGGCCCGGCGAGGAGCCGGGCCGCGAGTCCGAGGGCCGAGTAGGCCACCAGCGCCACGAGAAGGAACCGGGCAACGCTGTCCAAGGTCATGGGCGTGTTCTCTCGGGACTGGGGTTGGCCGCGGCGTCGCTCGTTAGCCTACACTGCCCCGGGCCAGGACTTCAAGCAGAAGCTGTCACCCCTTGAGGGACGCTCCGGCCACTCGGCGGTACCGGCGCACCGGCGACCCGGCCGGACACGCTGAACTCCGGAGGGGGCGGCCCCCCCCGGAGTCTCCAGTCGGCCGGATCCGCCACGGTCAGGGACCGGTCGCCCGACCGAGCGCGGCTAGTTCCCGGTCCACACCTTCTGAACGGCGTGGATCTGCACGACCTGCTGCCGCACACGGCTGCTGACGTACAGACGGTTCCCGGCGTGGTTGAACTCGAAGTCCTGGGTGCCACCCAGCTCGGAGGCGAACAGGGTCGGGGTGCCGCCCACGGTCATCCGGTAGATCATCCCGTCCTCGATCACGAAGAAGATCTCGTCCGTGATCGGGTGAATGGCGATCTCCGTTCGGGCGGCCGTTCCGGTGTAGACCGGCGTCACGGTGCCGTCAGAATCGAGGGTGAGGATCCGGTAGGGACCAAGAGCCGGCGGCGTCGTGCCCGGATTTTCCGTGACGTACAGCGTCCCGTCGCTGGACAGATCCATGTCGATGGGGCCGTTGTCCCACACGGTGCCCTCGGCGATGATGCTGGTCGCTCCGGTGACCGGGTCCACGGCCCACACCGCCCGGTCCAGTCCGCCGTAGGCGTTGTCCGAGACGATCAGGTCGCCCGGATCGACGTTCGGACCGTCGAATCCATCGGGGGCGAAGATGACGCCGAACGGGTTGAAGCTCCCCCGCGTCGTCGCGGTGGTCACGAATGCGGTGGGTGCACCACCATGCCGGTCGATCTTCCACACCGTCTGGGCCTGACCGTCCGCCACGTAGACCGTCCCGTCGGGGCCGACGGTAATGTCATCGGGGCTCACGAACGGCGGTCCGAGCGTTGAGAAGGCGTCGCTGAGCTTGTAGCTCCTTCCCTTCTTGGCGAGGTAGACGCCCTGGTCTCCCCCGAACTCCTTCACCACCAGCAGCTGGCTGTTGGTGAGCACCCAGATGCCGTCGGGTCCCCTGAGTCCGTCGTAGAACGCCGAGGCGGAGTAGCCCTGCGGCAGTCCGACGTCGGGCGCGGGGGCGGGTTTGGTCAGGGTCGTTTCGAGAGGTGGGAGGGGGGCGGTGGGATCGCCGGGTGGCTCGCAAGCCATGAGGGCCAGGAGTGCGAGACCGGTGAGTCGCAATGGTCTCATGATGGCTGCCTCCGTTGAGGAAACGGATGATGGGGAGCCGATCACGGGCCGGCTCGGAACCCGGCGGGATGGCGGGAGGGAACGGCCGATGGACGGGAGGCGCCGTCAGGGTCTGTCAGCGGGTCGGCGGGCGCCGGCGGAGGGGGCGAGGCGGGACACCGCGCGAGGCGGTGCGGGCTCTCTCTGCAGGCTACCCGCAAGGTAGCGACGATCCGGGGAGGGGTACAGGAAAATCCAGTGGGGCCGCGTCCGCTATCCGCCTCCGCGGGCCGCCCGCTCCTCGGCCCGGGTCCATCCCCCCCCCACGCACGAAGCCCCACCCGGCTCGCGCCGGGTGGGGCTCCGCCCTTCCAGAGACCGTGCGGTCCGCTAGGAGATGATCCGCATCCGCTGGCGCACCTTCTCCATGTATTTCTCGAAGAAGTGCTTCTGGATGTCGTTCATGTCGAGCTCCCGGCCCTGGATGTAGGCCTGCTCGATGTCGCTCGTCATGTCGATCGGCGTACCGGTGGTGATCAGCAGGGTGGCCTGCTTGCCCGGCTCCAGCGACCCGATGCGATCGTCGAGGCCCATGAGCTCGGCGGCGTTGATGGTGACGGCCTTCACCGCCTCCTCTTCGGGAAGCCCGAACGCCACCGCAACACCGGCCTCATAGGGCAGGCGATCCGTGTAGAGCGAGCCCGCTCCGCCGGAGATCGCGAACTTCACGCCGGCCTGGTAGAGCGCGGCGGCCCTGCCGTAGGCCTCGTCGTACCCCTCGTGAGCCCGCCCAGGCGCACTCATGGTCGAGGTGAGGATCACCGGGATCCCCTCGGCCACCAGGCGATCGGCCACGTGGATGGCGTCGTTCCCGCCGCGAATCACGAGCCGGAGATCCTCCTCCTTCGCCCACGTGATGGCGTCGTTGATCTGCGCCGCCCCGTTGGCGGATACCACCACCGGGATCTCCCGGTTGAGCGCCGGAGTCATGGCTGCGTAGCGAGCGTCGCTCCGAACCTCCTCGCCGGCGGCCACAGCGTCCCGATAGGCCCTCGCCTCGGCGAAATAGTCCTTGAGCTGCTGTACGCGCTCCTCGTACGTCGGGGCGTCTTCGTCCTGGTTCCCGAAACCGCCGAAACCGCCAAATCCCCGGCGCCGCGGGTTCGGGTTCGGCCAGTTGATGTTCAGAGCCGCCGAGGACTCCATGGACATCTCCTCCCAGCTCCACCCTTCCAGCGCCATGGCCGAGGACATGCCCGAGATGAGGCCGCCACCCGGCGTCGTGAGCGTGGTGAGGACACCCTGGGAGCGGGAGGTGCCGATGTGACGGCTCTCGGCGTTCACGCCCACGTCCGCGTTGATGTTCGGGTTGAAGTCCCCGACCTCGTTCACGTCGTTGGACATGCCCACGGCACCGATTTCGGAGATGCCCACGGTGGAGTATGCGTCGATGAGTCCGGGGTAGATGTGCTTGCCGCTCACGTCCACCACCCGGGCATCGGCGGGGATGTCCACGTCGGCGCCCACCGAGAGGATCACCCCGGCCCGGAACACGATGGTTCCGTTCTCGATCACGTCGCCGGCCATGGTGTGGATCGTGGCGCCCTGCAGCGCGATGGTCTCCGACTGGACGGGGACCGTCATGCGGACCTGCGCCGACCCGAGGGCCGGAAGGGCCAGGAGAGCGAGAGCGGCCCATGCCCCGATGATTCCGAGGCGTCGCCCCAGCGTCCGATGTGTCTGGTTGTTCATGTTCAGTTCCCTCCCCGGCTCGGGCCACCTTCGCCACCACCACTGGCGGCCAGGACGGCCTGGATCAGCTCCTGGCGCTCACTCTCCACCTGTCCTCGCAGGACCGCGTCCTCCTCCAGAGAGAAGTAGCGGCGTCCGTCCAGCCAGGTCTGCTCCGCCTGCGTGAACTGCGAGAGCGGGTTCCCGCTCCAGATCACGAAATCGGCGTCCTTGCCGGGCTCCAGCGATCCGACCCGGTCATCGATGGCCAGGACCTTCGCCGCGTTGAGCGTGACGGTGGACAGCGCCTGCTCCTCGGTCAGACCGGTCCGAAGCAGCTTGCCGGCTTCCCAGTTCATGCGAGAGGCGATCTGCGCGTTGTCCGAATGCAGCGACACCGTCACACCCGCCTCCATCAGGATCCGGGCGTTGTACTTCGTGGCGTCGTACGCCTCCATCTTGAAGGCGCCCCAGTCGCTCCACACCGCTGCCGCAACACCGGCTTCGGCCAGCTCAGGGGCGATCTTGTACGCCTCCACCGCGTGCTGCAGCGTCTGGACGCGGAATCCGAACTCCTCCGCCAGGCGAATCAGCGCCAGGTACCCGTCGGCGCGGTAGCCGTGGGACGAGATCAGGAGCTCCTGG
>JBDHIJ010000081.1:0-10447 GCA_039587435.1 Gemmatimonadota bacterium
TGCGGCTTGGCCATGAGGCCCCGCATTCCGGCCAGCTGACGCATCTGGTCCCGGTTACCCCGCGCCCCGGAGGTCATCATCATGTACACCGGGTTGAAGCCGTCGTGGCTCCGCTCCAGGTGCCGCACCATGGCGTCGGCCACGTCGTTGTTGGCGTGGGTCCAAGTGTCGATGACCTTGTTGTAGCGCTCGCCGTTGGAGATGTACCCGCTGGCGTAGGCCCGCTGGAAGCGCGTCACCTGCTCGTCGGCGTCGCCCAGGATCTCGGCCTTCTCGCCCGGCACCTCCAGGTCCTCGATCCCGACCGACACACCACCCATGGTGGCATACCGGAATCCGAAGTCCTTCAGGTTGTCCAGGAACTCCGTGGTCCGGCCCAGCCCCACCTCGGTGAAGCAGTCGAAGACCAGGTTCCCCAGCTCCTTCTTCCCGAACGTGGTGTTCAGGAACCCGAGCTCCTCGGGAATGATGGAGTTGAAGATGACCCGGCCGATGGTGGTCCGGAGCCACTTGCCGTTCGACCCCTCGTCGTCCCTCCAGAACCAGCAGGGCGCGTGGAACTTGGGAGCCTCCAGCTCCATGTGCATCTCGGCCTCGCCGTACGTGCTGAACCGCGGCGCGTCGGCGAAGATCTCGTTCAGGCGGTCGTCGGCCTTCTCGCGGGCCGACTTGGGCGCCTTCTGGTTCCGGACCACCGACTCCAGGTCACTGACCTCCAGGGTCGGCTTGGTCAGGTAGTAACACCCGATGACCATGTCCTGGGTCGGAGCCGCCACCGGCCGGCCGTTGGAGGGCAGCAGGATGTTGTTGCTGGAAAGCATCAGCACCCGCGCCTCCAGCTGAGCCTCGAAGCTCAGGGGCACGTGGACCGCCATCTGGTCGCCGTCGAAGTCGGCGTTGAAGGCGGAGCAGACCAGGGGGTGCACCCGGATCGCCTTACCCTCGACCAGGACCGGCTCGAAGGCCTGGATCCCGAGGCGGTGCAGCGTGGGCGCCCGGTTCAGGAGGACCGGGTGGTCCTTGATGATCTCTTCCAGGACCTCGTAGACCTTGGGGTCGTCGCGCTCCACGATCTTCTTGGCGCGCTTCACCGTCTCGGCCTCGCCCCGCTTCTCCAGCTCGTGGATCACGAAGGGCTTGAACAGCTCGACGGCCATGGCCTTGGGCAGACCGCACTGGTGGAGCTTGAGCTCCGGGCCCACCACGATGACGGAACGGCCGGAGTAGTCCACCCGCTTACCCAGCAGGTTCTGCCGGAACCGCCCCTGCTTCCCCTTGAGCATGTCGCTCAGGGACTTCAGGGGGCGCTTGCCCCGGCCACGGATGGCCTTGGAGCGGCGCCCGTTGTCGAACAGGGCGTCCACGGCCTCCTGCAGCATCCGCTTCTCGTTCCGGAGGATCACCTCCGGAGCGCGCATCTCCAGCAGCTTCTTGAGCCGGTTGTTCCGGTTGATGACCCGGCGGTACAGATCGTTCAGGTCGGAGGTGGCGAAGCGGCCTCCGTCCAGCGGCACAAGGGGACGCAGATCCGGCGGAATCACCGGGATCACGTCCAGGATCATCCACTCGGGGCGGTTCCGAGCCTCCAGGCTGTCGCCGGAGTTCCGGAGCGCGTCCACGACCTTCAGCCGCTTGAGCTTCTTCTTCTTCCGGTGCTGGGACGTCTCGGTGGCGATCTCGTGCCGGAGCCAGGCCGCCAGACGGTCCAGTCCCTTCCCGTCCGAGTTCATGTCCGGAATTTTCCGCTCCGGCTCGTCCAGCTTCTTGAGCAGCGTGCGGACTCCCTCGGCGCCGATCTCGGCGCGGAACTCGTCGTCACCCTCCTCGCGTGCCTTCACCCGGAGGTCGTAGTACTCGTCCTCGTCCAGCAGGTCGAGGAACTCCACCTCCTGCTTTCCGGGGTGGGTCACGACGTATGAGGCGTAGTAGATCACCTTCTCGAGATCCCGCAGGGTCATCCCCAGCAGGTATCCCATCTGCGAAGGCAGGGTCTTGAAGAGCCAGATGTGCGCCACCGGCACCGCCAGCTCGATGTGACCCATGCGCTCCCGGCGGACCTTGGAGAGGGTCACCTCGACGCCGCAGCGGTCACAGACGTGACCCCGGAAGCGGATCCGCTTGAACTTTCCGCAGTGGCACTCCCAGTCCTTCACCGGACCGAAGATGCGCTCACAGAACAGACCATCCCGCTCCGGCTTGAAGGAGCGGTAGTTGATGGTCTCGGGCTTCACGACCTCGCCGTACGACCAGCTCCGGATCTCCTCGGGGGAGGCCAGCTTGAGCTGGATGAAATCAAAGTCGGCGCTGCGCGTGTCGCGGGACCTGGGAAAATCGATCATTCGGTATGCACCCGTCGGTTGGGGCTCGTACTCAATTCGTGACTAGTCTTCGTGACCCAGGGTCACGGAGAGACCCAGCGCCTGGAGTTCCTTCACCAGCACGTTGAAGGACTCCGGAATTCCGGGCCTGGGCAGGTTGTCGCCCTTCACGATGGCCTCGTAGACCTTCGAACGGCCCTGCACGTCGTCGGACTTCACGGTCAGGATCTCCTGGAGCGTGTGCGCGGCACCGTATGCCTCCAGTGCCCACACCTCCATCTCCCCGAACCGCTGCCCGCCGAACTGGGCCTTACCGGCCAGCGGCTGCTGCGTGACGAGGGAGTAGGGTCCGATGCTCCGGGCGTGGATCTTGTCGTCCACCAGGTGCGACAGCTTCAGCATGTAGATCTGTCCCACCGTCACCGGGAAGTCGAACTGGCGCCCGCTCCGGCCGTCGCGCAGCCAGACCTTTCCTCCGGGGAGGATGTTGGCGGCGTCCATGAGCTCCAGCACCGCCGCGTCCGTGCCCTCGGAGAACTTCCGCTTCTTCGCGAGGGTGGCGATGGCCGGGAAGAGGTCTTCCAGCTTCTGCTCGTTGCGCTCGGCCAGGGTCTTTCCGGCCTCCACCACGGACTTCTGGAGCTGGAGGAACAGGGCCTCCGTGTCCTTGGGGAGCTTGACCTTGGCGTACTCGTCGATGGAGCGGCCGATTCCGGTGAAGTCCGCGTCGTCGTCGGTGGTCGCAACCACGCCGTGACCGGCGTGCTCCGGCAGCAGGTGCGAAGCCGCTACCAGGGTCCGGATCTCGTCCGGGTTCTGGAACGGGATGCCGCCCGGATTCAGGTCCAGCGCCTGGGCGGCCCAGCGGGCCCCGGCCACCTTCAGAAGGAGGCCGATCTCGTCCTCGGTGGCTCCCTGGAAGACCGGGGTCTTCGCCTCGAAGCCCAGGATCTTGGCGGCCCACCCGAGGTGGGTCTCCAGGATCTGCCCCACGTTCATCCGGGACGGCACACCCAGGGGGTTGAGCACGATGTCCACCGGAGTCCCGTCGGGGAGGAACGGCATGTCCTCCTCGGGGGCGATGCGGGCGATGATGCCCTTGTTTCCGTGACGCCCGGCCATCTTGTCACCCACGGAGATCTTCCGCTTCTGGGCCACGTAGACCTTCACCAGCTGCACCACGCCCGGGGGCAGCTCGTCGGGCTGGAAGACCTTGTCGATCTGCTCTTCGGTCTTCTCGCGGACACGATCGATGCGGCGCTGAGCCTCGTCGATGAGGCGGCGCACCTTCTCGTTGGTGTCCTTGTTCTGAATCTTCAGCGTCTGGAGATCGATGGCGTTGTAGTCCAGCGCCTCGACATCCTTCTTGTTCAGCTTGGCGCCCTCCTTCATGAGGGGCTCGACCGTCCCCTTCTTGAGCATGAGGGCCACCGTGTTGCCCTGCAGGAGCTCGCCGAGCTCCTCGTTCCGGGCCTCGGTGATGCGCTGAATTTCCTCCCGCTCGACGTTGCGGAGCTCACCGATGCGCGCTCCGTGCTCCTTCTCCAGGAGCGGATCGTCGATGCGACGGGAGAAGATCTTCACGTCGATGACCGTCCCGTTCATGCCCGGGGGCACGCGCAGGGACGAGTCCTTCACGTCCTTGGCCTTCTCACCGAAGATGGCGGTCAGGAGCTTCTCCTCCGGAGACAGCTCGGTCTCGCCCTTCGGCGTGATCTTCCCGACCAGGATGTCGCCGCTCTGCGTCCGGGCACCGATCCGCACGATTCCCCGCTCGTCCAGGTCCACCAGGGACTCCTCGGCGACGTTCGGGATCTCGCGGGTGATCTCCTCCATCCCGCGCTTCGTATCGCGGACGTGGAGCTCGAGCTCCTGGATGTGGATCGAGGTGAAGACGTCGTCCCGCACCAGGCGCTCGCTGATGACGATGGCGTCCTCGTAGTTGTACCCGTAGAACGGCATGAAGGCGACCTGGACGTTCCGGCCCAGGGCCAGCTCGCCGCTGTCGGTGGACGGCCCATCGGAAATGATGGCGCCCGCGTTCACCTTCTGCCCGGCCTGGACCAGCGGACGCTGGTTGATGGCCGTGTCCTGGTTGGTCCGCCAGTACTTCTTCAGGCGATACCGGTCGAACTGGGCCAGCTTGGCCAGCGGCTGGTCGGCCTTCTTGGCGGATACCGTACCGGTGTCCACCACGATCTCGTCGGCCGTGACGTGGACCACCTCCCCGCCCCGGCGGGCGGTCACCACCGCACCCGAGTCCTTGGCCAGCTTCATCTCGAGGCCCGTCCCCACCAGCGGAGCGTCCGTGTACAGGAGCGGAACGGCCTGCCGCTGCATGTTGGAGCCCATCAGCGCCCGGTTGGCGTCGTCGTGCTCCAGGAACGGAATCAGAGCCGCGGCCACCGAGACCAGCTGGTCCGGCGCCACGTCCATGTAGTCGATGTCCTCGGGCTTCAGGAGGGGGAAGTCGGACCCCTCTCGGCACAGGACGAACTCGTTGACGAAGTTGCCCTTGTCGCCCAGCGGCGCGTTGGCCTGGGCGATGCGGGCCTCCTCCTCCTCGTTCGCGCTGAGCCACTCGATCTGATCGGTGACCTTGCCCTTCACCACCTTCCGGTACGGCGTCTCGACGAACCCGAGCTCGTTGATCCGGGAGTAGGTGGTCAGAGACGTGATGAGCCCGATGTTCGGGCCCTCAGGCGTCTCGATGGGGCACATGCGCCCGTAGTGCGAGTAGTGGACGTCCCGAACCTCGAAGCCCGCGCGCTCCCGGGTCAGACCACCGGGCCCCAGGGCGGAGAGCCGACGCTTGTGCGTCATCTCGGCCAGGGGGTTGGTCTGGTCCATGAACTGGGACAGCTGGCTGGACCCGAAGAACGCCTGGATCACCGCGGACACCGTCCGGGCGTTGACCAGGTCGTCGATGTTGATCTTCTCGGGGTCCGTGTTGATGGACATCCGCTCCTTCACCAGCCGCGCCATGCGGCTGAGACCCACGGAGAACTGGTTGGCGATGAGCTCGCCCACCGTCCGCACCCGGCGGTTGCCCAGGTGGTCGATGTCGTCCGTGTGGCCCCGACCCTCGGAGAGGTCGATCAGGTAGCCGAAGATGGCGATGAAGTCGTCCTTGGTGAGGACGGGCGTGCTGCGCGGCACGTCCACCTTCAGCCGGCTGTTGATCTTGTAGCGGCCCACCCGCCCCAGGTCGTAGCGCTTGGGGTTGAAGAAGACGCGCTCCAGGGCCTCGCGGGCCGTGGCGGCGTTGGGGGCCTCGCCGGGACGCAGGAGAGAGTAGATCGCGTGAAGCGCCTCGTCCTCGTTCTCGGTAGGGTCTTTCTTCAGGGTGTTCTTGACGATCGGGCTGTCGGCCCGGCTGTTGGGGCGATCGGAGCTGTAGACCTTGATCTTCTTGACCCCGGCGCGCTCCAGCTGACCGAGCACCACCTCGTCCACCTCGCCGGCCTCGTCGACGATGATCTCGCCCGTCTCGGGATCGACGATCGCCTCCGCCGACACGACGCCCTCGATCTCGGACATCTTGACCGAGTCCTTGAAGTCGAGCTTCAGCGTCGAGGTGTCGTAGAAGAGCCCGAAGACCTCGGCGTCCGAGCCGTACCCGAAGGCACGCAGCAGCGCGGTGGCCGGGAACTTCTTCTTCTTGTCGATGTGGACGTAGCAGATGTCGTTGATGTCGATGGTGAACTCGACCCACGACCCCCGGAACGGGATGATCCGGGCGCTGTGCAGCTTGGACCCGTTCGGGTGGATGTTCTCCTCGAACACCACGCCGGGGGAACGGTGCAGCTGGCTCACGACGACCCGCTCGGCCCCGTTGATGATGAAGGTCCCGAGCTCCGTCAGCAGAGGGAGGTCACCGAG
This sequence comes from Gemmatimonadota bacterium, assembly GCA_039587435.1. GTDB lineage: Bacteria > Gemmatimonadota > Gemmatimonadetes > Longimicrobiales > Gaopeijiaceae > JBDHIJ01. The sequence goes on from JBDHIJ010000081.1 coordinate 6,201, forward strand.
GTAGACCTCCTTCTCGATGATGTCGCGGGGACGCTTCTCGCCGTCCTCGAGCTCCTCCCAGACGATGAGCCGGAGGGTCGACTTCAGCGGAGCGGCGTAGGTCATGTCCCGCTCGATGCACTCCTCGACGGAGTACTTGGGCTCACCCAGGGACGCCGCGACGTACTCCAGGGTGAAATTCCCGTTCACATCGGAGATCGGGAAGATCTCCTCGAAGACGCGATCGAGACCGAAGTCCCACTGGTCCTCGGGTGCGAGATCGGTCTGTACGAGCTGCTCAAACGAGCGGAGCTGGACGTCCAGCAGGTTGGGCATCGGCATGACCGAAGGCAGCTTTCCGAAGCTGACGATCGGCCGACCATCGCTGCGCATATCCAACGGGGCTCCCCCTTACGGTGACCGGCAACCCTCGGGTTCCGGTCCCCCTGTGTTCAACGAGGTGGTATGGGCTTCAAGCGCCGAAACCCCCGACCACCCAAAACGGGTGCCGGGGTGCTTCCGGCGGGCCCTGCTCCCCGTCCACGAGAGACGGAGTGCGGACCCGGTTGGCCGACCTCCCGGGAACCCCCGGGAGGCCGACCCACCAGATTGTGTTACTTGAGTTCGACGGTAGCGCCGACCTCTTCGAGCTTCGCCTTGGCGGCCTCGGCCTCGTCCTTGGCAGCGGCCTCCTTGATGGTGCTCGGGGCGCCGTCCACGGCCTCCTTGGCCTCCTTCAGGCCCAGACCGGTGATCTCGCGGACCACCTTGATGACCTGGATCTTCTTGTCACCGATCCCGGCGAGAACGACGTCGAACTCGTCCTTCTCCTCGGCGACAGCGGCACCGGCATCGCCGGCTCCGGCCATGGCCACGGGGGCGGCCACGGCGGCGGTGACGTTGAACTTGTCCTTGAAGGCGTCGACGAACTCGGACAGCTCGAGAACGGTCATGTTCCCGATAGTCTCAAGCAGCTCTTCCTGGTTCACAGCCATTGTTGTTCTCCTTAGATGACCCGGCTCCTGCCGGCTTTTGCGTTTGACGTTCGAAACGTGTTGATCGACTGGGTTCCGATACTTGCCGGAAGGGGCCTAGCCCGCTTCTTCACGCTGCTTGCGCAGCGACTCCAGGATTCCAGCCATCTCCTGGAGCTTTCCTTCGAGGGCTCCAGCGAGGGCAGCCATCGGGCCCTCCATGGCGCCAGCCAACTGGGCCAGCAGAACCTCACGGGACGGCAGCTTCGCCAGCCGCTCGATCTCGTTCGGCGCGAGCACCTTGTTGTCCAGGACACCGAGCTTGAAGACGGGCTTGTCTCCGTGCTCCTTGGCGAACTCGGTGAGAGCCTTCGCGGACTCCACCGGGCCCTCGTAGCCCAGGACCACGCCGGTGGGACCCACCAGGTGCTCCGAAATGTCCGGCACCTCGGTCTCGGCCAGGGCCCGCTTCACCAGGCGGTTCTTCACCACCAGGTATTCGGAGCCGGAGGCCTGCAGACGGTGCCGCAGCTTGGTCATGTCCTTCACGCTGAGTCCGGTGAAGTCGGTCAGGTAGAGGACCGGAGCCTTCTCGACCAGATCCTTGAACTCAGCGATGAAGGTTTCTTTGTCGTTGCGATCCATGATCAGTTCCCCCGGAGAGAAGCCGGGTCCACACCAACGCCGGGACCCATGGTGGAGGAAACCGTCACGCTCTTCAGGTAGGTCCCCTTCGCAGCGGCCGGCTTGGCCCGCATGATGGAGTCCATCAGCGCCGAGAAGTTCTCCCGGAGCTTGTCCACCTCGAAGGAAACGCGCCCGATGGGAGCGTGAACGTTACCGGTCTTGTCGACCCGGTACTCGATCTTACCGGCCTTGATCTCCGACACGGCCTTGCCGACGTCGAAGGTCACGGTTCCGGCCTTGGGGGTGGGCATCAGTCCCCGGGGACCGAGGATGCGCCCGAGCGGACCGACCTTACCCATGAGGTCAGGGGTCACGACCGCGACATCGAAGTCGAGCCACCCCTGCTGGATCTGGTCCACGTACTCCGTGCCCACGTAGTCCGCACCGGCCTCTTCGGCCTCCTTCGCCTTCTCACCCTGGGCGATGACGAGCACCCGAACCGACTTTCCGGTTCCGTGGGGAAGGACCACGGTCCCCCGAACGATCTGATCCGCCTTGCGGGGATCCACGCCCAGGGACGCAGCCACGTCCACCGTCTCGTCGAACTTCGCGAAGGACAGGTCCTTCACGAGCTCCAGGGCCTCCGGGTAGGAGACCTTCATGCCGGCCGGCACGCGGGTCTTGGCTGTCCGATAGGACTTTCCGCGCTTAGGCATTGCTCTCGAGCCGTCTCATGAGCCCTCCCACCGGTGGCGGCTCGCAGCCGGTGGTTGGCGGGTCGGCGGAAGCACTCTCCGCCTCGCGGTGATCCTCCGCTCCGGAGGGCCGCGGCGCGCCGATAACGGGGCGCGACTGTATGTCTTCAGAGGTGCCGGTCAGCTCTTGGGCTCCGGCATCTCACCATCGACCTCGATCCCCATGGAACGGGCCGTGCCCGCGATCATGTGGATGGCCGAGCCGACGCTCGTCGTGTTGAGGTCGGCCATCTTGGTCTCGGCGATCTCCTTCAGCTGATCCACCGTGACCGAGGCCACCTTCTCCCGGTTCGGCTCACCGGACCCCTTGGGGATCCCCGCCGCGCGACGCAGCAGGAACGACGCAGGGGGCGTCTTGGTGATGAAGGAGAACGAGCGATCCGCGTAGACCGTGATCTCCACCGGAATGGTGATGCCCTGCTGATCCTGGGTCTTCGCGTTGAACTGCTTGCAGAACTCCATGATGTTGACGCCCTGCGCACCCAGAGCCGGACCCACGGGGGGGGCCGGGTTCGCCTGACCACCAGGAACCTGCAGCTTGATGAAGCCCGCAACCTTCTTCGCCATATCTGCCTCTAGCCTTCAGGGGGTCTCGAGGACCCTCAGAATCCCTTCAACTGCGTGTAATCCAGCTCCACCGAAGTGGGCCGGCCGAACAACGAGACCTCGACCTTCACCTTCCCCTTGTCCGGGTAGACTTCCTGGACCGTGCCGGAGAAGTCGCTGAAGGGACCCTGGGTCACCTCCACCACCTGTCCGACGTGGAAGGGGATGTCCTCCTTGACCTCGTCCTCCGTCTCCACCTCGATGCCGAGCAGCTTATTGACTTCCTCATCCCGCAGGGGCTGAGGAGCCTGCCCGGCGCCGACGAACTTGATGACACCCTGGATGTTGTTGATGACGTGGATGGTCCGCTCGTTCAGGACCATGTGCACCAGCACATAGCCGGGGTAGAGCCGCTTGGTGACCGTGACCCGCTTCCCGTTCCGGATCTCCATGACCTCCTGAGTCGGGACCAGGGCCTCCTGGATCTCCTTGGCCTCAGGCGAGTCGCCGGGCTCGTCCTCGATCTTCCGATCGATGAGCCGCTGGACCTTGTTCTCGTGGCCGGAATAGGTCTGGATCGCGTACCACTTGGCCGCAGCCGTGGACTCCACCGTCATCTCGTTACGCTCCGAAGATCCCCATGATGAACTCGAGGATGTTCCGGACCGTCACATCCATCAGCCAGATCACGAGCGAGACGGCAATGGCGAACACGATCACCACCAGGGTGACGCTCCGCAGCTGCTCGTAGTCGGGCCAGGTCACCTTCTGGAGTTCTTCCCAGCACTCCTCCAGAAAGACCTTGGTGTTCGTAAGCACTTGGCTCTGTCCTTCCCATCGAAGACCGAGTAGCGCGGCGCGCTACTTGGTCTCCTTGTGCGCCGTATGCGTCTTGCAGCGGGGGCAGTACTTCTTGTACTCCACGCGCTCCGGGTGCAGGCGCTTGTTCTTGGTCTGGCTGTAGTTCCGCTCCTCGCACTTCTGACAGGCGAGGGTGATCTTGTCGCGCGGCATCGCCCCAACTCTCCTTCAAAGCGTCCACCTCAGGTGGACCGAAAGCCCGCCATCCCTGGCGGGCCCATGAACACTCTCAACACTCCCGGCAACGGTACTGGCGAACCCGTGGCTCCCAGCGGACCGCGCTCGGTGCGGTGAGGGGTCCTCGTCCGCGCGACGGTCGATCTCCGATCGAGCGAAGCGTCGGCGCGAGGGCGAGGACCCCTCGCCGCAGCGCTATGCGTCCTGCGAGACCTACTCGATGATCTCGGTTACGACGCCGGCGCCGACGGTGCGGCCACCCTCACGGATGGCGAACCGCAGCTCGGGATCCATGGCGATGGGGGTGATCAGCTCCACCTCCATCTGC
>JBDHIJ010000003.1:0-115594 GCA_039587435.1 Gemmatimonadota bacterium
GCCCATCGACAAAGACGTCGATGGTCAGGTAGTTCCTCTTGGCCTCTTTGATGTTCTCCGGCTTGCGTTCGCGATAGCTGACCTCCACCCGGCGATCAGTGTAGATACTCACTCATGCCGACTCGCTCGCGCGAGCTGGGAACCCGCCCCGGAGCAGCAGATGGCCAAGTACACCACCGAGTTCATCGGAACGTCCTTCCTCGGCGTGTTCATCGGGCTGGCCATCGAGTCGGCCGGCGCCCTCGCGCCCCTCGCCATCGGGTGCGGTCTGACGGCCCTGGTGTACATGGGTGGCCCCATCTCCTACGCCCACTACAACCCGGCGGTCACGCTTGCCTTCCTCATGAAGGGCGAGATGCCCACCGCGGATGTGGCACCCTATGTGGTCGCCCAGCTCTCCGGTGCGGCCCTCGGTGCGTTCGCGGTGGCCCATGTAACCGGAGCCACGTTCGCCCTCACGCCCTCCCCGGATGCCACCCTCGGGGCGGTGATGCTGGCGGAGATCCTGTTCACCTACGCACTCGTCCTGGTGATCCTCAACGTCGCCATCGCTCCGGCGGCCAAGGGGAACCAGTACTACGGCATTGCCATCGGGTTCGTCGTGGCCGGAGGTGCGTTCGCCGTCGGCGGGATCTCGGGCGGCGCGTTCAATCCGGCCGTGGGTACCGGGCCCATCGTGGTTCACGCACTGCTGGGGGGCGGCACAACGCCCAGCACCCGGCCGGGGCTCCGGTCGGATCGGGCGACTCCTCGACCCAGGCATGAGGGAGACACGACCATGGAATTCAAGCCACCGGCATGGATGGACCTCACCGTCCCCGACGCCGACACCCTGAAGGACTTCTACGCATCGGCCCTGGGCTGGAAGGCCGATCCCGTCGACATGGGGGAGTACTCGGACTACAACATGGTCCGTGACGACGGCTCCATCGCCGGCGGTGTGTGTCACCGCCGGGGCCCCAACGTCGACATCCCACCGGTGTGGATCGCCTACGCTCCAGTGGAGGACCTGGAGGCCTGCGTGGCTCGGGTCCTGGAGCACGGCGGGGAGGTGATCACCGGGCCGAAGGGCACGGACGAGTACCGGTACGCCATCATCCGCGACCCGGCGGGGGCGGCACTGGGGCTCATCCAGTCGGGGTGAGCGCGATCGGGAGCACCCCCGCGAACCGGAGCACGCCCGCGAGCCAATGCCCGGTCCTCCGCTAGCCTCGAAGACTGTTCGCCAGGGCCGCCCGGGAGGAGATCCCCAGCTTCCGGTAGATCCGGGACAGGTGGGTCCCCACCGTCCTGGGGGAGATCCCCAGGGCCCGACCGATGGCCTTGTTCGACCGTCCTTCGGCGGCGAGCGTCGCGATCTCCAGTTCCCGCTCGGTGAGCCCGGCCGGACCCTCCTCCGCGGCGACGACCGGCGGTCGCGCCCCGATCTCGCGGTACATGTGCCGGGCCTTCTCGAGCTCGGGCAGCGCCCGCATCTGCGCCAGCTGGTCGTGGGCCTTCCTCAGGTTCTCCAGCGCCCGCTCACGGTCGCCGGCGTCGGCCCACCGGCCCGCGGCCTGCCGCCGGAGGCGGGCGGCGTCCGGGAGCATGGGGATCTCGTCCAGGGCGTCGGCGGCCAGTTCCAGCGTCTCACCGGAATCCGACTCACTGGACAGCCAGGCGGCCAGGCCGTCGGCGGCGTCCGCCCAGGCCATCCCCAACCGGTGACCCACCCGATCCGCGTCGGCCCGGAGACGCCTGCCCAGCTCCCGACCCTCGTCGATGCGACCCTCGCGGAACAGCGACTCGGTCAGCACCGGCAGCAACCGGAACGTGCCCCAGGCCACGAACCCGACCTCGCGGGCCAGCCCCAGTCCCCGGCCGGCCAGATCACTGGCCTCGGCGTAGTCCCCTCGCTCCATGGCCAGCATCGCCTGCCCGGCCAGAGCCGACACCCGGGCATGGATGTCCGAGCCGGCCCGCGCCGCATCCTCCGATAGCTCCACTGCCTCGTCGACGTAGCTCGAGGCCCGGTCCAACTCCCCCCGGCGGATCAGGAACCCGGCGGTCCAGACCAGGAGGCGGGCCAGGAGCGGGCTGTGGTTGAGCGCCCGGGCCAGGTCTACAGCCTCTTCGCCCACCACGAGCCCTTCGTCCCACCGCCCGAAGGCCCAGGCGAGCTGGGACTCGAGTTCGTAGAGGAGGAGCCTGTGGACCGGGGACTGGAGGGCCTCCTCGAGTCCCTGCAGTTCCCCGATCGCCGCCTGGAAGTCCTCGCCGTCGCCGTGCAGACCGCTCACCACCGCGCGGGCCCAGGTCACCGCCCACAGCAGATCGGCCCGGTTCGAGGCCCGTGCCGCCTCCTCGGCTCTGGTCCCGTGCTCCCGGGCCTCCTCGAGGCCCCCACCCCATGCCTTCGCCAGGAACAGCGACCGTTCGAGTCGGCTGATGAGAGCGGGATCTCCGTCGGCCCCGACCACGGCCAGCCCCTCCTCCAGGGCCCCCTCGGCTTCGGTGAGCCGGCCCAACTCCTGATAGGTCGCTCCGAGAGAGAGGAGGATCCGGACCCGAAGCGCCTCGTCGCCGCAGTCCTCCGCCTCGGAGAGGGCCTGGGTCAGCCATTCGAGGGCCGACTCCCGGCCGCCTTCGAAGTATCGAGCCATCCCCCGCCGACGCAGCAGGCGAGCGGCCGCGCAGTGGTCGTCCCGCTCGCGCGCGGAGTCGAGGAGAGCGTCCAGGACCGCGTCACCCTCCTCGTACCTGCCCAGCCGGTGGAAGGCCAGCGCGACCCCCATGGACGCCCGGGCCCGCGCGTCCTCCGTGTCGGCGCCCGCGAGAGCCGTTCGGAAGCAGTCGAGGGCGAGCCGATCCGCATGCATGGATGCCGAGGCCGCACCCACCTCCAGGAGCAGTTCACCGGCGCTTTCCGGCAGCTCGGTCTGGTTGGCACGAAGCACCTGCCGAGCCACCTCCACCGGGAGCGCGCTCCCGGGTGCCGCCAGGAGGGCCGATGCGATCCGCGTATGGAGTTCCACTCTCCGGGCTTCGGAGGCCCGTTCGTACACGGCCGCGTGAAGGAGCGGATGGGCGAAGCGGTAGGACGGTGGTCTCGACTGTGGTGTCTCCCTCAGGAACCCTGCTCGAACCAGGGTATCCAGAGCCGGCCCGAGGGCTGACGAATCCAGGGCGGTCACCTCGGAGAGGAGACTGTACGGCACGTCCTTTCCGACGGCCGCGGCAGCCTCCAGCACTCCCGCCACCGAGGGGTCCAGGAGCGCCATCCGGGACCGGACCATGGCCCCCAGCCCCTGGGGAGACACGACGGTCCGGGAGGTCCACCCGACCCATACGTCGCCCTCCGGACGGATGACCTCGTGCTCCACCCAGCCCCGCAGCAGCTCCTGGATGACGAGCGGGTTCCCACCGGTCCACGTGTAGACGTCCGAGGTCACTTCTCCGAGCGTGCTGCCGGCCAGGGCGAAGGTCTCGGCCAGGAGTTCCCGGACCTCCGTCTCGTCGAGTGGGCCCAGGTCCAGGGACTCCAGTACGCCGAGGCGCTGCAGGGACCCCTTCATCTCGTGGAATGCCAGAGGCGGGTCGTCTCCGGGACCGGCCCGAACCACCCCCACCACACCCACCGGGGTCTCGTGCACCGAGCGCCCAAGGAAGTGAAGAAGCTCGAGAGACTGCTCATCCGCCCACTGGAGATCGTCCAGAGCGAAGACGATGGGGTGCTCCTGCGCGAGGCGCTGGACGAAGTCGGACAGGATCCAGCGAAGGCGGTGCGAGGCCTCTTCGGAGGTTAGGGCCTCCAGACCGGCGGAGGCGGTCGGAGCCGGGAGGACGCCGGGCAGGAGCACGGCCAGCTCCGCGGACCATCCGCGGGTGAGGAGGTCGAGCTGATCGGGGGAAAGCTCCCGCACCAGTGGAGCCAGCGCCTCCGCGAAGAGCCCGTAGGGTGCGGGGGTCTCCAGTTGGAACGCCTGACCTCGAGCCACGCGGATCCCTGAGTCCACGCCCTCGAGGCCCGCCTCGACCAGCCGGCTCTTTCCGGTGCCGGCCGGGCCCTCGATGAGGACCACCCTGCCCCGTTCCTCCTGGACGTTGATGAAGAGCTGGGACAGCCGACCCAGTTCGGGGTCGCGGCCAATGAACGGGAGATCCTGAAGGTGTGACATGGGGGCTCCTCGGCACCGTTATGCCCGAAGGTAGGCCCGGAGAAGCGGTTACACCACGCGAATTCTCCTTAATGCGACTACGTCGCCGGATCCGGCGCGGTACGTAGCCTGACGTACATACCCGGGGGGCTCCCGGCGGCACCGTTGGAGCGTGAGGGACAAACCACCACCCCCAACGGAGGGACACACCATGAAACGCCTGATCACGATCGCCACCCTGCTTCTCCTCTTCACCGGCGTGCAGGAGGCCTACGGGCAGAACCCGGCTCCCGAGATCCCCGCCGACAAGCGCGTGCAGAAGCTGCCCCGCCAGCACATGAACGGCCCACGGTTCGGAGTCACCGTGTTCACCGGCGAGACCCTGGCCCAGCGCGAGCTGCTCGGGTATGGGGCCATGATGAGCCAGATCGGGTGGCAGTTCGAGACCCAGATCGTGTCGCTCGAGTCCGGCAACACTGCGCTGATCGAATGGCTCGCCCTGCTGGGCGGGATCGAGAACGGGGAGTACAACCTCACCGGCAGCATGATTCTGGGCTTCCGACTGGACAACGGCCTGGAGTTCGGGATGGGCCCTGCCCTCAGCTACAACGCGGAGCACCACATCCACACGTCTTCGATCCAGTTCGCCGGCGGCGCTTCGATCCCGCTAGGCGACATGTACATCCCGGTCAACCTGGGCGTCGGGATCAGCAAGGGCGAGGCCCGGCTGACGATGCTCACCGGGTGGATCGTCGGCTGACGTGGATCGACGGCTGACCTGGCCACGAGTGGTTCGGCCGTTCAGGGAAACGACCACCGGATCTGTCCCCCCGGCATCCTGAACGGCAGCGCCCCGCAGCCCATCCGGGCTGCGGGGCGCACTCGTGGGGCCGGACCCCACGGAATCGGAGCGCCGGACTAGCCGACGGCGTTGATCATGTCGAAGATCGGGAGGTACATGGCCACGATCATGCCACCCACGATCACGCCCAGCACCACGATCATGATCGGCTCCATGGCGGAGAGCAGCGCCTCCACCGCGGCGTCCACTTCTTCGTCGTAGAAGTCGGCGATCTTCGTGAGCATCTCATCGAGACCACCGGTCTGCTCACCCACGTTGATCATCTGCACGACCATGGGCGGGAACACGCCGGACTCCTTCAGCGGGCCCGCGATGGTCTCACCACCGGCGATGGAGGCCCGGGACCCCATGACCGCGTCGTGGATCACCCGGTTTCCGGAGGTCTTTGCGGTGATCTCCAGGCCCTCCAGGATCGACACACCCGAGGCCACCAGTGTACCGAGCGTCCGGGTGAACCGCGCCACGGCGGACTTCCGCTGCAGGTCACCCAGGATCGGGAAGCTCAGGAGCAGCCGGTCGAGCACCAGCTCTCCGCTGTCGGTCTTATAGTAGGCCCGCAGGACGACGATGAAGGTGATGATCCCCGCTCCGAAGGCCCACCAGTACGCCTGTAGGGTCTCGGACATGAAGATCACGAGGCGCGTGGGCGCCGGGAGGGTGATTCCGGCTCCGGAGAACATCTCCTGGAAGGTCGGGATCACGAAGATCAACAGGACGACCACCGCGATGATGGCCACCGAGAAGATCACGGCCGGGTAGATCATTGCGCCTTTGATCTTCCGCACCAGCGCGTCGTTCTTTTCCAGGAAGGTCGCGAGCCGCAGCAGGATGGTGTCCAGGATACCACCGGCCTCACCGGCGGCCACCATGTTCACGTAGAGCTCGGTGAAGATCTTGGGATGCCTCTTCATGGCGTCCGCCAGCGTGTGGCCGGACTCCACATCGTACAGGACCTCCTGGATCACCTTTCGGAGATTGTCATTCTCCGTCTGCTCGGCCAGGATGTCGAGGCTCTGCACCAGCGGCAGACCCGAGTTGATCATCGTGGCGAACTGCCGGGTGAAGATCACGATGTCCCGCATCGTGACGCCCGTCCCGAACTGGAACGAGAGGGATTTCTCCTTCTCCCGCACGGACACGGGGATCATCTTCTGCTTGTGCAGATATGCGAGAACTTCCTCCTTGGAGGAAAGCTCGATCTCCCCTGATTGGATGTCGCCCCCGGCTACGGGGCGGGCGCTGTATGCGAAGGTCGGCATCGATTACCTCGAGATCCTGGTGACTCTTGGGTCGGGATGTCGTTCGGGGGGCATCAACCGCCGGGAACCGGCTCGCCGACCGCGCGAAGCAGCTCGTTCGGGTCACCGGAGCGCTTGAGCGCCTCCTCCAGGGTGACCTCTCCCTGCATGTAGAGCAGGGCCAGAGCGTCGTTCATGGTCTGCATTCCGTGCTTCTTACCCGCCTGCATGAGCGAGTAGATCTGGTGGATCTTCTCGTCCCGGATGACCGCCCGGATGGCCGGCGTGCAGATCATCACCTCGGCTGCCACGGCCCGGCCCTTCCCCTTGGCCTTGGGGACCAGGGTCTGGGTGACGACGCCCTCCAGCACGAACGCCAGCTGCGCACGAACCTGCGCCTGCTGGTGAGCCGGGAATGCGTCGATCATCCGGTTGATGGACTCGGCCGCGGAGTTCGTATGCAGGGTGGCCAGGACCAGGTGACCGGTCTCGGCAATGGTCAGCGCCGCCGAAATCGTCTCCAGGTCCCGCATCTCACCGATCAGGATCGTGTCGGGATCCTGCCGGAGCGCGTACTTCAGAGCCGCGGTGAACGAGGTGGTATCGGCTCCCACCTCCCGCTGGTTCACCATGCAGTTCTTGTGGCGGTGGATGAACTCGATGGGGTCCTCCACCGTAATGATGTGCCCCTTCCGCTGCCGGTTGATCTTGTCGACCATGGCCGCCAGCGTGGTGGACTTTCCGGATCCAGTGGGGCCGGTGACCAGCACGAGGCCCCGGGGCCGCTCGGCCAACTGCTCGATGGACGGCGGAAGGCCCAGGTGGCTCAGGTCCTTGATCTCGTAGGGAATCTGCCGGATGGCCAGGGCGACGCAGCCGCGCTGCTTGTACACGTTGCCTCTGAATCGGGACAGGTTCTGGACGCCGAACGAAAAGTCCAGCTCGTCCTCGGTCTCAAACCGTTTTTTCTGATTCTCCGTGAGGATCGAGTAGGCGAGCTGCAGTGTGTCGCGAGGCTGGAGAACGTGCTCCACGGACGTGGACACGAGGTCGCCGTCGATACGGATCTTCGGGTGCTCCCCCACGGTGATGTGGAGGTCCGAAGCACCCTTCTTGATCATCTCCTCCAGGAGCGAGCGGAGGCTCAGCTCGGGCTTCTGACCTGAGGCCTGTGCCTGTGGCTGCGGAGTTCCTGACATGGGCGAGGACCGCCCTCCTCTCTAGGTGTCGTGCTTCAGTGGGTTCCTACCGGAGGGCCTCGCGGCCGGCCCGGATGGATCAGTTCCCGGCGGAGGTCTCCTTCACGACCTCTTCAACCGTGGTGATGCCCTTCTCGATCTTCTTCAGGCCATCCATCCGCAGCGTGAGCATCCCCTCACTCAGCGCCACGTCTCGGATCTCGTCCGTACCGGCCTCGTTCATGATGGCCTTTCGCAGCGGCGTCGACATGGCCATCACCTCGTACACACCCTGCCGGCCCTTGTAGCCGGATCCGCCGCACTTGTCGCAGCCCTCACCCCTGTAGAAGGTCGTCTGCTGGATGAAGTCGTCGGGGATCTTGGCGGACTTCAGGTACTCGGCGTCGTACTCGTGCTCGACCTTGCAGTTGGAGCAGATGCGGCGCAGAAGACGCTGAGCGGAGATCAGGTTCAGCGCAGAGGCTACGTTGAACGGCTCCAACCCCATGTCGATCATACGCGTCACCGTCGACGGAGCGTCGTTGGTGTGCAGCGTGGAGAGCACAAGGTGACCCGTCAGCGCGGCCTTGATGGCGATTCCGCCCGTCTCGATGTCCCGGATCTCACCGACCATGATGATGTTCGGGTCCTGCCGCAGGAACGCCTTCAGCGCGGCGGAGAAGGTCATCCCGATCTCGTTTCGGACCAGGACCTGGTTGATCCCGTGGAGGTTGTACTCCACAGGGTCCTCCGCCGTCATGATATTCGTCTCGATGGTGTTCACCTTCGAGAGAGCGGAATAAAGCGTGGTCGTCTTACCTGATCCCGTGGGCCCTGTCACCAGCACCATCCCATAGGGGTTGGCGATGGCGTCCATGAAGTCCTGCTCGGCTTGGGGCTCGAACCCGAAGTTGGCGAGATCGAACGTCAGGTTCCCCTTGTCGAGGATACGCATCACGATCTTCTCACCGAAGATCACGGGCAGGGTGGAGACACGGAAGTCGACCACCTTCTTCTTCATGCGGAGCTTGATCCGGCCGTCCTGCGGGACCCGGCGCTCGGCAATGTTCAGGTCCGAGAGGATCTTCACGCGGGAGGTGAGGGCCGCCTTCATCTTCATGGGCGGCTTCATGACCTCCTGGAGCGCACCGTCGATCCGGTAGCGGACGCGGATCTCCTTCTCGTAGGGCTCGATGTGGATATCGGAGACCCCCTTCATCACGGCGTCGGTGAGGAGGCCGTTGATGAACTTCACGACGGGAGCCGCTTCGACCTCGGCCTGGAGGGCCGCGACGTTGACGTCGTCGTCCTCCTCCTCCACGTACTCCAGGTCTTCGTCGTCGAGGAAGTCCGACAGCATGTCGGTCATCTCTTCCTCGTCGACCCCGTAATAGTTCTCCAGGTGTTTCCGGAGGGTGTACTCCCCGACGATCACCGGCTCGATGTCGTAGCGGGTGATGAACTTCAGGTCGTCGATGGCGCCCAGATCGGAGGGGTTGATCATGGCGACCGTCAGCGTGCGCCCCACCCGCCGCAGGGGAAGGACCATGTGCTTATGGGCCATATCCCCGGGGACGAGCTTCAGGATCTTGGGGTCGACGGTGACCTTCTCGAGATCCACCGCGGGGACCCGGTACTGCTTGGACAGCATCCGGGTCAGTTCCTCCTCAGCCACGAAGCCCAGGCTCACCAGGGAATACCCCAGGCGAGACTTGGAGTCCTTCGACTCCCTCAGGGCGTCGGCGAGCTGCTCTTCCGTGATGAGTCCTTCACGGACGAAGAGATCGCCGAGCCGTTCCTGTGCGACGTTGGTAGCCATCCGCAAAATGAGGTCGCGGGAGCATCAGGCCCGGAGCGCCAGACTGCCATCCGACAGATCCGGGCGTGGATGGGCCAGCCCGGTGGGACATACCTCCACCGGGCGGGCGGGTACAGGGGGAACACACGTTTGGCCCTGCCCGGTCAAGGTACGAGGCGGTCTCGCCGGGGGTCAAGCACGATCCCCGTTCAGCGGACCCGGACCAGCGGCCGGATTCGGGCGAGCGTCACCGGTCCGATTCCCGGTACCCGCAGGAGGTCTTCGACCCGCCGGAAGGGGCCGTTGAGGGTCCGATCCGCCACGATTCGCTCCGCCAGCGCGGGCCCCACTCCAGGCAAACGGTCCAGGTGCACTCCGTCGACCTGGTTCAGGTCGAGAGGGTCCGCGGGGTCCACGGGCCTGGCTCGAACCTGGTCCTCGTAGAGCTTCGCCTCGGCCTCGGAAAGGAGAGAATCCGCCAAATCCAATCCCGAACCGACGGCCCCATGATCGTGCCCGGCCTCCGCCTGGTGGCGCACGCCGGCGGCAAGCAGGAGGATGCCCGCGACCCACAGCAGCGCCCGTCGCTCGGAGGGAGTCATGTGGAGATGATGGTCGGGCCGGGAGGGCGGCTGGATGGTGGGATGGGACCACCGCCCCGACGGGCGGTGTAGCAGGGATCGAACCGTTGAGGCGCTGCGGCCCGATTGAGTAGCTTTAGGGATTGGGGCTGGTCTCTCCGGGGACGGGCCCGGCCCCATCGTCACCGCCACTCGAACGCCATCGACTACCCTCGTGCGAATTCTCACCCGATACCTGATCCGCGCTCACGTGGGGCCGTTCCTCTTCGCCCTCACCGTGCTGTCCGGGCTGGTGTTCATCAATGCGGTAGCCCAGCGGGTGGAGGACCTGGCGGGCAAGGGACTGCCCTGGTCGGTGATCGGAGAGTTCCTTCTCCTGTCCCTCCCCCACGTCATCGCCCTCACGCTGCCCATGTCGATCCTGGTGGCGGTCCTCTACACGTTTTCCGACCTGACCGCGGGGAACGAACTGACCGCCATGTCGGCCGGAGGCGTGGCGCCCCGGCGAATCCTCCTGCCCATGCTGGGAATGGGGGTGGTCCTTGCCACGGGGATGTACGTGTTCAACGACCGGGTCCTCCCCGAGACCAACCACCGGCTCAAGAACCTCATGGTCGACATCGGCCGAAAGACCCCGACCTTCGAGCTGCGGGAGCAGGTCATCAACGAGATCTCCTCGGCGGATGGGTCCACGAGGGTGTTCCTTACGGCGCGGACCATCGACCCGCTGACCAGCGAGCTCACGGACGTGGTGATCCACGACCTGAGCCAGCACGACCAGATTCGGACGATCTACGCCCGGAACGGGTCCATGGCGTTCAACGCCGGCCAGACCGACCTGTACCTGACCCTCTTCGACGGCGAGGTGCGGGAGGTGGCCGAAACCCGTCAGGGGTCGTTCAACCGCCTCTTCTTCCAGGAACAGATCGTCCCGCTACGGGGCATCGCCAACGCGATGGAGCGCACGAACGACGTCACTCGGCGAAGCGACCGCGAGATGTCCATCGGTCAGCTTCGTGACGCGGCCCGGGAGGAGGCCGTGAGCGTAATCGAGATCCAGGAGGAGAGCGTGGGCCGGGCCCGATACGCCCTCCGCCGGGCCCTGGGCATCACGGCCCGGGACGAGGCCTTCGACGAACAGGACCAGGCCGAGCTGGCCGGGAGCCTGGCGTCCGGTGCGCCGGGGGACTCCACCGGCGTGGGTGCGGACTTCGAGGCCGACGAGGCGCGCATCCTCCGGAGCCGGGCCGGTGACCTCCAGGGCGCTCCGCCGGATGCCGTCACGCAGACCGTGGGAATGAACTACAGGACCAACCTGACCCGCGTCGAAGTGGCGGAGATGAACCGGGCGCGGTACGGCGTCGAGGTCCACAAGAAACTGTCGATCTCCTTCGCCTGCCTGGTGTTCGTGCTCCTGGGCGCACCCGTGGCCATCCGGTTCCCTCGCGGCGGGGTCGGCATGGTCATCGGGGTGTCGGTGGCGATCTTCGCCGTGTACTGGATGAGCCTCATCGGAGGGGAGCGTCTCGCCGATCGGGGGGTGGTGGACCCCTTCTGGTCCATGTGGACACCCAACGCCCTCTTCCTCCTGACGGGGGTTTGGCTGGCGAGCCGGATGGGCAGGGAAAGTTCCACGACCCGCGGCGGTGGCTGGGACGACCTCCTGTACACAGTGACCAGCTCGGTCACGTCGCGGTTCAGACGCGGCGGCCGGGAGGCCCGGGCATGAGAATCCTCGACCGGCTGGTCACCAGCATGTACATGCGGATCTTCCTGGCCTTCGCGCTCGGCGCTCCGGTGCTGTTCATCGTGGGAGACCTGACCGAGCGCCTGGACGGATACATCGACCGCGACCTGAGCATGATCGAGGTGGCCACGGCCTACGTGTACATCTATCCCAAGTTCGTGCTCTGGGCCTTCCCGGTGGCGTCGCTCATCGCCGCCGTCTTCACCGTGCAGAGCCTGACGGTCCATCGAGAGATCATGGCCGCCAAGGCCGGTGGCATTTCGTTCCACCGACTCATGATCCCCATGCTCCTGATGGGCTTCGTTCTCACCGGTGCCGGCCTCTGGCTCAGCGAGCAGGTTCCCCACACCAACCGGAAGGCGTCGGAGATCCTGCAGAACAGGGACTCCCGGAGGGACTGGCGCTCCAACTTCGTCTACCGCGACGACGACGGAACCACCGTCGCCGTGCAGCGACTGACCGTCGCCGACGGTCGCATCCAGGATGTGGTGCTGGAGCGACCGCCTTCCGAGGTCACGGGCCTCGAGGCGCACCTGGTGGCGGACGGTGCGGACTTCACGGACGACGCGGGCTGGACCTTCGAGAACGGGTACGTCCGCCGTCTCGATGCCGAGGGGCAGGAACTGGCGTTCCATTTCGACGAGCTCCGGACCCGGATCTTCACCCGCCGGCCCTACGAGCTCCTGGAGACACCCCTCCACGAGGACGAGATGACCTACGCCCACATGGGCGAGATGATCGAGATCATCCGGGACTCGGGCGGAGATCCCCGGGAGTACGAGGTTCTCCGCGAGCAGAAGGTCACCGTGCCGGTGGCGACCTTCATCGTGATCCTGTTCGGAGCGCCCCTGGCCACGACCTCCAAGCGGGGCGGTCCCGCGTTCGGGATGGGCGTGGCCCTCGGGTCGGCCATCATCTACATGGCCATCCTCAAGGTCGGTGCGGCGTTCGGGGCAGCCGGCAACATCTCGCCCATGGCCGCGGCGTGGGCGCCCAACGTGGCGTTCCTCGTGGCGGGGCTGGGCCTCATGGCGCGCGTCCGCACCTGACCATCGGCGGCCGCCGGTCCGCCCGCGGTCCGCGGTTCGGACCCCTCACTCGAGCAGGGCCAGGAGTCCCGGAGCGAGCTCACCGGTCATGACCTCCTGCACGGGGGCACGGAGAGTCACGGTCCAGTCTGGATTCAGGACGACCCGCATCTCACCCCCCGGCGCCGCCACCGTCACGACGCCCGCATCCTGAACCCCTCGGCGCACCGCGGCAGCCGCCACGGCGCAGGCACTGGTGCCCGAGGCCGCCGTCGGACCGACGCCCCTCTCCCAGATCAGGATGTCCATCCGTCCCTCGCCGGCCGGGCGGGCGAACTGAACGTTGGTGCCTTCCTGAAATGCCCGGTGGGTCGCCAGAGAGGGACCCAGGCGGTTCAGGAGGTCCTCCGACAGGTCGTCCACCAGCACGACGCAGTGCGGGTTCCCCACCGAGACGTGGGTCGCCGTCACGCCCTCGGAGCCCAGGGAAAGTTCAACCATCCCCCCCGCTCCGGTGCCCGCGGTCTCCCCGGCCATCAGGGCCACGGCGGCCGGGTCGAACGACACCTGGCCCATCTCGACCGAGACGTCGTACCCGTCTCTCGAATCCATGCCGTGGACCCGCATGACGACCTCCCCTCCCCCGACCCGGACCGCGAAGGGCTCTGCGCCGACGCGCCCGGCGCGGGCCAGGTGCGCCGCCGCCACCCGCAGTCCGTTTCCGCTCCGCTCGAACTCCGAGCCGTCCGGATTGAACATCCGGAGCGTGAAGCCGGGACCGCCGTCGCCCTCGATCACGACCATCCCGTCGCCGCCGACGCCACGGTGCGGATCGCACACGCGGCGGATCGTGTCCGGGCCGACAGCCCAGTCGTCGCCCTCCTCCACGACCAGGTAGTCGTTCCCCAGCCCATGGCCCTTGAAGAACCGGGCGCCGGCGCGCAGCGGTGAGCCGAAATCCATGGAGAGTGTGCCTTCCAGGGTGGTCCCGTGGGGAGAGGTGAAACGGGTCGCTGTCGATTTCGTACGTGGTTGCGAGAATCGCAACCTTTGGGGGTTGCCGGTCGTCCAATAGGCGATTGAGGGGTTCTCTTCCTGACGGGGGATGGTGACGATGATGCGGCGGGCCTGGGCAGGGCTGGGTTTGGTGACGTGGGTCCTGGGAGCGGCGGTGCTCCCGGTGAATGCGCAGGAAAACGGGTTGGACAACGGGGGAGTACCGCCCGAGGCTCGACGGACGAGCGACCCCGTGCGGACCGCGGCTCCCTCCATGGCCGCCGTGGCGCTGGCCGACGGCGTCGAGCTGGAGATCGACGGCGTTCCCACCGAGGCGTTCTGGCTCCAGGGCAGTCTGGCCGACGAGTTCGTCCAGTTCGAGCCCGAGGAGGGGGTCCCCGCCACCGAGCGCACCGAGGTCCGTGTGGTCTACGGACCCGACGCGCTGTACGTGGCGTTCTGGGCCTTCGACAGCGACCCCTCCGCCGTGGTGGGCCAGCTTTCCCGCAGGGACCAGGGCAACTACACCGACCGGGTCCACGTGGTGGTCGACTCCTACTTCGACCGGCGGACCGCATTCCACTTCGCCGTGAACCCCCTGGGCGTGAAGTACGACGCGTACTGGTTCGACGACACCCGGGAGGATTCGTCGTGGGACGCGGTATGGGACGGCGCGGCCCAGATCTCCGAATTGGGATGGACCGCCGAGTTCCGGATCCCCTATTCCCAGCTTCGCTTCTCCAACAATCCGGACCAGACCTGGGGCATCCAGTTCGTCCGGGACGTCGCACGGAAGAGCGAGAAGTCGCTGTGGGCCCCCATGACCCGGGAGGAACAGGGCACGGTGTCCCGGTTCGGCCGCCTGGAGGGGATTGAGGGCATCGACAGCCCCCGGCGGCTGGAACTACTCCCCTACACGCTGGGACGGAGCACCTCCCAGCCCGGGCTGGTGGAGAACCCCTTCTACGAGGAAACCGCGAACGAGGCCCAGTTCGGCGGGGACATGAAGTACGGGATCACCGGAAACCTGACCCTCGACGTGACCGTGAACCCGGACTTCGGGCAGGTGGAGGCCGATCCGGCTCAGCTGAATCTGAGCCAGTTCGAGGTGTTCCAGTCGGAGCGGCGCCCGTTTTTCCTGGAGGGCGCGAACATCTACAACTTCAACCTGGGGATGGGAGACGGGTCGTCCGAGAGCCTCTTCTACTCCCGGCGCATCGGTCGGGCACCCCAGGGATGGGTCGGGTCCGACGTGCGATTCGCGGACCGGCCGGGCCTGACCACCATCGCCGGCGCCGGAAAGGTCTCCGGCAAGACGGAGAGCGGCTGGTCCATAGGGACGCTGTACGCCCTGACCCAGCGGGAGCAGGCCGAGGTGTTCACGAGGGACGGCGAGTTCGACCAGCGGGTGGTCGAGCCCCTCTCCAACTACGTGGTGGCCCGGGTGCAGAAGGACTTCCGGGAAGGCCGCACCGCGTTCGGCTTCATCGGGACCGGGACCCAGCGGGACCGGGAGGACGCAGATCTCCTGGTTCTTCGATCCGGGGCCTACTCGGGCGGATTCGACTTCCGCCACCGCTTCGGCAATGACCGCTTCGAGGTGAGCGGGTACGTCGTGGGGACCCACGTCCGGGGCTCCGAGGAGGCCATCGCCCGGACGCAGCTGTCCTCGGCCCGCTACTTCCAGCGGCCCGACGCCGACCACGTGGAGTTCGATCCCACCCGGACGAGCCTCACCGGGTGGAGCGGTCAGTGGTTCCTCGGGAAGATCTCGGGCGGGAACTGGCGGTTCGCCACCGGTGGCCAGGCCCGGTCTCCGGGCTTCGAGGCCAACGACCTGGGCTTCATGACCTCGGCGGACTACGTGACCCCCTGGGTCTGGGGGCAGTACACCAAGCCCCGTGGGAGCACGCACTTCAACCGCTACAACGCCAACGTCAACGTCTGGTCGTCGTTCAACTTCGCGGGTGAGAACACCGGCCTGGGCGGAAACGTGAACGGGAACGTCCAGTTCAAGAACTTCTGGAACGCGTACGCCGGCATCGGACGGCAGACCGAGGCCCTCAGCACGCAGCTGCTGCGCGGGGGTCCCGGCTTCCTTGTCGAGCCCAACCTGAACGGGTGGATGGGGTTCAGCACCGATAGCCGGAAGCGGTTCAACTTCGGCCTGAACCTGAACGGCGGCATGCGCTCCGAGAGCGACTCGTGGCGGGCGAACGTCTCCCCGAACGTGACGTGGCGGCCCTCGGGCCGGGCCACGTTCCGGATGGGCGCGTTCTACTCCAAGAACATGGAGGACCGGCAGTGGGTCCGGCGGGTGCAGGGTTCGGGCAGCGGCGGGAGCTACTACACGTTCGGTCGGATGGACCAGCAGACGGTGGGCCTCACCGGGCGGATCGACTTCTCGTTCACGCCGGACATCTCCCTCCAGCTCTATGTGAACCCGTTCGTCAGCGCCGGAGACTACGAGGAGTACAAGGTCGTCGACGACCCCCGGGGCGGCACCTACGACGACCGGCTGGCCCACCTGCAGTACGAGCGGGACCGGGACGGAACCGTCCGGGCCGACGTGGACGGTGACGGCGAGGCGGAATCCCTCGGGAACCCGGACTTCAATTTCCAGCAGTTCAACTCGAACGTGGTGCTGCGGTGGGAGTATCGACCGGGCTCTGCCCTGTTCCTGGTCTGGCAGCAGGCCCGGGACTACTTCGACCAGACGGGCGAGTTCTCGTTGATGGACAACGCCCAGAACATCTTCGACCAGCGCTCCACCAACATCTTCATGGTGAAGGTGTCGTACTGGTTCAGCCCCTGATCACGGGGACGAAGGGCGGCCCCTTCGAGTGAACTGCAGAGGGCGGGTCCGAGTACCGGGCCCGCCCTCGACTCATTCCAGGACCCCGTCCAGCACCTGCAGGGCCACCTCCACACGCCCGAACGGCGCGCTGACCTGGATCCCCTGCAGCGAGGGTCCCACTTCGTCCCAGATCTCCCTGGCGATGGCGACCCCCTCGGCCACCGCGTGGTCCCTGCCCTTCTGGCTGGCGGCCCGCATCCGCTCCAGGATCGCCTCCGGAATCGTCACTCCCGGGACCTCGTTCGCCAGGAACTCGGCGTTCCGGGCCGACACCAGCGGCCAGATTCCGGCGATGATCGGAATGTGCAGGTCCCGGCGGTCGACCTCCTCCAGGAAGCCCATCAGCTGCCCGGCGTCGAAGATGGGCTGCGTTATGGCGTACTCGGCGCCAGCGTCCACCTTCCAGTAGAACCGGTGCAGTTCCTCCTCCAGGTCCACGGCGCCTGGATTCACGCCCACGCCGAACACGAACGACGTCGGATCCCCGATGCTGTTGCCGCCGGGGTCGATCCCGTGGTTCAGCCGGGACACGAGGTTCGTGAGTCCGATGGAGTCGATGTCGAACACCGCCGTGGCGTCGGGATAGGGCCCCATCTTGGGCGGATCGCCCGTGATGAGGAGCAGGTTTCGCAGACCCAGCGCGTGGGCCCCCAGCAGCTCGGACAGCATCCCCAGGAGATTCCGATCCCTGCAGGTATAGTGGACCACGGCCTCGATGCCACCCACCTGCTCCAGGAGGGCGGAGGCGGCCACCACCCCCATGCGCATCTGCGCCCGTGGGCCGTCGGGGACGTTCACGGCATCGACCCCGGCGTCCCGGAGTACCCGCACCCGCTCCAGGAGCTCGTCGGCCATGGTCCCGCGAGGCGGGAGCAGTTCCACGGACGTCACGATCCGGCCGGCGGCGAGGGAAGCACCCAGGCCGGACCGGGTCTCCAGGGGGAGCGGGTCGTGGACGGGGGTGTCCTCCGCGGGCGGGTGGGCGTGGTGGGTGGCCCGGGCCGGGTGGAGCGACCGGACCGCGTCCCTCATGCGGGCCGTGTGCTCCGGAGTGGTTCCGCAGCAGCCACCCACGAAGCGGGCCCCCTTCCGGATCAGCCGGGCGGCGTACTTCGCCATGTACTCGGGCGACGCCATGTACATCTTCCGGCCGTGGACCTCCCTGGGAAGTCCCGCGTTGGGCATGGCCGAGAGGGGGAGGTCGGTGAGGGGTCGGATCCGCTCGATGGCCGCGAGCATCCCGGCCGGGCCGACCGAGCAGTTCACGCCGAGCACATCGACGCCCGCTTCCTCCAGGTGGGGAACCCAGTGTTCGGGGTCCGTTCCGAACGCGGACCGCAAATCCTGTCCCACCGTCATCTGGGCTACGATGGGCAGGTCACAGGCCTCCCGGGCGCCTGCGACGGCCTCCAGCAGTTCCTCGACGGACCCGAACGTCTCCAGGACGAGGAGGTCGGCCCCACCCTCGGCCAGGGCACCCGCCTGTTCGGCGAAGTGAGCCCGGGCCTCCTCACGCGCGGTGGGACCGAAGGGCTCCATCCGGATCCCGAGGGGTCCGATGGCCCCGGCGACCAGGGCGCGGTCGCCGGCGGCCTCCCGGGCGATCTCGGCCCCGCGACGGTTGATCTCCACCACCTGGTCCCCGAGGCCGAACCCCTCGAGCTTCGGTCGGGCGGCCCCGAAGGTGTTGGTCTCGATGATCTCGGCACCCGACTGCACGTACTCGGCGTGGACGCTCCTCACCAGGTCCGCCTGGGTCAGGTTCAGTTCGTCGAAGGACCGGTTGATGAACACGCCCCGGGCGTAGAGCTCGGTACCCATGCCTCCGTCGAAGAGGTGGGGGTGATCGTCTTCCAGCATGGACTGGAAGCGCGCACGGCGCTCGGCGGCATCGGTCACGGGTCGTCCCTCCTCACACGCTGAAGTAGCGCGCCTCGGGGTGGTGCACCACGAGCGCGGCGGTGGAGAGTTCCGGGACCAGGGCTCCGGCCTCGGTCAGGTCCATCCCCAGCTTCTCCCGGGCCGGAAGAAGCTCGAAGACCTGGTTGTGCTGGCGGTGGTCCGGGCAGGCCCCGTAGCCCCAGGAGTACCGGAGTCCCCGGTTCTCGGGGAGACCCAGCTCCGACCGGATCCGGCGGTGGAGCCATTCGGCCCCGGCCTCGGCCAGTCGGACACCGAAGCCGTGGAGGTAGTACCCCTCCGAGTAGTCGCCGCCGGTCATCATGCCCTCCGAACGGTCCAGCAGCTCGTCGCCCAGCGTAACGATCTGGAGGGCCGCCACGTCGGGAGCCGGATTGTCGTCGGCCGACTCGAGGGGCCGGAAGTAGTCCGACAGGCACAGTTCCTCGCGCCCCGACTGGCGCGGGAAGGGGAACCGCGTCCGCTCCGCCCCGTCGGCGTCGGTGAGAACCAGGGCGTCGGAATCGGCCCCGGCGGGGAAGTAGCCGTAGGCCGCTCGGGCCCGGAGCCAGCCGCCGGTCCGGGCCTCCTGGACGTATCGGGCCAGCCGCGGCTCGAACTCGTCCCGGATGAGAGCCTCGTATGCCTCGCCCTTGGCGTTCTTGGCGCCCCAGTGGAGTCGGTAGAGCGTGTTCAGGTCCATCAGGGGGAAGAGCTCGTCCAGCGGGATCCGCTCGATGACCTTCACGCCCCAGAAAGGCGGCTCGGGGATGTCTACCTCCCGCGACGGAGCCGGACGGGTCGAGACCCGTGGAGCCTCGGCCGCCTTCCGCTCCAGCGCCTCCCGCTTTTCGATCCCCTCCCGGGTGGAGGTCTTCCACTCCTCCAGGTAGGCGGGCGCCCGGACCGGATCCACCAGGACGTCCATGGCCGCCAGGCCGTCGAACGCGTCCTTGCAGTAGAACATCCCGGACCCGTAGAGCTTGCCGGCCTCCTCGTCGACGAAGGAGGAGTTCCGCACGAAGGACGGGTTGATCGCGGCCCCACCCACCAGCACCGGGTAGTCGAGACCCCGGTGGTGGAGCTCCTTCACGCACAGCGGCATCTGCTTGGACGTCGAAACCAGGAGAGCCGACAGACCGATGGCGTCGGCACCCAGTTCCTCGGCCTTCTCGATGATCGTGTTCACGGGCACCTGCTTGCCCAGGTTGTGCACCGTGTAGCCGTTGTTCTCCAGAATGGTGTGGACCAGGTTCTTCCCGATGTCGTGGACGTCGCCGAAGACCGTGGCCAGGACGACCGTGCCCTTGCTCTGGCCTTCGATCCGGTCGAGGAACTCCTCCAGCCGGGCCACGGCCCGCTTCATGACCTCCGCGGACTGGAGAACGAACGGCAGGATCAGCTCTCCGGCGCCGAACTTGTCGCCGACCTCCTTCATGGCCGGAAGCAGGACGTTGTTCAGGGTCCAGACGGCCGCCTCGTCCATGGCTTCGCCCACGGACTCCGCCCTCCCCGCGATGGCCGCCTCCACCCGGTCCTCCACGCCCTCCTTCTTCCGATGGAGGATCATCCAGTGGACGGCCTCCGCAGGCGTCATGCCCTCCGTGGGATCGGCGGCTCCCTCCGCCTTCACCTCCGGCGCATCCTCGAAGTGCTGGATGAAGCGGGGCAACGCGTCCTCGCGGCGATCGAAGATCAGGTCGTCGGCCATCTCCCGCTCGTCCCCGTCGATTTCGGCGTAGGGAGTGATGTGGGCCGGGTTCACGATGGCCATGTCGAGCCCCGCCTCGACGCAGTGGTGCAGGAAGACCGAGTTCAGCACCGCGCGGGCCCGGGGCTGGAGCCCGAAGCTCACGTTGGATACTCCGAGGGAGGTGAGGACGCCGGGGAGTTCCTCCTTGATCCGCCGAATCCCGTCCAGGGTGGCGACGGCCGAGGTCCTGAACTCCTCGTCACCGGTGGCCAGCGTGAAGGTCAGGTCGTCGAAGATCAGATCTCCCGGATCCATCCCGTACTCACCGACCGCGATGTCGTGGATGGCCCGCGCCACCTCCACCTTTCGATCGGCGGACTTGGCCATCCCCTCTTCATCGATCGTGAGGGCGATCGCCGCGGCCCCGTGCTCCAGGAGGTGGGGCATGAGCTGGTCGAGCTTCTCTCGGCCGGCCTCCAGGTGGATGGAGTTGAGGACCGCCTTGCCCGGGATCTGCCGAAGGGCGGCGATGGCCACGTCCACCTCGGTGGTGTCGATGACCAACGGCGCGTCCACCCCCTGAGAGAGCAGCTTCACCAGGGTCCGCATGGTGTCGGCTTCCCCACCCCGCTCGGTGAGCGCCACACACACGTCCAGGAGGTGAGCGCCTCCCTCCACCTGCTCCCGGGCGACCTGGAGGATCCCGTCGTAGTCGTCCTCCAGGAGGAGGCGCTTGATCTTCCGGGAGCCCTGGGTGTTCACCCGCTCGCCGATCAGGGTCGGTGCCGGGATCTGCTTGAGGTCGGTGGCCCGGATCGCGGACGAGGCCCGCGGCACCATCGCGTCGCCCGCGGCTCCATCGGTGCTTCCTCCGGTGGCCTCCTCGCCCTCCCGGTCGCGGATGGTCGGTGCGCGACCGGCGGAGCCGAGGACCTCGACCACGGTCGCCATGTGTTCGGGCGTGGTTCCGCAGCACCCGCCTACGATGGCCACACCCATCTCCTCCACGAACTCCCGGTGGGCCTCGGCCAGCTCCGCGGGGGTGAGGGGGTAGACGGCCTCCCCGCCCTCGTTGTGGGGGATTCCGGCGTTGGGGATGACCGAGATGGGAGTGGACGCGTGAGCCGAGAGGTACCGGATGGGCTCCCGCATGTGCTCGGGGCCCGTGGAGCAGTTGAGGCCCAGGATGTCGGCGCCCAGGGCCTCCAGCGTCACCATCGAGGACGCGATATCGGTGCCCAGGAGCATGCGGCCCGACGTGTCCAGCGTGACCTGCACCTGGAGCGGCAGGTCGGCTCCGGCCTCCTCCAGGGCCCGGCGGCAGCCCGTGACCGCCGCCTTCACCTCCAGGATGTCCTGGCTGGTTTCGATGAGGAGAACGTCCACGCCCCCCTCGATCAGCCCGCGAGCCTGCTCGGCGTACACCTCCACCAGCTCCTCGTAGCTCATCTTCCCCAGCTCGGGGTCGGAGGTGCTCGGAAGGAATCCGGACGGACCGATGCTGCCGGCCACGAACCGGGGCTTCTCCGGTGTGCTGAACCGGTCCGCCACCTCACGGGCCAGCGAGGCGGCCACCCGGTTCATCTCCAGGACCTGGTCCTCGAGCCCGTACTCGGCGATGGCCAGACGGTTGGCCCGGAAGGTGTCGGTCTCCAGGACATCGCACCCGGCCTCCAGAAAGGAGGCGTGGATCTCCCGGATGACATCGGGGCGGGTCAGGACGAGGTGGTCGTTGCACCCCTCCAGGTGCTCACCCCCGAAGTCTCCGGCGGTGAGGTCGTAGTCCTGGATGGAAGTGCCCATGGCCCCGTCGAAGACGAGGACGCGGTCCCGCAGGGCGTCGAGATATCTGGGTCGGCTCATAGCCGTTGACCTCGATTGTGGCGGCGGAACCCGCCGGCTGGGCCGGGAGGGCGAGGGGCACGAAAAAGCGCCTCGCACCAGGTTGTCGGTGCGTGGCGCGGCGGCCTCGTCCAATCCAACGATCCCGGCACTTTAGACCTTTGGTTCGGCGGGATGCGGGGCGCTCCCCTCAATCCTGCCCGGCAGTGGCAAGCGGCCTCAAATCCCTCTGCCGTCGTGGCTTGAAGTATCGAGTCCCGAGTGATGGGAGTCAACGGACCGGGTCCGGGAGCAGCGGGAGATCCCCGGTCAGGTTCTCTCCGCCCTCGGAGGTGACAAGCCAGTCGTCCTCCAGTCGGACCCCGATCCCGGCCAGGTGGTCGGGCACGCCCTCGGCCCCGGGCATGAAGTACAGCCCCGGCTCGATGGTGAGCACCATGCCCGGCTCCAGAAGCACCGGGTCCCCGTCCCGGGCGTAGGTCCCCACGTCGTGGACGTCGATGCCCAGCCAGTGGGAGGTGTTGTGGGGGAACCAGGGCCGGACCGCGCCATCACTCGCCAGCTGATCCGGGTCGCCGCTCAGCACGCCCATCGCCACCAGGCTCTCGCAGAGCGATCGAACGGCGGCGGCGTGCACGTCGGCCACGGGAACTCCCGGCCGGATCGTCGCCTCCGCGGCGACCTTGGCGGCCGCCACGGCGTCGAACACCTCCTTCTGCGCCCCCGTGAACGAGCCGCCCACCGGAACGGTCCGGGTGATGTCGCCGCAGTACATGTTCAGGTCGGCCCCGGAGTCCATGAGAACCAGGTCCCCGGACTCGAGCACCGACTCGTTCTCCACGTAGTGCAGGATGCACCCGTTCTCGCCCCCTCCCACGATGGTGGCGAAGGCGGCGGCTCCCCTTCCGCGGCGGTAGATGGCCTCGGCTTCGGCCTGAACGGCCCACTCCCCCACTCCAGGAGCCACGGCCGCCAGCGCCGCCTGGAGGCCGCTCACGGTGAGAGCGCATACGGCCCGGAGGGCCTCGACCTCCTCCGTGTCCTTCACCCGCCGCATGGGCTCCAGGAGGATGCCCGGATCGAGGGTCGCCCGCGTTCCGGTGCCAGTCCGGGTACCCCGGGTCCGGCCATGGAGCAGGGCCGATCGAATGGCCCGGTCCGCCGCCTCGGAGTGACCGGCCTGGTAATAGACCCGGGGGACATCGCGGAGTAGCACGGGGAGCCGGTCCTCCAGTTCGGTGATCGAGAACGCCCGGTCGGCCCCCAGGGCTTCAGGAGCTCGCTCGACCCCCAGGCGCCGACCCGTCCACTGCTCCTGCGTCGCGTCACGGTCCCGCAGGAACACCACCAGGCCCCGGTCATGGGCGTCCCCCAGCAGCACCACCACGCAGTCCGGCTCGCGGAACCCGGTGAGATAGAAGACGTTCCCGTCCCCCCGGTACGGGTACTCGGAGTCCCCGCTTCGGACCGCGGTCGGGAACGACGCCAGCACGAGCGCGTTCCGGCCCAGCTCGGCCCGGAGGCGGTCGCGGCGTCGGGAGAAGGTCTCGGGTAAGAACGGTCCGGTCATGGCCACTCCGAGGGGGGTGGATCGGGATCCAAACGGGGCCCGTCGGCGAAGAACCTAGGCGCCGATTCAGAGGCTCGACAACCCTCCGGACCGGGGGTACGTTTCGAGGCCCACGCCGGGCGGAGGCCCTCCCTTCCCCGGCATCCCTGTTCGGCCTCGGCTCACCGGTCCCCATGCACATCCTCACCTCACCCAAGGTCACCGTCCTCTCCCGCCAGAACTTCCTCGGTCACCCCGACATCAACTGGGACAGCGATTCGGACGTCGGGGGCGAGGCCCTGGCGGAGTTCGCCGGGCGGCTGTGCTACCTGTCGTTCGGTGAGGACGCGGGAATCGAGGGCGGTCACAGGAGCATCCAGGGACGGACGACCAACGCCGAATACATCGGCAACATTCTCCGCGTGAAGCACGGCAGCGTGCTGGAGCACGCCACCTGGTCGCTCCTGCTGGAGGGCATCTCCCGCTCCCTGACCCACGAACTGGTCCGGCACCGGGCCGGGTTCGCGTACTCCCAGCTGAGTCAGCGCTACGTGGACGAGAGCGAGGTGGGCTTCGTGCAGCCTCCGGAGATCCGGGACGGCACCGACGCGCACCGGGTGTGGCTCCACGGGTGCGAGCAGGCCCTGGCCGACTACCGGGAACTGCTGGGGCACATGACCGAGCAGGTCGAGGAGATCGCCTCGAAGACCATGCGGAAGAAGCGGGCGCGTGAGACGGCCCGCTCCCTCCTGCCCAACTGCACCGAGACCAAGATCGTGGTGACGGGGAACGGCCGGTCCTGGCGCCACCTGATGGAGATGCGGGGCTCGCCCTCCGCCGACGCCGAGTTCCGGCGCCTGGCGTTCCAGATCCGGGACGTCCTGGTGGCGGAGTCGCCCAGCATCTTCGGCGACATCCAGGTTCTGACGACCGAGGACGGGACCGAGTACCTGGGCACGGAGAACGCCAAGGTCTGAGCCCGGTCCGGGTGAGCCGGGCGGTCCCGCGCCCCCCGGAACCCAGAAGGCCCCGACGGCGAGTTCGCCGTCGGGGCCTTTCAATGGCCAGATGGGCCGGGCGCCCGAGCCATCCCTACCCCATGGGCTCGAAGCTCGGCAGGTCGAGGCCGTCCGCCACCGGCTGCGGGGGGTTCTGGATCAGCCAGTAGTCGAACCAGGAGCGGATCCGCTCCAGCCGGTCCACCAGCAGCCACGGCTCACCCGTCCTGGAGAGCCCGTGGGAGGACCGGGGGTACCGGACCAGTTCCACCGGAATTCCCCGCTTCTTCAGCGACATGAACCACTGCTCGCCGTCTCCGATGGGGGTCCGGTAGTCGTTCTCGCTGTGGATGATGAGCGTGGGCGCCGTCACGTTCTCCACGTAGGAGATGGGCGACAGGCGTCGGTACAGATCCCTCCGCTCCCACGGGGGTCCGTAGAACTCGAACTCGGTGAGCCCCTGGGCGTCGGACGATCCCCACCAGCTCTCCCAGTTGGTGATGGAGCGCGACGTCACCGCGGCGGCGAAGCGGTCGGTCGTGGCGGTGAGCCAGTTGGTCATGAAGCCGCCGTAGCTTCCCCCGGCGACGCCGAGGCGGGCATCGTCGATGTCCGGATAGCGCTCGAGGGCCGTATCCACGCCCAGCAGGTAGTCCTCCCGGTCCACCATCCCCCAGGCCCCGCGCGTGGAGTAGCGGAAGACATGGCCGTAGTTGGCCGAGCCCCGGGGGTTCGTGTACAGGACGAAGAACCCCGCCGACGACAGCACGTGGAACGTCGGGAAGAACGTGTTCCCGTAGGCCGAGTGCGGACCGCCGTGAATCTTCAGGATCATGGGATAGCTGCCGCCCGGCCGGTAGCCGACGGGACGGATCAGCCAGCCCTCCACCAGCGTGCCGTCCGCGACCTCCCAGGTGAGGCGCTCGGGGGCCTCGAGGTCGACCTGCGCCAACCAGTCGTCGTTGAACCCGGTGGCCTTCTGCTCGGTGGAACCGTCGCCCATGGCCACGTACAGCTCCGTGGGCGTGATGGCGTCGGTCGCCGTGAAGGCCATGACCCCACCGTCCGCGGAGAACGAGAAGGACCGCAGCTGCCGTTCTCCCTCAGTCACCTGGCGGACCGGACCGCCACCGGCCGGTGCCCGGAACAGGTGGCGGTTGCCACCCACACCGGCTTCCCACTGCAGCGACATCCCGTCGGCGCTCCAGGAGGGAGATCCGGGCTGCAGATCCCAGTCGTCGGTGAGGGAAACCGGCTCACCACGGAAGGCCCCGTCGCGTCCGATGGTCACCACCATGACCTCGGGCTGGGCGCCCCGCTCGGGATTGCTGATGAACGCCAGCTGCGTTCCGTCGGGAGAGACGGTGGGGCTGGACTCGGATCCGGGGTTCCGCGTGAGGCGGCGGACGGTGCCCCCGGACATGGGGACCGCCCAGATGTCACCCGTGTTGTCCTGGCCCAGCTCGTCGTCCTCCTCCTCGTCCCCGGTGAAGAAGAGGACCCGGGAGTCGGGCGACCACACGGGGCTTCCCACGTTGAAGGACAGGTCGGTGATCTGACGGGGGGTACCGCCGTCCGCCGAGACGACCCAGAGCTGGCGCTTCGGCTGGGTGGAGTAGTGGGGTCGGAAGGTCAGCGAGCCGTCCCGCTTGTACCGGATGGAGGTCACGACCCGGCCGTCGAACCGCTCTGCGTCCTCGGTGGAGGATATGGCGTCCGGGGCGATCCATCCCTCCCGGGGACCCTCGCCCTCCGCCTCGGGGGCCAGGGTGTAGGCGATCCATCGTCCATCCGGGGACCAAACCGGTGCGGCCTCGACGCCGTCGATGTGGAACGCCTCTCCCCCGGGGCGATCCATCCGGAGGAACCACGCCGCGTTGTCGTCTTCCCCCCGCCGGGAGGTGAACGAAAGGAGCGTCCCATCCGGCGACCACCGGGGCGAGGTGGCGTTCTGGCCCGGAGCGGTGAGTCGGAACGCGTCCCCGGCGGGCCGGCCGCCATCGAGCTCCTGGAGCCATACCTCGCGGCGCCGGGTGTTGTCTTCCTCCAGGACCCGGGTCACGGTGAAGGCGACCCGCGAGCCATCCGGCGAAACCGCGGCGTCCGAGACGGTCACCAGGTCGTAGTAGTCGGCCGGCAGGTAGCCCCGGGACTGGGCCGAGACCGGGTCCGAGAGGACCGCGACCGGGACCGAAGCCAGGGCCGAAACCAGCAGGAGGGAACGGATGGTTGTTCCAGGGGTGCGCATGGTACCTTGTATGTCTAGCCTGAAAGCCTTTGAACCACAGTGGATCTGGAGCCTTTGAATATAGAGGTTCCCGGCCCGCGGGCTCAATTCATCGTCGCGGACTCCATGTCTCATCGTCGTACCGTACTCCTCCGGCGTCTGATCCGGGTCGTGGCCGTCACGGTCCCGTTCCTCCTCTCCCCGACCACCCTGCATGGCCAGGCCACGGGCTCGGGGGAGCGCCGGGAGGGGGTCGTGGAACCCTCGGACACGACCCCGGTCTTCACCCTCGCCGGCGTGACGGTCTCGGCCCTCCGCGCACCCCTGGCCGCCGTCCGTTCGCCGGTGGCCGTGTCGGCCCTCGGACCCCGGACGCTCCGGACCGGCAAGGCCGGGCTGTTCTTCACGGAAGCGCTGGAGGCCGTCCCGGGTGTCCAGCTTCAGAACCGGTTCAACGACGCCGTGGGAGAGCGGCTCTCCATCCGGGGATTCGGGGCCAGGGCCCAGTTCGGGATCCGGGGCGTCCGGGTCCTGGTGGACGGAGTCCCGGCCACCATGCCCGACGGGCAGTCCACGCTGGATCACGTGGACCTGGGATCCCTGGGCCGGGTGGAGGCGCTGCGCGGGCCCGGGTCCGCGCTCTACGGGAATGCGGCCGGGGGCGTGCTGCGGTTCGAGACTCAGGCCCCGTCCACCCTCGGGTTCGACGGCGTCCTCACCGGCGTCTACGGCGACAACGGCCTGGGCCGATTTCAGGGCGTGGCGTCCGGGACCTCCGGGGCGACCGACTACGTGGTCTCGGTCAACCACAACCGCTGGACGGGATTTCGGACCAATCCGCTGGAGGACGACGGCAGCACCTACGGCGAGTCCGAGCGCACCCGCGTGAACGGCCGAGTCCGCTGGTCCGGCCTGGGCGGCGAATTCTCGGGCGTGCTGAACGCGACCACCTTGGAAGCCCAGAATCCAGGGTCGATCAACGACTCGATCTTCAACCTCGGAGATCGCCGGGCCCACACCTTCAACGTCATCCAGAACACCCGGAAGTACCTGGACCAGGCGCAGCTGGGCCTCGGCTGGACCGGAGACGTGGCGGGGGCCGAGACCTATGTCCAGGGATGGGGGATTCTCCGGAACGTGGACACCTGGATCCCATCATCGCTCGTGGACCTCGACCGGAAGGCCGGAGGGCTCCGGGTGCTTGCCGGCACCGGCCAGACGGCCCGCACGGTGCAGGTCACCGGCGGCCTGGAGGGTGAACTGCAGCGCGATCGCCGGAAGAACTTCCGCAACGAGCGCGGCGAGCAGGGCGACCTGAGCCTGGACCAGGACGAGGACGTCTCGGCGTTCGGCGCCTTCGTGCAGGCGCGGTGGCTGCCGTCCGACCGGGGGTCCCTGGAGGCCAGCCTCCGCTACGACCTCGCCCGCTTCTCGGCCACGGACCATTTCGTGTCCGACTCCAACCCCGACGGCTCCGGATCCCGGACCATGGATGCGGTCAGTCCGGCCCTTGCCGGATTCCTGGACCTGGGCCGGGGCGTGGGCCTCTTCGGCGGTGTGTCCACCTTCTTCGAAACCCCCACCGCCTCCGAACTGGCCAACCAGCCGGACCGGGCCGGGGGCTTCAACCCCGAGTTGGAGCCCACGACCGGGACATCCGTGGAGGCCGGCCTGCGGAAGGCCGACGATCCTCGATACGGTGGCGAGGTGCTGGGGTTCTGGACGCGGCTCGAGAACGAGCTCGTCCCCTTCGAGGTCCCCGACGACCCCGGCAGGACCTTCTTCCGGAACGCGGGGAGTTCCCGCCGGGTCGGTGCGGAGGTGTCCGGATGGACCCGAGTCTCATGGCTCACCGTCCGCGCGGCCTACTCCTACACCGACGCCACCTTCGACGAGTACGAGGTCGACGGAGAGTCGTTCGACGGAAACCGCATCCCCGGCCTGGCGCCGCATCGACTGGAGGCGGTCCTGGAGGGCCGCTGGGGCGGACTGTACGGAGCGGCTGTGGGCACGTGGACCTCCGAGATCGAGGTCAACGACGCCAACACCGGAAAGCCGGCCGACGCCAGCACGGTGCTGGATCTGCGGGTGGGCTGGGAGGGGATCCAGGCCGGGGGGTCGTTCTTCGACCTCTTCGCCGGACTCTACAACCTGACCGACACGGACTACGTGTCTTCGGTGGTGGTGAACGGCTTCGGCGGTCGGTACTACGAGCCGGGGCCGGCCCGATCGCTCTACGCCGGAGTCTCGGTCCGCTGGGGCCGGTAGCGGCAGCGATCCGGCTCGACCGTCACCGCCAGGGCGTTCGCGACGGCACGCTCCCCCTCCGGGTCCGAGGGCCGCGAGAGGACCCGGTTTCGCAGCACCATCGCCGATGAGCCGCCGCCGTCCAGGTTGATCCCGTCCCGGACTCCGAGGCCCCGCAGCAGGTCGGCCAGTTCGGGGAGGCTCATCCCGTCGGAGTACCCGGCCTGCCGCCCGTCGACCACCACCAGCCAGAGTCGCCGGTTCTCCGGGTCGTAGCCCACCGCGGTGCGGGGATGTCGGGCGTCGGCGAAGGAGGGGCGACTTCCCACCCCCAGGTCTCCGACTTTCTTTCCGGCGCTGAGCAGCATGGGGAAGCCCCCGACGGCCATGGTGACCTCGTCGGGACTCGCCGCCTCCAGCGCCCAGCCGAAGGTCACGTCCCGCCCGCTCCGGGACGGCTCCCCGAACCAGGGCCGCTCACCCGGTCTCCACGCAAACGCCGGCCGGGAGCCGCGGTGGAGGATCCGTCCGTCCACCACCTCCCAGCTCACCGGGCGCCCCGTGGGTGTGAAGAAGTCGGCGTTCACCGCCGCCAGCACGTCTCCCCGATCCGCTGCCAGGTCCGATACCCGCTCCCTCGCATCGGTCCCGGCCGGAGGATCACCGGCCGGAAGGACCCGGACTCCGAGTTCGCACCGACCCAGGTCCACGTCCAGGAGGTAGACCGCCCAGGGACCGACCGAACTCCAGAGGGCCCGGGCGTTGACGCCGGGTGCGACGCGGTACTGGAGAGTCGAATCGGGCTGGACCAGCGCCGTCACCGTCTCCGGAAGAGGCGACGGGAGCGACCGCGATCGCTCCGGCGCCTCACACCCCGACGCCACGCAGGCAATCCCCAGTAGCGCGGGAAGGATGCGGCGCCGAGCGCGAGTGCGGGGGAGAGCGAGGATCATGGGTCGCGCGGTTCGGCTTCGGGTCAGAGGGAGCCTCGGATGCCGGGTCGAGATCGAATGCGGTACGGGGGCTTCATTATGGTCAATCCCCCGGGGGGCGTCGACCTGTGGCCGCCGAGAATCCATATTCCAGACATGTCGCGACCAATCGATTCCGTCACCCCGAGTCCCAGCGGTTCGCCGGGTCCCGGCCGCGGCGTGGCCCTCCGCCGCGCCCTGGCGCTCGCACTCGGCCTGGCGCTGACGCTGGCCGTGGCGCCCCGGTCGGCGGAGGGCCAGGACCACTACCGGGTGGGAATCACCTTCGGCGGGACCAGCTTCGTGGGTCTCGCCTTCGAGATGTTCTGGGGAGACGCCTCTCTGGACCTGTCCGCGGGGACCTGGGCGTTCAAGGACATCTCCCTCTCCGCGGTGGGGAAGTACTACGCCGGGAACGACACCTTCGAAGCGTACGGCGGAGCGGGGATCTGGCTTGTGGCGGCGGCGCCGTCCGAAGAGACCGAGAGGACCGGGATCGCCTGGATCCTGAGAATGCCGGTGGGTGTCGAGGGCCGCATCGACCAGGACCACGCCCTGGGGCTGGAGGCCAACCTGAACCGGGCGCTGTCGATTCGGCGGCCGGACCCCCTGGACGATATGCCGCCCAACAGGCGGATCGTCCCGCTCCCCGGGTTCTACTATCGCTTCGCGGTGAACCAGGACGCGAACTGAGTCCAACCCCCCAGGCTAGAACTCCTCGGGGTCCTCCCAGGCCTCGCTCCGCCAGAAGTCCTCCTCGGCGTCGCGGATCTCGCCCATGTCCAGCGGCTCGCCGGGCTCCTCAACGGCGAGAAACCCCTCCCCTTCGATCTGACGAATGGCCTCGTCGTCCAGGAGGAACGGCTGACGCCCCGCGCGAGCGCGCAGGAGCCGCCGTACGCCCGCGCCTCCGAACACGGCCAGACCGGCCAGGACGAGCCAGAACGAGGACATGGAGACGCGGTCGGGTCGGCGGAGTCGAGCCGGCTCAATCCACCGGGACGTTGCCCACGTACTTCAGGCCGCTTCCGGTGTTGAACAGCACCACCTCGTCGTCGGACTCGATGAATCCGCGTTCCCTGAGCAGCGGGATGGCCGCGGCCACTGCGCCACCCTCGGGCGCCGCGAAGACGCCGGTGTCCCGACCGATGTGGTGGACCCACTCCTCCATCACGTGGTCCTGGACCGCTATGGCGGCGCCCCCCGACTCCCGGCAGGCCCTCAGGATCAGGAAGTCCCCCACCGCGGCGGGCACTCGGAGTCCGGACGCGTAGGTGGCGGCGTCCTCCCACATCGTGGCCTCGTCCCACCCATTCTCCCAGGCCCGCACCATCGGTGCGCAGCCGGCGGCCTGAACCGAGAACATCTTCGGGCGCTCGCTGCCGATCCAGCCCAGGGCCTCCATCTCGTCGAAGGCCTTCCACATGCCGATGAGGCCCGTCCCGCCGCCGGTGGGATAGACGATGGCGTCCGGGAGGCGGAAACCGAGCTGCTCCACCACCTCGTACCCCATGGTCTTCTTCCCCTCCACCCGGTAGGGCTCCTTCAGCGTGGACAGGTCCCACCAGCCGTGCTCCTCGACGCCCTGGCGGACCACCTTCCCGCAGTCGGTGATCAGCCCGTCCAGGAGCTGGAGGTCCGCACCCAGGGCTCGGGCCTCGGTGACGATGATGTTGGGCGTGTCGTCGGGGACGACCACGTGCACCGGCATTCCGGCCGCCGAGCCGTACGCGGTGGCGGCGCTCCCGGCGTTGCCGGCCGACGGGATGGCCAGCTCCTGGACTCCCAGCTCCGCCGCCCGTGACACGGCCATCCCCAGGCCCCGGTCCTTGAAGCTGCCGGTCGGATTCTGGCCCTCGTCCTTCACCCAGGCCCTGCCGATACCGAGGCGCTCCGCGAGCCGGGGCGCGTCGATCATGGGGGTGAATCCCTCGCCCAGCGTGATGCAGAATCGGGGATTCCGGACCGGGAGCACCTCCCGGTATCGCCACATGCTCGCGACGCGACCCACCAGGTCCTTCGGCTGGAAATGGGGCCGGATGGCATCCAGGTCGTACCGCGCGAACAGGGGCTTCCCGGCGGGCGACAGACCGTGCAGTTCCTCGCATTCGAACCGCTCGCCGGTCAGGGTGCACTCGAGGTAGGCCGCACCGGGGGCGCCGCCGGGACCGAAGGGGGACTCGGAGGTCATTTCTGAGACCTTTGGGACAGTCGTGTGGTGCGAATTCGAGCCCCGGGGGGTAGCTACCCGAAAGGGCCCTTGAACGGGCGTAACATAGGGGCTCCGCCTGCCCGGGTCGATGCGGGGAATCTGCGCTCGACGGCGCGCCCGCCCCCGATCCGGCCCGGGCCCGAAATCGCAGGCAACCCCCGACAGGGGGGTCCACGTCATACATTCAGAACGATCGAGCAACCTCGCCGAGGTTATGCCGGCCCACCGCGGGCCGGGGGGCGGTCCCGGGAGCGCTCTGAAATGGTGCATCAAGCGGATTGAATGACTGAGAGCCAACTGATCCGGCGTGCCGGAGACGGCGACGCAGCCGCGGTGCGGGCCCTGTATGAGCGGTATTCGCCCAGGGTCTTCGCGGTGGTGCGGCGTATCGCCGGCGATGACGAGCTGGCCAAGGACTACGCGCAGGAAGCGTGGATCCGGGCGATTCGGGCCCTTCCCACTTTCAGGGGGGACGCCCGCTTCTCGACCTGGCTGCACCGCATCGCCGTCAACGCCGCCCTCCAGGCGAATCGCAAGGCGGACACGCGAAAGAAACGGGAAGCCCCCATGCCGGAGGCGGTACCGGTGGCGCCCCGATCATCCGACTCGCTGCTGGCCCGACGGCTGGAGGCGGCCCTGGATCGGCTGCCGGAGGGAATGCGCCGAATCCTCACGCTCCACGACGTGGAGGGATACACGCACGAGGAGATCGGCGAGATGCTGGGGATCAACTCCGGGACTTCGAAGTCACAGCTGTCGAAGGCCCGGGCGAAGATGAGAGAAATGCTGCGGGGGCTTGAGAACCCCGCTCAGGATCAGGGAGCAGAAGCATGGAGCATCTGACCACCGACGCGCTGGCGCGCCTGGTCGATGAGGTACCCTCGCCGGAGGAGTCCGGGCACCTGGAGGCGTGCGAAGTGTGCGCCGCCGAGCTGGACGCGCTCCGGGAGCAGACCGACCAGCTGGGTGCGCTGCCTGCGATGCGTCCTCCCCAGGGAGACTGGGAGGCACTGGAGGCACGGCTGCTGGCCGAGGGCCTGATTCACTCGGACTCGGTGATCCCGTTCGGCCGGAGCCGGAGGCGCTGGGGCACTGCCATTCAGGCTGCCGCGGCCCTCGTCCTGTTCGTCGGTGGAGCCGCCCTGGGTACCCAGTTCCGCGGCGGTGAGCCCGGAGCCATCGAGGGCGGGCCGCTCGCGGGACCGGCCAGCCTCGTCGACACCCCGACTTCCGACGTGGCCCTGGCCACCCTGGAGGACGCGGCGGAAGACGTGCGGCAGAAGGAGCAGGACTACATCGAGGCCATGATCCGGTACCGCCAGCTGCTGGAGGCCAGCGGTCGTGGCGGCACACAGGGTCAGGACCCGGCCAGCCGGTACGCCGCGCTGGAGGCCGTCATGGCGGCGAGCCAGGCGGCGGTGCGCGAGGCCCCGGCCGATCCGTTCCTGAATGGAATTCTGGCCAGCGTCTCCGCGGAGCGTCAGGCCTTCGTCCGGTCGCTTTCCGAGACCGGCCGGGACAACTGGTACTAGGAGATGGTGGGAATCATGCGCAGGACCAACGTCCTTCTGACCGGGCTGCTTCTGGCGGGGCTCCTGCCGGGCGCCGAGCCGGGTCTCGTGGGGCAGGAACGGGCCTTCGGGGTGGTGCAGTCGCCCCGCGGATGGCTAGGGGTATCGCTGAACGCCGAGATCGTGGGCGGCGGCAGCTCGGCCTCGATGCTGACCATCGCAATGGTCATGGACGGAAGCCCCGCGGAGGCCGCGGGTCTGAGGACCGGCGACCAGATCCTGGCGATCAACGGGTTCGAGATCGACAACAACTCGATGAGCCTGCTCAGGACCGACCCGGGAGACGTGCTCCAGCTGACCGTGGCCACTCCCGGCCAGGACCCCCGGGAGGTGGAGCTCGTGTCGGTGGCCCGACCGCAGATGGTGAACTTCTCCACCGCCGACGCGGCGGTGTGGGAGGTACGACTGGACTCGATGCGGAATCGGATCCTGCTGGCGGCGGACTCGCTGCAGCTGGAGGGTCGATTCCGGGCCATCTCGCCCGGAAGCCAGTGGGTCGTGGCCGAGGGCGAGGATGGAGCCCACGTCACGGTGAACGTGACCGGCGCGGCCGAGGCCCAGTCGGTCGTCGTGGAGACCCTGGGCGACGGTTCCGCGGTGGAGTATCGCTGGAAGATCCCGGAGCCCTCGGAGAGCGCTCCCTTCGGCGTCTTCCTCCGGCGGACGGAGGAGACCAGTGCGCTCCTGGCCGAGCGGACCCAGCTCCAGACGCAGCGGTCCGAGGTCCGGAGGGCCGAGCTCGCCCGCGAGCGGGCCCTCCTGGCCGAGCTTCCGCCCGACCAGCGCGCGATCGATCCGGACGACCCGCGCCTCGTGGGTCTCCGGCAGACGGGGATCCGGCTGGACGAGCAGATCCAGGAGCTGAACGAAAAGCTGGCGCGTGCCAGCCTGGAAGCCCTGGCCGAGCCCGTCGCTCCAGTGGCCGGTGCCCAGCCTTCGATCGAGGTGACGGTCATGGAGGAGGCCCCCCGCGTGCGCCGCGTGTTCTCCTACCTCCACGAGGCCGAGCGCTTCATGGCGGGAGCGGAGCTGGCGCCCCTGAACGAGTCGCTTGCGCTCTACTTCCCGGTGGAGGAGGGGATTCTCGTCACCGAGGTCGTCGAGGGCTCCCCCGCGGGAGATGCCGGCCTGACCGCCGGGGATATCATCATCCGGGTGGGCGGCTACGCCGTCATCGACATGGAGGGGATTCGGGAAGCCATCTCGTTCCTGGGCCCCGACGAGGACCTGGTGCTCACGGTGATCAGCCGCGACGGGCAACGAACGGTCACGGTTCCGCGCTGAGGGTGAGGGGCGGGGCCCCGGCCGCGCTGAGCGTCGGGACCGCGCCGCGAACAGAAGAGGGGCCGCCGGGCATCCAGCCCGGCGGCCCCTTCCGCTTCAGGCCCCCCGTGTCTGCGAGGGGGCCCCTCGCCTCCTGGCGTCTCTACTCGTAACGGAGCGACTCGATGGGCTCCAGACTGGCCGCCCGCTGGGCCGGCCAGATCCCGAAGAAGAGCCCGATCCCGGCGGAGAACGCCAGGGCGATCACCACCGATTCCGGCGCCACCGCGGTATTCCACGATGCCAGTTCGGAGAGGGCATAGGCCCCGCCCCATCCCAGAGCGACCCCGATCAGGCCACCCAGCATGCAGAGCGCCAGGGCCTCCACCAGGAACTGGAACATGATGTTCCGGCGGGTGGCTCCCAGGGCCTTCCGGACGCCGATCTCGCGCGTCCGCTCGGTTACGCTGACCAGCATGATGTTCATGATGCCGATGCCGCCAACCAGAAGGCTGATCCCTGCAATTCCGGCCAGCAGGAACGTGAACGTCTGGTTGGTCTCGGCGAAGGTGGCCAGAAGGTCCGTGGCACTGCGGATCTGGAAGTCCGCGTTCTCACCGGGGCGGATCCGGTGCTCCCTCCGGAGCACGCGGTCGATCTCGGCATACCCAGCGTCCATCCCGTCGGGATTCAGGATCATGGCCGAGATCCCGTTCAGGTACTCCCGGCCTCCGAACACCCGGTACAGCGCGGTGGTAGCCGGGACGTAGACCCGGGCATCCGGGTCCTGCCAGGGGTTGGACGAGCCCTTCTCCATCAGGACGCCGATGACCTCGAACGGGATCCCGCGTACCTGGATCGTCTGCCCCACCAGGAACTCCGCCGGGGTGTTCAGGCTCTCGGGGACGCTGGCCCCCACGACGGCCACCCGGCGCCGGCCCTGGATCTCGCCCTCATTGAACATCCGGCCGATGTCGAGTTCGTACCGGTTGATCTCGAAGTAGCTGGGCCAGGTGCCGAAGATCTCGGAGTTGGCGTTCCACCGCGTGTACGTCACCTGCTGCCGGCTGGAGACCTCGGGCGCGACGAGCATGATGTCGGCCGACTGGGCCTTCAGCGCCTCCGCGTCGCTGTAGTACATGCGACTGTTGGTGGCCGAGGCGACGCCGTGCGAGCGCGAGGACATGGGGCGGATGGAGAGCACGTTCGTGCCGATGCTCTCGATCTGCTCCTGGACCTGGCGCTGCGCGCCCTCACCCAGGGCCACCATGGTGATCACGGCGCCGACGCCGATGACGATCCCCAGCGTGGTGAGGATGGACCGCAACGCATTGGCTCGGATCGCCGAGAAGGAAACGGCGATGATCTCGAACGCCTGTTTGGTTCCTCGCATGGTGCCCTCCCCTACCGGCGCCCGCCGCTCATGCCGGGAACTCCTCCGCCCATGCGCTCACGGATCCGGTTGATCCACTCCTGCTGCTGGGCCTGCAGCGCCGCCGCTCCGATCAGGGCCACCGCCTCGCCTTCCTCGATCCCGATGAGGACCTCGGTGTTGTCCCAGTCGTTGACGCCGGTGAGGATGGCTCGGGCCTCGAACGTGCCATCGGCCAGCTGGACGAAGGCCACGGCCGGCGTGGGAGCTCCGGGCTCACTGGCCTCGGCGCCGCCCGGGCGCCCGCCCCAACCGCCGGCACCGCCCCGGCCGCCACCGGCGGCCTGGAACATGGCGCGGGCCTCTTCCCGGGAGATCTCGCCGCTCTGCACCTTGGCCCGGATCTCCTCCATGCTCATCTGCGGCGCCTCGTCGGATCCGCCCTCAGCCTCCTCGGCCGGGGCCGCCTCACCGCGGAGTTCAGCCGTGAGCGCGCGGTACTGCGCCTGATCGAACTCGATCCCCTCGGGGTCCATCCCCAGGACCATGGCCGCGGGGGCCATCTCCTGTGGCTTCACGATGGCGTTGTTGGGCACCAGGATGGTCTGGGGCCGCTGAGCGACGGAGACCTCGACCTCCGCGTTCATCCCGGGCCGGAGCAGACCGTCCCGGTTGTCGAGCTGCACGATCACCGGGAACATGGTCACGTTCTGCTGGACCACGGCCTGGGGCTCGATCTTCTCCACCTCTCCGCGGAACGGGCGGCCGGGATAGGCCTCCACGTTCACGTTCGCCGGCTTCCCGGCCTCGATCTGCCCCATGTCCGTCTCGTCCACCAGGGTGCGGACCTGCATGGCGTCGAGGTTGGCCATCAGGAAGAGCGTCGTCCCGCCGGAAACGTTCCCGGACGCGGACTGAATCACGGTCCCCTCCTCGACGTTTCGGGCCAGGATGGTCCCGGCCATGGGAGCGCGGATGGTGACGTCCTGCAGACGCAGTTCGGCCAGCTCCAGGTTGGTCTGGGCCTTCACGAGCTGGGCCTGGGCGTTGGCGTACTCCAGGTTGCTGCTCTCGTACTCCTGGGGGGTGATGACCTCAGACTCCAGCAGGTCCTTCGAACGCTGCAGCTGGGACCGGGCGATCTCGTCCCGGGCCTCGGCCACGGCCAGGTCGGCTTCGGCCTGATTGAAGGCGTTCCGCACGTCCCGGGGGTCGACCTCGGCGAGAAGCTGTCCGGCCTCGACCCGATCGCCCACGTCGGCGTAGAGCCGCATGATCTCCCCGCCGGCCCGGGACTTCACCTCGACGTTCCGGATCGGCTCCACCTGGCCGGTGGCCTCAACGGAGATCATGAGATCGTCCCGGATCGCCTCGGAGGTTGTGATGCTCGGGCCGTCAGCCTCACGGGCCTCGCCCTCCGAACAGGCGGCGAGGGCCAGGGCCATGAGGCCGGCGAGTCCGGCGTTCCGGACGGGAAGTCCAATGCGAATCATGGATCTCAAGCCTGAGCACCCGCGTGCTCGTTGAGGAAGTCTCTTTCAACCAGTCCATCCCGCAGGTGAATCTGGCGCCTTGCGTGTTCGGCGATGTCGTGCTCGTGGGTGACGAGGACGATGGTCTGCCCATCCCGGTTCAGGCCTTCGAGGACGATCATGATCTCCTCGCTGGTCACCGAGTCCAGGTTCCCCGTGGGCTCGTCGGCCAGCAGAATCGCCGGCTCGTTGACCAACGCCCGGGCGATGGCGACGCGCTGGCGCTGACCACCCGAGATCTCGGGCGGCTTGTGATCCATGCGGTCACCGAGGCCCACGAGGTGGAGCTTCTCCTCCGCCCTCCGCTTCCGCTCCTTCGACGGCACACCGGCGTAGATGAGCGGGAGCTCGACGTTGTGGAGGCACGTGGCCCGCGGGAGCAGGTTGAACGTCTGAAACACGAACCCGATGTCCCGGTTCCGCACGGCGGCAAGCTCGTCGTCGCTGAGCTTGCTGGTCTCCGTACCGTTCAACCAGTAATCCCCGGCCGTGGGTGTATCGAGGCATCCGATCACGTTCATGAACGTGGACTTGCCGCTCCCGGAGGGCCCCATGAGCGCCACGAACTCGCCCCTGTGAATCTCCAGGTCGACTCCACGGACCGCGTGGACCGTCTCGGCACCGAGGACATAGTCCTTGGTGATGCCCCGCGTCCGAATCACCGCATCACTCACAGTTCCCTCCCCAGGATCGCTTCCAAGTCCGCGCGCGCGACCTCGTAGTCGAAGCGCGCTCTCACCACGTCCGCCCCCGCCTGCGTCACGGCCTCCTGGCTCGCCAGAACGTCCAGGATAATCGCGACCCCGACCCGGTACCGCTCCGACACCACGCGAAGGTCTTCCTCCGCCACGGCCAGAGACTGCACTGCGATCTGCAGCGCCTGCTCGGCGGTATACACCGCCTGCAGCGCCCGATCCGCGTCCTGGCGAGCCGCCAGGCGGGCGTCGGTCTCCTGCAGCGTGGCCACGCGATAGTCCTCGCGGGCCCGCTCGATCTGCACTCCCCGGTTGAAGCCGGTGAAAATCGGGTACTGGGCCGACACCGAGACCGACCAGCTCGAGTTTCCTCCCGAGAAGGCCGGATCGTCGTTGAACCAGGACCAGCTCCCGTTCGCGTTCAGCGTGGGCAGCCACGATGTACGAGACGACGAGACCTGGAGCCGCGTGGATTCAGAGGCCAGGACGGCGGCCCGCACCGCGGGCGACGCCTCCTCCGCAGCCACGAAGATCTCCGTCTCGCTCATTCCCAGTGGCCTCGGCCCCACCACCATGTCGACCACCGGACCCACCGGCCGGGACTCCCCGATCTGTCTGCCCAGGGCGAACTGGGCCGCCCTGAGGCTCTCGGCGGTCTGCAGGACGCCCAGCTGGGCGTTCTGGAGCTCGAGCTGGGACCTCAGGAGGTCGGACCGGGTTCCCGATCCCACCTCCACCTGGCG
Organism: Gemmatimonadota bacterium; assembly: GCA_039587435.1. Classification (GTDB taxonomy): domain Bacteria; phylum Gemmatimonadota; class Gemmatimonadetes; order Longimicrobiales; family Gaopeijiaceae; genus JBDHIJ01. The sequence goes on from JBDHIJ010000003.1 coordinate 39,236, forward strand.
CCGGACCACGTCGAGCCCGGTCCGGGCACGCTCGAGGCGGGCCTGGGCCACGTCCAGGAGCTCCCGCGACGCCACGGCTCCGAAGAACAGGCTCTTGGTCTGGAACACCACCTGGGCCGTCTGGTCCTCCAGCCGGGCCGTGGCGCCATCGATGTCGGCCTGACTTCTCTTCAGGTCGTAGTAGCGGCCCCCGCCCTCGAAGAGCGACAGACCGCCGCTCAGCCCAGCGGTATAGCTGTCGGAGGCCCCGCTCACCGAGATCCCCAGATCCGGGTCGAACCGCTCGGAGCTCTGGGTGTTTACCCGCACCGAGCTGTTCACCGAGGGAATGAAGGACCCCCAGAGGGTCTTCCTGCCCGTCTCGGAGACCAGGAGCGAGTTCTCCGCCTGCGCCAGCTGCGGGCTGCGGGCGAGCGCCCGGTTGACCGCGTCGGCCAGGGTCACCGTGACCGAGGGCTCGACCTCGGCCACGCGTGGCATCTCCTGGTCCGCCGCGAGCGCCCCGGAGGACGTCTCGTCCTGGGCCAGGACCGGGGCAGGGAGACAGAGGCACATCGCGAAGGCCGTGATCGACCTCCGCAGCGTGCTGCTCGATGACTTCATCTATCAGCGACTTCCGTTTGAATCCGAGTCGCGGTTGCGCCGCTTCTCGTCGTATTCAGCCAGCAGCCGGGTATACTCGGCGGCCTGTTCCGGTGAGAGCACGGACTTGATCGCCTCTCGCGTCTCGAGAACCAGGTCGCGGCGAAGGGGACGGTATTCGTCTTCCAGCCGGTCCCGGAGATCCCGGATTCGGTCTCTGTTCAAGGCTACGATCGAATCGATCTGGGCCTTCTGCTCGGGGGACGGATTCACCTCGTCCACGATCATCCCCCGCTCGCGCCTTTCACCCCTTTGATTCTCCGGGGTTTCATTCACGGGAGCGGGCTCGGCCCCGAGGCGACGGTCCAGCGCCGCCCCGAGCAGGCCCCCGGACACGAAGACCGTGACCAGAATGAGGACAGTCGCGAACCGGGTACCCGAAGAGACGGCCATGGTCTACCAGTCCCTCTGGGGAGCCCCGTTGGGGCCCGACCCGGTGAGCACGACGGCCAGCTCGGCGGAGGGGAACTCGGCCTCCAGGACGTCGTCGACGGCGACCGGACCGGAACTGGAGATCGGGCCCTCGCTGAACAGGGCCAGGGCGGCCAGTACGGCGGCGGCCGCCGCGACGGGAGCGACCAGGCGCCCCCAGCGGAACAGCAGCTCCGGCACATGGACGTCGGCGTCCCGCCGACGCCGGGCCAGGGGCATGCGGGCCCGGTCCATGACCTCGCCATGGAATCGGTCCCAGTATCCGGGGTCGCCCGCCTGCGGATCCAGGGGCGTAAGATCGATCGGCCTGTCTTCGTGCTTGCTCATCTGTCCAACTCTCTCGGCGTTTCGCCCATTCCCTCGAGGGCTTCCCGCAGCGCTTTGCGGGCGAAGTGCAGATGGGACCGGACGGTCCCCTCCGGGATGTCCAGCGTCTCCGCGATCTCCCTGTGCTTCCACCCCTCCAGATCGTGAAGCAGGACCACCTGCCTCCGGACCTCGTTCAGCTCACCCAGGGCCTCCTCCAGCGAGGCGGTCAGGCGGGAGCGATCGAGGTCCCGTTCCGGCCCGGGCTCACCCGAGGCCAGATGGGGCGGGATCACCTCACCCCTGCGCAGGCCCTCCCGGCGGAGGTAGTTCCGGCCCCGGTTCCGGACGATGGTCAGCAGCCACCCCAGGAACCGGGCCGGGTCCCGACAGTCCTCCAGGCGCTCGAGCGCCACGAGGAAGGCCTCCTGCGCCACGTCTTCAGCATCTTCCGGCCGGCCCGTAACCCCAAGGGCCGTCATGTAGGCGACCCGCTGGTGTTTCCGGACCAGAGCGCCGAAGGCGAACTCGTCTCCGGCCAGACTGGCCCGAACGAGATCTTCGTCGCTTGCTGAAGTCATGTTCACCCGAAGAGACAGGGGAGAGACGGAAAACGTTGAACAGAATCTCCACCCTCCCCCGATTTCGCCACCTGGGCCTACAGGGGGATCGGCCCCGGTCCGTCTTTGAGGAACGGGCCGGGCCCATGCCCCTCCTCACCAGTTCGACACGCCGCTCGTGTCGGGAACGGTGGTCCGGCTGCGGTGCCGCAGGCCATGGGAGCGGTGGCCCATGCCCCCGCGACCCTGCCGGGCGGCGCGCAGGCCGGCCCTGAACCCGTCCTGGTAGGCCCGCCCCATCGCGGCGCCCGGTCCACCGGACCCTCCGGGCCCGCCTCCTCGCCTTCCCCGCCTCATCTGCTCCCGCATGATGGGCTCGAGCCGGGTCTGCTGCTCCTCGGTCAACAGGTCGTGGATCCGCTCCTGGTAGGGAGCCATGAGCTCCTGTCCCCGGCGCTGCCACTGGGTCCGGACCTCCCTCGCCTCCTCCCGGCTGACCTCGTCCGACCGCATCTGCTGCCGGAACGCCTCCATCTCGACCGAGAGAGTCTCCGACGCCGACTTGATCTCGGCCTGGATGGCCTCGAGTTCAGACACCTGCTGGGCCGTGAGGTCCAGCGCCTCCCGATTCTCGAGAATCACCGCGACCGATTCCGTCATCCGCATTCCCGATCCTCTCGGTCCCCCCTGCTCCGGGCCTCCCCGCTGGGCCGCCAGCGGTCCGGCCACGGCGAGGCTGAGCAGAACCGTCCCCGCCACCCGGCCACACGTCGTCTTCATTGGTCTTCCCTTGACTGGGGTCCCGCACGGCAGTGCCGTCGCGGGACACGTTCTCGGGGCCGGACCCCCGGTCCCCGCCTGCACCCTGTAGATGCCCGGAGGGAAGCGCGCGTTAACACGGGGGAGGGGTCCGGTTCACCGGCGCTGCGAGGGGTGCGGTTGAACGCGACTCGGATGGCTGCGGCTCACCGGGTCGCGAACGGACCGGAGTCGGGATCGCGGATGGGAGGTCCACACGAAGAAGGGGAGCCACCCGAAGGTGACTCCCCTGGTCTCTACGTCCCCAAGACGCTTAACCGGGTCAGGCGGCGCCCTTCCAGCGACCGAACGGCAGCGTGGGGGCCGGCTTGACCTTGCCACCCCAGATGAACGCGGAGATCCGCGGCTGCTGCTCCGTTTCCCGCCGGACATCCAGAACGATGATGCCCGGGGTGTCCTCAATGGCGACGCGACCCTTCCCCCGCACGTCCTCCCCCGCCTTGAAGCTGATCATGGCACGGATTCTCTCTGATCTCGAGTGCAGAACAGGCTCGGTACCTGTCCGGCGGGGAGAGTGGCAGACCGTGTGCCGGGGTGCGCCGGGATCACGTAGGTCGCTGCTGGACAACGACTTGCGGAAACACCGGGCGCGGAATGGCTCCTTATCCGCGTCCGGAATGCCCTAATTAGTGGACATTAATGCGTGTGCATTCGACACGCAGGGCACCGACCGTATCGCGGCGCCACGGCTCAGCCGCCTCCGGACGGCTCCGAGTCGCCGCGGCGGCCCTTCCCCGAACCGCGCCCACCGTCCCGCCGTCCACCTCCCCGCCGGGAGCCCCCTCCGGAGCCCTGCCGGCGCCCGGAGCGACCCCGCTGTCCGGAGCGGCCCGACCGCCGGGAGTCGGAAGACGCCGCACCCGGAGGTTCGGGCGCCCGGTACGGCCTGCTCGCCATGAACGCTCGCTCCAGGTCCGCCTCGGACAGAGCGGTCCAGTCCCGGACCGGGGTCAGAACCATCCGCCGTTCAGCCTCCTCGTCCGTGCCTCCGGACGGTCCATCCTGTGCCTCGGGGCTCTCGCCCGCCTCGTCCGGCCGACGAGTGAACACCAGCTCCCCCAGGAGGACGGACGGATCTCCGCCGGCGCCCGTCATTCCAAGGCCCGCGAGCGTCACTTCCCAGGTCGTGCCCTCCACCTCCAGGAGGCGCGCGGGGGCATCCCGGTCCTGTTCGTCCTGCTCCGCGGTCCCGGGTGCGGCCATGGCCTCCCGGGCCGACTGGAGTCCGCCGCTCTCAGCCATGGTCTCTCACCTCGCCGGCCAGATCCGGGGACTCGGCCACCCGGACGGCGCGGAGCCGGACCGACGACGGCAGTGCCGGAGCGATCCGATCCCAGATCCACATCGCCAGGAACTCCGTGGAGGGCTGAGCGCGACCTTCGGCCACCTCGGGGATGACCCGGTTCAGATCCGCTCCCCGGAGCGGGCTCACCAACCCCTCCAGGAGCGCGTCCAGCTCGGTCAGGTCCGTGACGAACCCGGTGTCCGCATCCGGCTCCCCCGCAACCTCCACGGTGAGCTCGTAGTCATGATCGTGGGGATCCGCAGTAGGCCCGAACGCCTCTCGATTGCGCGCCTCGTCCCACTCCCGCCTGTGGTAGTGGTGGGTGGCGGGGAATCGGATCGACCGGATCAGGGTGACGGATCGGGACACGGAGGACCGGGAGAAAGGTGGATCCGAACGAGGTCCGGAGGTGGTGAGTCGGGTATGTCTGAGAATAGGCCGGGGTGGCGTCGCGGACCAGCGAGCGGCGGGTTAACCGGGCGGTCGGATTGGCATAGCTTATGAAGCAGGGAGAAACCGAAGTCGCTGGTCCCGATCCCCGGCGGACGCCCGAGCCCGCCTTCCCTTCCCACCCGGGTCCCCTCATCCATGAACGCCCAGCTCGACTCCCTCTTCCACCCCTCTTCCGTCGCCGTGGTCGGCGCGAGCCGCTCCCCTGGTACCATCGGATACCAGATCGTCGACAACCTCCTCAGGCACGGCTACACCGGCGTGGTCTACCCGGTGAACCCGAAGGCCGCCGCGGTCCACTCGATCCCCGCCTACCCCTCCGTCATGGACATCCCGGGGGACGTGGACATGGCGGTGATCGTGGTACCCAAGGGCCGGGTACTCCAGGTGGCCGAGGAATGCGGTCGGAAGGGCGTTAAGGGCCTGGTCGTCATCTCCGCCGGCTTCCGCGAGGTGGGGGGCGAGGGTGAACGCATGGAGGCCGAGCTGATGGACATCGTCCGCCGGCATTCCATGCGACTGGTTGGGCCCAACTGCATGGGGCTGCTCAACACCCATCCAGAGCAGTCGATGAACGCCACGTTCGCCCCGAGCATGCCACCCCAGGGCGCCCTGTCGTTCATGAGCCAGTCCGGTGCGATCGGAGTGACGATCCTGGACTACGCGGCCGAGTACGGGATCGGGATCAACCAGTTCGTCTCGGTGGGCAACAAGCCGGACGTAAGCGGAAACGACCTCATCGAGTACTGGGAGTCCGATCCGGATACCCGGGTGATCCTGATGTACCTGGAGCACTTCGGGAACCCCAAGAAGTTCACCCGATTCGCCCGACGGGTCAGCCGGAAGAAACCCATCATCGTGGTGAAGAGCGGACGGACCGCGGTGGGGGCTCGCGCCGCGTCCTCCCACACCGGAGCCCTGGCGGGTGGGGAACGCGCCACGGAGGCCCTGCTGGCCCAGTGCGGAGTGCTCCGCGCCGAGTCGGTGGAGGAGTTGTTCGACATGGCGATGGCCTTCGGGCACCTCCCGGTCCCGGAAGGGAACCGCGTGGCCATCGTCACCAACGCCGGGGGCCCCGGGATCATCATCGCGGATGCCTGCGAGTCCAACGGCCTGGACGTCCAGGAACTGTCGCCCGAGACCCAGGCGCGCCTCGGGGAAGTGTTCCCCGACGAGGCCTCGGTCCGGAACCCGGTCGACATGGTGGCCTCAGCCACCGCCGAGAGCTACCAGGTAGCCCTCGACATCGTGCTCTCGGATCCGGGTGTGGACGCGGCCATCGCCGCCTTCGTCCCGCCGCTGGGTGTGAGGCAGAAGGACGTGGCCCGAAGCATCGTGGCGGCGGCCTCCGCGCACCCGGACACGCCGGTGCTGGCGGTCCTCATGGGGCGGGAAGGTCTGCCGCAGGGCCGCCTGGCACTCAAGGAGCACGGCATTCCCGCCTACATCTTCCCGGAGTCGGCGGCGCGGGCACTGGCGGCCATGCACCGATACGGTCAGTGGCTTCAGCGCCCGGCCGATCCGCCGCGCTCCTTCGACGTGGATGCCGGCGCCGTGTCGACCATCATCGACGAGGTCCTGGCCGAGGGCCGCGACCACCTGTCGGAGCTGGAGGCTCTGGCCGTGTTCGACGCCTACGGGATCCCCACGATCGGGTACCGCCTGGCCTCGGACGCCGACTCCGCCGTCGCCGCGGCGGAGGAACTCGGCTACCCGGTGGTGGTGAAGATCCTCTCCCCGGACGTAGTCCACAAATCCGATGTGGGCGGGGTTAAGGTGGACCTCCGGTCCGACGAGGAGGTCCGCCAGGCCTTCGACTCCATCCAGAGCTCCGTGGCCGAGGCGCTCCCCGATGCCCGGGTGCAGGGCGTGCTGGTGGAGCAGTTCGTCACCGGTGGGCGCGAGACCATCGTGGGAATGGCCCAGGACCCGGCGTTCGGGCCGGTGATCATGTTCGGCCTGGGGGGGATCTATGTGGAAGGCCTGAAGGACGTGGTCTTCCGCGTCCACCCGGTTCCCCGGGTCGACGCGGAGGAAATGGTGCGGGGCATCCGCGGCGTCCGCATCCTCGAGGGACTCCGCGGGGAGCCGGGTGTGGACTTCGACGCCCTGTCCGAGGTGATCGAGCGGGTCTCCCAGCTGGTTGGAGACCACGAACGCATCCAGGAACTGGATCTGAATCCGCTTCTGGCCTTCGAGGACCACGGCGTGGCCGTGGATGCCCGCATCCGGGTGGCCGGGTCGGCCGCAGGTCCATGACGGCAGCGGTTTGCGCACTGGCCTACGTAACCGCCAGTTTTGGAGCGACCACCCTGACACAGAGGCGCGCCCCCGGCCGGGTGACGCCATCCGAACATCGCCACCCCTGAGGTTGATGTCTTCGTCCAAGGACCCAGCATCTGGAGCCCGCCGGGAGCTGACGCAGCTCCTGGCCCTGCAGGCCCGTATCCTGGAGACCCTGGTGGACCTCCGGGACCGGCTCACGCACCAGCAGGCCTCCGACGTGATCAAGGCCTACCACCGGGTGTCCCGGGAGAACGATCGCCCCATGTCCAAGGTGCTTTCGGGGGTGGAGCAGGTGATCCGTGATCTCCAGGTGGCCGAGTCGGAAGTCCGGACCATTCTCACCGACCCCGGGTCCAACGACCACGAGGATTCGCCGGCCGGGCTCCCGGACATGCCCCCGAGGCTCGTCCGCTTCCTGGCCCAGCGATCGGAGACCCCGGGGTTCGAGTACGAGGTCCTGCAGGACGAGGTCCGGGGGTGGGTCGTGCGGTGGAAGGAATACACCGCCTTTGGGACGGTGCGCGGTCACGGTCAGTTCTACGAGCGTCCGTACGCCTGGCTGGACGACTAGGCCGGAGTCCCGCGACCGGGTCCCCGGAGTACCCCTGGACCTAACTCCCCTCGGCCACTCTCGCCTTCCGGCGGACCACCGCCGAGAGGGCATCCTCCCCATAGAACATCTTGATGTACTTGGCCTGGATCGGAGACACGCTCCGCACGGCCCAGGCCAGCTGCACGTAGTCCGGCTCCGAGGGATCGGTCAGGAGCCGCATTCCCGCCTCTTTGGGGAGCCGGTCGCCCTTCCGGTTGTTACAGGGAGAGCAGGCCGCCACGACGTTCGACCACAGGTTCAGCCCCCCGCGGGACGTCGGGAGGATGTGGTCTCGCGTCAGGAACTCCCGCCCCCGGAGCTGACTTCGATGCCGCCCGCAGTACATGCAGCTGTAGTTGTCGCGGGCGAACAGGAAGGTGTTGGTGACCTGTCGGCGGAAACGGCGGGGAACGTGGACGAAACGGACCAGTCGGATGACCAGGGGAGCCGGCAGTTCTTCGTGCTCCGAACGGAATACCCGGTCTCCGTCCACCTCCAGCACCTCGGCCTTGCGGTCGAGGATGAGACGGATCGCGCGCTTGGAAGGGACGACGGTCAGCGGCTCGAACGAAGCGTTCAAAGCGAGACAGGCCATCGGGAGCGGCTCCTGGGTTTCGTTTCGCCAAGTCCAGCCCTGGCGGCGCCATACGTCCGGGGAAGACGGTGGCGCCCCGATGGAAGAGCAGATTAGGCGGCGCCCCCCCGGAAAGCAAGCGGTGACGCCACAATTCGGTCGCGGGGCGGTCACCGACTACACCCGTTTACCGCCCTGAAAAGCCCCGTTCCGCACTGATCCGGTCCTCAGAGAAGAGCCACCGGATCTCGGTCCAGGCTCACTCGCACGTCGCCCAGTGACTGCCCTCCGTACTGGTCCATCAGGGCCCGGGCGGCCGCTCCCACCGTCCCGGGCGTAGCCCCCCTGAACAGGAAGTGCCACCTCCAGCGGCCGTGAAGACGCTCGATGGGTGAGGGGGCGGGACCCACGACGTCCAGGTCGGGGCGATGTCGCGTCGCCCAGTTCCGCAGCCAGCGGGCTCCGGCTTCGGCCGCCTTCGCGGCTCGCTCCTCCTCCGGACTGCTCAGGATCACGTTGGCCAGTCGGACGTGGGGCGGATACGGCGGGTCCTCCCGCTCCGAGAGCTCCCGGCGGGCGAACCCCTCGTAGTCGTGGTCCACGGCGTGGCGAATGACGAAGTGATCCGGGAGGGACGTCTGGACGATGACCTCTCCTCCCAGAGCGCCGCGCCCGGTGCGGCCCGCGACCTGCGAAAGCAGCTGGTAGGCCCGTTCGCTGGCCCGGAAGTCCGGGAGGTGAATCCCCACGTCGGCGTTGATGACCCCCACCAGGGTGACCGAGTGGAAGTCCAGGCCCTTGGCGATCATCTGGGTGCCCAGGAGGATGTCCACCTCCTTCCGCTCCACCCTGCCGAGGATCTCGTGGTGGGCCCACTTGCCCGAGGTCGTGTCCACGTCCATGCGGGCCACCCGGGCCGAGGGGAACGTCTCACTGACGACCCGCTCGACCTGCTCGGTGCCCAGGCCCCGGAAGCTGAGATCGGTGGACCCGCACCGCTCGCACCGACGGGGGGCGGGCTCCTCATACCGGCAGTGATGGCAGAGGACCCGGCTGGTCACTCGGTGGTAGGTCAGGGAGATGGAGCAGTGCGGACAGACCCGGACGTCTCCGCACTCCTGGCACTGAACGAACGCCGAGTATCCGCGGCGGTTGAGCAGCAGGATGGCCTGTTCTCCCCGGGTCAGCCGGTCCGCGACCGCCTCGACCAGCGGCTGGGCCAGCACGGACCCGCGGGATCCCTGCCCCCCTGGCCCGCCACCCGCCGCCGATCCGGTCTTCCGCGCCTCCCGGAGGTCCACGACCCGCACGGGGGGAAGAGGCTGACCGGTGGCCCTCTCGGGAAGGCTGAAGTGCCGGTACTTCCCCGACCGGGCGTTGGACCAGGTCTCCAGTGAGGGCGTGGCGCTTCCCAGGACGCAGAGCGCCCCGGCCCGGACGGCCCGCAGCACCGCGAGGTCCCGGCCGTGGTAGCGCGGCGCTTCCGACTGCTTGTAGGTCCCCTCGTGTTCCTCGTCCACGATGACGGCGCCCAGATCGGGGAGGGGGGCGAAGATGGCCGACCGGGCGCCCACGGCGATCCGCTTCTCTCCCGAGCGGAGCTGCCGCCATGCGTCATAGCGCTCTCCGTCCGATAGCCCGGAGTGGAGCACCGCCACCAGGTCTCCGAACTGCTCCCGAAACCGGCGGGTGGTCTGTGGGGTCAGGGAGATCTCGGGCACGAGCACGATGGCCGACCGGCCCCGGCCGAGGACCACCTCCCGGAGGAGTTCGATGTAGACGAGCGTCTTGCCGGAGCCCGTGATCCCGTGGACGAGGGCCGGCGGGGGCGGGTCTTCGTCCAGGAGGGAGACCAGGCCCTCCAGGACTCGAGCCTGATCGGGCGTAGGCGTGAAACGCGGTGCCTCCCCGGTGGGCTGGTCGCGGAACGGATCCCGCATGACCTCCTCGTCGCGCAGGGTGACCAGGCCTCGCTCCTCCAGGCCGGCGATGACGGCTCGGGAGAAACCACCCGTCTCCAGAACGGCCTTCAGGTCCGCTCGTCCGCCGGCGGCGGCAAGCCAGTCATAGGCCTCCCGCTGCCGGCGCGCCCGACCGAACCGCGCCTCCAGTTCCTGGAGGTCCTCGACCCAGTCCACCACCTCCACCACGCGTCGGGTCTTCACGGGCGGTGGAGCCGGAGGCACGACCTCGTGCTCGATCAGGCCCCGGGCGACGAGGGCGCGGACCTCCGGCCAGATGGACCCCATGTCCAGGGCCTTCCGGAGCCCGCGAACGGACCGGGGACCCGCTGCCGCCCGGAGGCCCTCCAGGACAGCCGCCTCCCGGCGCGTCGTCCCGCCCGCCCCCCCGGCGGCCATCTCCCCGGCACCCACGCCCCCGGGCCCGCCTCCGGACGGCAGTTCCCCACGATCGGCGGATCCGGGGTCTACCGGGTTCTCGACCAGGCTCAGGACGTGGCGCGACGAGTCCGTCAGAACCGCCGGACTGGCGGCTCGGAGGGTGATTCCGAGCGGCGCCACGTAGTAGGCGGCCATCCACCGGGCCAGCTCGAGAATCTCGGCGCTGACGGTGGGCTCGCGATCCAGCACGGACAGGAGGGGACGGACCTTCCGGCCCCTCGGGCCCTGGTCCGGGTGCCCTACCACCCAGCCCACCTTCTCATCGCGGCCGAAGGGCACGAGGACCCGGGTGCCCACCGCGGGGGCCCCGTCCGGGCCCGCCCGGTAGGTGAAGGTCTGGTCGAGAGGCAGGGGGAGGGCGACCTCGATCAGGTCACCCGGCGACAGGCGCTCAGTCATCCAGAAGCAGGAAGACCTCGGTCTGGGGATCGGGCCCCGTAACCTCCGGCCCGTCGTCTCCCATGAACACGTTCACCTCACTGCGCACACCGATGTCGTCGGCGAGGTAGATCCCGGGCTCGATGGAGAAGCCGACCCCCGCAATGAGCTTCCGGTCGTCGCGCGTCTCGAGGTTGTCCAGACAGGGCCCTGAGCCGTGGAGGCTCGTATCGATGGAGTGACCGGTCCGATGGACGAAGTACTGTCCGTATCCGCGGTCCTCGATGACCCTCCGGACCGCATCATCGACCTCGAACCCCCGGATCTCCTCGCCGGCGTCGAACCGGTCCCGGATGAACCGGACGCCGGCGTCCCGGGCGTCCCGGACGGCCTCCCAGATCTCCTGACTGCGTGCGTCCAGCGATGCGCCCATGTACCCCATCCAGGTCTGGTCGGCGGGACACGACTCCACGGTTGGCGCACCCCAGAGATCGATGAGGAGGAGGTCGCCGCGATCGATGGTCTCGCCCTCGTCCACCGGGTGGTAGTGGGGATCGGCCGCCCGGGGCCCGATCGCCACGATACAGTCCACCTCCTCGTGGAGTCCCGCTGCGTTCAGCTCGGACCGGATCCAGTCGCTCAGGGCGCCCTCGCTGGTGGGCGCTCCGGCCCGGATGGCGTCGGCGGCTCTCCGGAACGCTCGGGAGGCCACGTCCGCCACCACCTGGGACGAGGTCCGATGCTCCACGAGCTGTTCTTCGGTCCACCGGGAGTGGAACGTGCTCACCAGGTCCCCCGAACTCACCAGTTCCACGTCGTGCTCGCGGACCAGGTCGACGATGCCCGAAGGCACCTGGTCGACGTAGGGCACGCTGGAGCGGGGGGAGATCTCCATGGCCAGACGGCCGCCGCCGGAGAGCAGCTCGCCCAGCTGCGATTCGAGCTCCCGCCATCCCGAGTAGCCCATGCGACGCCACGGCCACAGGCGCCAGGACGATCCCTCGATGGCGTGGATGAGCGCCACCGGTTCGCCCTCCGCCGGAACCAGCACGAACCCCCTGCGGCTGGACCACTCGATCCCGATGAGGCTCTGGGATATGGGGTTGTTCCCGTGGAACTCGTAGAGGAGCCACCCGTCGAGACCCTGCGCACGAAGCTCGGACTGAACGGCGTCGATTCCCTGCTGGCTGAGAAGGAGTGCGTCGGGCTTCACGAGGGTTCTCCGTGGGTGGGTGGTACGGCGGTTCGCCGGGCTGCCATCAGTATCGTGTCAGGAGTCTCCGCCGAAAAGCGGAAGCCCGTCGACCTCGGGCCGTTCGGTCGGCCCATCGGCGTCATCCAGCGGAGGAGGCTCGGCGGCGGCAGCGTCCGATGGCTCGGCGTCGGCGGCCGCCGGATCGCTCGGAGTGGAGGCGAGGGGACCCGCAGGCTCGCGCGCTGTGTCCGCCGATTCCGGCGCGCTGTCCACCGGCGCCCGCACTGCGTCCGCCGGTTCCCCGGCTGGGACAGAGGCTGAGGCGGCGGTGGCTCCGGCGCTGCCGGGAGCCGTCGTGGTCTCCGACTCCGCATCTTCCGGGAGCCGCGCCAAGAGCAGGTCCAGGCCGAGAACGCGCTCCCGAGTGAGTAGCCGGTGGACGCGGGCCTCCCGGATCAGGGCCGTGACCGGCCCTCGCCAACCCCACTGGCCGAAAGCCCGGCGGAGGATGCCCAGTTTCTCGGTGAACGAGAACAGCTCGGTGAAGTCCGGAAACGGCTTGGCGACCATGGGGCGGAACGACGTCCCCTCGTCCGACCAGTCCTCGCTGCGGATGTCCACCAGTCCGGCCTCCCGCATGAGCCTCTTCCACTCCACCAGCATCAGGGGCCGCACACCGAGGTGGCCGGCCAGGAGCCGCTGCCGCTCCTCCTCCACCGGGGCTTTCCAGACCAGCTGGATCAGAGCGACTCGACCACCGGGGCGGGTCACGCGCACCAGTTCCCTGAGCGCCGCTCCGGCGTCGGCCGCCGCCGTCATCCCGAGCTCACCCACCGCGACGTCGAAAATGCCGTCGCGGTACGGAAGGTCATCGGATCGGCCCTCCTGGAGGTGGAACCGGTCCAGGACCCCGGAATCCCGGGCCCAGGCCTCGCCCAGCGCCACCAGGGACGGGTCCGTCTCCACCCCCGATCCGTTGACCCCGAACTCCTCCACCCACGCCTGGAGGCCCACCCCGGACGCACAGGCGGAAGAGAGGACCTCGTGGTCCGGCGCCATGTCCGTCAGACGACCGATCTGTCGAAGGAGTTCGATCCCCCCGGGCGGGGGCAGCCGGTGGGGCCCCATCCGCACCAGGTCCAGCATGGACGGAGCGGAGGCCGCGTCCCCGGGATAGGGATGCACGGGTGCGGTGGGCTGAGCTGCCATGATCGCCGACGAGGAGCCGGGCCGTCTGGCCGGGCTCAGATCAGCGGCTCGTCCTCTTCCTCGAGCTCGCGGAGGGCGTCACGCATGATGGCCTCCTGATCCTCGGAGAGCTCGCCCAGCGCGGTGACCGTCTTCTCTTTGGGCGGCGCCAGCTTCTTGAGCGCCAGGCCGACTACGGCAAGCCCCATGACCAGGGCCATGGGCGGCATGATCCAGGCGAGGAAACCGCGACCTTCGACCTTCGGCATGGCCCGCCACTCGTCCCCGTGGGTGGCCAGCATCCAGGTCACCATGGAGTCCGCGTCCCAACCTTCCTGGGCGAACATCTCCAGGGTGTCCCGCAGGGCCGCGGCGTTGGGCGAAGGACAGGTCTCGAGCATCTGCCCGGGACAGTAGGGCGATTTGAGGCGGTTGATGGCCTCGGTCGCCTCGGGATGGGGCACGTAGGGGACACCGTCACCCTCGCCAGGAGGGATCTGGGCGGCCCCGGAGAGCGGGATACTGACCGCCAGCAGGCAGGCGGCGAACATGGCCCGAAGGGACATGGGAATTCCTCGAATCATGCGGATGGCGGGTTAGTAGAAGTCTAGAAGGAGGCGGTTCCGGAAACCACCCTTCCCCCTGGTCATCCGCCTGTCCATACTTACACGAATCGGGCCAGAATGGGCCCGCCATCGCCGATTCACGCCCGGAGCCCTCCCCCCATGCCGCCGGAAGAGGCCCAGACGCGGGGCCGCCTTCGTCGGACCGCGTCGTTCCTCACCAGACTCGCCATCGCCACCCTGCTGCTCTGGGCGGCCGCGGTCCTGTTCATCACCCTCACGGTGGATCTCCCCATGGGGCCTCCGGGGACACCGGGGCTGGGGGTGTGGGTCGGTCCCGTCCACGTGCACTCCGAGGCGTCCCACGACAGCCGTGGCACCCTGGGGGAGATTTGGGCCGCGGCGGCGGAGCAGGGCCTCGATTTCGTGCTGGTCGCCGACCACAACGCCCTTCAGTCGGCGGCGGTCGAGCACCGGGGGGTCCTGCTGGCGCTGGCCGAGGAGGTCTCCACCCACCCGGGCCACTGGCTCCTCCTCGGCGGGGGTGAGGACTGGCGGGACAACACGCACCCCGACCGCCTCGACGTAGCCCACGCCGCCCCCCTCGCCCGGGCCGGCGGAACCACCGGCCTGCTGCGCCCCGGGGGCCCCCTCCTGTTCCTGGCCCACCCCACGGGACCCAACACCTGGGACGACCCGGACTTCACCGACTACGACGGGATGGAGATCTGGAACGCCGACCTGGAGTGGCGCTGGGGTGACGGTATCCTGGACTGGATCCACGTCCTGGCCACGCTCCCGGTCCGCCCCGTGGAGGCCATGGTCCACCTGGTGGACCGCCCCGACCCGGCCCTGCGCTGGTTCGATCGGGAATCCCAGAACCGGTCCCTGGCCGCGCTGTGCTCGGTGGATACCCATCAGCAGATCGACCTCACCGACTCCTGGAAGCTCGATTTCCCGACCTACCGGCAGATGTTCAGCCTCGCCCGGATGCACGTCCTGGTGGGCCGGCCCCGGTCCAGGGACCCGGAGGCGGACGTACTGGCCCTTTACGACGCCCTCGGGGCGGGTCGGGCCTACTGCTCGTTCGATGTGCTGGCCGATGGGAGTGGTCTGGGGTTCGAGGTGACGTCCTCCGGGTCCGACGTGCCCATGGGATCCAGGGCGGTGTGGAGCCCCGATGCCCGGATGACCCTGAACCTCCCGCCGGCCGGAGACTGGGCCAGGGTGGAGCTGTTCCGGAACGGCGAGATGGTCGCCGAGGGCCATGGCCGAACGCTGCAGTTCGACCTCACACGCCCCGGGGTCTACCGGATCGAAGTGCTCCTTCCCACGCCGGGGCTCCGCGGGGGCTGGAAACCGTGGATCATGACCAACCCGGTGTACCTGGACCCGGAGCCGACCGACCCGTGAGGGTGGCCCTCTGGATCCTCGCCGCCACCGCCGTGGTGCGGCTGGTCGTCGCGGCGGCCCTCCCTCTGTTCCAGGACGAGGCCTACTACTGGTACTGGTCGCTCCGACCGGACATGGGGTACTTCGACCACCCTCCGGCGATCGCCTGGCTCATCGCCCCCGGGCCCCTGCTCCTGGGCGACACCTCCCTGGGTGTCCGCCTCTTCCCGATCCTCGCCGGCCTGGGATCGATGGTGGCGGTGATTCTCCTGGCCCGCCGCCTGGCGGGTCCGGCCGGAGCGGAACGGGCGGCCTGGCTCTCGGTAGGGCTGCCGGTGGCCGTGGCCGGACTCCTGCTGGCCACGCCGGACGCGCCCCTGTTCCTCTTTCTGGCCCTGGCCATGTACGGCGTGGACCGCGCTCTGAGCGCGGAGCCCGGATCGCGGGAGGACACCGCGGCCTGGCTCCTGGCCGGCCTCGCCCTTGGAGGGGCGTTCTCCAGCAAGTACACCGGCGTGCTGTTCCCCTTTGGGGTCACGGTGGCCTTCCTGATCCATCCCGGTCTGCGGAAGCGCTTCGCGACGCCGGGACCCTGGCTGGGAGCCGCGCTGGCGGTCCTGCTGTTCCTGCCGGTCGTGCTCTGGAACGCCGGCCACGAATGGGCCTCGTTCGCGTTTCAGCTCGGCCATGGGCTCGGGCCGACGCCGGACTGGAGTCCGCTGGGCGCGCTGAACCGGGAGCTGGAACTCCTGGGCGGGCAGGCCGGCCTGGTGTCTCCCATCCTGTTCGTGCTCATGGTCGCCGCCTTCTGGTCTGCCCTCCGCGACCGGACCGACGAGCGGCGGTTCGTGCTGGCGGTCGCCGGCCTGGTCATGTTCGCGTTCTTCATGGTGAGCGCGCTCCAGAAGCGCGTGGAGGCCAACTGGCCGGCCCTGACCTACCTGCCGGGGATCGTGCTCCTGGCGGCCCATCCATGGGGGGAAAAAGGGGCCCGGTGGCTTCGGTACGGGGTGGCGCTGGGCCTCGCCCTCGGGATCTTCATTCACGTCCAGGCGACCGTGCCGGTGCTCCCGCTGGAGGGAGCCCGCGATCCGATGGCCCAGGCGTACGGGTGGGATGATCTGGCCGCCGCGGTTCAGGAGCGGGCCGACGGCACGGTCTGCGACGGCCGGACCTGGTTCGCGGCCAACCGGTACCAGGACGCCGCCGGCCTGGCCTTCGCCCTGGACGGCCGACCGGAGCTGTTCTCTCTCAACCTCGGTCGTCGCCCGAATCAGTTCGACTACTGGCCCGGGTTCATCGACCGAGCCCAGCCGGGAGACTGCCTCGTCGCGGTCCTGGGATCGGGGGACTTCGCGGTACGGCTGGCGGAGCACGTCGGAGCGGCCTTCGACAGCGCAGAGGAGGGACCGCGAGTGGACCTGGCCCGGGGAGACAACGTCTGGGCCCGTCGAAGGCTCTACACCTTCAGGGGTTGGACCGGGAATTCGGCGCCGTTCGAGCAGTTCCCCTAGGCGTCCATCGAGCGCCTCCCGCGACCGCCCGTCGAGGGGTTCCCCGGGGCGCCGGCAGAGCTACCCCCGGACCGGTCCTCGCCTCCGCTACCCGACGGCGAACGGGGTGGGGGTCGCGTCCAGTTCCACCCCGGCCAGGGCCCGGATGACGGCCACCGCGGCGAGTGCCGTGCGCTTGGGGTGGTACCCGCCCTCCAGAACGGCGACCACCCGGCCGGAGCACGCCTCGTCCGCCACGTCCATCACCTGCCGCGTGAACCCGTGGAAATCCTCCGGCTCCAGCAGCATCCCCCCGAGGGGATCCTGCGCCAGCGCGTCGAACCCCGCGGAAATCAGCACGAAATTCGGGTCGAACTCCGCACGGGCGCGGTCCAGGGCGGACTCGAAATGGCCGGCCCATTCCGAGCGGGAAAGGCCCGCGGGAAGGGGCACGTTCAACGTCGTCCCCTCGCCCTCCCCCGCACCTCGCTCGTGTGCCGCTCCCGTCCCCGGGTAGAAGGGACTCTGGTGCAGCGACATGAAGTACACCGAGGGGTCGGAGTAGAACACGTCCTGGGTCCCGTTCCCGTGGTGCACGTCCCAGTCGACGATCAGGATCCGCTCCGCCAGGCCGTCCGCCTGGAGCGCCCGGGCCGCCACCGCCACGTTGTTGAAGAGGCAGAACCCCATGGGATGGCTGGGGGTGGCGTGGTGCCCCGGGGGTCGGGTGGCCACGAACGCGTTCGCCAGTTCTCCGCTCGCCACCTTCCGCACCGCCTCGATGGCGCCCCCCGCGCTTCCCAGCGCGGCCTGCCAGGAGTGGGCCGAGACCTTCGTGTCGGGGTCCAGCGACTGAATCCCTCCCCCGCTCCCCTCACCCCGACCCGTCTCGGAGTCCGGTCGGGCGCGCAGCCACGCCTCGCGGACCCCCTCGACGTGGGCCGGGGAGTGAACCCGGAGGAGGTCCTCATCCGTGGCCGACGGGGACTCGAACTGGTCAACCCGCTCGTGGAGAACCAGGAGGTCCTTGCCCACCGTGGAGGCCAGATACCGCAGGCGACCCTGGTGCTCGGGATGGTTCCAGCCCGTGTCGTGCAGGGCCGACTCGGGGTGGAGGAAGAATCCCGTCTTCATGAGGGGCTCGATCTGGGCGTAGCGAACCGGGGCGCCGTCAGACCCCGGCGGTGAGCTTCCGGGCCTCTTCCACCCGCTCCTGGATCGTCCGGACCTGGTGAGTCCGCGTCTTCAGGGCCAGCAGCGCGTCGCAGGCGGCGCTCGTGGCGGACATGGTGGTGAGATAGGGGATGTTGTACCCGATGGCCGCTCGCCGCATGGCGTAGTCGTCGAACTGGGACTTCTTGCCCAGCGGGGTGTTGATCAGGAGCTGGACCTCTCCGCTCACGATGGCGTCGACGATGTGGGGCCGCCCCTCGCCCACCTTGTAGATCCGCTCCGCCGGCACACCCAGCCGCGTCAGATACCGCTGGGTCCCTCCGGTGGCCAGGATCTTGAACCCCATGTCGTGGAAGCGGCGGAGGATCGGGGTGACGGTGGGCTTGTCTCCGTCGTTCACCGTGACCACCAGGCTCCCGCCTCCCCGGGGCATGGGGTTCTGGGCCGAGGCCTGGGCCTTGGCGAATGCCATGCCGAACGAGTCGTCGATCCCCATGCACTCGCCGGTGGATCGCATCTCCGGTCCGAGGATGGTGTCCACGTCGAACCGGTTGAAGGGGAACACGGCTTCCTTCACCGCGACGCCGGCCACCGCCGGCTCCTCCGGGATGTCCAGGTCGCGGATCTTCTCACCGGCCATGATCCGGCTGGCCAGACGGGCCAGCGAAACGCCG
The DNA here is from genome assembly GCA_039587435.1 of Gemmatimonadota bacterium. Taxonomy (GTDB): domain Bacteria; phylum Gemmatimonadota; class Gemmatimonadetes; order Longimicrobiales; family Gaopeijiaceae; genus JBDHIJ01. The sequence goes on from JBDHIJ010000003.1 coordinate 57,640, forward strand.
GTCGCCTTGCTGACGAACGGCACGGTCCGGGAGGCTCGGGGATTCACCTCGAGGACGTAGACGATCCCGTCCCGCACGGCGTACTGAACGTTCATCAGACCCTGGACGCCGAGTTCCAGCGCGAACTTCCGGGTCAGGTCGCGGATGGTCTCCAGCTCGGGGCCCTGGAGCATGTAGGGCGGCAGCACGCAGGCCGAGTCGCCGGAGTGCACCCCGGCGTCCTCGATGTGCTGCATGATTCCACCGATGACCACGTCCTCGCCGTCGGCCAGGCAGTCCACATCGGCCTCGAACGCGTTCTCGAGGAACGAGTCGATGAGAACCGGGTGGTCATGGCTCACGCTGAAGGCCCGACCGAAGTACCCGCGCAGGGAGTCCTCGTCGTAGACGATCTCCATGGCCCGGCCACCCAGGACGTAGGAGGGTCGCACCAGGACCGGGTAGCCGACCTCCCCGGCCACCCGGACCGCCTCCTCTTCGCTGCTGGCCACACCGTTGCTCGGGACCGTGGCACCCACGGCCTCGCACACCTGGGCGAAACGCTCCCGATCCTCGGCGCGGTCGATGGCGTCCACCGTCGTACCGAGGATCGGCACGCCCAGCTCGGCGAGCGGCTCGGCCAGCTTCAGGGGCGTCTGACCGCCCAGCTGGACGATGACGCCCTTGGGCTTCTCCAGCTCCACGATCTCCAGCACGTCCTCGAGGGTCAGCGGCTCGAAGTAGAGCCGGTCCGACACGTCGAAGTCCGTGGAGACGGTCTCCGGGTTCGAGTTGATCATGATGGTCTCGTACCCGGCTTCGCGAAGCTCCAGGACGGCCTGCACGCAGCAATAATCGAACTCGATCCCCTGACCGATGCGGTTGGGGCCGCTGCCCAGCACCACCACCTTGGGGCGATCGGAGGGGATGGCCTCGTTCTCGTCCTCGTAGGACGAGTAGAAGTAGGGGGTCTCCGCAGGAAACTCTCCGGCGCACGTGTCCACCACGTTGAACGTCGGGCGGATCCCGGAGGCCCACCGGGCCTGTCGGACCCCCGCCTCGGTCTCGCCCCGGAGCGCGGCCAGCTGAGCATCGGAGAAGCCGAGCCGCTTCATCTTCCGGAGGTCGCTGGTGTTCACGCGCTCCAGGCCGGCGTACCAGCGCTCGATCTCCACGATCTCCAGGAGCTGGTCCAGGAACCAGGGATCGATGCCCGTGGCGTCGTAGATGGACTCCAGGGAGAGGTCCTCTTCATCCGGGTCCAGCGACCGCTCGATGGCCCGCTTGAGCTGGTAGGGGCGCTCGGCCGTCGGCCGCCGCAGGGCGGCCAGCAGGGCGTCCGACGAATCCGTGGCGAGGCCGTCATCCTCCAGCGAGTCGGCCGCGACCCAGCCGGTGCGATCCACCTCGAGGCCCCGGAAGGCCTTCTGCCACGCCGACTTGAAGGTACGGCCGATGGACATGGTCTCCCCCACGGCCTTCATCTGGACGCCCAGAACCGGGCTCGCATCCGGGAACTTCTCGAAGGCGAAGCGGGGGATCTTCACAACGACGTAGTCCAGGACCGGCTCGAAGGAAGCGGGCGTGGTCTTCGTGATGTCGTTGGGGAGCTCGTCCAGGTGGTAGCCCACGGCCAGCTTCGCTCCCACCCGGGCGATGGGGAACCCGGTGGCCTTGGACGCCAGGGCCGAGGAGCGGGAGGTCCGGGGGTTCATCTCCACCACCAGGAGCTCACCGGTTTCGGGGCTCACCGCGAACTGGACGTTGCAGCCGCCGGCCTCGACGCCGATCTCGCGGACGATGGCGATGGCCGCGTCCCGCATCTCCTGGTACTCGACGTCTGTCAGGGTCTGAGCCGGAGCCACCGTGATGGAGTCACCGGTGTGCACCCCCATGGCGTCGAAGTTCTCGATGGAGCAGACGATGATGACGTTGTCTGCCCCGTCCCGAACCACCTCGAGTTCGTACTCCTTCCAGCCCAGGACCGACTGGTCGATGAGAACCTCGGTGATGGGCGAGGCATCCAGCCCCTTCCGGACCTGGACCTCGAATTCCTCCCGGTTGTAGGCGATTCCGCCCCCTGTGCCGCCCATCGTGTAGGAGGGCCGGATGATGGAGGGATAGCCCGTCTCCTCCACCAGCTCGAGGGCCTCCTCCAGCGTCCGGGCGAAGCCGCCCCGCGGGACCTGGAGGCCGATGCGCTCCATGGCCTCCGTGAACTGCTCCCGGTCCTCGGCCATCTCGATGGAGCGGGCGTTGGCGCCGATCAGCTCGACGTTGTGCTTCTCCAGCACCCCGGCTCTCTCGAGGTCCATGGCCACGTTCAGGGCCGTCTGCCCGCCCATGGTGGGCAGCAGGGCATCGGGCTTCTCCCGCTCGATGACCCGCTCCACCCACTCGGGTGTAAGGGGCTCGATGTAGGTCCGATCCGCGACCTCCGGATCCGTCATGATCGTGGCCGGATTCGAATTGACCAGGATCACGCGGTATCCGTCTTCCCGGAGCGCACGAACCGCCTGCGTGCCGGAATAGTCGAACTCGCAGGCCTGGCCGATGATGATGGGGCCGGACCCGAGGATGAGGATGGATTCGATGTCGGTGCGCTTGGGCACGGAGGGGGCGTCCGGGGTTAGTCGGTCTTGCCCGCTTCACTCCGGAGCGCCTTGGCCACGGCCAGGACGAAACCGCCCCAGACAAAACCACCGATGAGGAGCAGAGTGATCCAGGTGGCGGTGGTCATGGAGGATCTCCGGTCAGAACGGGACGGTCCGGCAGGACGCCTTCCGACGCGGAGCCGACGCCCAACCCGGGAATCAGGTCTCGGGAACGCCGGATGCAGCCTGCAAAGTCCGCGTAAACTGTCCGACCGGGGGACCGAAATCAAGCGGTCGAGGAGGGGAGCCGGAGGCCCGATCAGTCGCGCGAAACCCTCACGCGGTACGTGGAGGCCTGAGCGCTCAGCGAATTGTCCAGCAGCGTGGCGACGATCACGTCCCCCCGGGGGGGCGCGAGGGCCAGGTCCGCCACGAGAACCCGGAAGCTCAGGGGGGCCTCGCCGGGGTTCACCGCCACGATCCGCAGCCCGCTTCCGTCGGCCAGCGGCGCCGAGAACACGCGAGATCCGCCGTTGGACTCCACGCCCAGGAGCCCCTCGCCGCGGAGCTCCATGACCACCCCGCCCGCCGGAACGGACGGATGCTGAACGACGACCGTGTAGCTGCCGGGCCCCGAGGGGCCGGAGTCGTCGGAGCACGCGGACAGACCCAGGGCCAGGACGAGGACCGCGAAACCGCGGATCGGGAGTGGGAGCCGGCTCATCGTGTGCTCCCCACCGGACCCAGGTCCAGGAGCTTGAGGACCGGCTCGGCCAGGTCTGCGGTCAGCGGCACGTCGGGATTCCGCTGGATGTAGGCCCGGACGTCGCCCAGATCGTAGCTGCCCGAGCCGTTGCCGGATCGATCCAGGAAATCCCGCTGCTCAGCGCTCAGCCGACCCCCCGTGAGCAGGAACGGCCCCACCAGGTCCTCGGCGCCGATGACCGGCTCGATCACGTCGAGGGTGAGCGGCGCGGAGGCGGTCAGTCCCTGGGAGTCGGTGGCCCGAACCGTCACCGCGTACCGCCCAACCTCCAGGGGGAAGCCCCGAACGGAGCCGATGGGGTCCAGGAACATACCGGGTGGCAGTTCTCCGCTCTCCAGGGTCCAGTTCACCGTGCCCAGCGCGTTGGCCACGGAGAACCTGAGCCGGGCCTCCACGGCGGCCTCGAGGGTGAGGGATGCCGCAGGGATCTCGTCGAACCCGAACGTCACATCGAAGGCGGCTCCCACCGTGGCCGGCGCGTCCAGGGTCAGGGTCAGCGGGTTGGGTGATCCGGCCAGACCATCCAGCCAGTCCCGGAACGCGAACCCGGTGCCCGCCTCGGCGCGGGCCTCGATCTCGGTCCCCTCCGGATACCACGAGTCCACGGATTCCGGCGCGACCGAGATCACGCCCGGCGACACACCGTCGGCCTCGGACTCCAGCGCCAGGTCGAGGCGCACCTCCACGCCGCCGAAGGTAGCCACCAGGGTGGTGTCGGTGAGGGGTACCACCAGTTCCCGGAAACGGCCCGAACCGTCCTCCCAGCCCTGGAAGCCGACTCGGACTCCCTCGGTCTCCCCCTGCTGACTGACGGCATCCAGCGTCAGTACCTCGAAGGGCGCCGCCTCCAGGGTCCGATTGCCTTCGGCGTCCGGGGCCAGCGGCACGCCGGAGGACTGCACGTCCACGTCCAGGCCGTCCGGACCGCTGGCGAGCACCGTGACCACGGTGTTCCGGTTGCTGAGCTTGAAGCGGAGCAGTTCCCCCTCCAGCTCGATATCCGTGATGGTGACCCCCAGGGGCCGGCCGAAGAAGTCGCGCGATGCCGGGTCGGAGGACGCGTGGAAGTCCCGGTTTTCGGTCTCGCCGGGGAACGGATCACCGGCGTCCCCCCGGTTGCCCCGGGGCTCTTCCAGTCCGTACAGCCCGTCTGCCTGGACCACGCTGACGCCCTGGCGGTCCGGGTTGGAGTTCACGCGGTTGGACGACCACGAGGAGTTCAGGATCGCGGGGTGGACCTCCCAGATGAGCATGCCCGGCGCGTGCAGGTCGCCGTCGAAGCCGAGTCCCTGCCGGTTCTCGACCAGGAAATAGGGATCGCCGGCGTCGCCGGTGCGGACCTTCAGGACCTGCCCCCCGGACTCCACCGGGTCCAGCAGCCACTCGGCCGGGTCGGCGCCGGCGGGCAGCTCCACGACCTCGGTCCAGCCCAGCATCTCCTTGCTCCAGGCGCTCATGTGGCAGGGGCGGGCCGGATTGGTACCCTGGCACCCCCAGGAGCCGGAGCCCATCAGCCCCCACTGACCGATCCCGGCGTGGGTCCCGCCCACGGCGTACAGGTCGGGCAGGCCGAACCCATGGCCCAGTTCGTGGGCGAACACGCCGATCTCGTTGATGGCCTCTCCGTCACAGGCCAGGACCGGCTGGATCGTGTAGTCGTCCACGCGGATGAACGCGCCGCCCTGGGGAGAGTTGGACGGTGTCTTCGTCACGAACACGTCGAACGCGGAGGAGAGGGACCACCGGTGCGACCACACGCGGTAGGCCGTCTGCAGACCGCCGCACTCGCCGCCGGGGGTTGGATGGACGACGGCGAGCACGTCCACGAACCCGTCGTCGTCTCCGCTGTTCGGGATCCCGTCGGGCCCGTCGTTGTCGAACTGGCCCCAGTCGATGGAGCCGTCGTCCAGCTTGGAGAGCAGGTCCACGATGAACTCGCCGACGCGGGCGGAGTTCCCCAGCCCGGACGAGCCCCCCGTGGTCTCGATGGACGTGAGGTCGGAGCGGATCCAGTCGAACGGGGTGCCCAGCAGCTCCACACGACCGCCCGACACCTCCCGGTAGTACTCGGTGATGGTGCCGGTGGGATTGGGGCCGTCGATGAACTGCTCTCTCACCCGTTCCAGGGAGTAGGGGGCGTTCACGGTCGAATCGGCGTAGAGCCCCAGCACCATGGGATAGCGGAACTCGCCCTCGACGGCCCGGTCCCTGCGGCCCAGGACACCGAGGGGGTCTGCGGCCGCATCCGCGCCCGGGGCCCCCGGGGCTCTCGCGGCCGGGTCCAGGCCGGAGCGCCCACCCTCGAGCAGTTCGAACCGGCTCCTGAGGCCCTCGCCGCTTCTCCATCCCCGCTGGAACCGGAACGCACCCGGGTCGCGGGCGATCCGCTCGAAGTAGGCCTCCGGCGGCCGGGTGCCGTAGATCCGGCCCAGCTGTTCGATGTCCTGCGACAGGACCGTCGCCGCGTCCACGGCCAGCACCGCGGGACCGGCCACGAGGACCACGCCCAGGGCTCGCGCAACCGCGCCCGGACGTGACCGGGAACGGCGGCGGTGACCTGCGGACGGAGACGGCCGGAGATGGCTCAACGAGATCCGGGATGGGGTGCGACGTGAGGCGCCCGGAAGGGGCGGCCCAGGAGATCCTAACCCGCTAACGCTACTCAGATCCCTACGGTCCGGTAGAGGGGACCTTTCTCACGATTCTCGGAGGATCTGTTACGCGGTTGCCGGGCCGCTCACCCGCCCACCGGATAGAGGGGCTCGAACTCCGCTGTGAAGTGCCGAAGCACCGGGGCCTGGTAGGCGAAGGCGAAGCCGCCGATCGCCTCCCGCCGGTTCCAGACCCCGAGGACGGCCTCCACCAGGTAGTCCACGTGGCTCTGGGTGTACACCCGCCGCGGGATGGCGAGCCTGACCAGTTCCATCTGAGCGGTAGACTCCTCTCCCGTCTCCGGGTCCCGGGAGCCGAACATCACCGTCCCGACCTCCACGGCGCGGATGCCCCCCTCCACGTAGAGCTCCGCCACCACGGACTGACCGGGAAGCCGGGCGGGAGGCACGTGCGGAAGGAAGGCCGCGGCATCGATGTAGACGGCGTGACCTCCGGGGGGCTGCATGATCGGCACGCCGGCCTCGGCGATGTGCTCACCGAGGTAGCGGGTAGAGGCGAGGCGGTACTCCAGGTAGTCCTCGTGCAGCACCTCCTCCAGCCCCACCGCGATGGCCTCCAGGTCCCGGCCCGCGAGACCCCCGTAGGTGGGGAAGCCCTCGGTGAGGATCAACAGATCCCGCTCCTGCTGCGCCAGCCCGGCGTCGTTGGTGGCCACGAAGCCGCCGATGTTCGCCAGCCCGTCCTTCTTGGCCGACATGGTGCAGCCGTCGGCCAGGGCGAACATGTCGCGGGCGATCTCCCGGACGGTGAGATCCCCGTACCCATCCTCGCGGAGCTTGATGAAGTAGGCGTTCTCCGCGAACCGGCAGGCGTCCAGGTAGAAGGGGATACCGTGCGTGCGGCACACCTCCGAGACCTTCCGGATGTTCCCCATAGACACCGGCTGCCCGCCCCCCGTGTTGTTGGTCACGGTGAGCATGCAGAGCGGAATCGAGTCGACGCCCACCTCCTCGATCAACGCCTCCAGCCGCGCCACGTCCATGTCCCCCTTGAAGGGGTGGGGTACGGCGGGCACGAGCCCCTCCGGGACCGGCAGGTCCACCGCTCTCGCACCGGTGGCCTCGATGTTGGCGCGAGTGGTGTCGAAGTGGGTGTTGCTCGGTACGACGTCGCCGGGCTTGCAGATACTCGCGAACAGGATCCGCTCCGCGGCCCGCCCCTGGTGGGTGGGGATGACGTGCTCGAACCCGAAGATGTCCTTCACCACCGACTCGAACCGGAAGAAGGAGGGAGAGCCGGCGTACGACTCGTCACCCCGCATGATCCCGGCCCACTGCTCCGCGCTCATGGCCGATGTGCCGCTGTCCGTGAGGAGGTCGATGAGGACGTCCTCCGAGCGGAGCTTGAACGCGTTGTACCCCGCCTCCTCCAGGGCCGTCAGACGCTCGGCCCGCGTGGTCATGCGGATGGGCTCGACGACCTTGATCCGGAACGGCTCGATGATGGTCTTCATGGTCAGCGACTCCCGATGTCCTCGCCCCGGATCTCCAGGGCCTCGGCCTCCTCCCGCATACCGTCGATCACGTTCTGGATGTGTTCGGCCCGCTCCAGTCCGATCAGTTCCACTCCCCGGGCCACCTGCTCCCGGTCCACGCCGGCCGCGAATGCCTTGTCCTTGAGCTTCTTGGTCACGGATCTCGGGGTCAGATCGTCGATGCCGGTGGGCCGCATCAGGCAGGTGGCGTAGACCAGCCCGCTGAGTTCGTCACAGGCGTAGAGGGCCCTGTCCAGCTCACTGGTGGGTTCGACGCCGGTGAACTCCGGGCGGTGGGCCAGGATGGCCTGGATCACTTCCTCCGGGTACCCCCGGGCCTTCATCTCCTCCACCGCCTTGAGCGGGTGCTCGTCGGGGTGTTTCTCCCAGTCGAGGTCGTGGAGAAGGCCGGCCAGGCCCCACAGGTCCTCGTCCTCTCCCTTCATCCGGGCATAGTGCCGCACGGCGGCTTCCACGCAGTACATGTGGCGGCGGAGGTTGGGGTTCTCCACCCATTCTTCCAGAAGGGCTACGGCATCGGCGCGATCGGGCATGGGTCGGGCGTGTTGAGGTTCGGTATCGGGCGCGGAGGGCCAGGGAGGCGGCCAGGGGCCGCGCAGGGGCAACCTCGCCGTCCGGCCGGGGGATCGCTAGACCCGGGCCGACGGGCAGAGATGGGCCACGGCGCACTCGGCACAGCGGGGCCGTCGGGCGATGCAGACCGCACGCCCGTGCCAGATGAGGAGGTGCGACAGCATGGTCCACCGCTCACGGGGGAAGAGGGGCATGAGGTCCTCCTCGATCTTCTCCGGGGTCTTCGCCCGGGTGAGCTGCATGAGCGTGGTGAGTCGCTTCACATGCGTGTCCACCACCACGCCCTCGTTGATGTCGAAGGCGTTGCCCAGCACGACGTTGGCGGTCTTTCGACCCACTCCGGGGAGCTTCACCAGGGCATCCATGTCCGCCGGTACGTCCCCGTCGTGCTCCTCGGTGACCCGCTCGGCCATCCCCACGAGGCTCTTCGCCTTGTTCCGGAAGAACCCGGTCGAACGGATGATCTCCTCCACGTCCTCCAGCCGCGCCCCCGCGAGCGACTCGGGATCGGGGTAGGCCTCGAACAGGTGGGGCGTGACCATGTTCACCCGCTCATCGGTGCACTGGGCCGACAGGATCGTGGCCGCCGTGAGTTCATAGGCGTTCCGGTGGTCCAGGGCGCAGTGGGCGTCCGGGTACTCGGACTGGAGGATCTCGTAGATCCGGTTGGCCCTTTCGGTCCGGGCCTTCTTGGATTCTCTGGGCACGGGAGGTCGGGGTTGGGTCGAGGTCGGGGCAGGCTCGCGGCGGGATCCGGTTCGCCATGCGGCGGCGAGACCGGATCAGGAGGTCAGCGTGATGCGCTGGAAGGGTAGCATGGAGGACATCGGTCCGTCTCCCCGCTCCTCCTCCGATGGGCCCCGGTCGGCGTCCGCCAGGACCTCCGGGGCTCCGGCCAGGTAGCGGAAGACCAGGGCCATGAGCTTCACCAGCTCCCCACCCGTGGTGATGGAGTACAGTCGGTCGATCTCCCCGCCGGGCAGGTCGGTGGCGAAATCGCCGCCCTCGTCCCGCATGGGTCCCGAGAGCGATTCGCCCAGGGCGTCCACCGGCACTCCGGACAGCTCCACGACGCTGACACCCGGGCGGTCTCCCCGGATGCCGAGCACCCCCAGGAGGTGGATGGTGGCTCCGCCGGCGGTCCAGAAGATCCCGTCCAGGGCTTCCGGGACCTCCTCCTCGCCCACGCGGGCCCAGAACAGGTTTCGGGGAAGCTGGAGATACCCGGCCGGCGTGACGGGCCCGGGCCCCTCCGACTCCGTCGACGCCCCTCCTCCGACCGCCGCCTCCACCAGGTACCGGGCGGCGGGTGTCGACAGCAGGAAGCAGGGTTCGCCGGCCTCCCAGAGGTGGAACGCGTGGAAGGCCAGGGCCCCCAGGTGCTGGAGGCGCTCCCTGCCGCCCCCTTCGGCGGAGGCCAGGTCCTGTACGAGATGCCCCACCTCCCCCAGGAGCAGGAAACCGCCTGGATCGCCGGTGGCCGCGCCCCGCTCCTCGGCCTCGTCCCGGATGGCCGCGAACCGCTCCTCCGCGAAGGCCCGGCCGGGAATGGCAAGCTCGTAGGGGGTCACACGCGGGTACGAATCGTGGAGGGCCATGGAATAGCGCGATGGGTCAGGAAGAAGACCGGTCGGGGTCAGGGTCGATCCGGCACGGCGACGAGGTCACCCACGTCCAGGGTGGGACGCCACCCGGTGAGGGCCTCACGGAGGGTCTCCAGCCACCCCCGCTTTCGCACCATCACCAGTTCGATCCCCCCCGGTCCGGCGTCGATCCCATCGAGCCAGAAGTAGTGCACGTCGGCCCGATCGCCGGGAACCTGGACCTTCATCGCCACGCCGTCCCATTCGAACCGGACCTCGCCGGACCACTCCATCGCCTCTACCCGCTCGAGGAAGAACTGGTCCTCCACCCGGTAGAGACCTTCCCCCAGGTGGTCACCGGCCTGGTAGTACAGGGGATCGAAGTCCTCGCCGGCCGCCCGCTTGAACCCCTCGTCCATCGCGTAGTCGACGCCCTCCAGGCCGCCTTCCCCGGCCAGCGACTCCAGGTGGTGTCGGAGCTCGTGGGTGAGGGTCTCCCAGATCTCGGCGTCCCAGTCGAGGTCCCGGCCTTCGGCGGCGCTCGCCGCGAAGGAACCGTGATACAGCACCACCAGCGAGCGGGTGGTGTCGGGGCCCTGCCAGTCCGACGGCCAGGCCTCGGTGAGGCACTCGCCGAAGGTGTAGATCTCCGGCATATCGGGGTGCGTGGGCGCCTCGGCGCTCACGTGGAGGCCGTCGATCCCCTCCTTGAAGTGCTCGGGGATCTCGTCCCAGGCCCGGTGGGCCGCCGCGTCGAACTCGTCGAAGGTCACGGGTCGAAATGCACCGGCCGGTCGGCACCGGAGTCGGGCTGGAGCCGGCTCAGGCCGTGGGAGGCAGCCCCCCCTCGGCCTCCTCCTCCATGCCCACCGGCTTCGGGTAGGAGGTCTCGTCATGGGCCAGGGTGCGGGACGTGTACCAGTCGTTGGCCAGATACAGGACGATGAGCACGATTCCGGACTGGATGATCACGCTTCCGATGTTGTAGCTGCTGAAGAGCGTCCAGGTGGCGGCGAAGTCCTCGCCCCGGGCCGAATACAGCCACCACACCATCAGGACCACCGCCTCGATGGCCACGAACCGGATGGCCCAGTCCCACCAGGCCCCGATGTGGATGTCGGAATGACCGGTGTTGATGAAGGTCTCCCGCCACTTCGTGACCCCGTACTTCAGCACGGCCACGGCGAAGAAGAAGCCCGACAGCATCAGGCCCACGCCCCAGACCCAGTCCTGGTTGGCGAAGAAGCCCATGGAGAACGCGCTCGGGATGCCCAGGGCGAATCCGGCCCCGCCCACCAGGCGGATGGCACCGGCCCGGGTCATCCCCAGGTCCATGAGAATGCGGCTGGCCAGCTCGATCATGGCCACCAGCGACGACCACGCCGCGAAGGCCAGGGCCAGGAAGAACAGGGACATGAAGAACCGGCCGCCCGGCATCCCGGCGAAGAGCTGAGGGACCCAGATGAACGTGATCCCCTCGTTCCCCGCGCCCACGATCTGGGTGGCCGCGTCAGGCATGATGGAGAACACGGTGCACAGCACCATGATCCCGGCCAGCAGGGACATGGAGTTGTTCCCGAACCCGATGACGAAAGCGTTCAGGGCGGTGTCCTCTTCCTTGCGGATGTAGACGGCGTAGGTCAGCAGCAACCCCCACCCGGCCCCGGTGTCCCACGCGTTCTGGGTAAGGGCCTCCAGCCAGATCCGGTAGTTGGTGAGCTCGGACAGGTCCGGCGTGAACAGGAACGCCAGGCCCCGGGTGGCGCCCGGCAGCGTCAGCGCCTTGATGGCCAGGACGATGATGAGGAGGATCAGCGAGGGAATCAGGATCCGGGCCGCCTTCTCGATCCCCTTCACCCCGTGCGACACCACGTACACACCGAGCCCCATGGCGAGGCCGTGGGTCAGGAGCGCCTCCCAGCTGCCGGCATAGTTGAGCCAGTAGGCGTCCGGCGGGTTGGACGGCAGGTGGCCCAGGACCGACGCGGCGAAGAACCGCAGCGTCCACCCCATGACCACCGAGTAGTAGCACATGATGGCGGTGGCCACGAAGGCCACCCAGGCGCCCATCCACCCGAACTTCGGCCCCAGTGTCTTGGCGAATGCGCCGATGGGACCGTACCGGGTCCCCTTCCCCATCCCGAACTCCAGGATCAGCAGCGGGATGGACCAGAGCAGCAGGAAGACCACCCACGCCACCAGGAACGAACCGCCCCCGTTGGAGGCCGCGATTCGGGGGAACCGCCACACGTTCCCCGTGCCCACGGCCATGCCCATCATGGCCAGGAGCATGCCCCAGCGACTGGTGAAGACCTCGGATCCGGTACGACTCAAGAGACTGCTCCCTGCTCGTGTTCAGGCTCGTGGCGAAGGCGGCGCGGGCCGCATCAGTGATTGTTCTGGTTGCCCCAGTGCTGGACCTCGTCGGGGTTCTCGCCGGACCCGTCTTCCGGAGCGACCACCTCGTCCCCCATGTCGGCGCCGGCGCCCAGATCGTTCCAGTTCAGGAACGCGTTCCAGACCAGGGCGTGGTTGCCCAGGTTCTGGTGACGGTGGAGGGCGTCGAATCCGTAGATGACGATCCAGCCGTCGCCCACCTGCTCGGCGTAGACCGCGGGCTGTCCTCCCACGTTCCCGGCGGATCGGGCCACGCCGCTCAGCAGCATGTCGCCGCCCCGGGTGTATCGCACCGCCACGCCGTCGGACTGGTTGGCGGGAATCTGGAAGTACGGCCCGAACTGGTGGTACAGGGGCACCGTCTCGCCGTAGCCGTAGGTCAGCGGGTTGTGGTGGTTCTGGATCTCGCCCTGGAGGATCGATCCGGGGATCGTGGCAGCGCCGCGCTGCGCCATGTTCACGGTCCGGAGGAAGCCCATCTCCACAGGGATCGTCGAAGCCGAGCCCACCGTCACCAGGGTCCCGCCCTCGTTCACGAAGTCGCGCAGGGCCATGAGCCCCTCGAAGCCCATCCCGCCCGTAATGTCGTTGGACGAGTCGGGCGTGCCGTGGGAGTCGTACTCGGCGGTGCGGGTGTAGGCGATGGGCCCCTTGCTGGGATCCACGCCCGCCATGATCCGCTTGGCCGTGTTCCCGGTGCCCTGGTGGGGGAAGATGATCAGGTCGTACTGGTTCCGGAGGTTCCCCATCTCGCCGATGCGGTCCTCGCCCACGTAGTCGTAGTCGAAGCCCTGCTGATCGAGCGAGAAGCGGGCCCAGCCCTCGTCCTGGGTGCGGCTCCAGGTGTGGAGCAGGGCAACCCTCGGCAGGTCAAGTTCGTGAGCCGGTACGCCCTGCAGATCCTCGGCCCGGACCTTGAAGACGTCGAAGCCCCATTCGCCGGCGAACGACTCCATGACGTCCTCCGAGACCTCGGACATCCGGATCGTCCAGGTCCCTGGCGCCAGGGTCACGTCGTCGTCGATCTCCGCCCAATCCTCGATCACCTGCACCGTGGCGCCGCCCAGGTCCAGGCGGGCGGCCAGCGAGTGGGCCGATGCGTTCACGGCGATGGCGTAGAGGCCGTCGTCCCCAACCCGACGGGGCGACTCGATCTCGGTCCCCAGGGTCACCGCGCCGCTCACCGCGTCCATGTCCATGTCCTGCACCGCCATGTCGTCTACCTGGAAGGCGTCGACGTTGAACATGAGCGGGTAGGTCCACGCCACGTCGTCGTACGGGGACGGGGCGTCTTCGGGGAAGTCCTGACGCTCCATGAGGGTCTGGACGAAATTCCGGTAGGGCTGGTCCATGCGGATGACGAAGTCGCCCTCGCTCACCGCCACGTCCCCGAACTCGCCGTCCTCCGCGGCCCGGTGGACCTCGATCCCCTGCTTCTGGATGAGGTTGATCATGTAGGCCGCGTCGGCCCTGCGATCCTGCTCGGCCGGCACCACCCAGGCATAGGGCGCCTCGGTCTGACCCCGCTCGAGCGAGTTCTTGGACTTGTTCCAGAAGTTGGTGAGGATGGTCTCCCGGTTGTCGGCCACGAACTGGACGGCGCTCAGGGCCCCGGTCTGCATGTAGTTCGTGTTGTTCCGGAGCGACCAGTTGGTTTTCTCACGGGGCGGGTTGGGCCGGTACCACTGGGTGGAGGTCTGCCGTGTACCCAGCTCCCGCTCCATGGTGTGGGGGACGCTGTTTCCGAAGGTCTCGTAGAAGCGGCCCACCGAATTCCGCGTGTTGGTCACCCAGAGCAGGTACCCGGGATACCAGCCGGTGTAGAAGTTGTGCGTCCACACTCCGGGCATGCCCAGCGAGGCCAGCTGGGTGGTCTCCCAGTTGGACATCCACTGCCACTCGTTCACCGCAATGGCGTCGATGGTGGGGTTATAGGGCCCGGTCCCGGTGGAGACGTACAGGTACGGCACGGACTCGTGGAGGTCGTGGCCCACCGGGTACTTCCACTCCAGGAAGAGCTGCGTGAGCTCCTGGGTCAGCCGGGCGGACTGCTGCAGGCCGTCCCGGTTGTTGTCGTGGAAGATGTACTTGCCCCAGTAGGGCGGTCCGGGAATCCGGTCCTCCCGGGTGTAGGCCTCGCTGTTATAGCGACGGTGCCAGTCCACCACCTTGTCCCGGCCGTCGGGCTCAGCCACGGGGACGATGAACACCACCGCCTCGTCCCGGATCTTCTGGATGACCGGGTGATCCGACACGGCCAGCCGGTAGGCCATCTCCATCACCATCTCGGGCGGACCCGTCTCCGTGGAGTGGAGCCCGGCGTAGAAGGCGTAGACCGCCGGCGTCTCGGCGATGATGCGCGAGGCCTCCAGTTCGGAGGTGGCGCGCGGATCGGCCAGGGCGTTCATGGCCGCCTTGATCTCGTCCAGCCGGGCCAGGTTCTCCTCGGAGCCCACCTTGATGAGTGCCAGGTTCCGCCCCTCCTCGGTCTCGCCCAGGCGATCGAACTCGACCCGGGCCGACGAGGCGGCGAGCGCATCCAGGTACTCGTAGATCTCCGAGACCTTGTGTAGTACCCCGGGCTTCCCGATGGGGTGGCCGAAATGGTCCGACGGGGACACGACGCTCGCGTCGCTGATCAGGTGATCCACCAGGGGCGAGGTGTACTCCTCCATGGTGGTCCAGTTCAGGATCATGCGGGTGCCGTCCACGTCCACGGACTGGCCCCAGGCCGTGGTGGCGGGAATGTCCCGATCCGCCGCCCAGTCGTAGACCTGTGGGACGGCCGGCTCCTTCCCGTTGTCCTGGGCCTGGAGGGCCCCGGCGGGGATGAGTGCGGCGAGGGCGAAGACGGCGAGGGTGCCGGCGCCGGAGAGGCGCGAACGTCGGGCGAACATGAGATCGACTCCGGGTGTGGTGGTGAGTCCGACACTCTGTGTCGACAGACCCCGCCGTGGCAAGGGAAACACCCCCCAAGAAGTCGGGGGCGCACCCCGCCGGGGCACCGCCCCCCTTCCCCGCGGCCGCCATCGACCCGGGGTGGCCTCGCCCCCCCGCCGCCGGAGCAACCCTCCCGGCCGGCGACCGCGTCTAGTAGAGTCGGTTGGCTCGATCTCGGCCGCCGATCGTTGGTCGACCTGATCCTGTGCATGAACCCGGAACCGGAACGCGATCCATGAACCGAAGCACTCCTCGATCCCTGACCTTCGGGCTGATGGCCCTGGCCATCACCGCGACGGTAGCCCCCCTGGCCGCCCAGGAGACCACGCTGGGCACCCCGCTCGCGACCTATGACGAGGGCCTGAGCTACGTCCAGGCCATCCGGGAGATGCCCGACGGCCGCGTGATGATCGCCGACCCCCTGGCCGGCGAGCTGTTCTTCCTGGACATGAAAACCGGTCGAAAGCAGCCGTTCGGTCGCGAGGGGGGCGGTCCCATGGAGTACCGGCAGCCAGACTCGGTGTGGCCGTGGGGGGACGGCGCTCTGCTGGTGGACCTGGGGAACGCCCGCCTCACCGAGGTGGACGCCGAGGGCACCTTCGGCGAGACCCACCCGCTGGTGGTGGGCGAGATGGGAATGGGGACCGGGATGATCCTCGCGATCCCCTCCGGCGTGGACGGCAACGGCGGGGTGTACGCCACCCAGCGTCCGTCCATGAGGGGCCGCGGCAGCGGAACGTTCTCCGACTCCTCGCTGGTGGTCCGTGTGGACCTGGCGACCGAGACGGTCGACACCATCGCCTCCATCAAGACCCAGGACCTGGAGGTCCAGTCGTCGGGTGGGAACACGAGCGTCCAGCAGGTACCGCTGTCCAAGGCGGATGCCTTCGGCGTGGCGCCGGACGGCCGCGTCGTCATCGCCCGCTCCGGCGACTACCACGTGGAGTGGATCGGAATGGATGGGTCCGTCGTGCGCGGTCCCGCGCTCGACTACCGCCCGGTGCGGATCGGCAACGCGGAGAAGCGGGAGTACTTCGCCCGCCAGACCAGCGCGGGCATCGCCGTCGAGGTCATGGCCGGACCCGGCGGGCAGCGGTCCATGTCCCTGTCCCGCGGTGGCGGCGGTGGCCGGGATCCGGACGAGCCGGACCTGAACGCCAACCCCTGGCCCGACGAGATGCCGGCCATGGCGAACGCCCGCATCAACGTGGACAGCGAGGGCCGTGCCTGGGTGCTGCGGAACATGCCAGCCGGGCAGCCCCGCAACTACGACGTCTTCGATGGACAAGCGAACCGGGTTGGCACGGTCGTGCTGCCCGAGGGACGCCAGATCATCGGCTTCGGCGACGGCGTCCTGTACGCCACGTGGCTGGACGAGTTCGACCTCGTCTATCTCGAGAAGTACGCGATGCCGAGGCTGTGACGCCCGACTCCGCGAACCCGGGGACGCGCGGGCCGGCATGACCGATCGCCCCGGAGTCCTGATCGAGGCCTGTGTCACCTCCGTCGAGGAGGCGGTGGAGGCCGAACGGCTGGGCGCGGACCGGCTCGAGCTGTGCGTGGACCTGGAGGTGGGGGGACTGACCCCGCCTCCGGGTCTTCTCGCATCGGTGGTGGACGCGGTCAGCATCCCGGTCTTCGGGATGGTGCGGGACCGGCCGGGGGATTTTCACTACTCGAAGGCCGAGGGCGATGGAATGGTGGAATCGGCCGCGCGCCTGGTCTCAGAGGGCGCCCAAGGCCTCGTGTGGGGCGCCCTGGATCCCGATGGAATGCCGGACGTACCCCAGTCCGTTCGCCTGATCCAGGCGGCCCAGGGGCTTCCCCTGACCTTCCACCGGGCCTTCGACGAGGTCCCGGGGGCCTCCATGATCGACGCGGCGCTCACACTGGGCGAAGCCGGCGTCGCCCGGATCCTCACCTCCGGCGGCCCGGGGCGCGCCCTCGACCACGCCCCTGCCCTGAACGCACTCGCGACCGCCACCGGACACCACCCCACGATCCTCGTGGGAGGCGGCGTCCGGGGCGACCACGTGGCCGACCTCGTCGCGCGGACCGGGTGCACCGAGGTGCATGTCCGGCTGGCGGGGGTGGCGGGGATCGTGGCGGCCTTTTCTAATCCCGGTTAAGCTTGGCCCACCTCGGGGAGCGTGCCCGCCCACCCGCTCCACCCCATGCACCGAGTCCTCTCATGACCCGTCGTGCCCTCGGCACCATGACAGCGACCGCCCTGATCCTCCTCTCCGCCTGTTCCGGAGGAGAGGACCCCGACGCCGCCGACGCCATCTTCACGAATGGCCGGATCTACACGGTGAACGAGGCGCAACCGTGGGTCGAGGCCGTCGCCGTGAAGGACGGCCGGATCCTGGCGGCGGGCTCAACCTCCGAGATCGAAGCGCTCTCCGCCGCCAGCACCTCCGTGATGGACCTCGAAGGCCGGTTCGTCATGCCCGGCGTCTTCGACCTCCATTCCCACCCGTTCATCACCCCGTGGTACGGGAGCATGAACCTGTCGCTGGAGAACCCGGGAGACCCCGAAGCGGTGCTGGCCGAGATCGCCGCCTACGCCGAGGCGAACCCGGATCGGGAGTGGATCATCGGGGGGCAGTATCTGGCGGGCACCTTCCCGGACGACAACCCAAGGAAGGAATGGCTGGACGAGATCGTCCCGGACCGGCCCGTAGCCATCATGGATCAGACGGGCCACGCTCTCTGGTTGAATTCGCGGGCTCTGGAGCTCGCCGGCATCACGGCCGAGACCGAGACGTCCAACCTGATCGTCGTGGCGAAGGATCCGACGACCGGCGAGCCCACTGGCCTGGTCAATGAGCAGGCCATGCAACTCGTGGAACGGGTGATCACCCAGGCCGACCCCGAGGAGTACGTCGGGCCGGTCTCGGAGATCTTCGAGATGTTCCTCTCCTACGGCATCACGGCCCAGCAGCCGGCCGAAGGACACCGCATCTCCCTGGAGGCTCTCAAGCTGATGGAGGAGGCGGGCACCCTCGACCAGCGGGTCTTCGTCAGCTGGGACTGGAAGACCACCCTGAACCTGGCGTTCACCGTGGAGGAGATCGAGGACCAGATCCGGAACCGGGCGATCTTCGAGTCCGAGAGCATTCGGCCCAACTATGTAAAGATCTTCGCCGACGGTAGCCCGGCGTCGTTCTCTTCGATCCTCCTGGAGCCCTACTCCAACCGACCCGGGTTCACCGGCGAGGCGAACCTGTCCACCGAGGCCTTCGCCGACGCCTTCGCCATGTTCGACCAGTGGGGCGTGGGAGTCCATGTCCACGCCATGGGAGACGGGTCGATCCGTCGCGTGGTGGACGCGCTCGAGATCATGAAGGAGCGGAACGGGGACAGCGGTGTGCGGCA
This sequence comes from Gemmatimonadota bacterium, assembly GCA_039587435.1. Lineage (GTDB taxonomy): Bacteria > Gemmatimonadota > Gemmatimonadetes > Longimicrobiales > Gaopeijiaceae > JBDHIJ01. The sequence continues at coordinate 76,018 of JBDHIJ010000003.1, forward strand.
CAAGGTGGCCCATAACACGATGATCACCGATTCCGACATCCAGCGGATCGCGGCCATGACGGACGTGAACATGGATTTCTCCCCACCGCTCTGGTATCCGCATGCCGGGGGCCAGGCCACCTTCGAACCGGCCCTGGGCGAGGAGCGATACAGCCGGATCTACCCGGTCCGCACCGCGGTGGAGACTCCGGGCCTCCACGTGGGCCAGGGGGCCGACTGGCTCACGGCCAACCCGACCCCGGACCCGTTCATCGCCATCGAAGGGTTCGTGACCCGGGAGAGCCCGTTCGACCCCGACATGCCCGGGGCACTCGGGCCCGATCAGGCCATCACCCTGGAGCAGGCCATCGCCATCTGCACGATCGAGGGCGCATGGGTCCTGGGCGTCGAGGAAGAGTTCGGTTCCATCGAGGTGGGCAAATTTGCCGACATGATCGTCCTCGATCAGAACCTGTTCGAAATCGATCCCCGCGACATCTACGGCACCCAGGTCCTGCACACCATCGTGGGCGGAAACGTGGTCTACGACCGGGCTGCCCAGGGGAACGAGGACGTGGACACCGACGACATGGTCGACCGGATGCACCACTGAGCCGAGCCTCCGCTCCGTCCTGACGCCAAGGGGCCGTCGCGAGTAGTCGCGACGGCCCCTTGGTTCGTGGCAGCGCGGGATACGCGGCTGCGCGCTCCCGACCACTCCGGATGGCCTACGCCCCCGGCAGAATCCGTTCCTGGATCCAGGCGCGAACCTGGTCCAGGCCCACCCGGACCTGCTCCAGCGAGTCCCGGTCCCGAATGGTGACCGTCTGGTCCTCGTTGGTCTGGCCGTCCACGGTGATGCAGAACGGCGTCCCGGTCTCGTCCTGGCGGCGGTACCGTCGGCCGATGGAGCCCGACACGTCGTAGAATGCGGGGATGGCGGAGCCCACCAGCTCCTTGTGGAGCTTCTCGGCGATCTCGGGCAGACCGTCCTTCTTCACCAGCGGGAAGACGGCGGCCTTCACCGGAGCCAGCGACGGGTGGATCGCCAGGACCACCCGCTCCTCGTCCTCCACCGTCTCCTCGCGGTACGCGTCACACAGGACCACCAGGCAGGCGCGGTCCACACCCATTGCCGTCTCGATGACGTAGGGCAGGTACCGCTCGTTGCTGGCCGGGTCGATGTACTCGAGGCGCTTGCCCGAGAACTCCTGGTGCCGGCTGAGGTCGAAGTCGGTGCGGTTGTGGATGCCCTCATACTCCTTCCACCCGAAGGGGAACTCGTACTCGATGTCGAAGGCCGTCTTCGCGTAGTGGGCCAGCTCGTCGGGACCGTGGGCATGGAAGCGGAGCTTCTCCTCGCGGATGCCCAGCCCCAGGTGCCACTCCATGCGGGCGGCCTTCCAGTGCTCGAACCACTCGTCGTCGGAGCCGGGCTTCACGAAGAACTGCATCTCCGCCTGCTCGAACTCCCGGGTCCGGAAGATGAAGTTCCCCGGCGTGATCTCGTTCCGGAACGCGCGCCCGATCTGGGCGATCCCGAAGGGCACCCGCTGACGCGCGGTCCCCTGGATGTTCAGGAAGTTCACGTACGAGCCCTGGGCGGTCTCCGGCCGGAGATAGATCGTCGACGCGGCCTCCTCCACCGGCCCCATGAACGTCTTGAACATGAGGTTGAAGTTCCGGGGCTCCCCGAAGCTGTCCTTCACGCCACAGGACGGGCACTGGTTCTTCTCCAGCACGTCATCCGTGTCCGCCCGGAACCGGCGATGGCAGTTGGAGCACTCCACCAGGGGATCGGTGAAACCGTCCACGTGGCCGCTGGCCTCCCACACCCGGGGGTGCATGAGGATCGAGGCCTCCAGGCCTTCGATGTCGTCCCGCTGGTGCACCATGGTGCTCCACCAGCGCTCGCGGATGTTCCGCTTGAGCTCGACACCGAGCGGACCGTAGTCCCACACGGAACCGGTTCCACCGTAGATCTCGGACGACTGGAAGATGTATCCGCGTCGCTTGGACAGCGACACGATCTTGTCCATCACATCGGGGTTGGACATGGGACTCGCATGGGTTCGGACGCACCGGCTCGGCGCGCGCACCCCGTCGGGCGCGGTTGAGGAGGGATTCAACGGGCGCGCACGGCTGGGTGCCGGCCGCCCGCGAAGTGGCGTGCCGAAAGTTGGCGGGAAGGTGTGGCGCTGTGAAGGGCCCTGGAGCCCCGGCCGGTCAGTACCCCGGCGCCCTGTCGGTCGGGGGGATCACGGGACAGCTCCACTTGTGCGGCCGGCCGGCCTGCTGCACCTCGTCGCCGCTGTCCCGGCGCACCTTCAGGTGCTCGATGATGGCCATCCGCTCGTCGTGCGTGAGCAGAGGTCCGATGATCCCGCGAGCCGGCCCGCTGCCCTCCGTCCAGGGCACGTAGCCGTCCCGGAACTCGTGTCCCGTGTTCCAGTTGCCCGGAAGCCGGGTATCGAACTCGAACCACTTCCCAGGGGCCGGCACGGCCAGGCCCAGACTGTCCGGGTTGAACTCCCTGCTACCCACCAGGAATCGGGTTCGCCGCTGCTCCCTCGGAGACAGCAGCTCGTAGATGGTGGCCACCGAGCCGTTGTGCAGATAGGGCGGCGTGGCCCAGATGCCGGCCAGCGGCCGGGGCTTGTACCCCGCCACCACCTGGGGCAGGTCCGAGATCCCGAAGCCGTCGAACTCGGCGACCTGGGCGGAGTCGAGTCCAGCCTTCTGATAGGAGAGGTCCCGCATCATGGTGCCCACGAAGCTGAGGGCCAGCCCCAGCGGGAGGGCCTCGGGGTCGAACCCGGCGAGGCTGGCCGCCGAGTCCGCCGCCACCGCGGCCTGCAGTCCCCGGTAGAAATCCAGGTCGGCCAGGAGAGCCTCCCGCTCCTGACCGGTGGCTCCGGGGAGTTCACCCTCGATTCGTGCGATCTCCGCGTCGTACCAGATCCTCGTCCGAGCCACCCAGGGGGCCAGGTTCTCCTGCGCCACCCTCCGGAGGTCGTCGGCCGTGAGGCCGGTCCGGGTGATGTCCACCTTGGTGAGGGCGAAGTTCTGGGCGGCGTGCGGATCGGTACCGACGTCGTCGGTGCACAGGATGTTCATGATCCACTCGGGATCGTCCGGGCCCTTTTCCGGGGCATTCCTGGCCTTCCAGAGATCCGGAGCCTCGAACGGCCCGTGGCACTCCACGCAGTGCTGATTGAACAGCTCCTCGCCCCGCTCGGCGAGCTGGGCGTTGATGGGTCCGAACAGGTGCTCCGGCCACGTGGGAGGCTCCAGGTCCCGCAGGGTGTGCTCGATCTCGTTGAGGTTGTGGATCAGCACCGAGGCGCCGAAGCGGTCCGCGTACGGTAGAGGTCTACCGTAGCGATCCATAAGCGCGTATGTGGCCCCCACGCCCAGCGCCTCGCCGAAGTTCCGGGCCATGGGCTGGCTCACCGAGGCGCTGTACTGCACCCAGTCGAACTTCCAGATGTTCCAGACCGGCGGATAGCTCACGGGGGCGTTGCCCACGTACATGTTCTCGAGATCCAGGTTCTCCCCGAACACCGTGTTGGAGATACGGGCCAGGGCATCGGTCCGGCCGTACCCCTCCTGAGTGGGGGTGAGCTTGCGCTCGTTCCACCCGATCCGGAGGACGCCTCGGATGACCGAGAGCATCTGACCGCGCAGGGCGCCCTTGCCGTCCGGATACGCGTCTCCCAGGACCGAGCGGGCGAAGCGGTTGAACTTGAACGGGTTGGCCACGGTCTCGACCATGGAGGCCAGGATCGTGGGGACGAAGTTGCCGAGGCTGGTGTCGGTGAAGGCGTGGTTGGCCTGGCCACCGTCCACGCGGTACGCGGTGGTGATCCCGTTCTGCGTGCGGTGGAGCTCACCGGTGTGACAGGTCGCGCAGGTGATGCTCAGAACCTCTTCGTCCAACCGCTCGTCGTAGTGGCGCGTGAAGCCGACCGGCAGCTGGTCCGGGTTGTTCGGGGTGGCCGGATCCACGATGAACCCGTAGCGCCGCATGAGATCCGGGCTGGCGAGCTTCCTGCGGCTGAGCGGCAGCTCGAGGTTCACGAACCACTCGTAGCGAATCCCGCGCAGGCTCGCGCCCTGGGACGTGTAGTAGTAGGTCTGGCGCCCCGGGGCCTCGAGGCCGTCCCCCCACCCCTGCTCGGGGTAGACCACCACGTCGGGCGCCTCGTCGGGCAGCATCGCCCGACCGGACTTCATGTACCAGGCCGTGGCGGCCGAGGCCAGGAACACGATGCCGAGGAGGCCGGCGAGGCCCAGCGCACCCAGGCGGAGTACACGCCCCAGGGGGACCCGGCCCATGTTCCCGAGGACGCGCGCGATCGGGGCCAGGAGCGGCCCGAGGAGAGGAATCGCCGGAAGCCAGCCTCCCGGGCGGCCGGCGCTTCCCACCACCACCGGGCTCTCGCCCACCTCCTGCTCGTCGGCCCACCGCTTCTGCCAGCTCTCCTCTTCCGGCTTCTGGCGTCCCCGATTGATTCCTCCGATGGGTCGGAAGTCCTCGAATCGGTTCTTGTGGACGTCCATGTGGATGCGGACCGTTTCCTCGGGGGTCAGCGCCGAGGCGGGTTCCAGCGAGAGCCGGCCCACGACGTGGAAGGGCGCCTGTTTCTCGTCCCACTCCACCGAGGCGTTTTCCACCCAGAACGCCGCGTCCCGCTTGCGACGCCGGTGCTTCATGACACCGGTATCGAGGATCTGGACGGCAAAGTCGAACGAGGCCGTCGGAGTGTCCTCCATCAGGTGGCGGAAGAACTCGTTCCGCAGCCGCGAGGGCCCCGTCCCCAGCTCCTGCTGGTGGTTGTACCGGCGTGGGATCACCGAGTACTTCACCACCGTGTCCGGCCCCAGCTGGAACGGGACGTTGCTCCAGTACCGCTGGGTCTGGTAGGCCATGCCCTTGTTGCCGGCCTTCTGACGCCCTCCCCGGACCGCGGTCTTGATGAAGTGCCACCATTCCCGCGGGGTCAGCCGAACCATCACCCCGAGTCGGGCCCTCGCCGACGGGGCCGCGAGGATCCGCATCAGTACCGCGAAGTCGTGGATGTCGTTGATGGCGAACGTGGGCGTGTTGTTCATCGAGAAGTCCGCCCGCTGCTCCCCCGCGGTGCCGTCGGACATTACGGCGCTGAACGACACGGCCCGGACGTCGGGCTTCTCGTCGGACTGAACCCGGCCCTCGGCGTTGGCGAACCGCACCACTGCCGGGAAGGCGCCTCGCCGCGCAAAGGGGCCGTGCTGGAGGCGACGGGCCAGAGCCGCATCGTCCAGCGACTCCTCCAGGTCGAAGACCTCGAAAACGGCCCGGCAGGCCACCCCCTTGGCGTGGGTCCCGCGCTGAAGGGGGAGACCCTCCTCGTCGGCGAAGCGGCGCTGGAGCGTCAGGAAGTGCGTGGTGATCTCGTCGATGTACGCAGCTTCCCCACGGGGGACCTTCTCGAACTTGGTCATCTGCTTCACCTGATTTGGTCGAGGAGCTCTCGCGCGCGGCGGAGATCGCGGGTGTCGAGGCCCTCGCTGAACCAGTCGCAGACCGGCTCGAGTTCGGAGCGCGCCTCGTCCGGGCGTCCGTCTTCAACGAGGTGGTGGCCCAGGTCGGTCGCGGCCCGGATCTCGAAGGACCGGGCCCGCTGCTCCCGGGCTCGGGCCAGAGCGGCGCGGAAGCTCGCCTCTGCGCCCTCCCGGTCTCCGGCCAGGTCCAGGAGCAGCCCCTTCGCCCGGTGCAGCTCGGCCGTGAAGCCGCGCTCCGTGGTGCTCTCGGCGTGTTCGAACCCCTCCTCGACCGCGGCCAGCCCCGCCTCCACACGGCCGCACCGGGCGTGGGCCTCGCCGACGAGGGCCAGGAAGGTCGGTCGCACCAGCCCGGAGCGGAGGCGCTTGAGCTCGTCCAGGGCCTCCTGGAGGAGCTGGGCCCCTTCCTCGGGTCGACCTGAGATCATGAGGGCTCCACCGGAGAAGGACTTGGACCAGTGTCCCTCGTGGGCCAGCCCGTACTCGGCGCAGATCGCGAGGATCTCCTCGCCCAGGGCGAGCGCCTCCTCTGCTTCCCCCCGGTAGAGGTGGATCCCCTGCTGCACCACCAGGGCGAAAACGAGCGTCGTGGGCTGGTTCTGCGAGCGGCCGAGCGCCACCGTCTCCCTGGCCCGCTCCAGCGCCCGATCCACGTGGCCCAGCGTCCACATGGGACGGCTGGACATGCACCGGGCGATCATGCCCGGGTCGATCCCGAACATGGCGCTGTAGCGCTCGTGCTCGTCCGGCGGATGGAGCTCCCGGCCCCGCTCCAGAAGCCGGTGGGCCTCCTCGACGTCGCCACGGAACTCGGAGGTCACGCCGGCCACGTGGTGCCACGCGACCACGAAGGCCGTCTCCCCGGTCTCTTCCGCCTGGGCCCGGAGCCGGGGCAGCTGATCCGCCACCCACTGGAGGGCCCCGGCGATCATGCTGAAGAACGTGAGGTTCCACTGCACGGGGAACAGCTCGGGTGGGTCGTTCAGCTCGTGGCAGAGCTCCTGGGCCCGGCCGTAGGTCTTCTCGATCTCCTCGGCGGACCAGCCCACCACGGACCGCAGACCGTGGCCCCGGGCCAGCTGGAGGCCCAGCTCGAGCTGCTTTCGCTCCGGACCGTCGGGGATCGCTTCCAGCCCCTCCAGGCCGCGGTCGGCCAGGGTGAGGGCCTCGTTGAACCCGAAGAGCGAGGCGGCCCGCCGGGAGGCGATCATGAAGTAGTACGAGCTCTTCCCGAAGTCCCGCGCCACCTCGTAGAGAATGGCGAGGCGGGCGGCTCCCGACGGGTCGTCCCCCTGGCGGGCTTCGAGGTAGCTCGCGATCCGGCCGGCCATCTGCACCCGGCGCGTGGGCCGGAGCGATTCGAACAGGACGTTCTGGTAGAGGACGTGGACGAAGCGATACCGGACGGTGAGGGTCCGATCCGGAAACTCGTATTCGTCCACCTGTCGAACGAACACGTGGACCCGCTCCAGTTCCTCCAGCTGGTCCTCCACCCGCACCGCGTCCATCTCCAGCGCCTCCGCCAGGGAGGCCGAATCGAATTCGTGCCCCTGGACCGAGGCCGCGGCGAGCAGCGCCCGCTGCTCGTCGTCGATCTGCTCGATCTTCCGGGTGACCATGCCCTGGACCGACTCCGGGAGCTCACCGGCCCGGTCGGCTGCGCCCTCCGCCAGGACCCAAGTGTCCCCCTCTTCCACGATTCCGCGGGAATCCCGCAGGTAGCGGACGAGGTCGGCCATGAAGAGGGGGCTGCCGTCGGTGCGGGTGTGAATGAACCGGGCGACGGCCGCGGGCAGGGAGTGGTTCGGAAACTGGAGCTCGAGGTACGTGGCCACGTCCTCTTCGGAGAGGAAGTCGAGGTTCAGCTCCTCCAGCACCCCCCGGCTCTTGAGATCACTTCGGATGCCCAGGAACGGGTGGTCGACCAGAGCCATGTCCGACGGGCGATAGCAGGTCAGGATGAGCACCCGCATGTCGTCGAACCGGCTGGCCAGGAAATTCAGCATGTCGACGGTGGACAGGTCGGCCCAGTGCAGATCGTCGATGACCAGGACGAGGGGTTTCAGCCGGGAGACCTGCTCCAGGAGCGCCCGCAGCTCCCGCTTCATGCGCTCCTGGGAGGCCGGGGCCGAATCCTCGGCCGCGCCCGGGTCCGCCTCGCCCGATCCGGCGGTGAGCTGCGTGTACCACGTCGGCGCCGCCGAGCGGATCACGGAGTCGAAGGACGGCCCCGTGGCCGGGTTCCGGAGATCGTCGAGAGCCTCCAGGATCGGCAGGAACGCCTCCGAACCGGCGAGACTCTCGGAGCAGCGGCCGACGGCGATCGTGGGCCGATCGGCCGAGTTCCGGAGCTCGGTCAGGAAGTCGCCGAGCAGGCTCGTCTTGCCGATTCCGGGCTCTCCCAGCATCGCCACGACGGAACTCTGCCCGCCCGAGGCCCGCTGGTACAGCTCGCGGAGGTGGGCCCTCTCCTCCTCCCGGCCCACGGTGTCCCGCTGGGCCGGAGCCACGTCCACCGCGGGTGCCGCTCCCGGCACGGCGATGATCTCGGCCAGAAGGCCCTCCACGTCCCGGGCCGTCGGCCTCCGGTCGGCATCCTTCTCCAGCATGGCGGCCAGGACGTCGGAGAGGGGACGCGGCACTTCGGGTCGCGCCTGCTGCAGGGGCTCGGGATGGGCGGTGAGGATGGACGCCACCATGTTGATGGGCCGGCTCCCCCGGAACGGGGGCTCACCGGCCAGCATCTCGTACATCATGGCCCCGAGCGCCCACACGTCCGACGGCGAACCCACCCGGTCGTCGCTCACCTGCTCCGGCGACATGTAGGGCACCGTGCCGGTCAGTGTGTCCCGCTCCACGTCCACGGTGGACGTGTTCATGTTGTCCGTCTCGGCCCATGAGCTCAGGCGGGCCAGGCCGAAATCCAGGAGCTTCACGTACCCGTCTTCCCGGAGCATCACGTTCTCGGGCTTGATGTCCCGATGGACGATGCCGGCGTCGTGAGCCGCTGCGAGCGCGAGGGCCACCTGCCGCCCGATCTCGCAGACCCGGTCCACGGGGAGCGGTTCGGCCTGGAGATCCCGCAGGGTCTGCCCCTCGATGAGCTCCTGGACGATGTAGTGGTCGCCCGAATCCGTCGTGTCGATCTGGTGGACGGTGACGATGTTCGGGTGGTTCAGGGCGGACGCGGCTCGGGCTTCACGCAGGAACCGGCGGGTGGCGATGTCGTCCGCGCCGACGGACTCGGAACGCATGATCTTGATCGCGACCGGCCGCTCCAGGAGGGTGTCGGTGGCGCGATACACCTCTCCCATGCCGCCGCGACCCAACAGGGAGTCGATGCGGTAATGGGCGAACTGCGCCTCCGGCAAGGCGTGGTCAGGGCGGGATTCGTCCATGGGCACAGGATAGGCCGGGGTCTATCGGGGAGCAAACAAATTCTTGCCCCGGAGCGGCCTTAACCGCAGTCATGGACACGGCCCGCGAGACCACCCGCAGGGCCTCCGGCTCCTCACCCCGTCGAAAGGCTCCCGCCATGGAGCACCCCAATCGCCTCGCGATCTCCGTGTCCCGCGACAAGCTGGGCCTGGCCCTGGCTGGAGGCGGATTCCGGGCCTCCATCTTCCACCTGGGCGTCCTGAGGCGCCTGGCCGAGCTCGATCTCCTGCGCAGGGTCGAGGTGCTCTCGACCGTCTCCGGAGGCTCGGTCGTGGGGGCTCTCTACATCCTGCTCCTGAAGCGGAATCTGGAGACCGCGAAGGACGGCAACCTGACTCGCGACGGGTACATCGCCCTGGTGGACGAACTGGAGCGCCTCATGCTCCGGGGAATCCGGAAAAACCTGCGGACGCGGGTGGTCATGAACCCGCTGGGTGTGCTCCGCATGGCCCTGACGTCTCAGAGCCTCGGGCAGCGCATGGCCCTCATGTACGAGCGGCACGTCTACGCGGACGTGGTGAAGCAGGTCCGGAGCAGGATCGCCCCGCGGAAGGGCGAGGGGCGCCGGCGCTTCCGCCCCGGAGAGCTTCCGCTGCGGGACCTGAGAATCCACCCGGGCGGCGCATCCATGAAGGAGGGGCTGGAGGACTACAACCGTAAAGCCCTCGAGGAGGGCCGATCGGTCTCGACGCGGCTGGTCCTCAACGCGACGTCGCTGAACTCCGGGGGCCGGTTCTGGTTCTCGAGCGTGGAGGTCGGAGACTGGTACCTGGGCCACGTCCGCCACGGGGAAATCGACAAGCTGGAGATTCGGAAGCGATGGCTGGACGAGTCCCACAAGCGGCTGCAGGCCCGGCGGCAGTCGACCGCGCCCGACGACGAGGCCACCCTGCGGGGGCTGGCCGTGGCAGAGTGGTGGAAGAAGGGCATGTACGGGGCGCCGCCTCCGGGCGGATACTGGGACGACCTGTTCGCCATCGAGGCATTCCCGGGGAAGAAGCTGGTGACGGCGGACCCGGGGCTCCTTCGGCAGCTCAAGCTCCCGGCGTGGTACCTGGGCTACGGCCCCACCCTCGACCCGCCCATCCGGGGCGGAGTGGACCGCGACCAGCACTGGATGCTCCTCTGGGACGCGCTCGGCCGCATCGACGGTGACCTCGCGGACGAACTGCACGGCGCGTGCGACGGGAACGACGAGCTCTCGGATCAGCTGCTGTCGTTCATCCTCGAGCTGTACTGGATCCAGAGCGCCGAACTGGTCTCTCCCTACATCCGGAGGTTCTGGCAGCGGATCTCTCTGGGCGATGCCGTGGGAGCCAGCGCGAACTTCCCCCCCGTCTTCCCGCCCTTCCCGGTCCTGGGACTCTATGACGATCTGCACGTCGCCCGGATGGGGCTCACCGACGGTGGGGTGTTCGACAACATGGGTCTGACGGCTCTGGAGGACGAAGGCTGCAACCAGATCATCGCCAGCGACACCGGGAGTCCCCGGACCCAGATGGAGTTCGCCCCCGGTGGCCGCATCCCCATGCTGGTGCGGATCATCGGCATCCTGCAGTCGGTGCTGGGGAGCGCTCAGCGGGTGGCCCTGAGCAAGCGACGCCAGGTCTCACGGACGCTGGAACCCCTGTCCGAGGACGAGTCGGTGAGGGAGTTCCTGGTGAGCCAGGAGCTCAAGGACCTCGCCTACTTTCACATCGACTCGGATCCGGTGGATCCGACGCTGACCGATCCGGACTACCCCCCACCCCTGCCCCGAGCCGGCTCGAGGCGCAGCCGTCTCCTGGCCGATCTCCGGACCGACCTGGACGCGTTCAGCGAGCAGGAGGCGGCGGCCCTGGTGAATCGGGGGTACGCGATCACCGATCGCTACGTCCGACGGTTCTTCAAGGCGAAGGGTCGGAAGGGGTCCCTCTGGAACGAAGCGTGGAGCGAACCTCCCGTCGCGCCTCACGACATCCATGTCGAGGACGCTCACCTGGACAGGACGCTGAAGGTGGGCCACGCCCGGTTCTTCAAGGGACTGAGTATCGGAGCGCCGATCTCGGTGGCATTCACCCTGGGGGTGCTCGGGTTAGCGCTGTGGTTCCTGTGGCCTGTACAGGTTTCGGTGAGAGGGGTCCTCAACGGGCTCGAGGAGGTGGTCATCGCGGCCCTCCACGCCATGGCGCCCTGGTTCAGGGCCGACTGGACCACCTGGGAGGTGTCTCTCGGGTTCCTGCTGGTGACGGGCATCGGGGTGCTGGTGGTCTTCCCCATCCTCCTGGAGACCTTCGTGGTGCGCTGGGCCGGCGGGAGCCCGCGAAAGCGCCGGATCGCCCGCCAGGTGGCCTCCGGAGCGAAGTGGCCGCGATACCTCCTGGGCAACGTCTTCTGGGTGCTGGGACTCTTCCCGATCCTGGTCGCGGTAAGCCTCTCCGTGACGGCTCTGGTTTCGGACCTGTTCTTCATGCGGCCCTACCTGTGGGCAACGCGGAATCGAAAACCGGCCCGCTGATGATCGCGGCGCCGCCTCGGGACTGGTGGAACCGACCGTTTCACGAGATCATTGATGAGGCAGGAATGGGCCCGGGATCCCATCGCGGGCCGTCGTGTACGAACGTGGAACCGGACTACGCTCCGACCAGCGCAACGACCAGAAGCCATGCTGACTTTTACTGATGCCGCCAAGGACATGGTCCTGGCCTACATGGGACAGGACGAGGACTCGGACCTGGCCCTTCGCGTGACCCAGCGTCCCGGAACCCCGCTGAACCCCCAGTTCGAGCTCTCCCTGGTCACCCTCGGCGAGCAGCAGGACTCGGACGTCACGGTGGACGGCGGTGGTTTCACCGTTCTCGTGTCCGAAGACGACAGCGAGGCCCTGCAGGGCGCCACGGTGGACTTCGTGCAGCGGGTGAACGAGAGCGGGTTCGAGGTGCGGCCCGTCCGGAAGGGCACCCAGCTCTCCGAGGGCGAAGGCGCCCTGGCCGAGCGGGTGAAGTCGGTCCTGGACAGCCAGATCAACCCGGCGGTCGCCTCCCACGGCGGCGCCATCGTCCTGGCCGACGTGAAGGGGACCGAGATCTTCATCGAGATGACCGGAGGCTGTCAGGGCTGCGCCATGTCGCGCATGACCCTTCGCCAGGGTGTGGAGCGCATGCTCGCACAGTCGGTCCCGGAGGTCACGGCGGTGCACGATATCACGGATCACGCCAGCGGGGAGAACCCCTTCTTCACGCACTGATCCTCTCTCGGGAGGCGCATTGACGAGAGGCGCGAGACCACTTCTCTCGAGCTGGATCCTGGCCCTGGTGTTCACCGGGGCCTGCGCCACGTCTTCGCCCCCCGAGACCGCGGCACCCGCCGCCGACCCGGCTCAACCCACCGACGCCCGGGCCGCCCAGAACTCCGACGCCCTCGATCCCGGCCGCTCGGCTGGCGTCGAGGGCGATCGCGTTGCGACCCCCACCATCTCGGGGATGCCCGACGCCCCGCTCCCGGCCGACACGCCGGAGGAGCTCCTGGGGCGCTGGTGGGCCCAGCCCGATGACCCCTACCACACCTTCGAGGGTCCGGTGGCCCCGGATGCGGGATGGCTGTTCCTCGCGGGGGGCGGAGCGCTTCCGGCCGACGTCATGCGCCGCTTCGTCGAACTCGCCGGCGGCCCGGACGCCCGCATCGTCGTCATCCCCACGGCCAGCGGAGAAGAGCGGCTCGGGCCCAGCTGGAACGGACTGTCGGCGCTGCGGCGGGCGGGGGCTCGGAACCTGGAGCTCGTTCACACCCGCTCTCGACGGGAGGCCAACTCCCCCGAGTTCGCGTCGCGCCTGGACGCCGCCGACGCGGTCTGGATCCCGGGCGGACGTCCCTACCGGGTGATCGACGCGTACCTGGGGACCCTGACCCACGACGCCATCGCGAGGGTGCTGGAGCGCGGAGGGGTCGTGGGCGGAAGCTCGGCGGGCGCGTCGATTCTGGCGTCGTACCTGGTCCGGGGGGCCCCCGAGGGCAACCACATCGTCATGGGCCAGGGATACGAACGGGGATTCGGCTTCGTCCGCCGGCTGGCCGTCGACCAGCACCTCCGGGCCCGGGGTCGCGTCAACGACCTCACCGAGGTGGTCCGTCGCTATCCCTACCTGCTGGGACTGGGCCTCGACGAGGGTACCGCGGTGGAGATTCGTGCGAACCAGGCCCGGGTACTGGGAGCGGGACGGGTGTACGTCTACGAATCGGCAGACTATTCTGGCCTTCGTCCGCCGTACTTCTATCTGCTTCCCGGCGACCGCTACGACCTCCTGGGCAAACGCGTCCTTCGCTGACGTCGAGCGGGCTCCCCCGGGATACGGAGTCAGGAGCATCCGTTGCCGCTCGTCCGCAACTCTCTCATCTGGGCCTCCAAGAACCGCTGGATCGAGGGCCAGTTCCGCAAACGTCGATTCGCCCGCAAGGCCGTCTCCCGCTTCATGCCCGGAGAGCACCTGGCCGACGCGCTCCGGGAGGCGACGCGCCTCCGGGACGAGGCGGGAATCCCCACCGTCGTCACCCGTCTCGGGGAGAACCTCTCCGAGCTGAGCGGGGCCGACGAGGTGCGGGACCACTACCTGGCGGCCTACCGCGAGATCGCCGAGCGGGAGCTGGAAACCCACATCTCCGTCAAGCTGACCCAGCTCGGCATGGACCTGGATCCGGCCGCGGCCCTGGAGCATTGCCGCCGCCTGGCCGAGCGGGCAGCCGAGACCGGGAACTTCCTCTGGGTCGATATCGAGGAGTCGCACTACGTCGACACCACGCTGGACCTGTATCGATCCCTGAGGGAGGAGTTCCCCAACTCCGGCCTGTGCCTCCAGTCGTACCTCTACCGGACCGCCGACGACCTGGAGGACCTGCTCGAGCGCGGCGCGACCATCCGCATGGTGAAGGGCGCCTACCGGGAGCCCGCCGACGTGGCCTTCCCGAAGAAGGCCGACACCGACGCCAGCTATCTGGAGCTGTCCGAGCGGCTGCTGGACCACGCCGTCCAGCGCCCGGAGCCCCGGCACGGGATCGCCACGCACGACCTCTCCATGCTGGAGCGGGTGGGCGAAGCGGCGTCGGCCCGTGGTCTTTCGTCCGACGCCTACGAGATCCAGATGCTCTATGGCATCCGGACCGCCGAGCAGCTCCGCCTCAGGTCCGAGGGCGGTCGGGTGCGGGTCCTGATCAGCTACGGGGAGTCGTGGTTCCCCTGGTACGTCCGGCGCCTGGCCGAGCGCCCCGCCAACCTGGGGTTCGTGGTCCGGACCATGTTCGGTCTGTGATCCACCGGCATTCCTCGAGCCCCATCCGTTGAGGTCCACTCCAACGCCCCCCGAGGCCACCGACCTTGGGAACTGAGCTTCGCCGGGAGGCGCTGAGGCTTCTCGTCCCCGGCGGCCTGATCCTGATCGGGACGGTCTGGGCCGCCCGAGCGCCCATCGGCCGGGCCTGGATGGCTCAGGCGGGGCCGGCCCTGCCCTGGCTCGTGCTGGCGGCGGCGATCCTCCTCGGCTGGCGGTTTCAGCGGAGTCGCGTGGTGGCGGTCGGCCTCGTCCTGACCCTCCCGGCCGTCCCCGCCCTGTACGGACTCACCGCCACGGCGTCGCAGGCGGCCGACGGTGACGGCGGGACCCTGGTCCTCCTCGCGATCCTCCTGGCGCTCGCCGGACTCGCCGGAACGCGGGACCGAGGCCTCCGGTCGGTTCCGGGGGTCCTTCAGGCGCTTCTGCCGGCCCTGCTGGTCGCGAGCGCCGCCTGGACCGAATCGCGCCGGCCGGGGCTCGCGCTGACCGTGGCCGAATGGCCGAGCCCCGAGGCCGTGGCGCGGTGGTCGTCGCTCCCCTGGGGGCTGGGCGACCTGCCTCCGGCCCTGTCCCTGGCCCTGATCGTCGCGCTCTCCGCCCTGCTCGTGTCCCTGGTGCTGCACCGGGGTCCGGTGGAGCGGGGCCTGCTGCTTGTCGCCCCGCTGGTGGTCGGGGCGTTCGCCGGGACCGAGGCGGCGCAGCCCACCATGATCCTGGGAGCCGGGCTGCTGCTGGCCGTCTCCGTCGTCGAGACGTCGTACTCCCTCGCCTACCGCGACGAGCTCACGGTTCTGCCCACACGGCGGGCCCTCAAGCAGGCCCTGGAAGGGATGGGACGGCCCTATGCCCTGGCCATGGTGGACGTGGACCACTTCAAGAGGTTCAACGACCGGCACGGCCACGACGTGGGAGACCAGGTCCTGCGGATGGTGGCCTCGCAGCTCTCGAAGTGCGGGGGAGGCGGGAAGGCGTTCCGATACGGGGGCGAGGAGTTCACGCTGCTCTTCCCGAAACGGGATCGGGAGGCGGTGGTTCCCTTCCTGGAGGAGGTCCGGGCCGGAGTGGAGGGCGCCACCTTCCGGGTGCGCTCCCGGACCCGTCCCCGGACCGGCAAGGGCTCCAGCGGGAAGTCACGCAGGTCGAAAGCTCCGAAGCGCCAGCCCCGGGGGCTCTCCGTGACGGTGAGTATCGGGGTGAGCGACTCGAATCGGGCCGACTCCGCGGAGGCCATCCTCAAGAAGGCGGACCAGGCCCTCTACAGGGCCAAGCGCGCCGGCAGGAACCGGGTCGCGAAGGGCTGAGGCCGCACCTCGCGAGCCCGTAGAGGCCTGCCGGGGACCGGGCCCGCCCGAGAGATCTAGCCCGCGCTGTTCACCCAGGCCGTCCACCACAGGTCCCGGAGCATCTCCACACCCGCGACAAGCCGCTCCACCACGAACTCCCGGGTCTCCGGGTCGGCCGGCGCGCCGGGGTCGAACCCGAAGTCACGCTCGAGCTGGTACAGCCGCTCCACCTCACCGTTGGACTCCAGCAGGAACGCCCAGACCGCTTCCCGCACGTCGCCGAGCACTCGGGGTTCGTCGCTGACCCGGGGGAGGATATTCTCAAATGCGATGTGGGCGCCGACGAATCCGCTCTCGAACCGGGAGTGGATCTCGCGGCTGGTGCTGTACCCCTCCGGGTTGGGTACCCGGGACGACCATCCGTTGAAGTGGATGGTGGTGTGGTGCGGCTGGGAGCCGTCCGTCACGTAGTGGCCCAGGATCCCGGCGTCATTGATGATGCGGGCCTCGATGAAGCCCTGCTCCTCGGGACCCGGGGCCGTCCTCCACTGGCGAAACCCCGTTTCGAGCCTCTGATAGAGCTCAACGATGCGGAGGTGCAGAAACCCCGCGTCCCGGACCGGGACCGGCAGCTCGGAGTCGAACAGGACCTCCAGGTACCGGTACCGGTCGGGGGCCGTGTCGACCGCCTCCGCCTGCGCCTGGCTGCCCAGAGCGTCGGCCAGGAGGTTCTCCATGTCGACATAGTGGTCGTACCGGAAGGCCTCGTTCATCTCCCGGAGATCGCCGTCGCGCCGCCGGTCCGGCTCCGGGTTCAGCCAGGAGAGCTGGCCCGAGGCGGTGCGAAAGAAACCGGGCATCTCACCCGGGAGGTTTACGGCGGCCGCTCGGCCGGCGATGAGATGCCCGTGCTCGCCCCAGGGCGGAGCCGAAGTGGACGCCGCCAGCGCCAGTCCGGCGACGAGGGTGAGGACTGGCCTGCCTGCCCGGCCGTTCCGGGTTCTCGCGTTCGTCGAGTTCATGGCCGGGAAGATGGAGGCGCTCCCCGACCTTGGGAAGGAGTCAGCGCCGCTTCTTCCCTCGACGCTTCCGGTCACTGCCGCCGCCTTTGAATACCCACTCGAATCCCGGGGGCGCCGGCGGTTTCGGCACCTTCGTGGGATCGTCGCGGTGGAGGCCGGGGATCTTGATCCGCGGGGGTCTCAGGGGAGGCTTGGGCGCCTCCAGGGGGCCTCCGGACTTCGTCTTGAGCTTCCAGAACATCGGTGCGTCCTCCCGGCGCTGACGCCTGCACAGAAGAAAAAGGACCGGCCGGAGAATTCTCCCCGGCCGGCCCCGCATCCACCCATCCGCCCCACCCCGAATCTTCCAACCCATATACGGACCGGGTCCGCTGGATCTTTCATCCGCATCGTCACCCCATGACCGCCCGACCCCTGCCGAGCTAACCCGTCCTACGGAGTGAGACGCCCAGAAGATTCAATGGGTTGCCGCTCGCGTCGGTGGGCGGTGCGCAGGGCGCGGCCACGGACCCGGGGCTCAGGGCCCCCAAACGTGTGCGGCCAGGTGGGCGACCCCGAGGGCGCCGCACACCCCGGAGGGGGTGGAACGCCCCCGCCGTTCCCACCAGCTTTGGGCATGGTCCTGCAGTGCCCAATCCGCCGTCCCTCCCGGAAGTCTCTCCGGTGGCCGATCCTCCCCGTGCTCGTGCTGGGCGGAGCGCTGGGCGCATGCGACGGCACCACCTCTCCGCCACCCCCCGACACCACGGTCGCCACGGTGATCGTGACGCCGGCCCAGGCGCGGATCATCCAGGGGGAGACGGCACAGTTCCAGGCCCAGCCGCTGAACGCCGCCGGCGATCCACTGGACGTCGCCGTGACCTGGTCGACCGATCCCATCGGGATCCTGGCGGTGGACTCTTCGGGCGAGGTGGTGGGCCTGGCCCCGGGGGACGGCCTCGTGCTGGCCACGGCCGATGGCGTCGGGGGCCAGGCCAGCGTGACCGTCGACCCCATTCCAGCGCCCTCCCCACCCCAGTCCATCGCGGCTCAGGTTCTTTCTCACGTCGCCATACACGTGACGTGGATCCACGACACCGACGACGCCGACGCGTACGAGCTCGAACGGAAGGTCGGAGACGGCGACTGGGAACACGTGGCCCGGCCCAGCCCCGCGGAGATGGAGCACGTGGACGAGGGCCTGGAACCCGGCACGCTCCACGCGTACCGCGTCCGTGCCTGCCGGGTCGCTTCGTGCTCGGCGTGGGTCGGGCCCTCCGAGGCCGAGACCCTCGGGACGCTGGAGGCGTTGGACCCCGGGCTGGAGGACGCCACCGAGGGCGAACCCTACTCGGCCCAGCTCCAGGCTACGGGCGGCACCGGTGAATACGGATGGACCGTGGTTGCGGGGGCGCTTCCGGAGGGGCTGGTCCTGGTGGAGTCCGGGGCCCTGACCGGCACCCCCGCGGTGTACGGGGAGTTCGCGTGGTCGGCCCGGGTCACCAGCGGATCACAGACCGACGAGTTGGATCTCACCCTGACCGTCGCACGGGCGATCCGGCCCCCGGAGATCGTGACGACCTCCGTCCCCCAGGGCCGCTTCGGTTCGGCCTACGAGGCGACCCTCGAGGCCGTCGAGGGAGACGGCGCCTACACGTGGACTCTCGAATCGGGCGAGCTGCCTCCCGGTCTGTCCCTGAGCGAGGCCGGCACCATCATCGGCACCCCCGAGGGTGTGACCAGCAGCGACGGGGACAACCGGTTCCAGTTCACCGTGCGGGTGGAGAGCGCCGGTCTGGAGTCCAGCGCGCCCTTCGAGATCGCCGTCGAGGACGAGAACCCCGACACGTTCGACTTCCATCTCGTGGAGCCGGAGCCCCTCGATCCGCGGCTGTCAGGCATAGTCCGGGCGGCAGCCGATCGCCTGGAGGAGGTGATCGTCGGCGACATCCCCGGGATCACCCTCCGGGACGACTTCTTCGGGGGGACGCGCTGCCGGAGCAACGGAGTGCTGCTCAACGGCACGACCATCGACGATCTGGCCGTCCTGGTCACCGCGGAAACGGTGGACGGTGTCGGCGGCCTGCTGGCCTCCGCGTCCGTCTGCGGACTCCGCGGGTCCATTCTCCCCTTCGCCGCCACGGTGCGGCTGGATCGGGACGACGCCGCCGTCATGACCGACGACCAGCTCTTCGACCTGATCCTCCACGAGCTCGGTCACGCTCTCGGGTTCGGCGGACTCTGGACCTGGGGGTCGAACGACCTGCTCGAGGGCATCGAGGGTGGCCCCGCCGATCCGAATTACGATCCGATGTTCCTGGGCGTGATGGCCCGGACCGAGTACCAGCGGCTGGCGGGCGGTGATCTGCCCCGAGTCCCGGTGGAGGACGCCGGCTCGTCCGGGACGCGGGAGGTGCACTGGCGGGAATCCGTCTTCGACCACGAGCTCATGACCGGGTTCTTCGAGGAGTTGGGCCGCATGCCCCTCAGCGCCACCAGCGTCGCGTCGTTCGAGGACCTGGGGTACGATGTGGACCTGACGGCGGCGGACGCGTACGAGCTGCCGCCCCCGACTCCGATCGCGGCGGACGTCGTGAACGCCCCGGGGGCATCGGGTGCCCCCGTCACGGGTTCAGCCCGCCCCTTCGATCAGGTCGACGTCGAGCCGGTCCTGGTCGTCCTCTCGGACGGCCGGGTGCTGGAGATCAGCTTCCCCAGAGAGGACGACCCATGAGCGCTCTTTCCACCCCGACCCCCCGGACCGGCGGACTCGCCGTCCTGGTGGCCCTGACTCTGGCCGCCGCGGCCACCCCGGCGGCGGGTCAGGCCGCACCCGGAACCGACATCGTGCTGCTCCCGCTGGACGCACCGCCGGAGGGAGCCTGGTCGGTGGGAGCCCCCGTTCGGGTGACGGAGCGCCCGGGGTACGACAACCAGCCCTCGTTCACCCCGGACGGGGCGGCACTCCTGTTCACCTCCATCCGGAGCGAGGCGCAGGCCGACATCTACCGGTTCGACCTCATCGCTCGAACCGAGACGCAGCTGACCCGGACGGAGGAAGCGGAGTACTCGGCGACGGTGATGCCGGAGGGGGACGCATTCAGCGTGATCCGGGTGGAAGCGGACGGCACCCAGCGGCTCTGGGCCTTCGACCTGGACGGCACGAATCCGCGGCTGCTCCTGCCGGAGATCGCTCCGGTCGGGTACCACGCATGGTCGGTCAACCGGGCCCTGGCCCTCTTCATCCTCGGCGACCCTCCGACCCTGCAGATCGTCCCCCCGGGCGCGGACCGTGGGCGGCAGATGGCCGAGAACATCGGCCGGAGCCTGCACGCGATTCCCGGTGAGCCCGCCTTCTCCTTCCTTCAGAACGGAGAGGGCGGCGCCACGATCCAGGCCATCGATCCGGCCAGGGGGCGTACTCGACAGCTGGCACCGGCCCTGGAGGGGAGTCAGGACTACACCTGGGCACCCCGCTCGACCCTTCTCATGGCCGACGATACGGGGCTGTACCGCTGGCCCACCGGGAGGCGCCCCGAGGCGCGATGGGAGCCGGTCACGGGCCTGCCGGAGGGACTGGGCCGGATCACGCGCATGGCCGTCTCGCCGGACGGTCGCTGGCTCGCCGTGGTGGTGGACGAGGCCGGCTGACCCCCCGGGCGTCCCCGCGCAGCGCCACCCGGGCCCGGTTCAGGAGCCGCCGGGGAAGTAGGGGTCCACGTGCTCGGCGGGTGTGGGTGGAGTCGCAAGACTGACCACCACCATCAGGACCGACGACGTGATGATGCCCGGCACCACCGGATCGATGGTGGCCGGACCCAGAGCCTTCCAGAGGAAGGTGGCCGTGGCGCCGCCCACCATGGCGGCCATGGCTCCCTGCCGATTCGCCCGCCGCCAGTAGACGCCGAACACCACCGGGACGAAGAACGAACCCGCCATCAGCGCCGAGAACAGTAGCACGATGAACTGGACCAGCGTTCCTTCCCCGACGCCGGCCAGGATCAGCAGGAGGGGGGCGACCCCCACCACCCCGATTCCCAGGCGGTTCACCATGAGCCGCCGCTCGAGCGACGCCTCGGGATGGACCAGGCCCTGGTACAGGTCCTGGGACAGTGCCGAACCCGCCACGACCAGCAGCGAGTCCACGGTCGACATCATGGCCGCGGTGATGGCGGCCAGGAGAATCCCCCCCACCACCGGCGGGAGCACGCTGGCCGCCATCACCGGCATGGCCAGGTCCCCGGAGGGGAGCGTGGGATAGAGGGACCGGGAGGCCAGCGCGACGAAGAAGAGGGAGAAGTTCACCCCAACGATGAACGCCACTGCCAGCATGACCCCCCGCCGGATGGCCTTCATGTCCTTCATGGCATACAGGCGGATGAGCTTCTCCGGAGTGGACACCGACCCCAGCAGGAAGGCCAGCCCCATCCCGAAGAGCATGGTCCCGGGCATGGCTCCCCACTCGAAGGCGAGCGGGTTCGCTTCCTGCACCCGTGCCACGAAGTCGGCGGGACCCCGGAAGTGCCGGAGGGTGAGGGGGACGGCGAGCGCGGTCCCGACCAGCATGACCAGCATCTGCAGGAAGTCGGTATAGACCACGGCCAGCATGCCGCCCACCACGGTGTAGGCCACCATGACGAGGGCGAACGCGATCATTCCCGTCCTGGGAGAGATCCCGAAGACCGTGTTGGCGACCAGGCCACCGGCGACGATCTGCGCCTGGATGTACACGACCGTCGCAACCAGGATGATGACGGCGCCCATCCCCCGGACTCCCTTCGACCCGTATCGGGCCTCCAGGAACGCCGGCAGGGTCAGCTCCCGGACCCGGGTGAACCGGGGGGCCAGCACCGCAACGGTGAACCAGTAGGCCAGCGGGATGCTCAGGAGAAGCCATCCGAACGACCATCCCACCGTGTGCACCACGCCCACCGTGCCCACGAACGAGCCGGCGCTGGTGTGGGTGGCGGCCAGGGTGGCCCCGCCCAGGAGCCAGCCGAGCTGGCCGCCCGCGATCCAGTAGTCCGACTCGTCGGAGGTTCTGCGCAGCGCGAGGAGCCCCAAGAGGAACACCACCGCGAAGTAGAGCAGGAAGACGACGCCCTGCGGACTCACGAGGCCCCCGGACTGAGGGGGTCGTCGTCGGCGGCATCGGACCGCTCGATCCGTTCCCGCCCGGCCATCCACACGCCGTACGCCACCAGGAGACCGGCCAGCGCGAACCAGAGCCCCCAGAAGGGCCAGCCGACGCCGGTCGTCCCATCCGGGGTCTCGGCCTGCCCGGTCTGCGTCTGCCCGGTTCGGGTCTGCCCCGGTTGCGCCTCCCCCGGGCCCCCCGCCTCGGGCGGCGCGGGATCCGCGAGCAGGGAGGGATCCCCGAACCGGACTACGCCCGGCACGACCGGGGCGTCCCCGACCAGGTCGGCGGCCCCGGCGCCGGAGTCGTCGTACCGGAGGTTCGACGGGAAGGGTCTTCGGACGTCGTAGCGCCGGTCACCGCGGACGAGGATGCCGAAGCGGTCCGGGAGGGCTCCGTTGTCCGCCGAGATCGGAGCGGGTATGGGGAGGTCCAGTGCGGCCTCGGGACCCCGAAAAACGAACGCGTCCAGCACCGTCCAACGGACCCGGAGGCGATCCCCCTGAAGTGGCGCCCTGCCGCGGAGCGACCCGTCCTCACCTCGCCAGACGCGGATCTGCTCCCATCCGCCGCGCACCGCGTGTTCGAGATCCGAGACCGTCCGACCCCGGGAAAGGAGGAGGAGGTCCACCGAGTCCGGGAGCGGAGTCGCGAACCGGTACTCGACGCTGGCCCGGACGGCCCCCTCCGGGGAGGGAGGTTCGGTCTCCATGCTCCCGGCGGCCAGCACGGGTCGGTCCTCCTGCGCGGCCAGGTCGGGCGAGGGCCCAACCGGAGCCACGACCCCCAGGATGCCGAGAGCCACCCCGGTGACGCGCCCGCTCGGGCGGGGCACCACCCCGCCGCCCGCAAAGCGGATCAGGCCCAAACCGTCTCCAGCAGCCTCAGGACGTTGCCGCCCATCACCTTCGCGATGTCCTCGTCCGAGTACCCTTCCCTCACGAGCCATCGGAGGATGTTGTGCGAGCCCTCGGTCGGGTTCTCCAGGCCCTCCACGTAGTCCACCGGCTCGTAGTCGCGGCCCGGCTCCGCGCCCCCGTGGCTCTCCTTGAGCGAGAGGGCCGCCGAATACGTCCGGTGGAGCCCCACGTGATCGCCGTAGAGGGTGTCGGGCCCGAAGGCCACGTGATCGATCCCCACCAGATCGACGATGTACCGGAAGTGGTCCATGAACGACTCGAGGGAGTGGCGTCGATGATCGGGGGAGATCGTCGTGTGGGGAGCCGCCTCGACCCCGATCACCCCGCCTTTCGCGGCACAGGCCTCCAGCACCTCGTCCGGAGCCAGGCGGTTGCTGTCCCAGAGGGCCCGGGCTCCGATGTGGGAGAGACAGATGGGCTGCTCGCTGACCTCGATGGTGTCGAGCGTGGTCTGGTCTCCGCAGTGGGAGCAGTCGATGAGCATCCCCACCTTGTTCATCCGCTCGACCGCACGGCGCCCGAAGGCCGTCAGCCCTCCGTCCCGGTGCTCCTTGAGCCCGGACCCCAGCGCATTCGCCTCGCTGTAGGCGATCCCGAGGAGCCGGACCCCGAACCCGTGCAGGAGGTCGATCCGGTCCAGCTCGTTCTCGATCATGGCGGCCCCCTCCATCGCCGCCACCCATGCGATCCGGCCTTCGGCGTGTGCCCGCCGGATGTCGTCCACCCGGAGTCCGTGAATGAGGAAGTCCTGGTGGGCGAGATCGCAGAGCCTCATTCCCAGGTCGTGAAGCACGTCATCCCACTGCCAGCCGCTCCTGGAGTGGATTCGGCAGATCCCGTCCAGCAGGTTGTCGAAGACGCAGTCCCAGGCGCTCTGGGCCAGCCCCTCGAAGGCGGTGACCATGCGACCCTCCCGAGCGTACTCGGGCGTCTCCTCGATCGCCTGTGGGAAGACGCCCACGTGCTCGTGGAGCGAGATCATCACGAGGTCTCGAGCCAGAGCGTCGGCCCGCGGCTCCAGGTCGGGAGGGAGCGGGACCGGCGCCCCGGGTACCCGGTCGATCTCGGCGGCCATCTCGAACGCCCGGTAGTCCACCCCGGGATCGAGGTAGGAATACGAGCGATATCCGGAGTACTGCTTGCCTGTGCCCATGGGTACCCGCTGCTGTGTGGGAGAGGTGATTCCGGTAGGTTGACCCTGGCCCGGGAGGCCCGAGCCCGACCCCGGAAACACTGGATTTCTTTGGAGAAAGGCTGCCCTTGGCAACGGTTCTCGCGCCGGCGGGAATGGTTACCGGAAGGGGGGCATCCCCACAAGTCGAGGGATGCTGGACAAAGGGTGTCGGCTTTCCTAGCTTCCCGCTTCCCTGGACAGGGTTCGTCCGCCGAGCGCCGGAGAACTTCGGTGGCGGCCGGACCCGGGCCCCGGACTGAAAACGACAGGTCTGAACGGAAAGAAGGAGCCCTCGATGGCAGAGCAGTCTGGAACTCGAATCCGCGTGATCCTCAAGTGGCTCCAGATCCTGGAGTCCCTGGACACCGACGAGATCGGCGAGTTCGTCTTCAACTTCCGCGTGTTCACCCGGAACAACGGCGGCCAGATCCAGGAGAGCCGGATCCCCGAGGGCGACGGCTACATCGAGATCACGCACAACCGTTCCGGGAACCGCCTCGACCACATCAACAAGGTGCTCTTCGACGGATACGTGGAGGACCACCTGAAGATCATCGCCGAGGGTATGGAGGTGGACCAGTTCAGCGACAACGACTACCTCGACGCCTATGAGCGGGAGTTCACGGGTCCGGTCTCGGGCATCGTCGGGCCTCACATCCCCGGCGACGAGGGCTCGGTGGACCCCGAGAACATGTCGAACTGGCGACTCGCCTACACGGTCGAAGAGGTCTGATCGACTCTCCCGAAGAGCCCCGACGAAACCAGCGCCCCCCCCGAATTCCGGTGGGGGCGCTTTTCGTTCCGGAAGGGGCGCGGGGCGCCCCCCCTCCGGGACGCCGGGGGCCTCCTACGCGGCCATCCGCGCCTACGAGCGGGGGTTGAACCCCATGCCCCCCGGGCTCGTCGATGCAGCCGCCGCTAGCGGGTCAGGACGCCAGGGTCCGGATGTCCCGGTTCTCAAGCTCAGGCCGGTCGTGGCCGGGGGTCCCATGCAGCGCCGCCTCCAGCATGGCCGCCGCCAGGTCCGCCGAGCTGATGCCCACGTTGGGGTAGAGCCGCCGCGCCACGGGCCACATCACCCGCAAGGCCGCATAGAGGGCTGACGGTTCGTCTCGCGGGTCCACCGGATAGATGTACCCTGGACGGAACAGGTGGAGGCGAGGGAAGTCCATTCCCCTGAGGGCGTTCTCGGCCATCCCCTTGTAGCGGGCGAAGGCGACCCTGCTCTTCTCGGATTGATCGGCCCCCTGCCCACTCAGCAGACAGAACGCGGCCCCTGGGCTCCCGGCCCGGACCGCGCGACCCGCCGCCACGGCCATGTCCACCGTCACCCTCCTGAACTCCTCGTCCGGCACGCCCCCCGTGTAGGCGCCCACGCAGAACAGGGCGGCGTCCAGTCCAGCGAAGGCCTCTTCCACTCCCGAGAGGTCGCCGAGATCCCGATGCAGAACCTCGGAAAGGCCCGGCCCGGTCAGCCCGGTGGGACGCCGACTCAGGACCCGGACCTCCTCCACCTCGTCCGACGCCAGGGCCATGCGGGCGACCAGCCCACCAACCATGCCGGTAGCCCCCAGGACCAGGAGACGGGCGCCGCTCGCCGGAGCGGCCTCACTCATCGAAGAGCTCGGCGTGAATGGTCCGGACATCGGCGGCGGCCAGGCGCAGGGCGCGCCCGAACCGGATCAGGAGCAGGCGCTCGTCCCGGACCAGCTCCTCGTCCGCGATCGCCACCAGGCAGGCCGCCCGAAGCAGGGCGCGGCGGTCCGAAGCCTTCCAGCCCGCGGTCTCCTGTTCCAGGTACTCGTCCGCGGAGCGACGGTCGGCCCGGACCTCTTCGGAGACCTCGTCGAGGAGATCCTGCGTGGCGTCCTCCCCGGTCAGATCAAGATAGACCCTCTGAATGAGCTCGATCTCGGGGTACACCACCTTCCCGTCGGCGAGCATCATCCGGACCATGGCTCGGAGCACGATGCTCGAGTTCGGATCCAGACCCATGATGTGTCTCCATTCCCGGCCCCGGCCGGCGCGAGGCCATTCGGCGGGGGCACGACCGGAGGGCGGCCGCGCCCCCGCTCGGAGGGCTGTTCGTATCGTGCGGGGCCCTAGGTGATGGGCCCCCGCTCCTCCAGAACGATGGCCGGCAGACCCAGGCGTTCGATGAGCTCGTTGAACTCGGCCACCTCCACGTCGAGCACCACGCGCACCCGCTCGTAGATGGCCTGCCAGTCTCCGTTCAGATCTTCGAACCGCTCCAGTGCCGACGGCGTGGGAGCACCCTCCGGTCCGCCGGAGATGTATCCGTCCTGGCCGGTGACGTTCCCGTACAGCTCCAGGTACTGGTTGTCCACCTTACCGGCGTAGCGGATCGGGTCCTGGCCGCTCTCGCTGTTCACCTGGTTCAGCTCGATCTCCACGTCGGCAATGGAAGCCTTGAGGGCGTCCGCCGCCGGCTCGACCTGGTCGCTGACGCCGGCCTGGTCGGCCCGGTCCACGGCCGCCTCGGCCTGGAGCCGGGCGCTCTGCAGCTTGGACAGGGCCCGGTGCACGACGGTCACCGAGTCCCGGATCGCCATGGCCACCCGGAACTGCTCCATGTATTCGGCCGTCGCGATGTCCGGGAGACGCGGATCGGCCCTGAGAGCGAAGCTCTGCTCCTGGGTGGTCCCTCCCGCCGTCAGGCGCGCCACGTACTGCCCCGGAGGCGCCTTCACGCCACCGGTGTAGCCCCAGATCACCGCACCGTCGGCCAGTTCGGGCCCGGGGTACTGAAGGTTCCAGACCCAGCGGTGCATTCCGGCCCGGGCCGGCATCCGGCCCAGTCCGTGGGTGTCCGCGGCCCGGACGGAGTCGGTGGTCGCCCCGCCGACGAACTGGCCGGCGGAGTCCAGGATCTCCAGCGTCACGGCCGCCTCACCCTCGGCGCCCGTCGAGCCCTCCGGGGTGAAGAAGTTCACGATCGCTCCACCGGGGTGGGACTCGGGGGCGAACTCCTCGCCGACCCCGCCGGATACCCGCGTGATCCGGTACTCGTCGCGGACCGGGTAGAGCCGCGCAGCGTCGGCGGCCCGGTCCCGAGCCAGGTCCCGCAGCGGCCCGATGTCGTCGAGGATGTAGAACGACCGCCCCTGGGTGGCGATCTGGATGTCGCCGTGCGCCACCCGCATGCCCGTCACCGGCGTCTCGGGCAGGTTCAGGCGCAGGGACTGCCAGTGGGCCCCGTCGTCGAAGGAGACGAAGATCCCGAACTCGGTCCCGGCGTAGAGCAGGCCCCGGACCTCCGGGTCCTCGCGCACCGTCCGGACCGGGTGATCGGCGGGGATTCCGTTGGACCCGTCCGTGACCCGCCGCCAGTTCTGGCCGAAGTCATCGGTGACCCAGATGTACGGCGCAAAGTCATCCATCCGGTAGTTCTGAACCGCCATCACCGCGCGCCCGTCCTGGTGAGCCGAGACGTCGATCTCGTCCACCGTGCCCCACTGGGGCATGTCGGAGGGCGTGATCTCGGTCCAGTTCTCTCCGCCGTCCCGGGTGATGTGGACCCGGCCGTCGTCGGTCCCGGCCCAGATGGTGTTCCGGTCCTGCAGGGAGATGGCCACCGAGAAGATCGTGTTGAAGATCTCCACGCCGGTGATGTCGTTGTTGATGGGCCCTCCCGAGGCCTCCTGGTGTTCGGGCGTGTTGGTGGTCAGGTCGGGAGACACGATCTCCCAGTTCATCCCACCGTCCCGGCTGCGGTGGAGCCGCTGCGAGGCGTGGTAGACCGTCTCGGGATCGTGGGGGTCCACCACGATGGGCGAGACCCACTGGAACCGCTCCCGGAGGTCCTTGGCCGCCTGGCCCAGTTGGAGCTGGGGGTAGGCGATCACGTTGCGGCGCTGATCCGTCTTCAGGTCCAGGCGGTTGATGGCGCCCCCGTAGCACCCGCCATACAGGATGTCGGGGTGGTCGGGGTGCAGCGCCACGGGCCCGGTCTCACACGACGACGGGTAGAGCCAGTTCTGCTTCGGGTAGAGTGAGTTCGGCGAGGTCCAGGCCGGGACGCTGATCCCGGTGTTGTCCTGCTGGGACCCGTACAGCCGATAGGGGAAGCCGTTGTCGACGATGACGTCGTACAGCTCCGCCGTCGGCTGGTTGTAGTAGGTGGACCAGCTGTCGCCACCGGTCACGGTCACCTGACCGCCGCCGTCGTTGGCGACGATCATGTAGTCCGAGTCGTCCGGGTTGATCCAGAGGTCGTGAACGTCCCCGTGCGGCACGGCCACGCCTCGGAAGGTGGTCCCCCCGTCCACCGAGACGTACAGCCCGGTGTTGAGGGCCCAGACCGTGTGCTCGTCGTTGGGATCGGCCTGGACGTGGGTGTAGTACCAGGCCCGCTGACGCAGGTTGTTGTCGGAGTTGGTCCGGGTCCACGTCTTTCCGGCGTCGTCGGAGCGGTAGACGCCCCCGGCCGGCTCCGCCTCGATGATGGCCCAGACCCGGTCGGGGTTCGCGGCCGAGACGGTCACGCCGACCTTCCCCACCAGTCCCTCGGGCAGTCCGCCACCCAGCTTCTCCCAGGTGTCGCCGCCGTCGGTGGTCTTGTAGACGCCGCCCTCCTCGCCGCCGGAGATCATGGTCCAGGGCTTCCGCTCACCCCGCCACATCCCGGCGTAGATCTCCCGGGGGTTCCGGGGGTTCATCGCCAGGTCCACCGCCCCGGTGGAGTCGTTGAGCTGGAGTACGGGCTCCCAGGTGTCGCCCCCGTCCTCCGTCCGGTAGACCCCCCGCTCGGGGTTCTTGCCGAAGGGGTGGCCCAGGGCCGCCAGGTAGACCAGGTCCGGGTTCGACGGGTGGATCTCGATCCGCCCGATCTGGCCGGCTTCGGGCAGCCCGACGAACCGCCACGTCTTTCCGGCGTCGGTGGACTTCCAGACGCCCCGGCCGGTGGAGGTGTTTCCGCGAATGTCCGCCGAGCCACCGCCGGCGAAGATCACGTTGGGGTCCGAATCGGCCACGTCGATGGCCCCGATGGACCCACCGAAGTAGTCGTCCGAGACGGGGTGCCAGTTGGTCCCGGCATCCACCGTCTCCCAGATCCCTCCCCCCGTGGTGCCCATGTAGTAGTGGTTGGGCTCACCGGGCACGCCCGTCACGGCGCTGGACCGTCCACCCCGGTAGGGCCCGACCATCCGGAACCGCAGGTGGTCGAAGGTGGCGGGGTTCACGATGGCGTTGGGGTCGTCCGCATCCTGCGCCGCCACGTCGGTGGGATGCAGGAGGCTGGGGCTCGCCAGGAGGGCGAGGGCTACGAAGGCGCCGAGGGTATGGCGCACGACACGGCTCGAGGACATGGAGGAGGCTCCCGGTACGGTCCAATGAAAGCGATCGCCGGCGCACGCCGGCGCCCACCGATCCATCCGGTGGGGCGGGAACCGTACGTCTCAGGAACCTCCCTGGGCAAGCTTCTCCCGCAGGAGTTCCGCCTGTCCGGTGGCGCTCTCGGCGATGCGCCCCCGACCCAGCCGCTTCTTGAGTCCGCTGAGCGTCACCGACCGGGTGTAGTTCACGTAGTGGAGCGCCATGCCCCCGGGGATGGGGACGAAGGTCTTCACGCTCTCCTTGAAGTACACGGTCTGCAGCCCGTCCCCGCCTCCGCCGGCCACGACCTGGGAGTGTTCGGAGACGATCGCGGCGGCCTCGAGCGTGGTGAGCTGGTTACAGGCCGTGGTGGGGTCCAGGAGCATGGCCACCCCACCCGTGTGGACGCAGGAAAGCCCGTCCTCGGGCCAGATCCGCTCGATGCGATCCTGGGCCTCCATCCGGAACTCCGGCGAGGTGTAGGTGGCCAGCAGCCCGGGGAGGTCCGGATCCTCCAGGAGGTAGCAGGCCGTCATCTCGCTGACGACGAACGAATCCTCGAACCGCTCCTGGAGCTTGGCGTCCGGGTCGGAGGTCTCCAGGAACCCGGACCCGGGGTACTCCACGCTCACCCCCTCCGCACACCCCTCCTCGTGGATCGCCGCCACCCCGGCGACCACCCGCCGGGTAACCCGTTCTCTCAGGCGACCCGCTGCGGCGTCCCGGTACCCCTGGCTCAGGGGGCCCCGACCCCCGTCTCGGAAGTGCGCCATCTCCGCGGCGACGCGGGGATCGAGGGGGAGGCGGGAGAGCCAGGCCCCCACCGTCTCGGAGGGCGGCGCCACCGCCCGGAGCTCTGGAGTGGGCGGGACTTCCTGGGCGGAGGTGGCCTGTGCGAAGAGGCCTGCGCCGACCGCCAGGAGGAGCCCCGGGAGACTCCGGCGAAGAAGTGTCCGTACCCTCATGAATCCAAACTAACGGCTCCCCTCCGGCGGCGGTGCCCCCGAGACCCTCCGGAATGAATCGTTGCGATCGCGGTCGGACCGTGCCCATTGTTGAAATCCTTCCTTTTCAAGCTCAACCCAACGCAAGGAGCCCCCCAATGCGGACCCTCTCCCGTGGTCTGACCCTGCTTGCCGTCACCCTTCTGGTGGCGGCCTGCGAGAACCCCACCGAGCCGATGGCCGACGGCGCAGACGACCTTCTGGCCTCCGCCATGGCCCCCGGCGGGCAGCCCGCCTCCGTGACCGGAAGCGGCATGCTGACCTTCGCATACGGCCCGCGCACCTTCCGGATCAACGCGATCCAGACGGACGGGATGGCGGCCAAGGGCACGATGACCCTGGCCACCGCCCGGAATAAGCCCAGAGACAGCTGGAAGGGTGACGTCACCTGCATGGTGGTCACCGGCAACACGGCCGTCGTGGCCGGAACCACCGATCGCGCGCCCGAGCGGTTCGACGGGGGGATCTTCGGAGAGGGCGGCACCTGGGCGATGGTCGCCGTGGACAACGGAGAGGGATCCGGGGACGACCCGGACATGATGTCGCTCGTGAGGTTCTACAACGAAGCCGTGCCGGAAGACATCTGCGACGGCTCGAGGACGCCGCCGAGCCCGGTCTGGGTACCGGAGGGCGGCAACCTCCAGGTCCGGGCGGGCAGCGGAGGCTGAGCCTGACCCCCTCGAGCGCCTTCACCCCGTGAAGGCGCAGCGGCCCATCCCCGTCGTCGGGGGTGGGCCGCTCTCGTTGGGGCCGCCCGGAACCCGCGGCGGGCTAGTCGGCCAGCGCCGCGTGCGCTGCCGCCAGCCGGGCGATCGGCACCCGGTAGGGTGAGCAGGACACGTAGTTGAGGCCCAGCTCGTGACAGAACGCGATGGTCCGGGGATCGCCCCCGTGCTCGCCGCAGATCCCGACCTCCAGGCCGGGCCGAGCCCCGCGGCCATCCTCCACCGCGATGCGCATGAGGCGACCCACGCCCTCCCGATCGATGGTGGCGAAGGGGTTGGCGGGCAGAATCTCGCGCTGCTGGTACTCCACCAGGAAGCTCTGCTCCGCGTCGTCCCGGGAGATGCCGAAGGTGGTCTGGGTGAGGTCGTTGGTGCCGAACGAGAAGAACTCGGACACACCCGCCATCTGGGAGGCGGTAAGGGCGGCCCGCGGGATCTCGATCATCGTCCCGAACTTGTACTCGATCTCCATCCCCTGCTCGCCCATGACCGTCCTGGCCACGGCCTCCAGGGTCTCCCTCTGGACCCGCAGCTCGTTCACGTGCGACGTCAGGGGGATCATGACCTCGGGCTTCACGGCCACCCCGTCCCGGGCGCATCGGCATGCCGCTTCGAAGATGGCCCGCACCTGCATCCGGGTGAGGTTCGGGATGAGAATTCCGAGTCGAACGCCCCGTGTACCCAGCATGGGGTTGGTTTCGTGTAGGGACTCCACGCGGTGCAGATAGTCCTCCTTGATCCGGAACTCCTGGAGAAGCTCGTCCATGGCGGAGAGGCCGTTGGCGGCCCGGAGCTTCAGCTTGAGGTCGGTGAGGTCGCGGACCAGGTCCTCGTAGGACGGGAGGAACTCGTGAAGGGGGGGATCGATCAGCCGGACGATGACCGGGTGCCCGTCCATGGCCCGGAAAAGCCCTTCGAAATCGCCGCGCTGGAGGGGCAGTAACGCCTCGATGGCCTCGTTCTGGAGCGTCACCGAGTCGGCCATGATCATCCGCTGGATGATGGGCAGCCGGTCGGACTCGAAGAACATGTGCTCGGTGCGGCACAGGCCGATTCCCTCGGCCCCGTACTCCCGGGCCCGCTCGGCGTCGATCGGATAGTCGGCGTTGGCCCAGACGCCCAGCTCACGGATCTCGTCCGCCCAGTCCAGGATCTGCAGCAGGTAGGGGTTGTTGAAGTCCGGGATCACCGTCTCCAACTGGCCCAGGTAGACGGTGCCCATGGTGCCGTCCAGCGAGATCCAGTCCCCCTCGCGGATCACCAGGTCGTCGCCCACGGACATCTGGCGCCGATCCAGGTCCAGCTCCAGGCTGTCCACGCCCACGACCGCAGGGGTTCCGAACTGCCTCGCCACCAGCGCGGCGTGGCTGGTACGGCCTCCTCGGCTGGTCAGGACCCCCCGGGCAGCCAGGATTCCGTGCACGTCGTCAGGCTTGGTCTCCGGGCGAACCATCACCACGTCCCGGCCGTCGTTGGTCCACCGCTCGGCGGTGTCGGCGTCGAACGCCACCATTCCCACGGCCGCTCCCGGCGAGACGTTCAGCCCCCAGGCGATGGGCGAATTCGCCTCGACCATGGCCGGGTCGAGCTGGGGATGGAGGAAGAAGTCCACCTGGGCCGGCCGGACCCGCCGTACCGCCTCCTCCTTCGAGATCAGCCCCTCTTCCACCATGTCCACCGCGATGCGGACCTCGGCCTGGGCCGTCCGCTTGGCGTCCCGGGTCTGGAGCAGCCAGAGTGACCCGCGGTCGATGGTGAACTCCATGTCCTGCATGTTGCGGTAGTGGGTCTCCAGCTTGACCGCGATCTCGGCCAGCTGGGCATACAGGTCCGGCATGTCCGCCTTCAGGGAGGCGATGGGGAGGGTCTGCCGCGTCCCGGCCACCACGTCCTCGCCCTGGGCGTTCAGGAGGAAGTCCCCCTCCATCTCGTTCTCGCCGGTGGCCGCGTTGCGGCTCATGGCGACGCCGGTACCGGAATTGTCTCCGAAGTTCCCGTAGACCATGGTCTGGACGTTCACCGCGGTCCCCAGGTCGTCGGGAATTCCGGCGGCCTTCCGGTAGTTCTGGGCACGCCGCGAGTTCCAGGACTTGAACACCGCCTCCGTGGCCATCCGCAGCTGCTCGTAGGGGTCCTGGGGGAAGGGCAGGTGCGTGTAGGACTCGAAGATGTCCTCGAACCGGGTGACCACGGCTTTCCAGTCGTCGGCGGTCAGCTCCGCGTCCGATGCCGCGCCGACCCACTTCTTCCGATCGTGGATCACCGTCTCGAAGACCTCGTCGGGGAGCGACATGACGACCCCGCCGAACATCTGGATCAGGCGCCGGTAGAGATCGTACACGAACCGCGGGTCGGTGCCGCTGGCGATGAGGCTGGCCACGATCTCCTGGTTCAGACCCAGGTTGAGAACCGTGTCCATCATCCCCGGCATGGAGAACTTGGCCCCCGAGCGGCAGGAGACCAGCAGCGGATCGGTGGGATCGCCGACGGTGCGGCCGGTGGCCTTCTCGATGGTCCGGACCGCGTCCATGGCCTGGTCCCAAAGGCCCTCGGGAAGCGCCTCCTTGCCGGTCAGGTAGGCGTTGCATGCCTGGGAGGTGATGGTGAAGCCCGGGGGCACGGGGACGCCCAGCCGGGTCATGTCCCCCAGGTTGGCGCCCTTGCCGCCCAGAAGACCGCGCACTTCATCCCACTCACCACCCACCACTTCCTGGACTTCATCGATCTCGGAAAACAGGTATACCCACCGGTCACCGATGGGGAGGGTCACAGTGTTCGACTCAGCCTCGGAGGAGGTCGAAGGGATCATTGGACGGGTCCGGTTGGGGTTCCGTTGACGGGGCCTCCTCAAGGCCCCGGAACATTCGGCCCAGGGGGGCAAAGTTCGTGCCCATGCCAGCCCTTGAAGGGGCATATTGCGCCAGGGCTCGGGGGCTCCGAGGTTCGGAGCGTCCCATACTTCGAACGTAGGCAGGGGTGGCGGATGAAGAGAAGGAAATTTATTGCGCTGGCCGGAGGCGGTACCGCGCAACTCCTGGCCCTGGGGGTTCCGGCGGGGCGGCTACACGGAGTGTTGCGCGGACGCAACAGGGGCCAGGAAGCCGCGAGGACGCTGGGCGGACGCCGGGTCGAGGTCGTCGCCAGCGAACCGTGGGGGAAGCTCCACCGGATCGCCGAAGGGGTGTACGGGCTGGTGTCGGACCCACTGGCGCCCGACGGCGCCGGGCGCGTCACGCTCTGCAACGGAGGATTCGTGGCCGGATCCAACGGCGTGCTCATGGTCGAGGCGTTCGGAACGGCCGAGGGCGCCGCGTGGATGGCCGATCAGGCCGAGCGGCTCACCGGCCTTCGCCCCACCCACCAGGTGGTGACCCACTACCACCGGGATCACACCGATGGCCTGGGCGGCATCGAGGACGTGGAGATCCTCTCCACCCGGCGCACCCGGGATCTCGTCGAGTCGGGATGGACCGCCGCCGACAGCCGCGCCGGCCGGCCTCTGCCCGAGCCCGTCATCGACCCCCTGGAGCCCATGGAGCTGGACCTGGGCGGAATCACGGCCCGCCTGGTGCCCCGGGACGGACACACCCCCTCGGACGTGACGGTGCACGTGACGTCGGGAGCCGGCCAGCGATCCGTGTTCGCCGGCGACCTGATCTGGAAGGACATGTTCCCCAACTTCGTGGACGCCCTGCCCGGCCGGCTCACCCAGTCGGTCATGGCCATGGGCACGGACGACGACCTGGTCTTCGTTACCGGTCATGGGGATCTGGCGGAGGGCTCGGACGTCAGCCGGCTCGTGGCCGTGTTCCGTGACGTGGAAGAGCACGCCCAGGCGGCCATGGAGGCGGGCCGGCCGGCGGCCGAGGCGGCCGCCGAGTACGAGGTGCCGGGGGAGCTGGGCGAGTGGTTCCGTTTCAGCCAGAACTACTACGAGCGGGCCTTTGCGGCCTGGTACCGGTCGGAGGGCGTGGAGCCCTAGCCCTCCCTCGGGTCGTCTTCCGCCCGGGCCTGCTCCAGGAACTCCTCGGTACCCTCCGGGAGGAGGAGGTTGTCGGAGATCTCGGCGATCTCCTCGGCGGCGATCCACGCGGCCCGTAGCCCGGCGAGCTCGCCCTGGAGCGCTTTCCGCTCCTCCTCCTCGTGGAGAGCCATCTCCAGGGCCAGGCGGGTGGGCGTGGGCAGCTTCTGGATGTGTCCCCGCGCGTCCCGATCGCCGACGACGTTCCAGGCCGGCCTGTCCTTCGACCCCTGACGGGCCGCCACGCTCCCCAGGTCGGTGAGGAACGCCTCGGGGTGACCGGCTTCCTCGATCCGCCGGACCGCGTCCTGAACCTCGCCCTTCCGGGCTCCATTCCGGTTCACCCGGGGCAGCAGCCGCCCGCCCATGGACCGGGCCTCGTCGCCCTCGAACCGGTGTGACTGCTTGCCCTTCTTCACCTCGAGGGCCCATCCCAGGTCGGAGTCGTCGTCGGTGACGAGGCGGGCCTTCTGGAGATCCGGGTTCTTGAGCTTGAGGACGCTGCCGTCCTCCATGGGCAGGCGCGCGAGAACCCGGCCGTTCTGCCAGAGGTTCACGAAGTTGCCGCTCTGGGCCAGGATGGCCCCGCTGATGACCCCGGTCATGGCGCCGCCCAGGACGATCCCGCCGAACACGGCGATGCCGGCCGTGCCGTAGACCAGGGCGCGGGTACGCCGCCGTCCGAACTGGTCGCCATAGCGCCAGGCCGCGAACTCGGGGCGCTGCGGCTGGCCGATGCGGACCAGGTCCACGCCACCAGGGTGGCGACCCAGGCCGATGTGCTCCGTCGAGACCCGGGTCTTCAGGACCTCGAAGAGCCGCTCGCACTCCTCCACCGCCTCCCACCGTTCCTCCATGGGGGTGAGGTTCCACCGCTCGCACTTCCGGCACACCACCCAGAGTCGGCCGCGCTCCGAGTCGAAGACCAGCCGCTTCCCTACGGGGAAGTGCACCACCACCTGGTTGGATCCCAGGGACTGGCTGCAGAACATGCAGGTGGAGTACACGGCGCTCGGCTCGGTTCGAGGGGATCGGTTGTGCTCTATGGAGGTACGTCCGAGCCGCCTCCGGTGTTCACTCCTGGACGGCCCCGGTCAGCGGGAGTTCATCACCCGCTCGATCTCCTCCACGGACCGGGGGGCATCCGCGGACAGGTTCTCATACCCGTCCTCGGTGACCAGGATCATGTCCTCGATCATGATGGCGATGTCCAGTTCGGGGGCATACAGCTTCGGTTCCACCGTGAACACCATCCCCGGCTCGAGGGGGGTGGAGTAGTCGCGGCCGTCGGTGGCCTCCAGGCCGATGTGATGGCCGATGTCGCGCACGCCGAGCCCCCCGACGGCGGTGTATCGGGTCAGCCCCCCGTCCCGGGCCAGGTAGTGGGTGGGAGACGGCATGACCCCCCAGACGCGTTCGGGCCCGCCCATCGCCTCGATGTCTTCGCGGGCCTCGTACCCGTGGTCCCGAAACACCTGGGCGGCGGCCTTGATGACGTCCACGATGTGTGCCCCGGGGCGGACCGCGGCAATGGCCGCCTCCTGGGCCTCCAGGACGACCTCGTAGATCTCCCGCTGCTCGGGAGTGAACCGCCCCGACACCGGGAAGGTCCGGCAGAGGTCGGACCCGTACATGGCCCACTCTGCCGCCCCGTAGTCGATGAAGACCAGGTCGCCGTCCGCCATGACCCGATCGACGGAGTTGTAGTTCTCCGACCGGATGGTGAAGAGCGAGACGGCGTCGGGGCCGGAGGCCACGATGGGGGGGAACGAGGCCCGCGGGGATCCCTCCCGCTTCCAGGTCCACTCCATGATCCCGGCCACCTCCAGGTCGTTCATCCCCGGCTCGATCCGGCGCATGGCCTCCAGCAGACCCTCGGTGCTGATCTGGGCCGCCCGGCGGAGCGCCGCGATCTCGTGCTCATCCTTCACCACCCGCATGCGTTCGATGAGGGGGGTCACGTCGGACCAGGCGACGTCGGGAAGCGTAGCCGCCAGCGAGGATCCGAACTGCTGGCGGAGGGTCTGGGGCGGCGTCAGCCCCGGGGGTGCGTAGAGGGTGCCCGCTTCACCGGCGAAACCCATCTCGGCCCGCCCGTCGCTCGTTCCTCCGGCGGCTTCGGCGACTTCGGCCAGAACCGGGACCAGATCGTCCAGGGGGCGGGTCTCGGCGATCCCGGTCGCGGCCTCCGCTTCCCTTCCTGGAGAGAGCCGGCGGATGGTCCGATTCCACGCAGCATCCACCAGGCGACGATCCTGGTAGGGGTACTGGGCGCCGGCAAACTCCCGCGGGCCCGGCAGGAACAGGATCTCCCGGAGCCCGTCGTCGCCCGGCACCAGGACGAGCACGGCGTAGGGCGACTCGACGCCGGTGAGGTAGAAGAAGTTGGGGTCCTGCCGCTTCTCCCCCCCGTGGCGGATCATGTACTCCCCGGGAACGACCATGGGCGTGCCGGCCTGGGCCGCCAGTCGGGCCCGTCGCTCGGCGTAGACCTCGGGCGGGAAGGCGACGTCGGATTGGGCGGCGACGGGCCGGGGGGCCGGGAGCGACGCGGCGGCGACGATCATGGTGACGACGCCGGCCCTGAGAATCGGATGCATGGTCGGGAGTGCTCCGTTTGGAGGTTCGGGATCCCCTGCGCCCCGCAGCCATGGGTCGCGCCGCGGGGTCGAAAGGCCCAGTCTACGGTGCTTCCCGGACCCGGCGCGACCGGCTGGACCGTCCCGGGTCGGACCACGACCCCGGGAACCGGGCCGGCGTCGGAACGTGCCCACCCTCTCGACAGACAGGCTCCCCGTTGACCCGCCGCCTCACCGCCACCCCCCTGCTACGGACCCTGTTCGGGCTCCTCCTCAGCCAGGCTCCGCTCCCCGTAATGGAGCCCGGAGCCGCTCCGGTGTTCGCTCAGGAACCGCCCCCGACCGAGACGCTCGCTCCCTTCCTGGACAGCATCCGGGTCGCCCATGGGATTCCCGGACTGTCGTTCGCGCTGTTCAATGCCGAGGGGGCGGTGTTCGAGTATTCCGGCGGTCTGAAGGCAGCGACGGGCCAGGATCCCGTGGGGCCGGCCACGGTGTTCGAGGCCGCATCCATCAGCAAGCCCGTGTTCGCCGCTCTGGTGCTGGACCTGGCTCGCGAAGGGGTGCTGGACCTGGATGAGCGGGTGACCCCCATTCCGGAGGACCTGGACGTCCTCGCCGCAGACCCTAGATCGGAGCTGCTGACGCCCCGCCTTCTCCTTGCCCACCTGGGGGGGCTTCCCAACTGGCGGGCCCGGATGCGCTTCGAGGCGACGCGCTACGAGGACATGTTCGCGTCCGATCAGCACCTCACGTTCCGGCAGGATCCGGGGGCCGGCTACCTCTACTCGGGCGAAGGCTTCGTCCTGCTCCAGCGCTTCGTGGAAGCCCGCACGGGACGGACCCTGCAGGACCTGGCCACCGAGCGGGTGTTCGGACCCCTGGGGATGGACCGGTCGAGCTTCCTCTACGACGATGCGATGCGTACGGACGCCGCGTCCGGTCACAACCGGGACGGTGAGCCCGACAAGTGGCTCCTGGGGCTGGCGCTCTCCAGCTCGACCCTGCACACCACGGCCACCGATCTGGCCGCGTTCGGGGCGTTCCTGGCCAGAGAGACCGGGGACGGCGGGTCCCTGGAGGCGATGGCCGAGTCCGCCGTGTCTGTGGGCCAGACCGGGGACGTCTCCGTGGACTGGGGCCTGGGGATCGGCATCGCCAGCACCCCCCGGGGACGCTTCCTGTACCACGGGGGCAACAACGTCATTTTCATTGCCGAGCTGTTATGGAGCGAGGTCGATCAGCTCGGCTACGCGATCCTCACCAACAGCGCAAACGGACGCCAGCTCCTGGAGCCGATCCAGGAGCGGCTGTTCGGGACGAGCTTCGTGCCGTGAGGGCTGCAGGCCGGTTCGGCAGGCGAACCCCGACCTCGGCTAGAAGTCGACGGCCTGCGCCCGGAACGTCGGCTTCATGCGGTGCCCGGTGGCCTGCTCGAACCCGAAGGCCACCTGAAGCAGGGTGGGCTCGGACCAGGCCCGTCCGAAGAACGAGATCCCGACCGGAAGTCCCTGAATCGCACCCATGGGCACCGTGATGTTCGGGTAGCCGGAGATGGCCGCCGGGCTGGAGCTGCCCCCGCTGAAGTGGTCTCCGTTCACCAGGTCCGTGACCCAGGCCGGGCCCCCGGTGGCGCCCACCAGGGCGTCCAGGTTCTCGGCATCCATGAGTCGATCGATGCCCTCCGGCCCGGTCCGGCGCTTGGCCCCGGCCAGGGCGTCCAGGTACTCCCGGTCCGTGAGCGGGCCCTTCTCCTGGGCCATGAGCATGATCTCCTGGCCGAAGTACGGCATGGAGGTGGCGGCGTTGGCCTCGTTGAAGGCGATGATCTCCTCCAGCGACCGGACCGGGGCGTCGGGGCCCAGCCACTCCAGGTAGGCATTCAGGTCCGCCTTGAACTCGTACAGCAGGACCTGGTAGGACTGACCGCCCACCCCGCCCTGGTCCGGAAGGGCCACCGGGTCCACGACGGTGGCGCCGGCATCGGTCATGGCCTGGATCGCGTCCTCGATGAGCCCGTCGACCCGGGCGTCGAAGCCCAGCATGTCGCGGACGATGCCGATGCGCTTCCCCCGGAGGCCGTCGGGATCGAGGAACGGGGTGTAGTCATCGAGGACGTGAGGCGCGGC
>JBDHIJ010000021.1:0-56295 GCA_039587435.1 Gemmatimonadota bacterium
TCGCGAGCAGGGCCTCCACGCGCTCCTGATCTCCGGCCCGAGCCGCGGCACGGACCGCCCACTCCGTCATGGCGACGAACGAGGACGGATCCGCAGCGTTCTGCGAGCAGCTCCGGAAGCTGTCGGACTGAGCGACCTCGGCGGCAGGGTCCCGGGCCAGGTCCAGGCACCGCACGTACTCGTCCGCCGCATCCGCGAACCGCCCGTTCAGGAAATAGGCCAGACCAAGGTGGTAGGCGACATCGAAGTTCAGGGGAGCCAGCTCCCGGGCCCGTTCGAGGTCCGGCACGGCCCGCGCGAACTCGCGCACGGACAGGTACCGGTGCCCTCTGTAGCGGTATGGGCGCCAGTCGCCCGGAGCCAGTTCGATGGCCCGGGAGTAGAGCTCCATGGCCTGGCGGTACTGCCAGAAGTTGCGGCGCACCCGTCCGGCCTCGATGAGGAGCTCGACGTCGTCCAGGTCCACGGCCAGGCGTGCATCCACCGCGACGATATCCCCTGCCGAGTCCACCCGCTCGAACAGCGGCTCACCCAGCAGAGAGGTGGCCTGAGCCACGTCAGGCCTGGGTCCCGGGATCTCGAACGCCGGAGGCGTTTCAGCCTCCTCGGCGCCCCCGCATCCCAGGACGAGGAGCACCAGCGCCATCGACAGACCGCGCACCGGTGCTCTCCCCAGGAGGGGAGAACTCTCCTTCCGTGCCATCCAACTCATCCTCGCCTCCGCGCCACGAGCCCGATCTCCACGTCGGCGTAGAGCGGGAGCGACGCCACCCCGATGGTGGTCCGAGCCGGGAAGGGCTCCTGAAAACGGCTGGCATAGGCCTCGTTCATCTCCGGGAAGGTCTCCATGTCGGTCAGATAGACCCGGACCTCCACCACGTCGTCCGGGCCAAGGCCAACCTCCGCCAGAACGGCGAACAGATTGTCGAAGCACTGGTGCGTCTGCACCCCGACTCCGCCCTCCCGCAGCTCTCCCGTTTCCGGGTCGATGGGGGTCTGGCCGGAGCAGAACACGTAGTTCCCGTCGTCGATCCCGTGGGAATAGGGCCCGACCGCCGAGGCCGTCGGACTGGTCACCGCCTTCCGCGTCATGACAGGTGCTCCGCCAGCAGGTCCTCGTTGTATCCGACCAGAAGGGTGGTCCCGGTGCGGACCGACGGCGCGCGCAGCTTGCCGGATCGTCCCAGCAGGACCTCCAGCAGTGCATCGTCGGACGGTCGATCGGCGGTCAGGTCGAAGTGCACCGACTTCTTTCCCTTGGCGACGTAGAGATCGGTGACGCCGTCCAGTACGGCCAGGGCAGCCGCGCCCTCCAGTGCCTCTTTCGTGGCGCTCTGGACCTCGCCGTCTTCGATCTTGTTCTTCGCTAGAAACTCCAGCGTGCGTTTACAGCTGGTTCAGCCAGGGCGGTGGTACCGCCACTCGATGGAACGACCCATTCGAAGTGTGCTCCGTCAGTCGAGAGTGTAGTCGAGGATGAGGGTGTGGGACCCGTCGGCCTCCCGCTCAATGGAGACGTGGCCGGTGATCCCCTCCAGATCCCCCGAGCCGGTCCCCGGAATGATGGTCCCCGAGGTCGTGGGGGGTGTGGCCGGGCCCATGATCCCCGAGTGCTGGAAGGCGAAGCTGCCGTCCCGCCCGGAAAGGGATCCAGTGAAGACCTCCGAGACCACGTACCCGGCACCGGCCGCGGGATCGGCCCGATCGGCCTGGCACAACAGGGCCCCGCCCAGGCTGGATCCGATCATGTCCGGCCCACCGAAGCTCTTCCCCACGCTCACCTTCGCCGCATGTGCGCGGGGAGCGGCCTCGTCGGACTCGCCCTGCTCCCATCGGGTGACGTCAAATGGCGCTGCGATCCGGGTCGACACTCCATGCTCCAGCGAACGGGGGAAGAGACGGGGTGGGCAAGATCGGCCCCCGGCGACCCCCGTGCAATGCGGGACGCGGGGACCCGGCTGGGCCGGCCCGGTTGGTCAGTCCCGGACGGCCCTGAACACGGTGAAGCTCGGATCGCTGGCCACAACCGTGCAGTTCCCGAACACTCGCTTGAGGTGCGTGTGATACCCCAGGTGCCGGTTTCCCACCACGTACAGGGCTCCGCCGGGTGCCAGGACCCGTCGGGAGTCCACGAACATCTGCCAGGCGGTGGAGTCGCCGACCACCTGTGCGTCATGGAAGGGGGGGTTGTTGAGGATCAGATCGGCCCAGCCGTCCTCGACACCGTCGAGCGAATGGCCGACTCGGAACTCGGCGCGATCGGCCCGTCCTCCCGCACCGAAGGCACCAACCCAGGTGGCCCGGGCCGACTCAACGGCCAGGTAGGAGCGATCGGCAAACAGGACCTCCACCTCCGGATCGCGAGCCGCGGCCGCGCACCCCAGGATACCGTTTCCGCAGCCCAGGTCGACTACCCGGACGTCCCCCTCCAGCTCCGGCATCTTCTCCATGAGCATCCGTGTCCCGCGATCCAGCCGGCCTGCGCTGAACACTCCCGGAAGGCTCACCACGTCCAGGCCCCGGCCTGCGAGGGCGCCGCCTACCAGTTCACCGGCGACATGGAACGCCGCGGCAGCGTCTCCAACCGAAGAGTCCGTTACTGAGGCCGGACCGGCGCCTGCCCCTGCCCCTTCGCCTTCGCCTTCGCCTTCGGCATCGCTACGGACCCAGTCCACCTCGATCAAACGGGCCTTCTTCTTCGCCCGGGACAGTTGGGCAGAGCCGAATGCGTCGGCGAACAGGTCCGGGGCCGACCTGGGCAGGTGCTTCACCATGCCCGCGCCCAGAATGAGGGCGGGCTCGGCAAGCGCATCCCGGATCCCAGACAGTTGGTGGACCAGTAGATCCAACTCCCGGGGCACCTTCACGATCACGACATCGAACTCCCCAGTATCGTGGAGGCTCTCATGAGCCGGGACGAACGTCACCGCATCCTCATCCAGCCCGTTGGCCCCGGCATTCCGCTTCAGAGCCTCCCAGGACGTCGCCGAGTCGGACCAGGACGTGACGCGGAAGCCGGCCCGGGCCAGAGGGAGCGCCAGAGCGCCGAACCCGTCGTTGACTACGAGGGCACCCCGACCGGCAGGCTTACCGGTCCCCGCCAAGCGCTGCAGGGCATACTCGTCGGCGGCGTCCCAGGCTCTTAGCGGGCTGCGGGGGCCCGGGTCCGGAAACCGCCGCAGGGTCAGCGACGCCTGCGGGACCTGGAGAAGGTCCGGGGGCGCGGTCGAGCCGGAGCCGGACCCGGACGCCCCTGCCGCTCCCGCCGGCCGATCACCCATCCGGCATGAAGGTGATGGACACGATGCGCCACCCACCGTCGTGGTGGAGCAAACTGAACACGTCGACCCCGGTCCACTCCACCACCTCGCCGGGATCCCCGAACCGGGCGTCGTAGGTCACCCACGCCTGAGCCAGCCCGTTCTCGATCCGGATGTCCGCCTCGCGAAGGCGCTCCTCGAAGATCTCGGCCGACCCCGGGCCGTCGGGCGCCTGAGCCACGAAGTCGGGGATGGTAGTCACGACCACCCGCTCGGCGTCCTCACCGACCGGGGCCCAGATGGTCGTGATGGTGGCTCCGTCCCAGAAGTGGGCGGCGAACCGGACCCAGTCCCGGTCCGAGAAGGCGGTGTAGTACGACTCGAGGGCCGCCAGGACCTCAGCCTGGAGCGCGGCATCCGGGGCCGGGGCCGAACCCGCAGCCTCCCCCGCACCCCTTTCGGCGGAGGGCGGCATTTCCTGGATTGTGCATCCGACAGCGAGAAGCCCGAGCACCACCATGGCCAGACCGGCCCCCGCTTTAGTCCATCGGGTCATCGTCCAGCTCCTCCTCCCGCTCCAGTCGCGGTCGCCCAAACCGCTCTGCTGCCCAGATCACACCCACCCCCAGGGCCGACTTCACCAGCGCCCCGCTGATGAACGGCGCCACGCCGGCGGTAAACGCCGTGGCCAGGCTCAACGACGGAACCAGGACCAGCCGCGCCCAGCCGAGGCCGAGGATCACCCCGTGGGCCGCCACCAGGCCGATGAGGGCGTCCCGCCAGGGATCGAGCCGTCCCGCGTCCCGGAGCGCTCCCGTCATCCAGGCCGCCACCAGGAAGCCGAACAGGAACCCGCTCGTGGATCCGGTGAGGTGTGAAAACCCGCTCGCACCATCGGCGAACACGGGCGCACCCACGGCACCCAGGCCCAGATAGACGAGG
Organism: Gemmatimonadota bacterium; assembly: GCA_039587435.1. Classification (GTDB taxonomy): domain Bacteria; phylum Gemmatimonadota; class Gemmatimonadetes; order Longimicrobiales; family Gaopeijiaceae; genus JBDHIJ01. The sequence goes on from JBDHIJ010000021.1 coordinate 4,203, forward strand.
ATTGCCGCCGTTCCGTATCGGGCCCCGAGCAGCGCGCCGCAGAGGACCACGGCCAGCGTCTGGCCGGTCTGGAGCACGTCGGTTCCGGGGATCGAGAACGATATCCTCGCCGCCAGGATCACCGCGGCCGCTCCCAGGGCCACGCCGACGCCGGCCAGCCAGCCCTTCCGGGTCTGCGTTTCAGTCATGGATTCCATTAGTGTCTTTCGTTCCACCGGCCGCAAGGCCACGCACCGTACCCGAGTCCCACAGTCCGCCTCATGTCCGCAAAGGCCCCTCTCGAGACCGAGATCGGCCGGCGACGCACGTTCGCCATCATCAGTCACCCCGACGCCGGGAAGACCACCCTCACCGAGAAGCTCCTGCTCTTCGGGGGGGCGATCCACCTGGCGGGGTCGGTGAAGGCCCGTCGGGCCGGGCGTCACGCCACGTCCGACTGGCTGGAGATGGAGCAGGCCCGTGGCATCTCCATCACGGCCAGCGTCCTGCACTTCGACTACCTGGGCTTCCGCATCAACCTGCTGGACACCCCGGGTCACCAGGACTTCTCCGAGGACACCTACCGCGCCCTCACCGCCGCGGACAGCGCCATCATGCTGCTGGACAACAGGAAGGGCGTGGAGGAGCAGACCCGCAAGCTGTTCAGCGTCTGCAAGAAGCGGCGACTCCCCATCTTCACCTTCGTGAACAAGTGCGACCGGGAGGGGGAGGACCCCATCGGCCTCATGGACGACGTCCAGACCGAGCTGGGGATCCGGGCCTACGCGGCCACCTGGCCGGTCCGACGGGACGGACGGCTCATCGGCGTCTACGACCGCACCGACAAGCGCGTGGTCATGTACGAAAAGGGCGAGGACCACGGACAGTCCAAGCCCGAGTTCCAGATCGTGGACCTGGACGACGATCTCCTGGACCGGGAGCTCGGCGAGGCCGGCGCCGCCGAGTTCCGGGAGGAAGTGGAGCTGCTGGAGCACGCCGGCGAGCAGCCGGACCTGGACGAGGTAGCCCGGGGCGAGGCCACGCCGGTGTTCTTCGGCTCCGCCCTCACCAACTTCGGCGTGGACGTGCTCTTGGAGCGCTTCCTGGAGAACGCGCCGCCCCCCGTACATCGGGAGAGCACGGAGGGCCCCGTCGACCCGGTGGCCGAGCCCTTCTCGGGCTTCGTGTTCAAAGTCCAGGCGAACATGGACCTCAAGCACCGGGACCGGATCGCGTTCCTCAGGATCTGCTCCGGGGAGTTCGAGCCCGGCACCGACGCGCTGGTCTCCCGGACCGGGAAGTCCATCCGCCTCGCTCAGCCCCAGGAGTTCATGGCCCGGGAGCGGAGCCACGTGGACGCGGCGGTGGCCGGTGACGTGGTGGGCCTTCACGACCGGGGGAACCTCCGGGTCGGCGACACCGTGGCCGTGGGTCGGTCGCTGGAGTACCCGGGCGTGCCGCGCTTCTCACCGGAGCACTTCGCCCAGGTCCACCTGGACGACGCCATGAAGCGGAAGCAGCTCGACCGGGGACTGCACCACCTGTCCGAGGAGGGGACCATCCTGCTCCTCATCGCACCGTCCATCACGGGCCCGGTGCCCATCGTGGGCGCGGTGGGCCGCCTGCAGTTCGACGTGCTGGTGGACCGGCTCGCGCGGGAGTACGCGGTGAAGGCGCGACTGGAGCATCTCTCCTACCACTGCGCCACCTGGGTGACGGGGCCCGAGAAGTCCATCGACAAGGTCGCGGCCCACCACGGCCGCCGCCGCGTGGAGGACGTGGACGGCGGACCCATGATCCTCTTCGACTCCGCCTGGGCCCTCCGCCGATCTCAGGACGAGTACGACGAGCTCACCTTCCACGACGTGCAGCCGCGGAAGGACTGACTCGCCGGAGCCCCTCGGAGGTCAGCCGCTAGCGGGGCCGGCCCACCGTTGCCGGCAGTAAGGCGTTCGCATTACGTTGTAATGCGTTCCCCTTACCCTGAGCACCATGATCACCAGCAAAATCACGGCAAAGTCCCAAACGACCATTCCCAAGGGCGTGCGGGAGTCCCTGGGTATTGGACCGGGGGACGAAGTGGCCTACGAGATCCGCGGCGACCAGGTGGTCCTCACCAAGCATGCCGAGGACACCGAGGCTCCGGACCCCGTCATCACCGCGTTCCTGGCGTTCCTGGAGAGCGACATGACGGATCACCCATCCCGCATCCGACCGCTGGAATCCGACCTGGCCCACTGGCTGCGGAGCCGGCTCACCGAGGCCGTCGCCGACCCGGATGAGGCCATCGAGGGCGAGGTCGCCCTTTGACCGACCGCCCCCCGGTGGTGGTGAACGGCTGGACCCTGCTCTCCCATCCGGCGTTCGAGGCCCAGCTCCGCCGACTGCGCGAGGCGGTGGAAGCCGAGGTCGATCGAGGGAAGGCCGGCACCGCCAACCAGAAGCTGGCCGCGGCCCTGGCGGCCCTGGTCCTCCGAACCATCCCGGCTGACCCCACGGATTCCCGGTTCCGGCAGGGGAAGACCCTGGGCGTGGACCATACCCACTGGTTCCGGGCCAAGTTCGGGAACGGACGCTTCCGGCTCTTCTTCCGCTTCGACTCCCGGGCCCGGGTGATCATCTACGCCTGGGTGAACGATCGCGACACACTCCGGACCCGAGGCTCGAAGACCGACGCCTACGCCGCGTTCCGCCGCATGCTGGAGTCGGGGGATCCCCCGACGGACTGGGAGGAGCTGGTGGCGCGGGCCCGCCCCCTGCCCGGAGGAGGGGACGACCCGCCCGTCGTGGGGTGAGCGGCCGGGCCCCGGCCCAGGCCCATCACTCCTCCGGCATATCCGTGATGATGGTCGGCAGCTTCCGGGTTCGGAGCATCTCGTTCAGCCGGTCGGTCTCCGAATCCATGAGCACCTGGAAACGCTGCCGGATGTCGATGAGGCGCTCCACCAGGACCTCGTGGACCTCGCCCTGCTGGTCCGTGGGCGGGTGGTCCGCGGAGAAGGCGCCTACATCCGCACCCAGCGCGCTCAATCTCCCATAGAGCCGCATGGCGTTCCGGAAGGCGTCCTCCCGCGCGCCCGTCAGCTTGATGTCGTAGAGGCGACCCTCCACGTCGATGGCCACGGCCATGACGCGGTCCACCTCGGCCAGAACCTCGGCCACCCCCGCGTCGGACGCGGCCTCGGGGCCCATCATCGTCTGGATGTCCTCCAGCTGCTTCCGCATCCACTCGATGCGGTTGATCATGGTCACCGTCTCGTTGATCTCGTCCCGGATCTCCAGGCTCATGGCCACCTGGGCGGCGATATCGGCCTCGGTTCCGGAGGACAGGGGATCCTTCAGCACGGTGAACGTCCCGGTGTCGGACCAGTCGCCGATGGCGACCGACACGGTGTACTCACCGGGGACGGCCTTCGGCCCGAGCTGACCCGCGTCCAGGTCCAGGTCCCAGGTCTCGAGGCGGCGCCATCCCTCGGGCCCCATCTCCACCCAGGGCATGTCCGGCGGCGTCACGCGGAGGCGCGGCTCCAGGGTCCGCTCGTGACGGAGGTCCCACCACACCCGGTTCAGGCCCGCGCCGGCCCGGCGCTGAAGCCGGCGCACCTCGGTCCCGGACGCGTCGGTGACGGTCACCGTCATCCCCTGCCCCGCCAGGTCGTCGCCGACCCAGACGTTGAAGTCGGCCCCGTAGGGGGGATTCCGACCGGTCACGAAGGAGGACTCGGTCTTGATCTGCTGGCGGCTGGCAAAGCGCCAGGCGTCCCGGGTCTCCAGCAGCGTCGCCTGTGAAGCGAGGACGTCGGCGTCCAGCTGCCGCAGGGGCGAGACGTCGTCCATGATCCAGAAGCCGCGGCCGTAGGTCCCCACCACCAGGTCGTCGAATCGCTCCTGCACGGTGAGCCAGTAGACCGGCGCCGGAGGCATGTTATTCCTCAGCGGGAACCAGTGCTCGCCGTCGTCCAGGGAGAAGTAGACCGAGTTGTCGGTTCCGGCGTACAGCATCCGCTCCCGCTTCGGGTCCTCCCGAACCACGTGCATGAACGAGTGGACGCTGCGGGGAATGGTCCCGTCGATGCGGTCCCAGGAATCGCCGCAGTCCTCCGTGCGGTAGATGTAGGGATCGAAGTCCGCCATCTGGTGCAGATCCACGGTCATGTAGGCCCGGCACGCCGCCCACCGGGACGGCTCGATGTTGGCGATGGTCCCCCACGGGGGCAGGTCGGGCACGTTGGCCGTGAGGTTGGTCCAGTTGGCTCCGCCGTCCCGGGTGATCTGCACCTGGCCGTCGTTGGTGCCGGCCCAGATGAGCCCCTCCTCCAGCGGCGACTCGGCCAGGGCAAACAGGACCGCGCCGTCGAAGGTCATGAGGTTGTCGATGGCCACCCCGCCGCTGGACTGCTGACGGTCCTCCAGATCGAGCGTCAGGTCCGGCGAGATGATCTGCCAGCTCTGCCCCTGGTCCTCGGTGACGTGGACCACCTGGCTTCCCACGTAGACCCGGTTGTGGTCGTGGGGGCTGATGTGGATGGGGAAGGTCCAGTGCCAGCGGTACTTCAGGTCCTTGGGCGCCCAGCCGTACGAGGCCTCGGGCCAGACCCGGACGTTCCGGCTCTGCTTGGTACGCTCGTCGTAGATCTCGAGCCCACCGTCATAGCAGCCGTTCCAGATGATGTTCGGGTCCTCGGGGTCGGGGATCCCCCACCCCGACTCGCACCCTCCGACACTCTGCCACAGGCCCAGCGGAATCCCGAAGCCACCGGGGTTCTGGGACGGCCCCCGGTACGACCACCCGTCCTGCCGGTTGCCGTAGACCATGTAGGGGATCTGGTCATCCACCCAGACGTGGTACATCTGGGCGATGGGCAGGTTGATGCGCTTGAAGGTCTCGCCGTGGTTCAGCGAGATGGTCAGCCCCCCGTCGTCGGCCACCATGATCCGCTTGGCGTTGAGCGGGTCGATCCACACGTCGTGGGTGTCGCCGCCGCCCCGGGGCGGACGCTCCACCAGGCTCTTCCCACCGTCCACCGACATGCTGAATCGGACGCTCGTGAAGTAGATCCGGTCGGGGTTCTGGGGGTCCACGTTGAAGCGGGTGTAGTAGGGCGCCCGCTCGTTGATGGTGTGGTTGGTGAGCTGGAGGGCCCAGGTGTCGCCGTAGTCGTCGGACCGGTAGAAGCGGGGGCTCTCCTCTTCGGTGAGGACGTAGACCCGGCCCGGATCACTGGGGGCCACCTCGACGGCGATCTTGCCGATCATCTGGTCGTTCACCGACGGCAGCCCGGTGCCCCGGGCATCCAGCCTCTCCCAGGTGTCCCCGCCATCGCGAGACCGCCAGAGTCCCGAGTACTCCCCGCCCGAGTCCAGCATCCAGGTGTCGATCTGGATGTCCCAGAACGCGGCATACAGGATCCGGGGATTGTTGGGATCCATGGCCAGGTCGATGCACCCGGCGTCCGGGCTCACGTTCAGGACGTGCTCCCAGGTGTCGCCGCCATCGGTGGTGCGGTGGACGCCCCGCGTGTCCTGGGGACCGTAGGCGTGTCCCAGGGCGCAGGCGAAGGCCACGTCGGCATCCCTGGGATCGATGCGGATCCGTCCGATGCGGCCCGTGTCCTCCAGTCCTTTGTGCTCCCACGTGTGGCCCGCGTCCGTGGTCCGGTAGATCCCGTCGCCCATGGCGTGAGCCGGCCGGATCAGGAACGTCTCCCCGGTCCCGGCGAACAGCACGTTGGGCTCGGAGTCGCTGATGGCCAGAGCCGAGATGGACGAGACGTCGAAGTTGTCCATGACCGGCCGCCAGCTGGTGGCTCCGTCCTCCGACTTCCAGAGCCCACCCGAAGCGGCACCCAGGTAGATCACCAGGGGATTCCCGGGCTCGCCCACGACCGCGATGGCCCGGTTGCCGTCCGGCCCGATGTGCCGGTAACGAAGTGCCGAGTAGTCGGCGTCGGCCAGGGACTGCGCCGAGGCCGAGAGCGGGACCGCGGCGGACGCGGCGGCCGTCAGGGCCAGGGCGGCGAAGCGCGACCGGGACCGGGGTGAGGCCGGGCGGACGCAGCGGCGGCGGGATGCGGGCATGGACATTCAGGTCCTCCAGGGGTGTTCGTGGCCGGGCCAACCTAGAACTGCCGCGGAAGGGCGAGCAACCGTGACCGGCCGCCCTCGTCGAATCCCCCGGAACGCCGGTCCGGTCTTTACAGGAGGCCGCATTCCCCTGAGACTGGTCCGGCCCTCACAACCCCAGCCGGACCCCATCGTGACCCCTCGCGTCATCGCAACCATCGGATTCGTGAACGTCATCCTCATCGTCGCCGTGCTGCGGGGGTGGTGGTTCCTGGTTGCCGCCTGTCTCGCGGCGGAGATGGGCATCGTGCTCCGCGCACTGGCGAATCAGCGGGCGATGTCCGGGGGCGGAGCCGGTGGTCCGGGGGACGGGCGGAGCGAAGACGGGCCCGGTGGAGCCGGCACCGAAGATGCCCGTCCTCTCCTCGAGGGCACGGTGGACGTGGCGGATCTCACCTGGGACGTCACCGAGGAGCGGCGCGGCGGGCCGTGGAGCCAGCTCCTGGTGCTGAAGGCGCGGGACGCGGGGTCGGGCGTCATGCACGTCCGGCCTGGACCCGGCGAAGAGGCCCGTTCGCTGGAGGACGTGGAAGCCTACGCGCAGACTCCGGCGCTTCGCTATTTCACCGGTCCGGACGGGACGCGCTGGCAGGCGAGGATCGTGCTGGCCGCCGGCGAGAACGGATCCGAAATCCCCCTGGTGAAGTTCATCTCCAAGGACGGAGCGGTCCGGGAAGGCCCGTTCACGGGCATCGGCGGCCTGGGTCAACGCACCGACGAAGAGCTTCGCACCCTGCTGGACCGGGCCGAAGCGGTCTAGTTCGCCGGACGGCGCGGCTCCGACGAGTCCGGTCGCGAGGACCCAAAACGAAGGGTCCACCCCGAAGAGCCCACCCCGAAGAGCCCAGCCCCGAACCGCCTAGTTCCCGAAGAGCGGAGCCCCGTCCAGATCTTCGGGTGCGGCGATCCCCATCAGCCGGGCGAGCGTGGGCGCGATGTCCACGGTGGCAGCCCTGTCCGCCACCACACCCGGCGCGATTCCAGCCCCCATGAAGACCAGGGGGACGTGCCGGTCGTAGTGCCAGATCGACCCGTGATGTGTTCCATCGGGCCAGGCCCAGTCCAGGATCCCCTCCGGGTACTGGTACTCCACTCCGAACCGGCTGAGGAGACCCGCGGGGCGCTGCGGATGGAGGCTGTTCGCCTGGAGCGCCGCGAACGAATCCGCGGGTTCACCGGTGAGGAGCGACTGGCGGTCCCAGGCCATGGCGATCCACTCCTGTTCCTCGGCCACCTTCCTGAGTCCGTCCGCGATTCCGGCCGGTCCCTCCGAAGCCCGCTCTCCCACCACCTGGTTGAGGCCGGCCTCCAGGCCCGCGAGGTCGGAGCGGGTCAGCCGACGTCCCGGGTGCCCGTCCGCCGCCAGCTGTTCGGGCATGGTCTGGACGCCGTGGTCGGCGGTGAGCACCACCGTGTACGCGTCGGCGCCCACCCGGTCGTCCAGGTACTCGAACAGCTCGCCCAGTACCCGGTCGAGGTGGACGAGGTTGTCCAGCTGCTCCCGGCTCAGAGGTCCGTACTTGTGTCCGATGCGATCCGTCTGCGAGAAGGAGAGGGCGAGGAGATCGGGGACCTCGTCCTCCCCCATCTCCAGCTCCTCCACCGCCACCCTGGCCAGGGCCGCCACGGCGGCGTCGGGACCCGGCGTGTACCCGTCCCACCACTCGGGCAGCGACGACCCCGGGCCGGCCTCGCCATGGGGCTCCTGCAGATCTTCGGGAACCTCACCCAGCTGGATCAGGTCCCGGTACTCCTCCAGCTCCTCCCGCTCGTCGGGCGTAAGAAATCGATGGGGGAAGTGGGTGTGAACCCGGTCGGCTTCGAAGTCCACCGTGTCGGCCCTCGACAGTGCGCGGAGCGGACCGGGCACTTCCTGCGACCATTCGTCGCCCCGCACCAGGTCCGGCATCTCCTCCCGGTTGAACCGCGTGATCCAGTCCGGGTCCTCGTCGCGGTAGTAGACCGACGTCATGAACAGACCGGCGGACGGCTCGATCCAGTAGACGGGAGCGCGGCTCCGGCCGCCCAGGAGCACCGCCGCCCGGTCCTTGGCCGAGAACGAGGCCACCCGCGCGTCGGGATGAGCCTCCAGGAGCCAGTCCGCCAGCCCGGTCCTGAGCAGCTTGGCGGGCGACGCCCCGGCAAAGTCGGGGTACCCCACCAGCGGAAAGTCCTCGTCCACGACGTTCAGGATCTGCTCCCAGCCGCCCACGCCCTGCTCCCACCACGCGTTCCGGACCACCCCGTGCTTGGACGGATAGGTGCCGGTGGCGATGCTCGCGTGGCCGGGCGAGGTCTCCGTCTGGCCGTGGTCGTGGGTGGCGTTCACGTACTGAAGACCCTCCACCCTGAGTCGGCGGAGACCCTCGTCGAACGCGTCATCGAAGCGGTCCAGGAGATCGGCCCTGAGCTGATCCACCACGACCAGGACCACGAGGCGCGGCGGCGCCTCTTGCGGCTCCGGCGCGGGGCCGGAAGCCAGTACGACAGGCAGCAGAGCCGCGACGGCGAGCAGTGACAGGCGTCGGCTGGAGGTCATGCCCTCTTCCATGTGTACGAGGTACAGGAGGCGGGTCGGGCAGAATACCGACCGGGCTTCCCGGCCGCCACAGCGGAGACTCCGACAAGCCAGAACTCTGGCGTGTCCGGGAACGCCGCATTATCCGTGACTCTCCTACCCTTACGCGAAGGAGTCCAGTCATGCCCCCGGCAGCACGGCGGAATTCGATGAGGACCATTCTCCTCACCCTGGTCCTTGTTCTACTCGCGGCCGCCCCGCGAGGTGCCCACGCCCCGTGGCCCGGTGCCGGGTCGGTGGGTGCGCAGGAGCCCGATCAGGAGGCGATGCCCCGGGACTCCGTGGTCAACGAGCTGGACGCCGAGGACGAGGGCGCTCCATCGCTCCCGGCGGGTGCAACCTCGCCGCTCTTCGCGGACACGGAGCTGCTCGAGTTCACTCTCGAAACCAACATCGACGGCCTGAAGCGGGACCGGGAGGAGGAGAACGAGGAACGCCCGGGCGTGCTTCGCATGACGACCGACGACGGAAGTGAGCTCGTGCTGGACGTGAAGGTCCGGACGCGGGGGAATTTTAGACTCAAGCGATCGACCTGCCGGTTCCCGCCCATCCGCCTGAACTTCCAGAAGAAGCAGGTGGTGGGGACCGTGTTCGAGTACCAGGACAAGCTCAAGCTCGTCACCCACTGCCAGGACCGGGGCGACCGGTGGGAGCAGAACGTCCTGAAGGAGTACTCCATCTACCGGATCTTCAACGAGCTCAGCGACCGGAGCTTCCAGGTCAGGCTGGCCCGCATCACCTACATCGATACGGAGAACCCGGACGACGACCCCCTCGTGCGGCTGGCGTTCCTGATCGAGCGGGACGACCAGATGGCCATCCGGCTCGAGGGGTCACTGGTGGAGCTCACGCAGATGCATCCTGCCCGCTACGAGGCCCAGCAGGCGGCCCTCGTTTCGGTCTTCCAGTACATGGTCGGGAACACGGACTGGTCCGCCTACCAGTTCCACAACATCGTCCCCATGCGGGCGGAGGGACCCATCTGGTTCCCCGTGCCCTACGACTTCGACTGGTCCGGTCTCGTGGACGCTCCCTACGCCGAACCGGCGGAGCAGCTCTCGATCCGGAACGTGAAGGAACGGGTCTACCGGGGGTTCTGCTGGCCCGAAACCGACTACGCCGCGCTCTACCAGCAGTTCGAGGATGAGCGGGCCGACATCATGGCCATTTACGACGGGATGCCGGGAATCACCGAGGACACTCAGAAATCGGTCACCCGATACCTGGATGAGTTCTACGACGTGATTGGGAACGAAGGCCGGCGGCGCAGGCGGATCGAGGAGGCCTGCCGAACCTGGTAGACGTCCGCCGCAGCGTGGAGTCGGACCCGGCGGTCGGGGGCCCACCCGGGATGTCGGGCCGGAATCCGGAGCCCGGGTCCGCTCAGGCCGGGGTCGCCAGCGGGGGCAGTCCGCCGAAGCGACGATCCCGCCGTTCGAACTCCTTCAGGGCCCCCGCCAGGCTCAGGGCCGTGAAATCGGGCCAGAATACGGGAAGGAACAGGAACTCCGCGTAGGCGCACTCCCAGATCAGGAAGTCGCTGATCCGCTGCTCTCCGCCCGTGCGAATCAGTAGATCCACCGGCCCGGGATCGGGTGCCCCGCCCCGGTCTCCACCGAGCGCGCTGAGCATGGCCGCCTCCAGATCGTCCCTCGTCGCCGGACCCTCCCCCGGATTGCGGTTCTGCATGAGGCGGTTGAAGCCGGCCACCAGGGAGTCCCGGCCGGAGTAGTCCACGCACAGCCGAAGGAGGAGCGTGCGCCCCTGCCGGGTGGTGGCCTCGGCCTCGGCGATCGCCTCGAGAACACCGGGAGACAGTCGATCCCGACGCCCAAGGACCTGCAGCCGCACACCGTCCCTCGCCAGCGCCGCAGCCTCCCGGCGGAGATAGCGCCGGAGGAGGGCCATCAGGGCCCGGACCTCGGCCCGGGGGCGGGACCAGTTGTCCGACGAGAAGGCGTACAGAGTCAGGGCCGTGACCCCCTGTGACGGAGCCGCCTCCACCAGCCGGCGGACCGACTCGACACCGGCTCGATGACCCGCCGACCTGGGAAGGCCCCGGGCGCGAGCCCAGCGCCCGTTTCCATCCATGATCACGGCGAGATGGAGTCCCATCGGCCTATCGCCCGTCGCGGCCACCCCCATGCCCGCCATCTCGCGTGGCCTGGATGAGGGACTCCATGTGGGACAGGTACCGGTTCAGGGCGCCCCTGCCTTCCCGGGTCATCCGGTACTCGGTCTTGGGCACGCGCCCGACGAACGACTTCTCGCAGACGATGTATCCCGCGTCCTCCAGCCGCCTCGCGTGCGCACTCAGGTTCCCGTCCGTGGCGGCGAGAAGCCCCTTCAGGTCGGAGAACGAGAGGCTGTCGTTGACGGCGAGGGCGCTGAGGATCCCCAGACGAACCTTGCCGTGGATGAGCGGGTCGAGGCCCTGGGCTGTAGATACGCCGTCCACGGCCCTGAGAGGGGTCGCGTCCCCGTCCGTGCCCCGAGATGCCGAGGCGCCCTGTCGCTTAGCCACCGTGCCTCCGGGCAATGAGGAGACCGAACACGATATGGACCCCTCCGAAGGCCAGGGCCATGACGATGTCCCGGGCTTCAGGCGGAAGGAGGAGCGAGATGGCACCGAACGCCATGAAGACGAGACCCTCCAGGGGCACGAGCGGGACGGAGAACGCCCCGGCGGACATGACCGACACACCGTAGAGGAGCAGCCAGACCGTGTGGAGGATCGGCGCCTGCCCCGCTTCGAAGAGGGCTACGGTCAGAATCCCCCCGGCGACCAGGGGTGGGATGAAGTTCAGAACGAACTTCCTCCCGGAGCCCGTGAAGAGAGGCACCCCGGCCTGGCGGGATTTCCAGACCATCGAAAGGCCCGCCGCCGGAACGGAGAGGAGCGCGACCACGACCCAGACCCCCACCCAGCCGCCCTGGGTGGGCTGCATGGCGGCCAGCGGCGTGGCCACCAGTGCCAGGAGGCCGATGGCGACGGTCCCGAACCCCGGGACCGCGGTGAACGCCTCGGACCTCTGCATGGTCTCGCGGATGAACCGGATGTCGTCCATGGCCCGGTCGTGGAGGGCCACCGGTTCCCGCTCGGGATCTCGTCGGAACTGATATACACGTGCCATATCTCAATCATGATGGGTTTTCGCCATGCGATCAAGTACTCTGTTCTGCAAAGTTCAGCGTAAGCGCCGGCGCCGAGACCCGTATCGCACTGCAGGAACTTTCTTCTCCGCCGAGCGATATGGAGAACAGGGACAGGGCTCCGCTCCCGGCCGGCAATTTCGCCCGGGGGCCCAGGGGAACCCGACGGAAAGGGATCAGACGATGATGACGATGCGTGCTCTCGGTACCGGCATCGCTCTGACGGTGGGGCTCGTGCTGATCGCGCCCCACAGCGGCGCGGCCCAGGTGGACACCAACCCGGCGCGAACGGCCCAGGACGTGATCGAGGACAACGATGGCAAGGTGACCATCACCAACCACAACTGGTCCGACATGCGGATCTACATGGTGCGGCAGGGTCTGGCGGGGTCCCGGGTGAAGCTCGGAACCGTCATGAGTCAGACCAGCCGGAACCTGAAGATCCCCGATGAGCTTCTCCGGGAGACCGACGCGCTCCAGCTGGTGGCCATCCCCATCGGGGGCACGCAGGGAGTGGTGTCGTCGGCGTTCCCGGCCGACTGGAGCGATGGGGTGGAGTGGGTGCTGCAGCAGGCCCTCTACCTGTCCGGGCGGACCTTCCGAAGCACGAGCTAGCGGTCAGGCACTCGCAGGCGTCCGGCAGCCGCGGCGCGCCCCGCGGAAGGACAGCGCACGGGAACGGGCCGTCTCCTCAGGGGGGCGGCCCGTTCCCGCATCAGGTCCTGAAGAGGATCGACTCCTTGCGGTACATCCGGACCGCGGCCCCGATCAGGACTGCGAAGACCAGCACGTTCCCCAGGGCGGCCAGCGCCGTCTCCCGTCCCGCCGGCACCGTCAGAATCGCGTCGCGCATGGCCAGCGCGTTCACCAGCACCGGGACCGCATTGGTCCACAGCGGGAACGCCCGCGGAGAGAACGAGAAGACCGCCAGGAAGATGCAGAGGAACAGGAGCGGCGCCGTGAAATAGCCGGCCTCCCTCTGCGTCCGGGCGAAGGTACCGATGGCCATGATGGCTCCGGCCACCAGGAGGGAGAGGGTGGAGAGATTGGCGGCCACCAGCGCGAACTGGCCGACGCCGGGCCGATATCCACCATCGAGCCCCGACTCCCCGATGGAGAGCCCCAGGGCCGAGAAGGCCACCATCCCGACCACGAGCAGAGTGGAGGCCGACACGGCCACGGCCATCACCGCCAGGGTCTTCCCGAGGACGATGCTGGACCGGGGAACGGAGGTCACCAGTAGGGACGCCAGCGTGTTCTTCTCCTTCTCCCCCACGGCGATGTAGGTGGCCCGGATCGCGTTGGAGACCAGGATGATGATGGCGAGGTAGGGCACCAGAACGGCCAGGACGGCAGCCGACCGATCGCGGGAATCGGAGGTGTCCAGCAGACGGATGGAATAGGGCTCCAGGTCCGACGGCGGGACGCCACGGAGTTCGAGGCGGCGCCGGACGACCTCGGAGCGGCCGTCCACTAGAGCCTCCTCCAGCGCCCGCGCCACCGACCACACGACCGGGTTGGCCCGACTGGCCTCCAGCCAGTACCCGTCGGTACCGACTCCGGCGGACAGCCTGGGGCCGTCGGGCAGAGGCAGGTCCGGCCCCCCACCCTGGCGGCTCATCACCGACGCTCCCTCCAGAGTGCCCGCCGCCCTGAGCAGCTCGGCGTCCGGCTCGTAGAGCACCACGGTGACGGAGGCGTCGCCGTCTTCGCCCAGGCTCCCGATGAGGGCCATGAGGAGGGGGAACACCACCAGCCCTCCCAGGACGATCCCCATGACCATCCGGCGATCCCGCAGGATGACCCGGATCTCCTTCATGAAGATGAGCCAGGCCTTGTTTCGCACGCCGGCCATCACCCCTCCATCACGCGGTCGAAGAAGATGTCCTCCAGGTCCGTGGCCCCGGTCCGCCGACGGAGGTCCTCCAGGGTACCCTCCTCGGCAAGGCGGCCGCGGTGGATGATCCCGATCCGATCCGCCAGGCGCTCCGCCTCCCAGAGGACGTGGGTGGAGAAGAGGACCGTGCGGCCCTGGTCCCGCAGCAGGCGGATATAGTCGGTCACCCGCTTGGCGGTGAGCACGTCCAGGCCCGCCGACGGCTCGTCGAAAAGCAGCACCGTGGGATTGGTCACGAGGGCCCGGAGGAGCACGGTCTTCTGCTTCATGCCGGTGGACAGGTCCTCCGCCGGCTCGTCCAGGAAGTCCTTCATCTCCAGCAGGTCGGAGATCTCGCCGATCATCCGCGCGATGTCGGCCTCCTCCATGTCCGAGAGCCGCCCGAACAGGGTAGCGGTTTCCCGGGGGGTGAGCCGGTCGTAGGGCCGGGTCTCGTAACTGACCACCCCGATCTTCCTCCGCACGGCCTCGGGCTCTGCAGTGACCGAGATCCCGTCGATCAGGGCGTCACCCCCGGAGGGGGTCATGAGCGTGGAGAGGATCCGCAGGGCGGTGGTCTTCCCCGCCCCATTCGGGCCCAGCAGGGCGTAGACCTGCCCCCGCTCGCAGGTGAGCGTCAGCCCGTCGAGGGCGTCGACCCGCCCCCTGGACCGGGAGCGAAAGGTCTTTCGGAGGTCGCGGGTCTCGATCACCCGTCGGCGGTGCCTCCGGACTGCCCGCCCGGGGAGGGCAGCGCCCCGGAAGCTCCGGATCTTCCGGGCGACCCGGGCAGCGCCTTTTCCGCGCGGGAAGCGAGCAGGTCGTCGGTAAAGCGCTGACGCTCCTCCAGCGCCTCCAGGCGACGATCCTGAGCCTCCAGAAGGTGGGTGAGGTGCTCCAGGCTCTGGGCGATCGCCGGATCCGCCCTCCCCTGCTGAAGGACTTCCACCAGGTCACCCAGCCTGTTGGCGATGGGGCGAAGGACCATCACCCCGCCGACGGTGAGAATGAGGGTCAGCATGACGAGCATGGGGGCGATGAATTCCCATTCCATTTCTTGTCTCCGGGCTGAATCAGCGGTCGGTGTCCCGCTCCCCTACGGTTGGCCCGGATCCCGGGATTCGGGTCCGAGGGCGGACACGATCCTGGGCGCCACCGACCGAACATGCAGATCCCGCTGCGGGAAGGGAATCTCGATTCCGGCCTCGGCCAGCCTGCGATTGACCTCGACGGTCAGCTCGCTCCTCACGCCGAGCGAACGATCGAAGTCCGGGACCCACGCCAGCAGCCGAAAGTCCAGGCTGGAGGAGCCGAACGCCTGGAACAGGGCCACCGGCGCGGGATTGGCGAGGATCTCCGGGTGAGCGTTCGCGGCGTCCCGGAGGATGTCCAGCACCTTCAGCGGATCGGTGCCGTAGGCCACCCCCACCAGGACCTCCAGCCGCCGGGTCCGGTCCGAGAGGGTCCAGTTCACGACCTGATTCGACACAAGGTCCATGTTGGGAACGATCACCTCCGCGCCATCGTAGGTCCGGACGGTGCTGGCCCGGATCCCCACGCGCTTCACCGTGCCCATCAGGGTGCCGACCTCGACGGTATCCCCGACCGTGACCGGCCGCTCGAACAGCAGGACCAGGCCCGAGACGAAGTTCCCGACCACTCCCTGCAGACCGAACCCGATCCCGACCCCGAGGGCCGAAACGACCAGGGCGATCCGGTCCATCGGAATCCCGCTGGCCGTGAGCGCCACCACGAAACCCAGCGTGAGGACCACGTAGTGGACCAGGCTCGACGTGGCCTGCGGAACACCCTTGGGCATGTGGGCCCGCGGGTACACCTCCTTCTCGAGGACGAAGCGGAGGAACCTCGAGGTGAGGAAAGCCAGCCAGACGCTCACGGCGAACACCACCACGTCGCCGAGCGAGACGGAGAGGGCCCCGAAGTTCACCCCGGCACCCAGGATCGCCCCCAGGAGTCCCTCCAGGTCTCCCAGGAACCCGAACACCTCCAGGAAGGCCCGGGCCCAGATCAGGGCTGCGCCCAGGGAGGCGATGGTCCGGAGCCTCGCCGCGATGAGGGGTCCATGGTCCTGCAGGGAAAGGAGAACCTCCCCGGTTCGGGTGAGCGGCGCCGCCATCGCGATCCCCACCACACCGGCAGAGATGAACCGCAGGAGGACCGCCAGATAGAGGAGAGCGACGAACCCGGCCGTGAGCATCTCGCCGAGGCCGGTGAAACCGAGGAACTCGGCGGCGGCGGCCAGCACGAAGCCGACCCGGATCGCCGGAAGGACCAATAGCGCTGCGCGGCCCCAGTTCAGGTCGTGTTCGCTTTTCCTGAACCGGCGGATGAACGACGTGGTGACGAGGATGCCGACGATCGCGGCGAGGAACACCACCAGTCTCCGCACCGGGCTGTTGGGGAGGACCAGCAGCAGGCTCTGGAGCACCCCGTACAGACCGATGGCCGGGAGCCAGAGGAGTCGGGCCCTCCCGGTATCGACGGCCAGGATCAGGATCGCCGCCGGGATGGTGCTCAGAAGCACCATGAGGTCCCGGGCGAGGACGGGAGCCGAGGCGAAGGTGAGGGGGATGAACAAAAGAGAGAGGATGAACCCCGCAGAGAAAGTCCTACGGCGGATCGCGTCGAGGATCAGGCCCTCCATCCATTCCGACTCCGCGACCCCGGGTTGTCCCTCCCCGGGGCCCCCATCCTCCGGGCCCTCTTCCTGCTCCCCTGAAGGAACGTCTCCGGCCTCGCCGCCACCCTCGTCCCCGTCCGCCCCCGACGTCGCCGAGAGTTCCTGCTTTCTCAGGTAGAACGCCTGGGAAACCCTGCGCGAGATCCAGGTGAGGAACGCGACGAGGATCAGGTGCGCGAGGAGCGAACCCTGGGACCGGACCGCCCACTCCAGCACGAATTCGATCCGGTCCTGCCCTCCCTCGATCGCCTCGCTCACGACCCCCGAGTCCCTCGCCCGCTCCATGAACGCCAGAGGCAGAGGCGCCCGCGTGGCCCGGAGCAGGCGGGATCTCACGTCCGACTGCGCCGTCTCGACCCGCCGTATCGCGTCCTGGGCCAGGGCGTCGAGCTCCGAAATCACTCCCGAGATCGCGAGGAGTTCGGTCTCCGCGCGGGCCAGGGAGTCCTGGACCACGGACACCCGCAGGAAGACGGGTTCCAGGGAGGCCTGGACGAGCGCGAGGGCGGAGTCCTGGGCCGCCGCCTCGACGGTGGCGTCCCATCGGCGGTAGATCGAGGCCAGTTCGGATCGCGAGATTCCGACCGTGTTCAGTCGACCGTTGGTGTCGCGCCCCCAGTCCCCAATCTGCTGGAGGAATCGTTCCCAGACCTCCCGGTTGCCCTGGAGTTCCCGGACGGAGAAGCCGTTCAGCAAATCCGCCGTCTGCTGGGAGGCCCGGAACCGGATTGCGGCAGCGTACTGGGCCAGGTCTCCCTCGACCCGCTCCAGCGCCGACCGGTCCCGGAGCGAATCTTCGAACACCCCGAGGCAGAAACTGTCGCGTTCGCTCCAGTAGGGGACCTCCACGGACAGGAGGGCCCGTTCCGGCGTGCCCGTGCTGGCGGCCGTGGAGTCGGCGGCGTCCACCTGTGGCTGGAAGCACTCCCGGGCCACCAGGGAGCGCTCCTGGGAGCCGACCGGGTGTGAGGACAGATGGGCTGCGACGGCTCCGCTGACGAGGACCGTGAGTCCGAGCAGCGGAAGGCGCGCTATCGCTCTGATGCGTGGCATGAGGCGTGGGGTCCGGGACCGGCGGAAATCCAAATCTGAACGGGACTCAATGTGAGGCCCCGCCGGGATTTAGGCCACTGGGAAACAGGGCCGCCGGGGAACGGATCTTGCTCCTTAACCGTGCGGGTCAGGCACCAACCGAGCACAAGGCACGAAATGCCGGAAGGGAGGTTCCCTTGAACCCGAGATCCATTCATCGGATCGCAGTGCTCTGCCTCGCAGCCCCGCTGGCCGGATGCGGACCCCCGGCCAGCCCAGAGACCCAGCAACCCGTCCCATACCACATGTACGACCACATGGCCCGGGCAGCCGCTGTCCAGCAGGCCGTGACGATGGGACACCTGGACGCCGCGCGAACCCCGGCCCTCTGGCTGGACAACCATCTGCAGCACAACGATCTGCCGGGCAACACGGCAGCGTACGTGGCCCAGATGCGCACCGCCGCCGGTCAGATCGCCCAGTCCCCCACGGTGGACGAGGCCGGCATGCACCTGGCCGAGATGGGCACCGCCTGCGGGGCCTGTCACCGGGCGCTGGAGTCGGAGGTGGACTTCAGGTGGCGGGCGCTTCCTCCCTCGGACGGAGAGATCGAGGCGCACATGATCCATCACCAGTGGGCGATGGATCGTCTCTGGGAGGGCATCGTTGGCCCCTCGGAAGAGGCATGGGAAGCCGGAGCCGACGTGCTGTCGGCGCCGGGACTGCACATCACTCGCACGACCGCCGAGGCCGGTCGCCGTCACCGAGCCGAATCGTGGGACGCCCTGACCCACCGGCTGGGTGAGACGGCGCAGGGAAACCTGACGGCGCCGGAGAGAGCGGAACTCTACGGTGAACTCGTCGGCGCGTGCTATGGATGCCATCAACTGCTGGAGGTAACGGCCTTCCGTTAATCGGTAACGAACCCGGATCGATTCACCCCGTGGGCTCCTCCGCCGGGAGCCCGTGAGGGTATTTTTTCGTCTGCATACCGGAGGCTCAGGCCCGGCAAGGCCCGTAAGCGCCGATCCGACTCCCGGGCCGGATCTGGCGAACGGTAGATTCGGCCCTGATCTTCCCTGCGGAAGGGTCCCGTGCAACTCCGGGACCGCGGTCGCCAGACACGGAAATCCACCCCGGCCAAGCCATGCTCACCTCCCCTCTCATCTCACGCGCTCGGGCCACCGCCGTCACATTTTCCATCGCCGTCGTGGCCGCCTGCTCCACCGCCGGCACCTCGACGGGCGATCCGTTCCAGGACCACATGTACGCCCACTTCTCCTCGGTGGGCGCCATCCAGACCGCGGTGATCTTCGGCAACCTGGAGGAGGCACGGGACCGCGCGAGAGACCTGGCGGAGCACGACGAGGTGGCCGGGATGCCGGAGGGATCGGATGCGTTTCGGCAGGCCATGCGTGGAACCGCCCGGCGGCTCGCGGAGTCCACCACCACGGAGGACGTCTCCCTGCTGACCGCGGAGCTCGCCGCCACCTGCGGCCGGTGTCATCAGGCCACGGACGGCGGACCGGTCTTCAACGTCGAGGTGATGGATCCGGGAGATCCGGTGGGAACGATGGTCCGGCACGTCCAGGGCGCGGACCGCATGTGGGACGGCCTCATCGGCCCCTCGGACGAGTCGTGGCAGGTCGGGGCCGAACTCCTGGCTCGGGGGTCGGTGGACCAGGAACTGATCGGCGGAGTCCCGGGGGGAGAGTCGCTGGTCGTGGACGTGTTCCGTCTCGGTCGAGAGGCTCAGGACGCCCGCTCACAGGACGATCGAGCCCGGACTTACGGGAGGATCCTGGCGACCTGCAGCCGCTGCCACACGCCGTCCTGACCTGACCGGGCCCGAGCGTAGGCCGGCGGTCCGCAGGCTCGGGCCCCGCGCAGTTCCGAACAGCGCCCGGCGTACCTGCGACAAGCGCCGGTCAGACCTCCACTCCGAACCGCCAGTCCACGTAGCGGGAGACCGCCCGGACCGCGGCGTCGGCGCGCCGGAAGGTGGGGATCCCCGCCCCGGAAAGCCGGGCGGCAAACGGGTCGTACTCCGGCCCCCCGTCCACCACGACCACGAACGGGGCCGTTTCACCTCCGGCCCACAGAGACTCCAGGCGGTCGGCCAGCCCCGGGCCGGAGCCGTCGTCCCCCGGAGCCACCTCGCCGGGGAGCGTCCGGAGCGCGCCCGTGAGGGGGACACACCCCACGACCCCCAGGTCGGCGTGGGGCTGGGCCAGCGTGGCCGCCACGGCATCTCCGAACACCGCGTCCCCCGCCATGGGGGTCAGATCCAGCGGGTTCGACGGCGTGACGATCCCGTCCAGCCCGGCCTCGCGGAGGATTCCGGCCAGTACTTCCCGGACCTCGGGATCCCAGGCGCCGACGTCCAGGCCAGACGCGTGATCCGCCATCCCCACCGCCTCGAAGCCGGCGTTGGTCACCAGTGCCAGACGCCGCCCTTTCGGCTCCCGGCCGGCGAAGGCCAGGCACACCTTGAGGAAGGCGTCGAACTCGTTCAGCGTCTCGCAGACGAGGGCGCCGGCCTCTTCCGCCAGTTGAGCCGTGATGGAGTAGGGGCCGGCGATGGAAGCGGTGTGGGTGGCGGTGGCCTCGAGCCCGCGAACGCTGCGACCTGCTCGATACAGAACCACGGCGCGGTCCGCCGCGTGCATGGCCCGAACGGCGGTCAGGAACCTCCTGCCGTCCCCGGCCTGGAACCCTTCCGCGTAGACGCCGGCCACCCGGATGTCGGTCTCGGCCTCGAGCCAGGTTAGCCAGTCCCCCAGGGTGAGATCCACCTGGTTCCCCACCGTCACCACCAGGTCCGGGTTCAGGTCCGGAAGGCCCGACAGGCGAGCGACGGCGAAGGCGCCGCTCTGAGCGATCAGGGCCAGCGAGTCCGCACCCTCGGAGCGAAGAGGCAGCTTGGGCCCGGGGATGAAGAGGGTATTCACCCGCCCGCGCAGACTCCTCAGCCCCAGGCAGTTCCCGCCGTTCACCAGCGGTCCGCGTCCAGGCGATGTCGAAAGCGCGGCCTGGATCGCGAGAACTCGATCCTCGGTCCCCGGCACCTCGCCGAGCCCCCCGGGGATCAGCACCACGCCCCGGGCCCAGTCTTCCCGGATGATCTCGTCCAGCGTCACCGGGATTCGCTCGGCCGGGATCGCCAGGACGAGGAGGTCCACGCCCCCGGGGACCTCGCCGGGGGTGCCGACGCAGCGGCAGCCGTCCAGTTCGTCGGCCCCGGGCCGGATGACGTAAAGACGATCCGCGGGAAACCCGGCCTCCAGGGTGTTCCTGAGGATGATCCTCCCCGGGTTCATGGCCCGGGCCGATACTCCCATGATCGCAACCGATTCCGGAGTCACGAAGGGCGAAAGGTCGCGGGGACCCGCTCCCCGGGAGCGGCCGGACCCCGACCCGTCCAGTGCTCCAAACCGCACCACGGCATCCAGAGCCACCAGCCCATCGGGGGTGACGGCCACCGGATTGAACTCGGCCTCCCGCACTCCCTCCTCGACGGCCCGCTGCACCCGATCGAGCACCGTGAGCAGCTGGGAGATCAACCGGTCCGGCGGCAGGTGCCCTCCCTCCCCCCGGAACCCGTCCGACACCAGCCGGAACCAGGCCCGCCTCAGCAGCGCAGCCTTGAGGTCCTCGACGGACCACCCGTCCGGTGAAAGGTGGAGGGGACCCTGCCCGTCACTCAGCGCACCGGCCCACAGTTCCGTGGTCCGACCGCCGGGCCCGACGGTGACCACCGGTCCGAACTCGGGGGTGACCTGCAAACCGATCAGCAGTTCACCCGAAGGACCCGGGTCGTGCTCCACGAACTGCTGGATCAGCAGACCCGACAGATCCTCTCCGAAGGAAGCGACCATCCCGCCGGCGGCCTCCATCACCTCGTCGAAGTCCCGGGCCAGGATCCTGACCCCTCCGGCCTCCGATTTGTGAACGAGGTCCTCGGCGACGGCCTTGAGCACGACCCGCTCGCCGGTCAGGTCCGAGAGGGCTCGGAGAACCTGCTCCTCGGCGGGCTCCCGAGGGGCGTGCCCGGGCAGGAGGTCGACGGTGTGGCAGGCAGGCGTCCCGAGCCCGAGGTCCGCGGCGAACCGCAGCCCCTCGACCTCGGGAAGGAGCCGGGTCGACCCGGGCTCGGTCATGGGCTGTGAGCCATCTCCCGGGCGGCGGCCCGACCGCGATGGAACGCGTCCAGGTTGATCTTCACCACCTTCTCTCCCTTTCGCCGGAAGAGAGCCACGATCCCGTCCTCCAGCAGACACGGATCCAGTGGCAGGTCAGGAGAGGCCGCGCCGACCATGACCACGTTCCCGGCCCGCCCCGACCCGGCCTGGCGGGCCAGCGTCTCGGCGGGAACCGCCACGGACCTCGGAAGCTCCGCGATCCGGCCCAGGATCTCGTCCATGTCCGGATAGTCGGGGATGTTCCTGAACGGCTCCGAGGACGTGACCACGACTCCGGTCGGAGACAGGTATTCGAGGTACCGGAGGGCCTCCACCGGCTCCATGGAGAGAATCATGTCCGCGGTGCCCCGGGCGATGAGGTCGGAGCGGATGGGCTCGGACCCGATCCGGAGGAGGGCCTTTACGGCTCCTCCCCGCTGAGACATGCCGTGAACCTCGCCCTGCTTGACGTACAGGCCGGCCTCGAGTGCGGCCATCGAAAGGACGGCCGCAGCGGAGAGCACCCCCTGCCCTCCCACACCGGCCATCACCACGTCGAGTTTGAACTCACTCATGACTCGGCCCCCGCGGCGGCGGCCCGCTCCGCGGCCTTCCGTTTCCGGGCAGCCACGATGCACTCCCGCACCCCGACGATCACCGAGAGGCCTTCATGGGCCAGCTCGGCCGCGAGGAGTTCGGCGAACTCGTCGGTGCGTTTGGGGTGCGTGGGAACCAGGTGGAGATGATCCGGGTCGACGCCCAGTCCCTCGATGATGGGGCCGAGACGGGAGTCCGGGAGAGCGGTGGGCTGCTGGCCGGTCATCCCCACGGTCTCGTTGTCGAGGATGAGCACCGTCATGGGTGTGTCGTGCGCGGCGGCGTCCATCAGCCCCGTGACCCCCGAATGGAGGAACGTGGAATCTCCGATGACCGCCAGGACCGGACGCATACCGGCGTCGGCCGCGCCCTTGGCCATTCCGATGGAGGCACCCATGCACACGCAGGACTCCATGGCCCGGTAGGGCGGCAGGGCCCCCAGGGTGTAGCACCCGATGTCCCCGGTGATGAGTCCGTCCTCGAACCCATCCATGGCTGCCAGCACGGCGCGGAACGCGTCCGCGTGGGGGCAGCCCTGGCAGAGCTGGGGAGGCCGGCCCGGCAGCGTCAGGTTGGGAAGGACCATGGACGGCGAAAGGGGCAGTCCCAGGGCCTCCCGGATCCGATCCGGGTCCAGTTCACCGGTGAAGGGTACGTCGCCGGAGAGCTTCCCCCGCACCGGGACCGCGGAGGGAAGCAGTCCGCGCAGGAGCCGCTCCACGTAGGGGTAACCCTCCTCCAGGACCAGGATGTCCTCCGCCCCTCCGCAGGCCTCCCGAACGAGGGCCTCGGGAATCGGATACATCCCCAGGTGCAGGTGACGATGAGGCGGCACCTCGAGCGGGTCGGCCTCCAGCAGGTAGTTGCGGGCGATCCCGGTCGTGATGACCGTCAGACCTCCCCCACCTGCCGGGGTCTCGGCCACCGCCCCGGTCTCGGTCTCGAACCGGTTCCACCAGGACCCCTCGCTCCGCTCGACGGTGGCGGGCCATCCGGCCACCCGCTCGTCCCACAGCCGGCGGGCGTTCGCCGGCAGCAGCATCCAGTCCCGGTCGTCGGGGTCGTGGGTCAGCCTGGGCGCGGCCTCGGGTTCCCTGGGCGTCACGCCGGAGCGGGAATGGCACAGGCGGGTGACCAGCCGAATCATGACCGGAGTCCGCAGGGACTCGGACAGGAGGAACGCCTCCCGGGTCATGTCGTAGGCCTCCTGCTGGGTGGCCGGTTCCAGGCAGGGGATACGGGCGAAATCGGCCAGCCACCGGGAGTCCTGCTCATTCTGGGAGGAGTGCATACCCGGGTCGTCGGCCACGACGACCACCAGCCCGCCACGGATCCCCACCAGACCGGAGTTCACGAAGGGGTCGGCGGCCACGTTGAGTCCCACGTGCTTCATGGAGACCACGACCCGCCGGCCCATCATGGAGGTTCCGAGAGCCTGCTCGTAGGCCGTCTTCTCGTTGACGGCCCAGTGCGCGGTGATCCCAAACCCACCGGGCCCCGTCCGCTCGAGGTACTCGAAGATCTCGGTGGAGGGCGTTCCCGGGTAGGCGTAGGCCGCGGCGATTCCGGCGTGCAGGGCGGCCAGCCCCACGGCCTCGTCGCCGAGGAGGATCACGCGCTCGGATGGTTCTCCGGAAGTCTCTCCCGTGGCGCCGACGAGGCCGGCAGGAGCTTCCGGAGGTTCAAGGGTAGACGATGGCATATCCCCTCTTCAGACAGCGTGGAGGGGCCCCAGTCATCACCGAGGCGGCGGGGGGCCCCGTACACCGGGGGATTGTGCAAGATCTGAGCCCAGCGGGGCGTGGGAATTCGGTGTGCCGGTACCGGCGTGGAGGTCAGCCCCGCTCCAGCCAGGAGTGGATCTCGTCCTCGTACCGACGGAGGGTCAGCAGGACCAGGACATCCCCCGGTTCTACCCGGGTGTCCCCGCGGGGGACCTCAGCCCGCTCCGCCCTCCGCACCAGGACTACGAGCGTGTGAGGTGGGACGCGGATCTCCCGCACCTGGCGGTAGGCCACCCGCCGGTTGTCGGCGGGCACCATGTACTCCACCTGGACGGTCTCCTGGGCATCCAGCCGGACCTTCCGGCCGACCCGTGTCAGGAGGGCATCATGTTCCTGGCTCATCTCCCGGTACGCCCAGAGCATGTCGTGACGGAACAGGACACCCACGAGAACGCTGCTGTCCGCGTGCTCCACCACCGGGATCAGCTGGACGTCCCGCTCGGTGAACCGGCGGAACGCGTGGCGGATGGTCTCGTCGGGTGAGCACACGATGACGGAGTGGGTCATGATGTCGCCGACGGTCTCGGCCTCCCCCTCGTCGGCCAGAAGGGCCCGTTCCAGGTCGGTGTCGGTGACAATCCCGGCCAGGGACTCCCCGTCCGCCGACACCGGCCAGCTCCGGGTCCGGCGGTGCCGTGCCAGATCCTCGAGCTCCGAGAGGGGCATCTCGGGGGACACCGTCTCGGTGGCCTCGGCCATGACGTCCGCGACCAGGACCAGGTCGAGGATGCTCCAGTCTTCCCCCGTGGACGCCAGGGCTCCCCGGCGGCGGAGCCGGAACGAATACGCCGAGTCCGGAGAGATCCGGGATGCCAGCAGATAGGCCACGACCGCGCAGAAGAGAAGGGGCAGGATGATCTCGTACTGCCCCGTCATCTCGAAGAGGATGAGGATCGTGGAGATGGGGGCGTGAGTCACGGCGCCGAACACCGCCGCCATCCCCACCAGCGCGTAGGCCCCGGATGGCGCGATGGACCACGGCAGGACGCGGCCCGCCACCTGGCCGTAGGCTCCGCCGAGCATGGCGCCAATGAACAGCGAGGGTGCGAAGATGCCGCCCGATCCGCCCGCGAAGAGCGTGATCGACGTGCTCAGCATCTTCGCGGCGATCATGACCAGCATGAACCCGACCGCCAGCCCGCCGTCCATCGCGAGTTCCACACCCAGGTGACCCGCGTCGAAGATCAGCCCACCCGTGAGCGTACCCAGAGCCCCGACCGTCAGACCACCCAGGAGGGCCCGGCGAATGAGCCCCGAGCCGGACGAGTCCGCCCGCTCCGACGAGAACTTCAGGAGCCACACGTACGTCGCCGCCACCAGCCCCGAGATGATGCCGAGGATCAGGTACAGGCCGAACTCCCCGTAGCTCACCAGGGAGAAATCGTCGGCAATCAGGAAGGCCGGGTCTTCCCCCACCAGCGCCCTGGAAAGCGCCGTGGCCGTCACCGACGAAATGACCACGAGTCCGAAAGCCCGGGCCGCGAACGAGCCCAGGACGACTTCGAGTGCGAACATCACGCCGGCGATGGGCGCGTTGAACACCGCCCCCACCCCGCCCGCCGCCCCGCAGGCGATGAACAGGCGGATCTGGTCCGCACCCACCCCCAGGCGCTGCCCCACCACGCTCCCCAGCGTGGCGCCGATCTGCACGATGGGCCCCTCCCGGCCCAGGGTTCCACCGGAGCCGATGGAGAATGCGGAGGCGACAGCCTTCCGAACCGCCAGCCGGAACGGGAGCCGCCCCCCGGTGCTCCGGACGGCGTACTGGACCTCCGAGACGCCGGTCCCTCGAGCCTCGGGCATATCCCAGGTGATGAGGACCACAAGCACCATCCCGATGGCGGGCACGACCAGCATGTACCAGGGTCCGACCCAGACCGGCAGGAAGTCCGGTGAGCCGAACCGGGACGGGACCTCCTGAAACAGCCACACGGCCCAGTCGATGAGGATCCTGAGCAGGTATCCGGACATCCCGGCCAGAAGTCCCACCACGACGGCCGAGACGATCGGACCCACGGTCTCGGAGCGGCGGTAGCGGGTCAGTGCCCTGTCCAGGCCGACGTTCACGAGCGCCGCCCCTTCACCACCGGATGGGCATCCCGGTGCGCGAGGAACTCCTCCACGCCGCGCCCCCACGCCTTCGGAGCTTCCAGGTGGGGCGTGTGTCCGCACCCGGGGACCAGCAGCCTCTCGGGGTGGGGAAGGGCCTGAGCCATCCGATCCCCGATGGCCTCGAACTTCCCGTCCAGCCCGCCGGTCAGGATCAGCGTGGGACGGATCACCCCCCCGATCTCGGCCCAGTACGAGGGCTGGGCCCCCGTGCCCATGACCCGGAGACTCCAGGCCAGACCCGCCGGGTCGTTGGCCATGCGGGTCTCCCGGAGCCGGGTCTTCGTCTCATCGTCCAGGTGGGAGTGGGAGTCGAACAGGGGCAGCGCCTCCCACTGCTCCACGAACCGCTCGAGGCCCTGGGCGAGGATTCGGCCGGCCAGGGCCCGGTCGTCTGCCAGGCGGGCCGTTCGGGCGTCCGCGGTGGCCAGCCCCGGCGAAGCGCTCTCGAGAATCAGGTTTCGGACCCGGTCCGGGTGCCGCACGGCCAGGCCAAGTGCGGTTCTTCCACCCATCGAGTACCCCAGCAGGTCCACCCGTCCCAGCTCCGCGGAGCCCAGGGCCCAGGCCAGGTCGTCGACAACGGACTCGAACGACGCCCCGACCGCCTCCGGGGGTACGGTGCTGGATCCGTGACCCGGAAGATCGAACGCCAGGACCTTCCGCTGACGGGCCAGTCGGTCGACCTGTGCCACGGGCCAGGACCGGGCGCTGCCCGTGAATCCGTGCAGGAGGAGCAGGGGCACCGGACCGGAGAACTCGCCGTCGCCGTCGTACGAACGGGACTCGCTGGGCAGCGTGAGTTCGCGGCCCGGCGCGAGTTCACGGGCCGGCGGAGCGCGATGCATGGCCAGGTCCCAGCCACCGGGGACCCGGAGGATCTCGGGGGGCCCGAAGGCCTCCATCACCCGAGTCCCTTGCTCCCGTCGGTCGGCCGTTGGACGATCGGACCGTCCCCCCGGACCTCGTGGAACCGGGCCTGCTGAGCGTCGATGGAGGAGTCCCGATAGGGCACCAGGGCGCCGGGGATCCGCTGACTGGGGAGGCCAAGTACGCGGGCAGTTCCGGCCGTTGACGACTCGAGGATTTCGGCCACCATCCGGATGGGGACCCCCGAGCCGCCGTCGGTGAGGGACCGCAGCGAGGTCAGGTCCTCGAGCGACGGGGCCAGTCCCGGCAGCGTCCGTATGGAGGAGGTCTCCTTGTCCAGAGCCTCCCTGGCCGCGCTCCCCAGAGAGACCAGCAGACTCAGCGAGACCGGGTCGACCGGATCTGACCGGCCGATGTGAGCGATGACACCCAGCAGCTCGTCCGGTCCCATCTGACGGGGACCACCCTGCCACACCCAGACGGCGCGCTCCAGGGAGTGGAGCACCCCCCACGCGATCTCGCGGGCGCGGTCCTGGCGTCGCCGGCGATCGAGGAGCCATTCGACGACCGCCACCGTCAGCAGGATCCCGAAGATCTCGGTGCCCAGGTTCACCAGCAGATCCCGCCAGCCCGACCCCGAGGGGAAGAAGGCCGCGAGGCTGATGACCGCCAGGGAGACGATCAGGAAGGCCGCGATTACCAGTATTCTCGTCATGGAAGCGGCAAGTTAGAGAGGAACGGGCCCGCCCGCACGGCGGCGCGAGCGGAGCGGGCTCCGATCCCAGCGGGAAATGCGGCTAGAACGCCCAGCCCACGTTGGCGATGCGGAGGATGGGCCAGAAATCCTCGCCTCGGCTGTCCCCAAGGACGCGAGTGATCCCTCCGCCGAAGCTCAGATAGAAGCTCTTCTCGCTTCCCAGCAGCCAGTCGTACCCCACCTCGAGAGAGATCCCGGGGTTGGTGTCCCAGGCGTACTCGTCCGGGCCCGACTCCCAGTCGTAGTACCGCTGCGAAATGGCTCCGACCCGCCCCCCGAGGAAGAACCCCTCAGGCGCCTGCTCCTGGGGATAGAATCGAAGGGAGCCCATGAGCGACCACATCGCATCGCTGTCGTCCCATCCGAAGTACTCACCCGTGAGACCGAAGGACGCCTGCGGGTTCGAGACGTGCTGGTACTCGAGGTTGAACCACTCGAACAGGTACAGGACCGGGTTCCCGTTGATCGTGTTCCGCGCCCCGGCCCGGGGCAGGCCCTCCTGGGCCGCCCCCGATCCGGGTGAGCCGAGGAGGACGGTCGCCGCCAAGAGAATTCCACAAACAGCCGGCAGAGGATTCGTCATCGAGGGTAATCCGCTACAGAGTGATGAGGGGGCTCCGGGGCGGGTGAGCCGGGCCGTCTTCACTCTACTGTACGCCGGGAAGGGGGTCGGCGCTTACCGGCCGGGCTTCAGGAGGCCTTCTTGCGTCGAACCCGGCGACCCTGGTTGGGATGGTTCAGGTGGGTCCAGGTCTCGCCCCGGCGCAGCATGTAGATCGTGCTGGCCGAGACCCCGAGACGCTCCGCCCACTCGGCTCCCGAGGTCAGCCAGCGAGCCCGCTCCTCGTCCCAGTCCTCCAGGATGGCGACCGCCTGCTCCCGGGTCAGCTCGGCGTGGGGCGAGCGCTCTCCCTGGAGCCAGACGTTCTTTCCCTGCCACCGGCCGGCGGGCTGGATGGGTCCGGGCAGCCTCCGGCCCGCGTGGCCCATGCAGTAGTGCCTCACCTGGTCGGCGGTGAACTCGGGAAACTGGCGCTGGATGTCGGCGTAGGAGTGGCCTTCTTCGGCCATGTCCCGCCACTTCACCACGAGGGCAGCGGGGGGTCTGGGCATGGAGCGGTCGTCTCGAACTGCTGAACTGCGATGGGAGGGGCCGGTCGGCAGAGAGAGGGGTCGAACCCCCGGATTGGGTCCCCTGCCGAGCCCCGGGACCACCAATCCTACTGAGCCCCCCAGTGAGGTCAAGGGGTCCAGAACGGGCCCTCCAGCCCGACCGACCGAAAGACGCTCACGGCCTCCTCCAGGGTGGGCCGCCGCCACTCGAGATTCATCCTCCCGGCGTACCACAGCCGCCCGAGTTTCCACACCGTCTCCACGGGCACGACGGCCCCGGGGCTCGTTCCTCTCCGAGCGGTCCAGGCCAGTACTTCGTCTTCCGACCGGAAGAACAGGATGGTGGCTCAGGTGAACCCGATGTCCCTCCAGAATTCCCGGGCCGGGACCTGGAAGTGGACCACGGCTCCGGCGGGTTGGCCGCTCACGCCCTCCGGACCCATCCGCAGCTGAAACCGGTCTCCGGATTCGGCGCACCCTAACTCCGCGACGCCGGTCTCTTCGAGCATGCTCGGCAGGGACAGGGCATCCCAGGCGCAGTTCACGTCGAAGTCGACTCCCGAGACGCGGACGGAGAAGTCGGTGGCCACTCCGGAGAACGGGTGGGCCATCCATATCGGGGACGGGCGGTCCGGCGTCAGGGCGGCCTCGACCGTCGCGGCCGACCCGGCCTCGGCGACCTCGGGCCGCAGCGCCAGCAGGTGGGCGTCCGCCAGGGCCCGAAGCCCCGACCATACCGCGTCCGGGGCCCTGCCCTCCGCGGCGGCGAGCGCGCCCAGCGTCGGCGCCTTCCCGGTGGAGGCGAAGAGTTGGTAGACGCGGTGCCGGAGCGCGGGCTCGACGACTGCGGTCATGGGCGCTGCGGGTCGGGGTGGTGCCACCTCCGTCGGAAGCGGCCGTCCATCTGGGGAGCCGCGCCCGGCGCCGGCTCTCCTGCGCCCTCAAAGAGCTGCCACAGGTACTGGTCGGGGTGTTCGAAGACCCACATCTCGCGCTGCGCGTCGGGCGCCCCCGTACCCGTGAACGACCGGAGGTCGCTGACGAGCGTGTCTCCCGAGATCCAGGTGGTGTACTCGAACAGGTCCACGCCCATCTCGATCGCCACACCCCTTCCTTCGAAGGCGCCCTTCTCCGGGTGCCAGTACCACGTGAATTCGGAGAGGACGCGCGGCCCGTACTTACCCGGTGCGATCATCCGGCCCTTCACGGACCGCCGGCCGACGCCCCATTCGAACTCCTGGAAGAAGCCTCCCAGTTCCCACGACCCGCCCACGATCCGGGCGAGAGGGGCCAGACTGCCGGGTCCCATGAGGTCTTCGCCGGCCTGGCAGCCCGGCGGCGGTTCATCCATCCGGGGCGGGGCCGGGTCACCGGCCAGGAACCCCCGAACCCCCTCGAGGAAGGCCCGGGGCTGCTCCAGCGGGACGAGGTGGCCGCTGTCCACCACCTTCACGGTGCGCTCCACCACGCAGTAGTCCAGGAGCCCGGTGAGGAAGCGGGTGTCGAAGAGATCCCGGACGCCGGTGAAGATGAGAGTGGGCACCCGGATCTCCCCCAGACGCGTGGCAGCAGCGGGCTCGGGCGGCTGGTCGGGATGGGGCGTGAGCGTCCAGATGGCCACGTTGTCCATGGCGATCTCCCGGAGTCGAGCGGTCTCCGCGGCGCCCTCCGGGAGCACCATGAGCGGGGTGGCCAGCCACGCCTCGGTCGCCGCCTGTGGCCCTCCGCCGCGCAGGGCCTCACCCACCGGGCTCATCCATTCGAAGGATCCCTGCGGGCGATATCCGCTCACCGCCGGCGAGGCCAGCACCAGCCCCGATACCCGGTCCGGCGCCCCCAGGGCCAGGTCGACCGCCGTCTGCGCCCCGGAGGACAGGCCCACCACCACGGCCCGGTCCACCCCCGCCGCGTCCATCACGGTCCGCACGTCCATCCAGGACGAGTAGGGACCCTCTGCCGGCGCGCTCTCCCCATGGCCTCGTGCGTCCAGCCGCACCACCCGGTGATCCCGGGAAAGGTCGGCCGCCACCGGATCCCACATCCTCCGGTCGAGGGTGAATGCGTGCAGCAGCACCACCCCGGGCCCCTCGCCCTCGGCCCACCACCGGACGCCCTCGGGCGTCGTACCATCGGTGGCCGCCTGAGCCACGAGGTCCGGCGCAGCGCAGAACATCGGCAATGCGCCCAGGGTGAGACTCAGGGCGATGCGGCGGGCGACGCGGGGGGCGGCGCGGCATCCGGCTGCGGGGCGCTTCGGGACCACACGGGTCATGGAGGAAGACTCCGGGAACGGGTGCACGGACATCTCACTCTGCCGGCAGCCACCCGAAGGTCGCAACCCGGCGACCCGAACTAGAGCCAGCGGCGCACCCGGGACCGGTACTGCAGATACAGCTTCCCGAACTCGGATTCCAGCCGACCCTCCTCCCGCAGAACCCACGGACGCACCAGCACCGCGTACGCGGCCAGCGCCGGGATCGCCAAGGCGGTCCCCAGTCCCAGCCCCAGGCCCACCAGAATCAGGACCCCGGCCAGGTACATGGGATTGCGGGTGCGAGAAAAGGGACCCTCCTGGACGAGGTCCGCGGGGGTATCGTCGGCACCGATGGGGGTCCGGTGGGATCGAAGGCGTCGCGTGGCGGCGCCGTGAAGCGCCAGCCCTCCGAGAATCAGGATCCCGCCCAGCGCCCGCTCCAACCCTGCGAGGACCCGGGCACCGGGCCAGAGGGCGTCCGCGAGGACCAGCGCGGCGACCAGCGCCGGGAAGCCGAAGTGGGGAGGCACCGGAGGCGCAGGGGCCCGTGCGGGATCTGCACCGGCCATCCTACAGGAGCCCCGCCAGCGAGAGCGCGACCCAGCCCCGAGCGGTCCAGAGGAGCGTGCGGATCCAGTTGGTGCGAACCAGCCTCCGATGCACGTCCTCGTCGAACCCCTCGGCCAGCAGCCCGTGAGCCGGGACCTGGAGGAGCGCCGTCGAAATCCAGATCCCGATCAGGATAACCAGCCCCAGGATCGCGATCCTCGAGTCCGGAGCCAGCCCGGGAACGACGACCAGGGATACCGCTGTGGCCATTTCCACCAGCATGGGCGGCCCGACGGCCCAGGACGTTCGGGACGCATGGGCCCGCTCGAACTCGGCGAACCCGGACGGGGGTACCCGGTCCATCAGGGGGTAGTGCACCAGCTGCACGAACCAGATCAGACCCACCATGTACAGGGTGGACGCCACATGGAGCGCGTGCACCGCGGTCGGATCGGTGGTCATCCCGCTGAGGACCCGCCGCCGCCGGAGCGGAGGCTCTCCAGAAGAGCGCCGGGGCGCGGAAGGATGGCCGGCACCCGCTCCCGGTACTCGCGGTAGGCCTCTCCGAACCGCTGCACGAGCTCGCGTTCCTCCATTGCCACGATCCCGAACACGGCGAGCAGCGCCGTCAGCGTGACCAGGTAGGCGCCGCCGTGGTTCGCCACCAGCGCCCACCCCGTGATGCCCACCATGACGGCCAGGTACCGGGGGTGCCGGACCACCGCGTAGGGTCCGTCCGTCATCAGGACCTCGTCACCGGATTCACCCGAAAGCTCCGGCATCCCCACGAGGGTCCGAATGGACAGGCGCTTCCGCGCCCAGCGATCCAGGACCGCGCTCGCGCCGTACACGAGGACCCCGGCACCGATCAGGAACCGGCTGCTCCCCAGGTCCGGGCCGACGAGCGCTTGGCGCAGCGGCCAGAGGGCCCCCATCCCGACGAAGGTAAGGGGAAGCAGGATGGCGAGGGTGAGCCGCGCACCCAGCCGTCTCCAGAATGGAATGAGGGGGTGCAGCACGTACCAGAAGGCCACCCCGGGGAGGGTGAAGACGACCAGGAGGACCGCGACGAAGTAGCGTACCTGGTCCAAGAGCTCAGGGGCTCGGCGTCTGCCCCGCCCGGATCCGGTGCCCGAAGCTGGCCCGCATCTTGGCCAGCTTGGGGGAGATGACGACCTGGCAGTACCCCTGGTTGGGATTCCGCCGGTAGTAGTCCCGATGGTACTCCTCGGCCGAGAAGAACTCTGTCAGCGGCTCGACCTGGGTGACGAACGGACCGCTCCAGAGGTCCCGCGCCTCCAGTTCCTCGATCACGCTCCGCACCACCGGTTCCTGTTCCGGCGCCTCGAAGAGGACGATGGACCGATACTGGGTCCCCACATCCGCCCCCTGCCGATTCAGCTGGGTGGGATCGTGCACCGTGAAAAAGACCTTGAGGACCTCATCCAGCGGAATCGCGTCGGCGTCAAACCGGATCCGGACGACCTCCGCGTGACCCGTGGTCCCGGCGCAGACCGACCGGTAGTCGGGCGCTGGGTCGTGACCCCCGGCGTACCCCGACTCGGCGGAAAGGACACCCCCCAGCTCCAGGAAGGCCGCCTCGACGCACCAGAAGCAGCCGCCTCCCAGCGTGATGGACTGTTCGGTCACCGGATTCAGTCCCAGTCGGATGGGCCGGCGGGGGGTGGGTTGCTGTGGAGCGGTTCGGCCACGACGTCCCACGGAGCGTCCAGCATCTCCACCTCGAACCAGTCGTTGAACAGTTCCCAGCTCCGGTCCTCGGGCCAGCGGTTCCGCTCGTGAGCCCAGGCCCAGAGGGCGGTTTCGAAGAGGAGGATGTAGTTGTCCTCGATCCAGGTCCAGGTATCGGTCTCGAACTCGAACAGAGGCACCATGAACGGGAACGCCCGCTGGCTTGCCGCGTCCACCTCCGAATCACCCTCGCCGGGCTCCTTGAACTGACGGGCCCAGATGGAGAACGGCTCGAGGGGGTGGAGGAGGACCAGCAGCCGGTTGGCATACCAGATCTCCCGATCGTTGTCCTGAGGTACTGCGAGAATCATCGTGCGCGTGTCCTGCCGCTCCAGAGTGTGGACGGGAAAGTTCGCACTTTACCCGCCGCCGGTCACCTGCTCCGGGCGCACCGCCATCCCGCTCCCGAACGGGCCGGGAAAGGGCGGTCTATGCGTCCGACAGCGAGCGATCCAGGGCCAGCAGCGCCTCCAGGATGGTGGTGACGCTGCGCACGTAGAACCCGGGGTCCACCTTCTCGAAATCGTCGGTGGGGCGGTGATAGTCGTCGTGATCTTCTACACCGAAGTACACGAAGGGTACCCCCGCCCGATGGAACGGGCCGTGATCCGACGAGAAGGTCCAGTCGTCGCCCGCCGATCCGTCCGCCCGGTCGTGCCCGAACCGGAGCACCACCCCCGCGCCGGCAGCGACCTCTTCGAGGGGCGCGCGGAGAGACGGGGTGTGCGCGGTGCCGGCGGCGAACAGGACCGAGTCGTTCCGGCTCACCATGTCCAGATTCACGTTCAGGACCATCCGGTCCACGGCGACGGGACCCGACTCCACCAGCGCCCGAGCACCCTGGAGCCCCACCTCCTCGGCGTCCACGAGGCCGATGAGCACCGAGTGAGCGGGCCGATGCTCCATCAGGTAGCGAGCCATCGACATCACCGCCGCCGTGCCCGACGCATTGTCGTCGGCTCCGTTGTAGATCTCGCCGTCCCGCACACCCTCGTGGTCGAAGTGGGCCGTCAGGACGATGTAGCGATCCGGGTGCTCCGAACCCTCGATCACCCCGAGGACGTTCACACCTTCGCCCTGGTCGGCGCCCCGGATCCGAATGGGAAAGGCCTGGAGCCGGCCGGACGCCGGGGCGTCGATGGCCGACTCGTCCATGGCCCGCACCAGGTACTCCCGGGCGGCGGCGTTTCCGGGAGTCCCGAAGCCGCGGCCTTCGCGCGCGTCATCCGACAGCCAGGCCAGGTCGTCCAGGAGGCGGGCCGAGTCCGCCGACACGAAGGCTCCGGGGTCCCGGGGGGCCCGCAGGGCGGCAGCGGAAGAGGTTCCTTCGAGGCCATCCGCGGGAGCCGCCTCCGAGTCCCCGCTGCACGCGGCCGAAGCCAGCAGAATCAGGCCCACGGTCAGGGCTCGGGCCAGGGGCGCAGGGCGCCTGGAAGAGGAGAGGATTGGCTGGACGAGGCGAGGCATATCGGGCTCCACGGGTTCGGCCGGCGCGGCTATCTTTGAGCCGTCGGTGCGGGACCAATCTGGCACCCCCGCTCCGTACGCACGACCCTCCGCCCGGCTGCCGCCCCCTCACCACCACCGACCGTGGCCGTGTATCGACCCAGACCTCGCCGCCGCCCCGGACCCGGGCCCACATCGGCCGTCCTCCTCCTCGCCGCCCTGACGGCGGGCGGTGGGCTCTCGGCGCCGCTCCAGGCCCAGGAGCAGGCCCCGAAGCGGGAAGGTCGACTCGGCATCTTCCGGGATCCGGATGACGGCGCCTTCGACGCCAGCGCCTGGCTGGCGGAGGCGTACGGGTTCCTGCCGCTGATCTCGATCATCACCGAGCCCGCCGTGGATTACGGCCTGGCCGGATCCGTCGCGTTCTTCCACCGACCCAGCGGCTGGACGCTGGAGGGAGCCCGCGAGGCCTTCTCCCGCGGCGAATACCAGCCGCCGGTATCCGTCTCCGCGGTGGCGGGCGGATACACGTTCAACAACAGCTGGATGGTGGGTGGAGGGCACCTGGGGGTATGGAAGCAGGACCAGTTCCGATACGTCGGGTTCGGAGGGTACGGCTCCTTCAACCTGACGCTGGCCGGACTCACCCCCGAGGAGCAGGAGTTTTCGTTCGACTACAACCTGGAGGGCTGGGGGATCATCCAGTCCCTGCGGTGGCGCATCCCGGACTCCGACTTCTTCATCGGCGGGTCCTACGACCTGGTCGGGCTGACCACAACGTTCAAGGTCACGGACGAACCCGAGACGCAGCCGACCCAGCGGGACTCGAGAAACGGCGCGTTGGGGGCACTGCTGATCTACGACGACCGGGACAACACGTTCTCGCCCAACCGGGGGACGGAGGTGCGGCTGGAGTCGAAGCGGCACGACACCGTCTTCCTCGGCGACTACGACTACTGGGACAGTCGGCTCACCGCCACGGGATACCTTCCGCTGGGCCGGCGGTTCGTGCTGGGCCTTCGGGGGGTCGGGGCCGTGGTCGGTGACGGAGCCCCGTTCTGGGGGCTGGCCGGCGTGAGCATGAGGGGAGTGCCGGCTCAGCGATACCTCGGTGAGGTGCTGGCGCAGGCCGAGACCGAGATTCGGTGGGATGTGAACGGCCGCTGGAGCGTCGTCGGGTTCGGCGGCGCGGGCTGGACGGAGAACACGGTTCAGGACGAGGTGGCGAGCCACGCCGTGGGTGCGGCTGGAGCGGGCTTCCGCTACCTGATCGCACGGGCCTTCGGCCTCCGGGGCGGAGTGGACCTGGCGTGGGGTAGCGACGGCGGTGCGTTCTACATCACCATGGGAAGCGCCTGGCGCTAGGGGCCGGGCAACTTCGGCTCAAGCGTCGTCCGCCACCCGGTCCAGTACGTTCTCGATCACGCCGTTCTCGAACACCCGGGCGCCCACCGGCCTCCAGCGTGACTCCGGAAATCCGGCGGGGAACATCGGGATCCCGTCGCCGAGAAGGATCGGGATGGTGTAGATCGCCAGACGATCCACTGCGCTCGCCTCCAGGAAGGCCCGCACCGTCCGCCCCCCACCCACAAGCCAGACCTTCGAGCGCCCGGCTCCCCGCACGGCCCGGAGGACCTCGACGGGCGCCGCGTCCGTGACCGTCACCTGCTCGAACACCGGATCGGCACCGCTACCGGACAGAACCCAGCCCGGGACGTCGCCGTAGGGCCAGCTTCCGTAGTTCACGACGTGGTCGAACGTGGCCCGGCCCATCACCACGGCGTCCACCGAGGCCATGAAGGGGTGGAATCCGTAGTCCACGGCCCCCTGCTCCAGCCAGTCGAGCGATCCGTCCGCCCGGGCGATGTAGCCGTCCAGGCTGGCCGCCACGTAGTAGATCACTCCGGCGTCCGCTCTGGGGCCCTCAAAAGGAGCCGATGGGTCCGGGGCGCCGGGTGGGGGAGTGCGATCGGAGTCGGTCATGGCTCGAAGACGTAGTCCCTCATCTCCCCAATCTTGCGGTAGCCGAGCCGCTGGTAGATCCGGTTCGACTGGGGGTTGGTGAGGTCGGTGAACAGGAAAC
Source organism: Gemmatimonadota bacterium (assembly GCA_039587435.1). Lineage (GTDB taxonomy): Bacteria > Gemmatimonadota > Gemmatimonadetes > Longimicrobiales > Gaopeijiaceae > JBDHIJ01. The sequence continues at coordinate 41,140 of JBDHIJ010000021.1, forward strand.
AGAGACGCATTCCCGCTTCGAGGCAGCGGGCGGTCAGGGCCGCGGTGACCGCGCTCCCCAGTCCCCGCCCGCGCAGTTCGGGCGGGGTGTAGACGTAGCCGATGCGGGCGCCGTGGGGCGTCCGGGCCGACACCACGGCCAGACTGACCGCCCCCCCGTCGTCCCAGAGGTGGGCCACGCCGGCCTCCAGGAATCGCTGTGCGGCCAGGCCCGAGTCGCCCTCCGGCATCTCGGTCTCCCGAATGAACGCGTCCAGCCACTCCTCCAGGAGGTCCCGGTCGTCGGGACCGGCCACCCGCAGGTATCCCGTGGGCCAGGGATCGGGAGGGATCAGCTCGGTCAGTTCGTAGGTGCCGAGCTGCTGCGCCTCGAAACAGTTCACCCCCGCCCGTGCGGCCCACTGCTCGCTGGCCAGCCGGGTCTCCGTCTCCGGCCCGAGGATCGCCGGCAGGGATCCGTACTCCTCCTCCAGGGCATCCAGGACGTCGGGGATGGCCGCCTCGGGCATGCGCGTGAGGATCGGCCGCACCGGGGGCGTCCGAACGACACATCCCACGATCCGCCCGTCCTGCTCCACGACGAGGAAGAGGGGCCTCGGAGCGCCGTCTCCACCGCCCGGAGGGGTGATCCCGCCCGCCTCCATGGCCGCCAGGCCCATCGCCAGCCCGAGAGCCAGTCGCCCGCGGCCTCCAGGAAAGCCGACGCGGAGGGGAGACGGACGACCCGGGTCCCCGAGGTCACGAGCCCGCCTCGGTCGCGTGACCCGATCGGACCAGGACCGAGTCGTAGGCGGCGAGGAGCCCCCCGCCGAGGCTGGCCGCCACGGCGAGCGGACCGTACAGCCGGTCAGCCACCTCGGCCCGCGGTGTGCCCGCCGGGATGGTGGACATGCCGGCCACCACGTCCACGATGGCGGCCTGCTGAGCCTCGTACAGCGCCTGGAGCTTGTAGAGCCTGCTGAAGCGGGCCACGTCCTCGAAGTCCATGAACCGCACGGCTCCGGTCAGCCCCGCGGCCTCCCACGCGGCGACGGACAGGATGGCCACCTCGTAGTCGAAGCCCAGGTCACCCTCCAGCGAGTCCCGTGTCGCGAGGCGGACATCGGACAGGATCCGACCATTCACCTCCTCGGCCTCCGCCAGGTCCTCCCGGTTGGCCAGCACCTCTTCGACGAGGCGGTCGGAGGCCTCCCGGGCCAGCTCCACGTTCTCACGCGCCTTCCAGGCCTCGTCGATCCCCAGGGCCACGAGGACGGCGAATACCACGCCGGCCACGTTCAACAGAACGCGGCCGGCTCCCTGGCTGCTCACGCCAGCACTCCCTGGTCAGGATCGAGGTCGATCAGGGTCGGACCTTCCCCAGGACCACCTTGAACTCCCAGCCCTGGTGCCACCAGCTGCCGCTCCGGTAGGCGTCCGAGATCCCCCAGGCGTAGCGCGCGTCGAAGGCGATCGTCGTGCCGTTCGCGTTCGTTCTCCCGATCTGCACGCCGAACGGCCAGGCCCACTGCGTGGAGTTGGAGCGATCACAGACGAGGTTGGTACTGAAGCTGTCGTCGTCGTTGCACGACACCTCGAAACCCAGCCGGAGTCCGGTGTACCCGCGGATCCGGACGTTCCCGCGTCGCACGACCCCACCGAAGAGGACGGGGATCTCGACGTGGCTGGTATTCGCCGCCTCGATCCCGCGCCGGGCGTAGTTCACCTCGAGGTTGACGATGGTGAAGCTCCAGGTCTGGACGCCCGCGTACACGCCGACGGTGGGGGACCAGAGCCAGTCGGAGCTGACGCCGCTCAGGTTGGTCAGGGTGGCACCGCCCGTCAGGCCGAAGAGCTTGCCCTGGACCTGACCGTCTACCGGTGCGGCAGCGGCGGCGACCGCGATGGTGAGTACAGCCATCACACGACGAATCTTCATGGAAACATCCTCTCTGGATTCCCGGCTCAAGTGGGTCTGGCGGGCTGGCCCCCGGATCGGGAGCGCCCCGCTGACGAAGTCTAAAGATCGGTGAATCCGGGCACCATCCCCGTGGCGGCGGTCCACGCGCCCCTGGTCCGCCGGCTGACCCGGACCTCGGCCTGACGGCCCGATCCGGCGGGGGTCACCTCGGGATCACGGGGCGCAAGGGGATCACGGGGATGACGGGTCCCGGACGTAGCGGGGGTAGGTCTCCTTGGCACGGCGGGCCCGCTGTACGTCCACGTCCACCGTCCGAAACGGCATGGCCGCTTCGGTGCGGGCCAGTACCTCGGCCTCCTCCGGGTCGATGACCCAGCCGGTGCCCGCCCACTCTGACCCCCCGTCGGCCGGACCGGTGAAGTTGGACGAGATGCAGAAGGCCCCCGAGACCGTGGCCGCCGCACGGCCACCGGCCACCCACTTGTCACGGGACCCGGTGTGGGTGGCGCGGGGGCAGAGAAGCAGGTCCACGCCCGCCTGGCCGTATGCGCGGGCATGCTCCATGAACCACATCTCCGTGCAGATCAGGAACCCGACCCTCGGACGCTCCGAGCCCAGCTCGAGGGTCACCTCCCGGAACTCACGGGGTCCAGGCCCATACCAGCGGGCTTCCCAGAACCCGTCCTCCTCGGGGAGGAAGACCTTCTGATGGACATCCAGGATGGATCCCGCTGCGGAGTCGGCCCCGCCACCCGCGCTCCAGATGAAGGCCTCGTTCCGAGCCCCCTCCCCGGCACCCACGGGACGGGTTCCCGCCACATGGCGGACCTGCAGCTCCCCTAGTCTCTCCATCCATACTTCGTGGGCCGACACCGCCGCGGCCCAGGCCCCCTCGTCCCGCTCCGGCGCGGCCGCAAGCCAGGGAGAGAAGGGCATCTCGGGAAGCAGCACGAGGTCCGGCTCGGCCGCCGCGCAGTGCGCGACGAGGGCCGACCAGGAGCGCTCCAGCGCCACGGAGCCGTTGGGGAGTTCGGTGATGGTGATCCGCATGCTCGATGAAGGGTTCGGGTGGGGGAAGGGCCGTCGTGACAGGGGTCCAGGCGGTCGGCGAAGCCGCTACCAGCCACCCGTGCCGGGGTCGCCCTTCCAGGGTCCCGCGATCCGGTCCGTTACCCAGCCGCCGTAGAAGCCGCCTCCCTGGGGTCGAACGAGCTCGCCATCGATGCGGCACTCGACCCGGGCCGGGTAGAAGCTGATGAAGCCCCGCAGTCCGCCGTACGCCTGCGAGGGGTTGGGATAGCTCCATCCAACCTCGTTGATACGATCCGGGCCTGCGGCCAGAGACCAGTAGGATGCTGCCCCTTTCCACTCACAGAGCGATCGGCCGCGGCCCGGTTCCAGCCAATCGGTGCGTACGTCCGAGGGCGGAAGGTAGACCGTGGGAGGGCTGGCCGTTTCCAGGATCCGGACCGCACATCGGCTTCGGGCCAGTTCAAGATCGCCGGCCCGCACCACGACCTCTCCGTCCAGCGGCTCCATGCGGGGTGGGCGGGGATAGTCCCAGACGGACTCCTGGCCCGGTCCGGGCTCGGCGGCGAAGGGGGGACGGTTCCCCCCATACCACTTCCAGCCGAAGGGTCCGGATCCGATGGATGACGACACGCTCTGCTCCCGGGGTTTCGATCTGGCGATGGGCTGGGGGACCCGGCACACTACCCCGGACACCGTCACCTGATTCACCCAGCCAGGCCGCACGACCCCATGCATCCGCACCCGAACCGTGCCCCGATCCGTACCCCACCCAAATCCCGCCGCCTGCGGACCACGATTGGCGTCGCCGTACTGCTGGGGGTCGCCGGGTGCGGCGGGCAGGACGCCCCGGAGATCGACCCGGCCCTGATCCCCCTGCTGCGGCCGTCGCAGCTCACGGAGTCCGCCCCGGACCAGTTCACGGTTCGGTTCGAGACGACCGCCGGCAGCTTCGACGTGGGGATCGCGCGCAACTGGGCCCCCCTGGGAGCGGATCGCTTCTACAACCTCGTCCGGGCCGGATACTACACCGACGTCTACGTCCACCGCGTGATCGAGGGATACATCGCGGGATTCGGCATCCACGACGACCCGAGGGTCAACGGGGTCTGGAACCGGGAGCTGATGGTGGACGAACCCCGCATCATGCGGAACGAGCGCGGCCGGGTGGCCTTCGCCCAGAGCGGGCCCAACACGCGGAGCTCCGAGCTGTTCATCAACCTGGCGGACAACTCGAACCTGGACGACGCCGGGTACGTCCCCATCGGGGAGGTGGTCCGGGGCATGGAGGTGGTGGACTCCCTGTACGCCGGGTACGGTGACGGTCCGCCCCGGGGCGAGGGACCGTACGGGCCCATGGCCGAGTCCCGGGGCAACGTCTACTTCGAGGACGAGTTCCCACTCCTGGATCGGATCCTCTCGGCCTCGGTGATTGCTCCCGGCGGCTCGACCCCGGATACGGGTTCGGGGTCCGGCTCCTAGCCCTTCTTCTTCCGGGCACCTCTCGGGGAGGTGGCCGCCGTCGCGCGTTCGACGAACTCGGGCATGTCCATGGCCGAAACGGCCTGACCGATCAGATCCAGGGGCAGATCCTCGAGCTTTCGGAACCGCACGCAGGATTTCCCCACGTCGAACCGCTTCCCCGTGGCGCGATAGTCGGCCTCGAACTGCTCCCGGGCCCCCTCGTCCATGTAGATGCCCGTCAGGTACACGGCCATGTGGTTCTTCTGGGAGGCCAGGGCCGCGAACATGAGGGGCTGACCGTTGTAGGTCTCCGGCGCGACGCTCAGGGGCACCTCGTAGGCGATCATGCCCCAGTTCAACCCCTCCTCGATCCCCTCGGGGAGGTTCGCCAGGATCACCTCACGGACCGCCGCGACCGCCTCCCGTCGGTCGTCCGGCAGTTGGGCGAGATAGTCCTCAACGGTCGTAGCTTCGGAGCGCATCAGGTTCTCCGTGTGCAGGGGTAGTTTCGGCGGAGACTCACGCGGCGGGGGTCGCCGTTCGGGACCGGCGGCGAAGCGCCATGCCCGCGAGCCCGGCAACCAGGCACACCGCTGCCACTCCCCTCGCCGTCCAGGCGACCACCTCCACGTCGGGGTATCGGGCAGCGATCGCGATCATGGCCCAGGCCACGACCAGGGGGACGACCCATTCCCGGAATGCGATCACGAAGGCCACCCCCAGGCAGCCCGCCACCACCGACATGATCGCGGCCCAGGACTCGGCAGCCAGAGGGCTGCCGTCCCAGCCCAGCACCGTCAGGTACTGAGCCACGTTCACGATCAGTGCAACCGATATCCATCCGAGGTACAGGCTGAACGGAATCTGGACGAGCGACCGCGTGCGGAGGCCGTCCCGCTCCGGGGCGGTCTCCAGCTCCACGAACACGCCGATCAGAACCGCCAGCAGACCCACCATCGCCAGGAGGGAGAGCCCGAACCGTGAGAAGGAGAACGTGATGATCCACGCGAGGTTCAGGCCCACCGAAGCCGCCCACCGCCACCCGATCCTCCGGGCCGCCGACGTGGACTCCGCTCCGGGCAGCACCTGGAACACCAGGTACACGAGCAGCAGCAGATAGATCAGCGACCAGATTCCGAAGGCCCAGTTCGCCGGGAGGAGGAAGGTGGGCCAGCGGTTGGCGATGACGCCGATGCTCTCCCCACTGAGACCCCCCGCGCCGGCCAGCCCGTTCCCCACGATGAGGGGCACGAACAGCAGCAGGTTGAACCCCCGTCCAACGGCGGAAGCCCAGAACGATGCCTCGGCTGGATCCTGCGGGGTGGAGAGCACGACACTGCCCTGGCTGAGAGTCGGGACCGGCCCGGTCCCGGACCGGTCCGGCGGTGCGTCCGATCCTACGGCGGGCCCGGCCGCGCCAGCAACCTCGGATCTTGACCCGGAGGTCATTTCGAAGTATTGGTAACCATATGGTTTCTAATCGCAGCGACGCCCCACCGGACGACGATCACCTGGACCGGGTCTTCGCAGCCCTGTCCGACCGCACCCGACGGGCCATCCTTGCCCGCCTGGCACGAGGCGACGCCACCGTCGGGGAGCTGGCGGATCCGTTCGAGATGTCCCGGCCCGCCATCTCGAAGCACCTGCGGGTCCTTGAGGACGCCGGCCTGGTGACGCGGACGCCCGAGGGGCGAATGACCCGCTGCGAACTGGAAGCCGAGCCCATGGCGGCAGCGGCCGAGTGGGTGGAGCGCTACCGGGTCTTCTGGGAGGGCCGGTTCGATGCCCTGGCACGGTACCTGGCGTCCGCGGACGCCCCTGTCGAGCAACCACACGAGGACGAGGAGGAAGGGAAATGACGACGATGACCGAAACCAGTCTCAGTATCACCCGAGTATTCGCGGCAACGCCGGAGAGAGTGTTCGACGCCTGGACGCAGCCGGAGCACATGCGCCGCTGGTCCTGCCCGGAGGGATATTCGGTCGCCGAGGTCACCGGGGAATGCCGGGTGGGCGGGGCCTACCGGCTCCAGATGCGTCCCCCCGAAGGCGAAGCTGTCCACACGGCCATAGGGGTCTACCGGGAGGTGGACCGTCCCCGGCGGGTGGTCTACACGTGGGACTGGGAAGAGGAGTCCATGGGCGAGACGCTGGTGACGGTGGAGTTCGCTCCGGTGGAAGGGGGCACCGAGGTCCGGCTCACCCACGAGCTCTTCCCGGCGCCGGAGGCGACCGAGGATCACAAGAACGGTTGGATGAGCTGCCTCGACAATCTCGATCGATACCTCGCCTGACCGGGGCGAGATCCAGCCTCCAGGCCGGCTGGCGGGCCGGATGGGGAGGAGGGAGGTCGTGAACGATGTGGGGACCCTCCCCTCCGGCCCCTGCCGGTTGGCACCGATCTTGAAGTTCGAAGGTGTGTTAGACGGCCACACACCTTACTCAACGGCTTCAGGACTCCCACCATGCGCACCCAATCGCATCGCGGGCCGCTGACGTACATCGTCGCGGCCCTGACCGTCCTCCTTCTGCTCCCGGTCCCGGGCCAGGCCCAGTACTGGCTCCATGACGACGGCTCGAAGACGAACCGGTCCATGTTCCGCCCCCTGGCCGACTGGCCGGCTCCCAACGAGTTCCGGAACGCGGCCGGCGCACCTGGCTTCGCGTACTGGCAGCAGCAGGCCGACTACGTGATCGAGGCCACCCTCGACACCGTGGACCACGTGCTTCACGGCTCCGAGCGGATCACGTACCACAACAACTCGCCGGACCGCCTGACCTACCTGTGGGTCCAGCTCGATCAGAACGTCCGGTCGCTGGAGCACAGCCGCACGTACGCCGCGCAGAGCGCCCTGCCCGAAGAGGTCAGCCCCATGTTCCGGCGCTTCATCGGGATGACGCCGTTCGACGGGGGATACGACATCCACCGGGTTCAACTCGTTGCGGCCGGGGCGCTCATCGACGCCACCTACCGGATCAACGACACCGTCATGCGGGTGGACCTGGCCGAGCCCCTGGAGCCCGGCGCCATCGTTTCGTTCGAGATCGACTGGTCCTTCCGGATCCCGGACCGGGGCCGGGGCGGCAAGGAGCTCGTGGGCGACGGTTGGATCTACGAACTGGCTCAGTGGTTCCCGCGCATGAGCGTCTACGACGACGTGAACGGCTGGCAGACCGACCAGTTCATTGGTCGCGGGGAGTTCTACCTGAACTTCGGTGACTACGACGTGAAACTCACCGTTCCGTGGGATCACATCGTCGACGCGACCGGTCTCCTCCAGAACCCGACGGACGTCCTGACCGCCGAGCAGCTGGAGCGGCTGGACGCCGCCTACACGAGCGAAGAGCCCTCTTTCATTCTCAGCGCCGACGAGGTGAGGGACCCGTCCACCCGGCCCGTGCGGGACGGCATGGTCACCTGGCACTACGTCGCCGAAGACGTCCGGGACTTCGCCTGGGTGAGTTCCAAGACGTTCGTGTGGGACGCCGCGGGGTACAGCTACCCGGGCGAGGAGCGGGTCATCCAGGTCCACTCCCTGTACCCGAAGGAAGCCATGCCGCTGTGGGACAAGGTGTCGACCCGGGCCACGGTCCAGACGCTCAAGACCTACGGTCGGATGGCCTTCGAGTACCCCTACCCCAAGGCCATCAACGTGAACGGGCCCCAGGGGGGGATGGAGTATCCCATGGTGTCGTTCTGCGGAGCCCGTCCCCAGCCCGACGGCACCTACAGCGATCGCACCGAGCGAGCCCTCATCGGCGTGACCATCCACGAGGTGGGCCACAACTGGTTCCCCATGATCGTGGCCTCCGACGAGCGGCAGTGGACCTGGATGGACGAGGGGCTGAACACCTTCCTGCAGTACTACGGCGAGATCGACTACGCCCAGACCTACTGCGGGACGGTCTGGACGCAGACCGAGGACTGCAGCTACCCCGCCCGCAGGGGTCCGGCGCCCAACATCGTCGAGTACATGAGAGACCCGGACCAGGTGCCCATCATGACCGAGTCCGACCTGATCCATAAGGACTTCGGAAACAACGGATACGCCAAGCCGGCCACTGGCCTGGTGATGCTGCGAGAGAACGTCCTGGGCGAGGAGGCCTTCGACGCCGCGTTCGGAGGCTACTCGAAGGCCTGGGCCTTCAAGCACCCGCAGCCGGCCGACTTCTTCCGATCCATGGAGAACGGCGCCGGTGAGAACATGGCGTGGTTCTGGAGGGGGTGGTTCTACACGACCCACGCCAACGACCAGTCCATCGAGAGCGTCATCGCGCAGGACGCTGAGGAACTGGTTGGCAACACCGATCAGGGGACGCACTACTACCGGGTCACGGTCACCAACCAGGGGGGGCTGGTCATGCCCCTGGAGATCGAGGCCACCTTCGCCGACGGCACGAAGATCCGCTTCGATCTGCCCGCGGACGTCTGGCGCAACAACGAGCTGACGTTCACCAAGGGCTTCTTCACCGATCAGGAGGTGGTGGAGATCGTCGTGGATCCGGACGAGTCCTTCGCGGACATCGACCGGGGCAACAACGTCTGGACCACGGACCGACTGGTTTCGTGATCCGTCGAAGTCGATGGATGGCGGCGGTGGCGGCCCTCGTGGCCGCCACCGCCGCCGCGCCTCACGACCTGCACATCGCCTACGGAGACCTGGCCGTGGAGGGGTCCGTCATCGCCGGGCGGATCCGGATCTTCAAGGACGACCTGGAACTGGCGCTCGGTCCTCGCCTGGGGGTGACCAGCACCCTCCTCGAGCCCGGGCCCGAGGCCGATGCCCTGGTGATGGAGTACGTGCGGGAGCGCCTGACGGTATCCGTTGACGGTCAGGAACTGGGCCCCATCCTCCTGCAGGCGGGGCAGGACGAAATGGACCGGGAACCCGTCTGGTGGGTGACGATCCAGTACCAGGCGCCCGGCGACGTGTCCGAGTTCGTGGTGCGGAACGAACTGCTGTTTGAGCTCTTCGAAGACCAGCGAAACGTGTTCAAGTTCGTGCGCTTCCCGGACCAGGTTCAGCGCACCTACTACTTCGCGCCGGGCGAGGCGGTCCAGCGGGTCTCGTTCGACGACGACTGAGCCCCCCTCCGGGCTCGCGACCCCGCTAGGCCCGCCTCCGCCGGTTCACCCCGGGATAATGGGCTTCCAGGCAGGTCGGGCAGATGGAGTGGGAGAACGACGTGCCGGACCTTCGGGACACGTAGGTCTCCACCCGCTCCCACTCCCCGGAAGCGCCCCGGACCTCGCTGCACCGTGCGCACATGTCCAGGTGCCCGCTCAGAGCCCGGGTCAGGGCCCGGGCGAGCCGCACGTGGGCGTCGCCCACGTCCCGCTCGGCGCTCCGCAGGTACACCATGAGGATGCCCAGGATGAACCCGATCTGGGTCAGGGACGCCACCAGGTACGTGGTGGGCGCGATCGGACGCAGGACCGTCGTGCTCCAGGGAAAGGTGAGCTGGATCAGGCCGTAGATGGCCATGGGCCAGGCGGCCAGCGCCCGCTCGAAAGAGGGGAACGCGGGATGGCGCCCGATCCTGAGGGCGACCCAGGTCAGTCCGAGGCCGAAGACGACGTAGCCGGGGAACGCCGAGAACGGGTCGTCGGGGGGCAGGCCGGACGCGAACAGCCACATGACGGCGGCCAGGACCCCGATCCAGAAGAGCGTGGGGATGCGCTCGCCCACCATGGTGGTGCCGCCCCAGAGGAACAGCGCGCCCCGCGCCAGCGCCAGGACGGGGATCACCCAGAACGGATCGTCGGGAAACAGGGCCGGCTGGAGGATGGTGTAGGAGTACCGGACGACCCAGACCACCGACGCCAAGAACCAGATTGCCAGGTGCCGTTCGCCCGAGATCCTCCACACGTAGAGGAACGTGGCGCACACGACCAGCGCCGACCCCAGGTTGGGCAGGAGCGAGAGGTTCAGGTTCACCGGGACGCCTGCAGGCAGTTGGGGCACAGTGCATCGGTCACCTCCGCCGCGGTCCGGTCCGTGACGTAGTCCTGGAGGTCCTCCCACGCTTCCCCGTCCTGGATCCGCTTGCAGTGCGCACAGATGCTCACGAAGTCGGACAGGGCGCGAGTGAGGGCCATCTCCTCCTCCTGCGCCACCCGGCGGGCCTCCTCCACCGATCGCCGGAAAAAGGTCATCATGACCCCGAAGGCGATCCCCAGTTGGAGCGCCGCCGCCAGCGCAAACCCCACCGGAGCGAACGCGGTGACGTCTCCCGCCAGGGGAAAAGCCACCTGCAGCAGACCCAGGGCCACGAACGCGGCCGCGGTCCAGTTCCGTTCGACCAGCGGGAGTGACTCATCCAGCCCGAACACCATGCCGGAGAGGATCATCGACCACGCCAGGTACCCGTAGAACAGCATGGCAGCCGGGGTCACCTCGACCACCGCGGGCCAGAGGATCAGGACCGTCAGGAGCACGGACCCCACACCGATGGCGACCGCGGGCACCCCGGGCTCCGTCTTGGCCCGGACCCCCCAGAACATGAACCCGCCACGGATCACGGCCAGGCCGATCCACACCGCGCTCAGCCAGGAGAGGCCGGATCCGACGGTGGCGAGGCCGAAGATGTACCGCATGGACCACACGCCCGCGGCCACGGCCCAGAGCAGCAGGTACTGCTCCCGCCCCCTCCAGTACAGGTAGAGGAACGACAGCAGCATGGCGCTGCTGCTGGTGAAGCCCGAAAAGAGAAGCTGGCCGGTCAAGTCGACTCCCGGAGGGTGCGCTGGACTGCCATGCTGCGGCCCCGAACTGGTCGAAGCAACTCGCGGCCGTAGATTCGGCGGACCGGTGGCCGATCCCCCGTGGCGCCCACCCTCGACTTCGAAACCCAGGCCATTTCGCCATGGACACGCCCCTCACTCTCGCCGACGGCAGCCCTGCCCTCACCCCCGAGTCCCTGCTGGCCCGCCTGGAACACCTGGGGCTGGCGGCCGAGACCCATCACCACGCCGCGGTCATGACCGTGGAGGAGGCGCAGGAGGCCAAGGGCGAGCTGCCCGGCGCCCACACCAAGAACCTCTTCCTGCGAGACAAGAAGGGCTCGATGTGGCTGGTCGTGGCGCTCCACGATCGGGACGTGGACCTCCTGGCGCTGGGCAAGACCCTGGGCACTTCCGGTCGTCTGTCCTTCGGCAGCGCCGATCGGATGGAGAGGTTCCTGGGGGTGCGTCCCGGGTCGGTTACGCCCTACGGCCTGATCAACGACCACGGGGGTGCGGTCCGGGTGGCACTGGATACCGGCCTCCGGAGCCAGGAGACCTGGAACGCCCATCCACTGACCAACACCATGACCACCGCGATCCCGACGGAGGACATGCTCCGCTTCCTGGAGGCCGTGGATCATCGGCCGGTCTGGGTGGACCTCGAGGCCATGACCGTTCTCTGACGACGCTGGGGCGGCGCGGCCGATCCGGCTCAGTCCACCCCCACCCGGTCGCTCCGCCGCTCCAGCAGGACCACGTCTCGCCAGACACCGTCCAGCTGACCGACCCGTTCACGCATCCCCACGATCCGGAATCCCACGGCCTGGTGAAGCCCGATGCTGGCGTCGTTCTCCGGGAAGCACCCGGCCTGGAGCGTCCAGATCCCGATGGCCTCGGAGCGCTCGATCAGCGCCTCCATGAGCGCCCGGCCCACTCCCCGGCCCCGGGCCGCGGCGGCGATATAGACACTGCTCTCCGCCACCCCGGCGTACACGCATCGCGAAGACACCGGGGAGAGCGCCGCCCAGCCGAGGGCCGCCCCGTCCGGACCTTCAGCCATGAGCCGTGGAGCATCCACGTGGCCCTCGTCCCAGTCCTCCCATGAGGGGGCCTCGGTCTCGAAGGTGGCGAGCCGCGTCTCGATCCCCTCGGCGTATATGCGGAGCACTGCGCCGGCGTCGCCGGCGGTCATGTCTCGGATCCGAAATTCGGGCATGGCGGGAAACCTCGATTCGTCGGTGCGGGGTCGAGCGCAGATTTCCCCCACCCGACCCCAATCCGCAAGCGTCCCGCACTCGCCCCACTGTCCGGCACCGAACACCTCGGCCCCGAAACCGGACACCCGCCCCATCCCGCGACCGAACACGCGACGCCCGTAAATGCCTCCCCAGAAACACCTTACGACGCTTGCTCAAATCTGGCACGGACCTTCCTTAATGCGTCATCATGAGGGCCGGATTCCCGAAGCGGCGCGGTGGAACGGGAACGGTGGATGTGACGGGACGCCCGGGGTGCATGGGATGACGACGAAGGGGGCGTCGCCGGCCGGCTTCGAGAGCCGGCTCTCATCGGTGGTAGTGGGTGTGTGTGGATTTGACCTCCCCCGGTTGCGTCGGGCATTGTACCCGAGTCTCGCAACCGGGGGAGTGTCGTTTCATGTACGGTGAACTCCGGCCCGATCGGACGGGCATGGCGTGGGCCAGCTTCTTCGCCCGTGTTCTACTGGGTCTCCTGTTCCTCATGGCGGGGATCCAGAAGGTCCTGATCAGAGGTGCGTCCGCACACGCCGACGCCGCGTTCGTGGAGCCCTTCATCGACACCTGGATCCCGGGGGCCGTTCTGTACCTCCTGGGACTGACCCTGCCTTTCCTGGAGCTGGTCGCCGGCCTGATGCTGGTCATCGGGTTCCGCACCCAGGAGGCGCTGATCACCGTCGGCCTCGTCCTCCTGGCCACCACCTTCGGGCACCTCCTCCTCGAGCCCTTCTACGACATCTCCACGCGCGTCTTCCCGCACGTGGTCCTGATGATCCTGGTGTTCCTGATCCCGTCGGAGGAAGACCTCATCTCCGTCGACGGCTGGCAGCGCCGCAAGCGGCTCCAGCTCCTGGGCAACCTCCAGGAGGAATGATCCTCCGTACCTCCGTACCTCCCTACACGACGCACCGCTCAACAAAGACCTGACCATGAACCGGACACCCTGGACGCACCACTATCTCCGCCTGGGCCTCTTCGCCCTGCTGTCGCTGACCCTTACGCTGCCGCCCGGGCCGCTCGCCGCTCAGGAGGCCGCCGACGATGCGGCCGCGGAAGAGGTCGAGAACTGGGATCGATGGTCGCCGGCTCTCTCCATGAGGTTCAACGGGGTGGGAAGCACGGTGATTTCTCCCGACGGGTCCCTGGTGGCCTTCACGGTCCGGGAGCCGCTGATGGAGGGCACCGACTCCAAGTACCTCACCCACATCTGGCTGGCCGCCGCCGACGGATCGTGGTCCCGCCAGTTCACCCGCGGTGACGCCTCGGCTTCCAGTCCCGCGTTCAGCCTGGACGGCGAGTACCTGGCCTTCACCAGTTCCCGATCGGGCAAGAACCAGATCTGGGCCATCCCCGTTGCCGGGGGTGAGGCCTTCCAGGTGACGGACGTCGAGACCGGAGTCAATTCATTCCGGATGGCCCCGGACGGCCATCACGTGGCGTTCACAGCCACCGACCCCGAGGACCCGGAGATCGAGAAGGCGAAGAAGGAACTCCGCTGGGTGGAGACGGCCGACGCGAACTACCGCTTCACCCATCTCTACATGGGGCCGTTCCGCACCGACGGCACTCCGGCCGACCACGCCCACAAGCTCACCGACGGTGACTTCACGGTCACCGGGTACGACTGGGCCCCGGACGGAGAGTCGCTGGCGTTCACCCACGCCCCCGACCCCCGGCTGAACACCAACTTCATCGCCGGCGACCTCTCGCTGGTGCTGACCGCGCACGAGAATGAGGACGAGGACTCCTTCGAGGTCCGCCACCTGGTCTCCACCGGAGGCCGGGAGGGATCGCCCCGGTTCTCCCCCGACGGAAGCCTGATCGCCTTCACCTCCACTGGCATGCAGCCGGAGCGCGTGGGGCTGGCCGACGTCTTCGTCATCTCGCCGGACGGCGGTGAGATGCGGCAGCTCTCTGAGACCCACGACCGCAGCGCCAACATCGTGGGGTGGAATGCCGCGGGAGACGCGGTGCTGGTGGTGGAGTCCATCGGCACCACGCGGCACCTGCAGGCCGTGCCGATGGACGGCGGGGCCGTGCGCCAGCTCACATCCGGGGACGGGGTCATGGGAGCCCCGACCTTCACCGGGAACCGGACGCAGATGGCGTTCACCTGGCAGACCACGGATGCCCCCGCCGACGTCTTCGTCAGCCCGGTGGCGCGCTGGTCACCCCAGCAGGTGACCGACGTCCATGCGGACGTCCCCATGCCGGAGATGGGCCGCACCGAGCTCATCACGTGGCGTTCCCAGGACGGCCGCTTCGAGATCGAGGGCCTGCTGACCTACCCGGTCGGCTTCCAGCCCGGCGACCGGGTGCCGCTGGTGCTGAACGTCCACGGCGGCCCGGCCGGAGTGTTCGTCCAGTCGTTCACCGGCGGACCGTCCATCTACATGATCCAGACCTTCGCGCAGAACGGGTACGCCGTCCTGCGCCCCAACCCGCGGGGCAGCACCGGGTACGGGAAGGACTTCCGGTACGCCAACGTCCGGGACTGGGGGTACGGGGACATGGATGACCTGATGGCTGGAGTCGACGCCGTCATCGACATGGGCGTGGGCGACCCCGACCGTCTCCTCCTCATGGGGTGGAGCTACGGCGGGTACATGACCTCGTTCGCCGTCACCCGGACCGACCGGTTCAAGGCGGCCAGCATGGGCGCCGGTCTGCCGAACCTCATCTCCATGACCACCACCACGGACATCCAGGACTACCTGGTGGCCCACATGGACTCGGAGTTCTGGGACGACTACGAGACCTATGAGCGGCACTCGGCGATGTA
>JBDHIJ010000082.1:0-11021 GCA_039587435.1 Gemmatimonadota bacterium
GGTTCCTCCTGGGGGAGGGCGTCCTCGACGACGATCCCACGGAGAGGATGGAGTCTCCCCGGGTTTGGCGCCGCCTCCCGGACGTCCTGAACCACCGGGACGTGGAGCGTCTGCTGGAGGCTCCGGATCCGGATCACCCGGTCTACTGGCGGGACAAGGCGGTTCTGGAGGTGCTGTACGCCTCCGGAATGCGCGTCTCGGAATTGGTGGACCTCAGGCTCCGGGACCTGGTGCTGGACGAGGGCTACGCGCTCGTGTTCGGGAAGGGATCGAAGGAGCGGCTCGTGCCGCTCGGTGGACCCGCGCTCCGGTCGCTGGAGAAGTACCTGATGGGGGTTCGCCCGGCTCTGGACCGGGGCAGGAGCAAGGGGGTGGTCTTCCTGAGCCGGCGCGGGAAGCCTCTCACGCGGATGACCGTGTGGACCATCGTGTCCGGCGCCGCCGAGCGGGCGGGCGTCACGAAGAAGGTCTCACCCCACACGCTGCGCCACAGCTTCGCGACGCACCTGCTGGAGGGCGGAGCCGATCTGGCCGTGGTGCAGGAACTCCTGGGTCACGCCGACATCTCGACAACCCAGATCTACACGCACGTGGACCGGGAGTACCTCCGGGACGTGCACCGGAAGTTCCACCCCCGGGGCTAGCGGCCGGTCGGGCCCCCGTCGGGCTGCGTGGGAGATCCACGCTCGGCCGTCCGCTCCATCTCCCGGGCTGCCTCCTCAGCCGCCGCGAAAAGCTCCGCCTGCGTCGCGGACGTCCGCACCAGTTCCATGGCCTTGGCCAGGACCACGTCCCGCTCGGCCCGGACGATGAGCGCCTCGTCCACCTCACCGAGGCGGTCGAAGAACGCCATGCGGAACCGCCAGTCCAGGTAGGCTTCGGCCTCGGAGTCCCGGATGACCTCGGGGGTCATCCCTTCGTCCTCCAGCGCCTGCATGAACCCCTGGAACAGCTCCGGTGTGACCTCCCGGGGCGCGTCTCCGGCCCGGGCGGCCTTTGCGCCCTCGAAGGCATGCTCCTGGATTCGCACCACCAGGGGGACCTCGTTGCGGGCCGCGTCAGCCAGGACCTCCCGCTCCGCCAGCGTGAGCGTGTCGTCCGGAATCTCCAGGTCGGGCACCACACCGCCGCCGCCCTTGAGGGTCCGGCCCCCGAACGACGACACGGTCGGGAGAACGTCGAAGGTGTGAGGCCGATGCAGAGACCGGCCCAGAGGCGTGTACCACTCGGCCGTCGTCAGCCGCAGCTGCCGTCCCTCGGGGAGGGGCAGGATGGTCTGGACCAGGCCCTTTCCGAACGTCCTCTCGCCCAGGACCACGGCACGGTCGTGATCCTGGAGCGCACCGGCCAGGATTTCAGCCGCGGACGCGGAGTACTGATCCACCAGCACGACGATGGGCAGGTCCGGTACGCGCGCCGGGATGCGCCCGTACGCGACCTCCTCGGCCTGCTCGTCCCACCGCCCGGGGCGACGGCCCCGGCTGGTGAGGAGCACGTCGCCCTCCTCCAGGAAGAGGTCGGCCAGCCGGAGTGATTCGTCCAGGTAGCCGCCGGGGTTCCGTCGGAGGTCGATGATGATCCCGCGCGTGTCGGAGAGCATGGTCACGGCGGAGTCCACCTCGACGGCGGAGTTCCGGGCCACGCGGTCCAGGAGGAGATACCCTACCTGGTCCTCGACCCTCTCAGCGGTCACGGCCGACAGGTGGACCGAGTCCCGCTGGATCGTGTGGGTGATGGCTTCGCCGATCCCGTCCCGCTCGATCGTCACGTTGACGTTGGTCCCGACCTCGCCGCGGATGACGTCCGACACCTCGCCGGTGGTCCAGCCGATGCTGCTTTCCCCGTCGACCGCGATGATCCGGTCTCCGACCTGCATCCCCACGCCCTCGGCCGGGGTCCCCCTGAACACCGCGGTCACGGTGATGGCCTCGTTAAGGCCCGTGATCTGGACCCCGATCCCCGCATAGTTACCGGTGGTCTCCTCGCGGAACTCGTCCACCATCTGGGGCGTGAACACCTCGGCGTAGGGATCGTCGAGCTGCTGGACGAGACCCTCGATGGCCAGCTCCCAGAGCGTGGAGTCGCTGAAGGCGGCCAGGCTGTAGTTCCGGATGTGCCGGAACGTCTCCAGGAAGACCTGGGCTTCGGGGTTGGAAGCCTGCGTCTGGCCACGGTTCTGGGCCTCTGCGCCCACGGGGGTGACCAGAACGGCGAGCAGGACGAGAAGTCTGCGAGTCATGGAGAGTGTCTCGAGAGGGGAAAGGCCCGGGGCGTTCCCGGGCCTCAAGCCATGAAACACCCCGGGGTGGGGCTCCGTTCCAGGCCGGGTCGTGCTCAATAGTCGCCCTCCGGCCCAGGCCGGGCCAGCCCCGAGACGGCTCCCGGGCCCCGGCTCGAGCCGGATCGGGCCGCACCCGGACCGCTTCGCGGTTCGAGCCGATGGCAGTTCCGGGTCGCGCCGATACCGATGCGGTGGCGGGGTTCATTTGTTTATCTTTGGGCCAGAGTTCCAGACCCCTTTTCACCCCCATGCACCTGCGGCGGCCGTGTCGAACGAAGCTCCCATCCGGATCGGACTGGCCCAGTTCAAGCCCACGAAGGCGGAGGTCGAGGCCAACCTCGGCCGCGTCCGCGACCTGGTGGCCGACGCCAGTGGAGCCGTGGACCTCCTCGTCTTCCCCGAGGCCGCCCTCACCGGGTACTTCATCGAGGGCGGGGTCAGCGAGCTGGCTCGAGGCGCGGACGAGGTGGCCCGCGGCCTGGGTCCCGCCCCGGATGGGGCCCCCGAGGTCGTGCTGGGATTCTACGAGCGCCACCAGCGCACCCTCTACAACAGCGCCGGGTGGTTTACGGCGGAGGGCGGGGAATACCGGGCGCTGCACGTCCACCGGAAGATGTTCCTCCCCACCTACGGAATCTTCGACGAGGGACGCTTCGTGGAGGCCGGTCGCTCCGTCGAGGCCTTCGACACGCCGCTGGGCCGGATGGGCATGCTGGTCTGCGAGGAGATGTGGCACTCGCTCCCGCCGTCCATCCTGGCTCTGGATGGTGCCGAGCTCCTCGTGGTCCCCAGCGCCTCCCCGGCCCGGGAGTTCCCGGGCGCCGTGGACCGGCCCCTGAACCTGGAACGCTGGGACTCCCTGGCCACCGCCGCCGCGCAGGAGCACGGGGTGTTCGTCGCGGTGAGCCAGCTGGTGGGCTCGGAGGGCGGGAAGCTCTTCCCGGGCGGCTCGCAGATCGTGGGCCCGGACGGGCGCACCGTGGTCCGAGGGCCCCTGCTGGACGAGACCGTGGTGCACGCCACCCTCTCCGGCGCCCAGATCGAGCGGGCGAGAGCCGAGGCGCCGCTGCTGTCGGACCTGGCGCAGATGCTGCCGCACCTGCAGCGCTCCCTGGCCGACGCCACGGCCCGCCGGGAGCGGGAGGCGGGGGACCAGCCGGCTCGCCTGGCGGTCTCCGACAGCGCCCCCGAGCGCGGAGACTCCCGGGCCGGAAGGATCCACGGAGAGGGCTCCGCCCTGCACCCCGACCCGGGTCCCGATCCCCACGACGCCTCCGTGCTGGACGTCAACCCGGAGCTCGTCGAGCGCTTCCTGGTGGAGTTCATCCGGGAGGAAGTGGTGCGCCGCAGAGGGTTCGAGCGGGTGGTCGTGGGAGTGTCGGGCGGGGTGGACTCGGCCGTGTCCCTGTTCCTGGCCGCCCGCGCGCTCGGGCCCGAGAACGTGTTCGGGTTCCGGATGCCCTATGCGACCTCCAGCCAGGAGAGCCTGGACCACGCCGACATGGTCTTCGAGGCCACCGGCGCCCAGGCCCGGACCATCGAGATCACCTCGGCGGTGGATGCCTACATCGGGGACCACGAGCCGGAGATCACGCACCACCGGAGAGGAAACCTGGCGGCCCGCCTCCGGGCGGTCACGCTCTTCGACCAGGCGTTCAAGCTCCGCGCGCTGCCGCTCGGGACCGGGAACAAGAGCGAGCGTCTGCTGGGCTACTACACCTGGCACGCCGACGACTCGCCGCCCATCAACCCCCTCGGCGACCTCTTCAAGACCCAGGTGTGGGCCCTGGCCCGACATCTCGGGGTTCCTTCCGAGATCGTCGAGAAACCGGCCAGCGCCGACCTGGTGCAGGGGATTCACGACGAGGACGAACTGGGAATCGGGTATCACCGGGCCGACGTGGTGCTGCACTGGCTCCTGCGGGGCTACTCCCCGGAGGACCTGGTGGCCTACGGGTTCGACGCCCAGGAGGTACAGACGGTGTGGGGCCGCCTGAGCGCCACGCACTGGAAGCGGGAACTGCCCACGGTGGCGGTCCTGTCGTCGTCGGCCATCGGGGAGTTCTACCTCAGGCCGGTGGACTACTGATCAGCTCCGCTGGGTGATCCTCTGATCAGCCGCGCTGGGTGATCCTCAGCCTCAGGGATTCCACCAGGGGCAGGGGAGTCAGTTCACCGTCCACGATGGCGGCCAGTTCCTCTTCCCGCCGCCAGTGGGCCTCCAGGTCGGCCAGTTCCAGTTCCAGGAGACGCTGCTCCGCCGACTCGTTCGCCGAGATCTCCAGGGCGATGGCTCCGGTGCGCTGAAGGTGGCTCAGCCGCTTTCCGTCCTTCACGAGGATCTGGGTGAGACGGTCTGCGGACCCCACCTCTTCGATGAGGCGCGTGGCCGACCGGACGCGGTTTTCCGACGCGCCGGAGAAGTGGTGATACGCCAGGATCCTGCGCAGCGTGGCCCGGGACTCGTCTCCCACCAGGTACAGCCCGGTGTCGGGATCGGCTCCGCATCGCGGGCAGGCGTGGTAGAGCCCCACTTCACCCCGGCCCTCCTCGGGGAACAGCACCAGCTGGGACCGCTCCTTGAACTCCATCCGGGTGAAGCGATACCCGCACCGGGGGCACTGAGCGTCGCCTCGCCAGGCCGTGCTTCCGAACCGCATCCACCGGGCAGCGCGCGTGACGTTCTCGGGCATGCGGTCCCAGAGCAGCCACGCCCCCCAGAATCCGGCGGCGCCGGTGGCCCAGCCCCCCGCGACCACCGCGGCCACCCCCAGGCTTCCCGCCAGCGCCAGTCGCTTGGAGCGGGTTCGCCGCTCCCTGAGCTCGCGGCCGTAGCGCCACCACGCCTCTTCGGTCCGGTTGGCCCGACCCACCCGGACCAGTTCCAGGTGGCCCAGGCGGAGGAGGGCGATGTTGTCGGTCTGGCTGAGGAGGCGCGCCCGGTCCGTGACCGCCTTCTCCAGCTCCTCCAGGGCTTCCCAGCGCTCCTCGATGGGGGCGAGCGTCCAGCGCTTGCACTGGGTGCACACGGCCCAGAGGCGTCCCCGCTGGGGGTCGAACGCGATGCGCTCGCCCCGGGGGAAGTGCTCCAGCTCGTTGTTCGGCTGGAAGGGGGTGTGGCAGACCAGGCAGCGTGTGAACATGGTCCCGGAATCGTGGGTGGACGGGGGGATGCTTCACCCCGGGTACGTCTGAAGCTAAGGCCGGCTTCAACCGCTGGGGACCCGGGTTGTCTAGCCCCCTCGAGATCGGTCATCTTCCGGGTCCCCGGCTGGTCCGCGCCTTGCAGCCCGAATGGCCACGCCCCGCCTGGAGCCCGGTATTCCGGGCTCCCCGTCGAGTTCGAAACCAGATGATGGGTTCATGAAGACTGCCACCCGATTCATTCCGATCCTCGCCCTGGCTCTCCTCGCCGCTCCGCTCATCCCGGACGTGGCGCCCGCGGAGGCCCAGCAGCTCACCGTCGACCGCATCTTCAGGACCGGAGAGTTCTTTCCCGACGGCCTGCCGAGCCTCCGGTGGACGCCCGGCGGCGAGCGGATGACGTTCGTCCAGCGGCGGGCCGACGGTCGGGGAACCGACCTGGTGGCCGAGGATGTGCGGACCGGCCGCCGTGAGACCCTCATCGACGGGTCCACCCTGGTGCCCCCCGGGGAGCTCACTCCGGTGGCCATCGAGGGGTACGAGTGGGGCCCGGACGGCGATCAGATCCTCATCTACACCCGGTCCGAGCGGGTGTGGCGGCGCAACACGAAGGGGATCTACTTCGTCTACGACCTCCGGGACCGGAGTTTCCGGCCCATCTCCTCCCAGTTCGGTTTTCAGATGTTTGCCAAGTTCTCGCCTGACGGTGAGAAGGTGGGCTTCGTCCGGGACCGGAACGTCTACGTTGTGAACCTGGGCACCGGTGAGGAGACCCAGCTCACGCATGACGGGGGCGGTCCCATCATCAACGGGACGTTCGACTGGGTGTACGAGGAGGAGCTGGGGCTTCGTGACGGGTGGCGGTGGAGCCCCGACTCCCGCCGCATCGCCTTCTGGCGCCTGGACGAGACGCCGATCAAGACGTTCAACATGATCGACGACATGCCGCTGTACGCCCAGCCGGTGCCGCTCCCCTATCCCAAGGCCGGCGATCCCAACTCCTTCGCCGACATCGCGGTGGTGGAGCTGGAGTCGGGCGAGATCACGACCATGGATACGGGGGACAACCCCAACATCTACCTCGCTCGCATGGAGTGGGCGGCCAACTCCGACGAGGTGGCCATCCAGCGCCTGAACCGTCTCCAGAACCGCCTGGACTTCCTCCTGGCCGACGTCCGGAGCGGGGAGAGCCGCATCCTCTTCACCGAGGAGAGCGAGACCTACGTCGACGTGGACAACCACTTCCGGTGGGTCCGGGCCGGGCAGCAGTTCGTCTGGACCTCGGATCGCGACGGGTTCCTGCACGTCTACCTCTACAACCGGGACGGCTCGCTGGAGCGCCAGCTGACGTCCGGGGAGTGGCCCGTGCGGAACGTGTCCCAGGTCACCGACAGCCACGTCTACTTCACGGCCAGCCCCCGCCCCCTGGGGACTCAGGTGATGCGGGTCTCGCTGGACGGTGGAGGGGTGGAGACGCTCTCGCGGGGGGAGGGATCCCACAGCGCCAACGTGGGGCCCGGCGGGCTCTTCATGGTCGGCACCTACTCCTCGGCCGGGCAGCCGGCGCGGACGGCCCTCTTCGACGGTGAGGGGAACGAGGTTCGCGAGCTCGTCGACAACGCACGCCTCCGCCAGACGCTGGCCTCCACCGGCCTCCAGGAGCCCGAGTTCTTCACCTTTCAGGCTTCGGACGGGCTGGAGCTGAACGGCTGGATGATCAAGCCGGCGGACTTCGACGAGAACCGGGAGTACCCGGTGCTCATGTACGTCTACGGCGGCCCCGGGAGTCAGACCGTGACCGACAGCTGGGGCGGCACCCGCTACATGTGGCACCAGCTTCTGGCCGAGCGCGGCTACATCGTGGCCTCCATCGACAACCGGGGGACCGGAGCCCGCGGCCGGGACTTCCAGAAGAACTGGACCTACCAGCAGCTGGGGAAGTGGGAGACCTCGGACCAGATCGACGGGGCCCGGTACCTGGGCTCGCTGCCCTACGTGGACGCCGATCGGATCGGGATCTGGGGCTGGAGCTACGGGGGCTTCATGACCCTGTCCGCCCTGATGCAGGGCGGGGATCTGTTCGCAGCCGGCGTATCGGTGGCCCCGGTGACGAGCTGGCGCTTCTACGACACGATCTACACCGAGCGCTACATGCGGACGCCGCAGGTGAACGCCTCGGGCTACGACGACAACTCGCCACTGAACATGGCGGACGGCATGACCGGGAGTCTGCTGCTGATTCACGGCACCGGGGACGACAACGTCCACTTCCAGAACACGACCCAGATGGTGGACGCCCTCCAGGAGGCCGGGAAGCAGTTCGAGTTCATGATGTACCCGAACCGGACCCACTCCATCTCGGGCAGCTACACCACTCCGCACCTCTACACCCTCATGCTGGACTGGCTGGCGGAGAACCTGCCCACCGGCGCCGAGGGCGGACCGGTCAGCTGACGGTGCGCATCGAACCCCTGCTGCTCGCGGGTGATTTCCGCGAGGGCTCCGGGACCGAGGACGTCCTGGACCCCTGGTCCGGGGAGGTGGTGGCGTCAGTGGCCCAGGCCGACGAGGCCATCGCCCGGCAGGCGGTGGAGTCCGCCCAGCGCGGATTCGAGGTCATGCGGGCTCTGCCCACCTGGCGCAGGGCCGAAATCCTGCGGGCCATCGCGAAGGGGATCGGGGAAGCCGAGGACGAGCTGGCCGGGCTGATCCGGGAGGAGGTGGGCAAGCCCATCGACTTCGCCCGGGGGGAGGTGGCCCGTGCGGTGGAGACCTTCACGCTGGCCGCCGAGGAGGTCCGGCGGTGGGGCGGGGAAGTCATGCCGGTGGATATCCAGGCCCGGGCCGAGGGGTACGTCTGCTCGTGGACCCGGTTCCCCCGGGGACCGATCCTGGCCATCGCACCCTTCAACTTCCCGCTGAACCTGGTCGCGCATAAGCTGGCGCCCGCGTTCGCCGTGGGCAGCGCCGTGGTCCTGAAGCCTCCGCCGCAGGGCCCCTCCGCGGCCCTGCGGCTGGGGCAGATCGCACTGGATGCCGGCCTGCCGCCGGAGGCGCTCAGCGTACTCCCGGCGCCCGTGTCCGTGGCCCGGGACCTGGTCACCGACGACCGATTCCAGATGGTCTCCTTCACCGGATCGGCGGCAGTGGGCTGGGAGATCAAGGAGCGGGCCGGCAAGAAGCGGGTCGCCCTGGAGCTGGGCGGGAACGCCGCCCTGGTGGTCCACTCCGACGCCGACCTGGAGTGGGCCGCGGCTCGAACGGCCATGGGGGCATTCGCCTACGCCGGCCAGGTCTGCATCTCGGCCCAGCGCATCCTCGTTCACGAGGACGTGGCCGAGCCCTTCACCGAGCTCCTGCTCGCCAGGGTGGGGGAGCTGGGGGTGGGGGACCCCTCGGAGCCGGGTGTGGCGATCGGGCCCCTCATCGACCCCGGCGCCGCGGACCGCGTGGAGACCTGGGTGGACGAGGCCGTCGCCGGAGGCGCCCGCTGCCTCACCCCGCGTCGACGCGAGGGCAGCGTGATCTGGCCCCTCCTCCTGACGGACGTGGAGTCCAGTGCCCGGGTGAGCTGCGACGAGGTGTTCGGACCCGTCGCCCTGATCGACACTTTCCGGGAGTTCGACGAGGCCCTGGCCCGCACCAACGACAGCGTCTACGGACTTCAGGCCGGCGTCTTCACGCGGGACATCGCGCTGGCCCATCGCGCCTATCGGGCCCTGGACGTCGGCGGGGTGGTGATCAACGACTACCCCATGCTCCGCGTGGACAACCACCCCTACGGCGGGGTGAAGGACTCCGGCTTCGGCCGGGAGGGGGTCCGATTCGCCATGGAGGAGATGTCCGAGCCCCGCGTCCTCCTGATGAAGACCTGACCGGAAGGCGCGAGCCGGGATCATGCTCCTCGTCCTCGACAACTACGACTCGTTCACCTTCAACCTGGTCCAGTTCCTGGGAGAACTGGGCGCCGATCCGCACGTGATCCGGAATGACGAGTGGACGGTGGAGCAGGTCGCCGAGGCCGGGCCGGACCGCCTGGTCATCTCGCCCGGGCCCTGCACACCGTCCGAGGCCGGGGTGAGCGTCGACGTCATTCGTGAGATGTCGGGCAACGTCCCGATCCTGGGCGTCTGCCTGGGCCACCAGGCGCTCGGTGAGGCCTTCGGCGGTCGTACCGTGCGGGCCTCGCGAGTGATGCATGGAAAGACCGGCCTGATCCAGCATGACGGCGAGGGCCTGTTCCAGGGCCTCCCCAACCCCCTGGAGGTGACTCGATACCACTCGCTCGTCACCGATCCCGAGGCTCTGCCCGACGTACTGGAGCCCGTGGCCTGGAGCGAGGAGCCCGACGGGGGGCGGGAGATCCAGGCGATGCGCCACCGGGAGGCCCCGTCATGGGGGGTCCAGTTCCATCCCGAGTCGCTCTTCTCCACCGGCGGGCGGGCCCTCCTGGCCAACTTCCTGGCCCTCTGACCCGACGTCCGGGGCCGCGCGCCGGTCCCGGCAGGGCGCCGCCCTGGCCCCGGCCCCACACCGTCGGCGTCCATTCGGGGAGGCGAGCCCCCCAGCCCCGCGAATACGGGGAATCGGGTTGCCCGTGCACCCCCTTTTTCCCTACCTTTCGAGGCGTGAAAAATGCCGGCGCACCCTCGTGTTTCGGCTCCGGAGGAGCCGCGTGATCCGCGCGCTGGGAGTCATCCCTGCGCGGTTGGCGTCGACCCGCCTCCCCAACAAACCCCTCTTCCCGATCCACGGTCGCCCACTGATTGAGTGGGTGTGGCAACGGGTAGAGGGGATGCGCGTTCTAGAGACGGTGGTGGTGGCTACGGACAGCCACGAGGTCGCGGAGGTCTGCCATGGGTTCGGGGCGCGGGTCGTCCTGACGCGGGACGACCATCCGTCCGGGACGGACCGGGTCGCCGAGGTGGCGGCCCTGCCCGAGTTCTCCGGGTTCGACGTCGTGGTCAACGTGCAGGGTGACGAGCCCCTGGTGTCCGAGGACCACGTGGAGGCCGCGGCGGCCATGGTGGCGCCCGGCGGATGGGACATCGGGACCTGCGCCGGGCCGCTGGGAACGATCGAGGCCCTGCGGGAGCCCTCGGTGGTGAAGGTGGTTCGGGCCGAGTCGGGGAGGGCGCTGTACTTCTCCCGGGCGCCCATCCCTCACCGGAGGGATGGCTCGCCGGGAGCGGACGAGTTGTCGGAGGCGCCGTATCTCCGACACATCGGGATCTACGCCTATGGGCCGGAGGCGCTGGCCCGATGGGTGGCGCTCCCTCCGTCGCCGCTGGAGAGACTGGAGCGGCTGGAGCAGTTGAGGCCCCTGGAGGCCGGCATGGAGATCGGAGTCGCCTTGGTCGACGAGGCCGAAGGTGGTGTGGACACTCCGGAAGACGCAGCACGAATCGCAAACCGCCTGGCTGAGCCGGGTGCACCCGAAAGGACTCAAGTCGGGCGATGATGGATCAGAACACCCCCCCCACCAAGTACATCTTCGTCACCGGCGGTGTGGTCTCCTCCCTCGGGAAGGGAATCGCCGCCGCGTCACTGGGTCGACTCCTCAAGGAGCGCGGCCTGCGGGTGACGATCCAGAAGT
>JBDHIJ010000083.1:0-9824 GCA_039587435.1 Gemmatimonadota bacterium
CACGAACGAGGCCGAGCAGATGCTGCGGACTCACGTACGGGTCCACCCCGAAGATCCGGAGGCATGGTACCAGCTGGGCGAGATCCTCTTCCACGGCGAGCCTCTGAGAGGTGGGTCGATGACCGCGGGGCGAGAGCCCCTGGAACGTGCGCTCTTCTACGATCCGGGCGACCTGGGGGCGCTGTACCACCTGGTGCGGATCGCGATCCGGGACGGTGACGCCGCACAGATCGACACGCTGACCGCCCGGTTCGTGGCCCTCAGTCCAAGCGGTGAGCGGACGCTCGAGCTGCGGGCTCTGCGGGCGGCCAGCCAGGGGGACCTCGACACCTTCGAATCGATCCTGGATGAGATGACCGCCTCCCCGGATCCGTTTCTGCCGATCGCGGTCTGGTCCATCGCCGTGTTCGGACAGGAGCCGGGCCTGGCCGAGTCCATCGCGCAGTTGATGACCGGAGCGGACCGTCCCACCGAGATCCGCGGGGCGGGATACGTACAGCTGGCTCATCTCGCGGTCGCCCAGGGTCGATATGAGGACGCGCTCGGGCACCGGGAGCGGGCGGAGGCCCTCGGCGACCCCGATGCCCGGGAGACCCGGGTCTGGCTGGCCACGCTGCCGTTCATCGACTCGTCGGAGGAGGAACTGCGGGGCGCGGCCATGGATCTGGCCGCCATGTCCTCGGCGCCGCTGGTGGAGAGCCCACGAGCGAGCTCCTTCTTCAGTGCCCAGAACGGTGTGCACGGGGTGGTGAACGGCTATCTCCAGGGCCTGGTAGCCGCCCGGCTCGGTGACCAGGACGCCGTGACCGAGGCGGCCGCCGCACTCGATGCGGAGGGCGGGACGGAGGGCGCCCGCGTACTGGCGCGGCAGCTCGCCACCGGAGTCCGCGCCCAGGGGCTGGTGGAGGCCGTGCAGCCGGAGCAGGCGCTGGACCTGCTCTCGAACCTGACGGTCGAGGGCTGGTATGAACTCACGTTCGTGTCCCCCTACTACTCGGCCGCCCTGGAGCGCTTCATCCGGGCGGAGCTCCTGTTCGCGCAGGGCCGCGAGGACGAGGCCCTCGGATGGTACCAGGGCCTCCGGGAGAACAACGTGGCCGAGCTGGTGTTCCTGGGTCCGGCGCTGTTGCGGGAGGCCGCCATCCATCGTCGGGCCGGTCGCGAGGCCGTCGCCCAGCGGCTGGAGGCGCGCTTCGACCAGTTGTGGGCCGGCTCGGATCCCGAGCTGCGGGAGGCGGTGGTCACTCGATACGGGGGGTAGGCGCCATGAGCCAGGTCCGGGAAGCCCTCAACGCCGCGCTCCGGGAGGGTTGGGTCCTGGAGCGAGAGCCGTGGTGGGGCAGGATGGCGACCGTGTACCTGGCGCGGGACCTTCGACTCGACTGGACGCGAAACGGCCCGAAGGCTGAGCACCTTCGGGCCGCGTCTCGCGATAGAAACCGTAGTCGCGCCGGGAGTCGGCTGGAAGCTCGGCGTCAGCGGGCCTCCTCGACTACTCTGCCCGCATCGCCTCCATGGGGTCGACGCGCATGGCACGCCGGGTCGGAAGCCAGGACGCCGCGACTGCCCCCGCAGCGGCGATCAGGATCACCGCACCGATGATCCTGGGGTCGGTGGCGGTGATCCCGAAGAGCAGGCCTTCGAGGACGGACGAGGACATGAGGGCTCCCGCGCCCCCGATCATGAGCCCGACTCCTGCCAGGGCCACCGTCTCCCGCGTGACCATGCGCTGAATCCCACCCACGCTCGCGCCGAGGGCCAATCGGATGCCGATCTCTCGCGTGCGCTGCTCGACCATGTGGGCCAGGACGCTGAACACGCCCACCACGGCCAGAAGCAGGGCGAGTACGCCGAACGCCACGAAGAGGGTCGTGGCGAAGACGCGGTCGCCCAGCGTCTCGAGCATGACGTCCCGGAAGGTGCGGAGCCCGAAGACGGGCGCTCCGGCCTCCAGTCCCGCCACCACGTTGCGGACCTCCGGCGCGAGGGCTGCGGGGTCGTCGTCGTTGGTACGCACCACGAAGGTCATCCTGCTCGGCGGGTCCGTCTCTCCGAACGGCCAGTAGACCGCTGGGCGCAGCTCCCGCTCGAGCCCGAACTCCGGGATGCTCTCCACCACGCCCACGACTTCCCAACCGACGTCGTTCCAGCCGGTGAGAATGCGTTTGCCCAGCCATTCCCCGTCGGGGAAGATCTCGCGGGCCAGTGTCTCGCTGATCACGACCACGCCGGCCCCGCCTCGCTCATTGGCTTCGAACAGCCGGCCGCGACGGAGGTCGAGTCCGGCGGCGGCGAAAAAGCCTGGAGTGACACGCCGGACTTCGACGAACGACGCCTCGAGTTCCGGATCGTCGGGGGAGGGGAGCGACGTGATGTTGTAGCCGCCCTGCATGGGCGTGCGCTCGCTGATGCCCACCGCCTCGACCCCGGGCAGGCGCTGGATACCCTCCACCGCGTCCTCGAAAAAGCGCTGTCGCTCCTCGGGGGCCGCCCACGTGTCCGGCAGTTGAACGGAGAACGTGAAGGCGCCGTCCGGATCGACGCCGGTCGCCACCGACGTCACGTTTCGGAAGCTCTGGATCAGAAGCGCCGCGCCGCTGACCAGGAGGACGGCAAGAGCCACCTCGCCGACGACGAGCAGGCGCTGGAGTCGGCTGCCCTGCGCCGCCGAGCCGCGCGCGCCGCTCCGCAGCACGTCCTGGAGTCGCCGGACGTCCAGCCTGAGCGTGGGGACCAGTCCAACCAGCAGCCCGGTAAAGAGCACGAGGCCGACCGCGACGACCAGCACGACCGGATCCAGGCCGATGGACGCCGCACGGGGAAGGTCATCCCCCCACAGGCCAAGCAGGACGCGTGTGAACAGGTCGGCAAGCGCGATGCCGAGAACGCCGGCCACGGCCGCCAGTCCGACGCTCTCGGATAGAAGCTCGAAGGTGAGCGCGCCGCGGCCCGCGCCGATGGCCGCACGCACGGCCGTCTCACGGGTCCGCTGCTCCCCTCGGACCAGCATGAGGTTCGCCGCGTTGACACAGGCCACGAGCAGGACGACGCCTACGGCCCCCATCAGGAGCCACACGGAGCCGGCCACGCCCCCAAGCATCGATTCCCGCAGTGACCTGGCGGTCGCGACCCACCCCTCTTGGTTTCCGGGGAACTGTTCGCCGATGGCGTCGGTGATCGAGGTGAGCTCGGCGGCCGCGGTTTCGGGCGTGAAGCCGGGGGCCAACCTGCCGATCGCGGGAAGCGATCGGCTGCCACGGTTGTCGTCGGCGAGCGCGGCGGCGTTCCAGGCGAACGGAACGATGAACTGGGGATCCCCGGCAAACCAGAAGTCTTCGGGGAGCACCCCGACGACGCGATGCGGAATCCC
This sequence comes from Gemmatimonadota bacterium, assembly GCA_039587435.1. Taxonomy (GTDB): domain Bacteria; phylum Gemmatimonadota; class Gemmatimonadetes; order Longimicrobiales; family Gaopeijiaceae; genus JBDHIJ01. The sequence continues at coordinate 3,371 of JBDHIJ010000083.1, forward strand.
ATCGACCCGAACCTCTCGACCGAGGATCTGGGGGTCGCCGGCGAACCGGTTCTGCCAGGCACCCTGGCTCACGATGAGCGTCCTCTCCGCGCCCTCGCGGTCCGCTCCCGGCTCGAAATCTCGCCCCCGGGCCGGCTGAACCCCGAGTACCTGGAGGAAGTTTGCGGTCACCGCGAGAGCCCTGGCGCGATCGGCCGGGCCGTCCTCCGTGAGGGTGATGGAGCGGACGCCGTATCCTGCCATGTCGCTGAGCGACGACGTGGCCTCGCGCACGTCCAGGAAATTGGGGATCGAGAACGGTCCGGACCCGCCGGTCGCCTCGAACCGGTTGTTGACCCGCACGAGCTCATCCGCATTGCCCCACGGCAGCGGCCGCAGCAGCGCGCCGTGCAGGACGCTGAACATCGCCGTAGCTGCACCGATTCCCACGGCCAGGGTCAGCACCACGGTGGCGGCATAGCCCGGTGCCCGCCTGACCAGCCGCGCGGTGGAGCGCACGTTCCTCGAGATCCCGTCGATCATCCCCGCCACCCTTCCGTATCTCACCCGTTGTTGCTCGATGCGCTCACACTCCGCAAGCGCCTCGTCGAATTCGCCGAACCGCCGATAGACCTCGGCTTCGGCATCGGCCCGGGACCACCCCTCGGCCATCAGGCGGTCGATGCGTTCCTCGATGTGAAAGCGCAGTTCCCGCTCGTTCTCATCCCGTGTCCGGTGTCCCAGCCCCAGCAGCCGTCCCAGCCACCCGCCTCCCGTCATCCCCCAAGCGCCTCAGCCGCGGCTTCGAGCCCCAGCAGCCGGGAGACGGCGCCCGCGTGCGACCTCCAGCGGGCGATCTCCCCGTTTAGCTCGGCTTGGCCCGCGTCCGTCAGGGAGTAGAAACGCGCCGGGCGGCCCGACGGCGCTTCGTTCCAGGCATCCACCACGAAGCCGGAGTTGCGCAGACGGTGGAGCGCGGGATAGAGCGCACCCTCCTTGATGTGAAACGAATCCCCCGAGGTACGCTCGATCCACTCGGCGACGCCGAGCCCGTGGCGCGGTCCGTCTTCGAGTGACTTGAGAATCAGGAGGTTGAGGGTTCCGTAGATGGATCCCGTGGGAACGCGGGGCATGTCGTGGTCGGATGGAAGTGTGGGACTTCGATGGGGAAGCGCTTCTCGGCGCAACGCGCCGGGCTCCGTCCTAACATAGACAGATTAGGTATATAAGCTGCTTATGGCAATGGCGACGATTCCGAGTGCAATAGCCGACGTGGTGCCGGATCGCGCTTGCAGGATCGACCGGATCGACCGAATTCTGGGAGGTCGATCGCTCCCCGCGCCTCTGCAGGCCGATGCCAGGGGGATGACGGATTCCTCATCGCGGTCGTGGAGTAGCCATGGACGCCCTCAATGCCGCACTTCAGGACCGTTACGCCCTCGAGCGAGAGCTGGGGCGGGGCGGGATGGCGACCGTGTACCTGGCCCGGGACCTCCGTCACGATCGCCCGGTGGCGGTGAAGGTCATGACGCAGGAACTCTCGGCGGAGATCGGGAGCCAGCGGTTTGCTCTGGAGGTGCGCACGACCGCGCAGCTGAACCATCCCCACATCCTCCCGCTCCTGGACTCGGGGGAGGCGGCCGGCCACCTCTACTACGTCATGCCGGTGGTGGAGGGAGAATCCCTGGAAGAGCGGCTGGCGAGGGACGGCTCGCTACCGGCCGAAGAGGCGGCCCGGATCGTGGCCGGAGCGGCTCGCGCCCTCGCCCACGCCCACGATCGCGGGGTGGTGCACCGGGACGTGAAGCCGGGGAACATCCTCCTGCACCACGGCGAGCCCGTGGTGGCCGACTTCGGCATCTCCCTCGTGGCCGGCAGCGAGACGCGGCTGACCCAGGAGGGGCTCTCGCTGGGGACGCCCCACTACATGAGCCCGGAGCAGATCGGGAGCGACGACGAGCTCGACGGCCGGGCGGACCAGTATGCGCTCGGCTGCCTTCTCTACGAGATGATCCGCGGCGAGCCGCCCTTCCCCCGGTCCTCGCCCCGGGCCGTTCTCACGGCCCACGTCATGGACGATCCGCCCGCCCTCCCGGGCAGCGATCTCCTGGCGAGAGGATTGGACGGGATCATTCGCCGGGCCATGGCCAAGGCGCCGGAGGATCGCTATCCCACGCTTCGAGCGCTGGCCGAGGACGTCGCCCGGGTGCTTGCGGAGAGCGAAGCGGCCCGCGGCGTGGCCGGGCTCAGCGCACTCGATGGGAGTGGCGACGCCGATGCCCCTCCCGGTCTCGTGGTCCTCCCGTTCGAGAACCGCAGCCCGGACCCGGACAACGAGTACTTCAGCGATGGACTCACGGAGGAGGTCATCGCGGACCTCTCCCGCCTCCAGGCGCTGCGGGTCATCTCGAGGACCTCGGCGATGCGCCTCAAGGGCTCGGACAGGGACATCGGGACGATTGCGCGTGAACTCCGGGTCCGGTACGTGCTGGAGGGGGGTGTCCGGAAGGCCGGGGATCGGCTGCGGATCACGGCGAGTCTCATCGACGCCCACTCCGACGAGCACCTCTGGAGCGAGCGCTTCTCGGGCACCGTCGAGGACGTGTTCGAGATCCAGGAGCAGGTGGCGCGGGCCATCGCGGACGCGTTGGCGGTCCGGATCTCTCCGGCCGAGGAGGAAGCCCTGGCCCAGCGCCCCATTGCCGATCCCCGGGCGTACGAGTCCTACCTCCGGGCGCGCTACGAGGCCTGGCGGTTCTCTTCCGAGGGGCTGGAGCGGGCGACCCGCTTCATCGAGACGGCGCTGGAGATCGTGGGCGAGAACGAGCTCCTGCTGGGCACGCTCGGCCACATCACGGCCATGCACGTCGAGTCGGGCGTGGCGAACGATCCGGGGACGATCGCGGGCCTCTCCCGGCTGGCGTCGCGGATCTTCGCGCTGAACCCGGACTCGGCCCGGGGTCACTGGCTGGAGATGTTCCTTGCCTTCCAGCGGGGGGACATGGCCGCGGCCATCACTAGCGGGAACACGTCCCTGGCGGCCGATCCGGACGATCCCGACACGCTCATCCTCCTGTCCTACGTCCTGGCCAACGCCGGCCGGACCGGTGAGGCGACCCGGCACCTCCAGCGGGCCGTGGAACTGGACCCCCTGACCCCCGTGACGCAGCTCCTCCCCGGATTCGTGGCGGTGCTCGAGGGCCGGTACGAGGACGCGCTGGAGCCCTACCGGCGGGCCTGGGAGATGGACCCGGAGAGCCCGTTCACGGGGGTCTTCTACGGATGGGCGCTGGGGTACAACCGGAGGCTGGACCAGGCGGTTCCTTTCCTGGACCGCGTCGCGGACCAGATCGGCGGGGGTCCGTTCGCCTCGTGGGCCCGTTCGCTGGCCCGAGCGCTGGAGGGAGATGCGGCGGGGGTCGCCGAGGCGGTGACGCCGGAGTTCGAGCAGGCGGGGCGCGGTGCGCAGACCTTCGCACGGGCCGTCTCCGATGTCTGGGCTCTGGTCGGGGACGCGGACCGGGCCCTGGAGTGGCTGGCACGCGCGGTGGAGCTGGGACTGATCAACGAGCCGTTCCTCCGGGAGCACGCCTGGTTCCTCGACCCCGTGCGCGACGATCCTCGATTCGGAGAGATCATGGCCCGGGTTCGGGAGCGGGTCGCGGCGCTGCCCTGACGCCACGGACCGTTCTCCGGTCCGGGCCGAGAATCCGCGCGGGACCGAGAGTTCGCGCCGGGCCGAGAAATCGCGTCGGGTGGACCCACCCGGCGGGTCGTGCCGTATGAGAGATGCAGCGCGACCGGGGATCGACATCAGAGGTGGGGAGGGGAAGTGAGAACGGGACTGTGTCTTGGCGCCATCCTGCTGAGCGCCTGCGGATCCGGGCGGGAGCCCGCAGGGGAAATCGCCTCAGCGACTCCGGAGCTGTTCGCTCCCGGTGTCGTCTCCTCCACCGAGCCAGAGTTCGCAACGGCCTTCTCGGTCACGGGCGACACGGTCTACTTCAATCGGACGCCGCCCGATCGGAGTCGGCTTCCCCTCTATTTCTCGACTCGTGAGAACGGCACGTGGTCGGAGGCCAGGCCGTTCGAACCGACGGCCGGGATCGAGGCGATCGATCCGTTCGTCGATCCGGGCAGCGGGAGGCTCTACTTCTCGTCGGACCTCGACGGTTCCTCTCCCTCCGCAGGTGCGTTCGGCCTCTGGTACCTCGAGCGGACGGAGGCGGGATGGTCCGCTCCGATTCCGCTGCCGGCCCCGATCAACACCGACTCCAGCGAAGTGTTCAACTCGCTGACGTCGCAGGGCGAGATGATCTTCAGCTCCCGGCGTGACGGTGTCCGGCGCATCTATGCCGCGCAGTCGGCCGGTGGAGCGTGGTCGAGTCCGGAGGTCGTCCATTTCGGCACGGTCACCGAGGGGTCGAACGCCGTCATCTCGACGGACGGCCGATTCATCGTCTTCGCGCAGCGCACCCCCCGGGGCGATCCCGACCTCGTCGTCTCCTGCCGGGGTGAGACCGGCTGGATGGAACCCGTGAACCTCGGAGCGGAAGTGAACTCCGAGTTCGCCGACTTCGCGCCCGCGCTGACGACCTCTCATCTCTACTTCACCTCCGAGCGACCCGGGGTGGTCGGTCCGCTGCCGGACTCGGTTCGAAGACCCGGGGACATCTACCGGGTCGGGATCGACACCGTCACCCGGCACTGCTCGGGTGCCGGGCCGAATCCCTGACGCCATCCGGGGGTGCTCGCCCGCGTTCGCTGGCGGCCTCGCCGCTGCCGCCGCAGAATTCCCATCCTCAGGCAACGTTCTTCCATGCGGACCGGTGGCCCCCGGCAGGGACCGGTCCGCGAGGACCCCGCGCCACTGGAGAGGCACATGAATTCCGTCGGTCCCGGGCGAGTGGCCGCCACGCTCGCAACCCTGTTCATGCTCGCCGCGCCGGCTCCCGCCGCGGCCGTCCAGCAGCTCCAGGAGGTCGTGCGCGACCCGTCGATGTACTGGGGGTCCGCGGTCCCCGAGGAGTGGAGCGGCGCCTGGCCCGAAGAACTCCTGACCGTGGCCGAGAAGAGCGACTTCACCCGAACCATGGGCACCCGGGACCTCTATGAATTCCTGGACGCCGTGAAATGGCGGAGTGAGTACGTCCACGTGTTCGACGTCTTCACCACTCCGCTCGGTCGGATCTCGTCGGCGATCGTGCTCGCCAATCCCCGTGTGACCTCGCCGGAGGAGGCGGAGGCTTCGGGCAAGCCGGTCATCTACATCCAGGGGAAGATCCACCCCCCGGAGCCGGAGGGCGCCGAGGCTTCGCTCATGGTGCTGAGGGACATCCTCTTCGGCGACAAGGGCCACCTGCTGGACGACCAGATCATCATCATCAATCCGATCTTCAACGTGGACGGCACCGAGCGGCTGAGCCCCCAGGACCAGGGGCCGCACGTCGGCGGAAAGCGCACCAACACCGAAGACGCGGACCTGAATCGTGACGGCGCAAAGATGGTGACGGTGGAGGTTCAGGGCCTCTACCAGAACATCCTGAACGCCTGGGACCCGGTGCTCTTCTTCGATTCCCACCGCATGGGCACGGGGAACGTGGCCTACGGGATCGGCTGCTCCCATTCCACGGTGCCGGCGGCGCACCGTGGGCCCAGAGACTACGTCTTCGACACCCTGTTCCCGGACGTCATCGACCGGGTTCGGCGCGACTTCCGGATCGAGGCCTTCACCCACGCGCTGTGGGGCGAGGAGGAGTGGCCGCCCCGGACGTGGGACTACGATCAGACCATCTGGGCCATCGACGCCAAGTTCCTGGTGAACGCCTACGGCCTGCGGAACCGGATGTCGGTGCTCTGCGAGACTCCCGGGGCGGCGAGCTTCGAGCGGCAGGTCTACGGCCAGTACGCCTGGATCTCGTCCATGCTCGAATTCACCAACGAGCGCGGCTCGGAGATGATGGAGATCAACGAGTCCGCCGACGCGGAGACGGTCCAGGAGGTACTGGATGGTGCCGAGTCGGGCGCGCTGAGGAACTGGATCGACGGCGCGTACCAGTCCCGCGGCACGATCGACATCCTGGCATACCGGGAGGCGTTTCCGACGCCCCCCTTGGACTTCCTGCCGGGGGCCAGCAATCGAGACCACGGGCTGCCCGAGGGCCCCCCGGTGGTGGTGGGTGGCGTGCAGGACCTGACCCTGGACGTGGGAACCCGGGACTCCTGGGTGCCGCGGGCGTACCTGTTCCCCGCATCCATGGGCTGGCTGGCCGAGAAGCTCGAGATCCAGGGACTCGAGGTCGAGGTTCTCGATCAGGCGACCACCGCGAACGGGGCCGAGTACGTGGTGGACCGCATGAAGAAGGTCGACCGGGGCGGCTACGACATGACCGTCCTGGAGGGGGGGTTCATGGAGGACTCCACGCGGGAGTTCCCGGCCGGCACGTATCGCGTGGACATGGCCCAGCCCCGGGCC
>JBDHIJ010000084.1:0-9738 GCA_039587435.1 Gemmatimonadota bacterium
TCCAGCGGCGCGGAGCCCGGGTGGTGGCGGCGGACATCCTTCCGGAAGCGGTCTCGGTCATGGAGGCCCGGGGTGTGAGCGAACCGCGGCTGCTGGACTGGCGGGCACAGCCCCTGGTTGCACCCGGCGAGCCGCGCTGGGACACGATCCTGCTCCTGATGAACGGTCCCGGGATCGCCGGAACGCTGGCCGGCTTCCGAACCCTGCTGGCACACCTGGTCGGCGCGCTGGCCGAAGAGGGCCAGGTGCTGCTGGACTCCACCGACATGGACCAGGTGGGGGGAGCGGTGGACTGGGAGGAGTCCGTTCCGCTCGGTGCGGACGGGCGCTATCCCGGTGAGCTCCACATGCAGATGGAATACGACGGCAGGATGGGCGAACCGTTTCCGCACCTCTTCGTAGACCCGGAGACGCTGGACTGCGTGGCCCGGGAAGCCGGGTTCGGGCGGAGCGAGGTCCTGGCTCGGGAATCCGACGGACGCTACCTGGCCCGCCTCAGTCTCTGACGGCCTCCACCAGGCGGAGGACCCGGTCCGGGTCCACCGGGGAGCCGGACCGTCCGTCGACCTGGAGCGCCGACCCGACGATCGCGCCGTGTACCAGCGCCGGCTCTCCGTCCGGACTGCCGTCACCGAGCAGTTGGGCGGCGTTCTCCGGCGTCAGACCGCTCCCGATCCAGATCGGTGCCTCGGGGACGGCCGCTCGGACCGCTTGAAGGGCATCCACCTCGGTGGGCCGGCCGGTTCCCGGCCCGGAGACGATGAGCCCATCGGCCTTGCCCCGGTGCCAGGTGTCCCGCGCAACCTCATCGATGGCCGCCCGGGCCGGCGGACTGGCGTGCTTCACGAAGACGTCCGCCAGGATCGCGGTCGGCGCACCCAGGGCCGCTCTTCTCCGGAGGGTGGATCCCGCATCGCCGTGGAGCGTGCCCTGGTCCGTGAACATCGTGCCGACGTGCACGTTCACCCGGATGAAGGCGGCCCCCGTCGACGCCGCGAGGGACACCGCCGAAGCGGCGTCGTTGCGGAGGATGTTCACACCCACCGGCAGGGGTGTGGCGCTCCGGATCCGGTCCACGGCCACGGCCATCGCGGCCACGGTTTCCGGCTCCACCCGTCCGGCCAGGAAGGGGGTGTCGTGGTAGTTCTCGACCATGATCCCGTCCAGGCCGCCGGCGCTCAGGTGGCCGGCGTCGGCCAGGGCCCGATCCAGGACGTGGTCCATGGACCCGGCCCATCCCGGTGACCCGGGCAGAGGGAGCAGGTGGATCATCCCGACCAGGGCGGGCCGCGAAGGGAAGGGCAGGGGAAGGGGGTGAATCAGGGTCATTTCGGCGAGCCGGTTCCGTCGGGTGTGGAGTGCGGGCCGGAGTTCGGGTCCGGGCCGGGCTTCGAGTCGGACGGCGACTCGTCCCCGGTGCCGGAAGGGGCGCCGGGCCCGGAACCCGGCTTCGGGTCCGGCCTGGAGGGGTCGCGCACGCTCCGTCCCAGGATGCGGCCTGGAAGGACCGTGTCCTCTCCGAACCGGTCCGAAAGGGAGTCTACCGCCCTGGACAGGTCCCGGTCACGCTCGGAGTCCCCCTCGTCGGTCCCGGGGAACAGGCCCATCTGCCCGCCCTCGAAGCCCTCCGACAGGTTGGAGACGCCCACTCCGAGTAGGCGGGCGGGCCTCCGTCGCCTGTCCCGCAGCTGGCCGAGAAGCGTGCGGGCCACGGGAAAGACCGAGGCGTCCGTGTTCACGGGTTCGGGCACGGAATGGGAGGCCTGCCGGGTGGTGAAGTCGTTGTCCCGGAGCTTCACCGTGATCGTCCGACCGTGAAATCCCCGCTTCCTCAGCGTCCGGGTTACGGAGCGGGTGAGCTTGAGCAGGATCGCTTCCAGGGCCTCGCCGTCGTCGATGTCGCGGCTGAAGGTCCGCTCGGAACTCACCGACTTCCGGACCTCGCCGTGGACGATGCGGGATGAATCCAGGCCCCGCACCTTCCGGTAGAGCCAGCGCCCGCGGGACTCGCCGAACCACTCCACCATGAAGCTCTCCTCCACCGGGAGGGCGTCCTCCACCCGCACGAGGCCCCGGTCCCGGAGTGCCCGGACCAGGCTCGGGCCCACGCCCGGGATATGGCGGAGCTCGAACTCGCACATGAACGCCTGCTCCCCACCCTCCGGCACCACGAAGACCCCGGCGGGCTTGGCGCGCCCGGCGGCCATCTTGGCCAGCATCTTCCGGGTGGCGCCACCGATGGACACGGAGATCCGGGTCTTTTCGAGCACCTCCTCCCGGATGCGCCAGGCCGAGGCCTCCAGCGACTCGCCGTGGAACATCCGCTCGGTTCCGGTGAGGTCCAGGTAGAACTCGTCCACCGAAGCCGCCTGGACCACGGGTGAGAGGTCCTCGAGGACGCGCCGCACCTCCTTGCTGTAGCGGGAGACGGACCCGCGGGGGACGCCCACGACCTTCGCGTCGGGGCAGAGGCGCAGCGCTTGCGCGGTAGGCATGCCCGACCGAACGCCGAACTTCCGAACCTCGTAGCTGGCGGAGGTCACCACCCCCCGGCCCGTCGGGGAGCCGCCCACCAGGAGGAGCGGTTCCCGACCGGCGCCTTCCGGATCTTCCAGCCGAGCCACCTGCACGAAGAACATGTCGCAGTCCACCAGGAGGATGCGGCGGTCGGGCGAGGTCGGCGATGCGCTGGGTGTGGACGCTTCGGTCACCCGTCGGATCCTTCCTCCCCGAGGCTGGTACATGGCATTGTCGGGCCGCAGCACGCGGCCTAGCTTGCGGTTCTGTCGCCTGGACAATCTGGGCCCAACGGGCCCTTTCCGACACGCTGGCGGGGACGGTGACCGCCCCGCTCAACCCTGTTCCTCAGAGGAGCCACCACCATGGCCTATCCGTTCCAGCTGCCCGATCTGGGCTACGCGTTCGACGCGCTCGAGCCCTACATCGACGCCCGGACCATGGAGATCCACCACGGCAAGCACCACGCCGGGTACACCAACAAGCTGAACGCCGCCCTGGAGGGGCACTCCGAGTTCCACGGCGTGTCGGCCGAAGGCCTGCTCCGGGGGATCAGCAGCCTGCCGGACGCAATCCGGGGAGCGGTGCAGAACAACGGCGGGGGATTCTACAACCACGCGCTGTTCTGGGACGTCATGACTCCCGGCGGGGCCTCTGAGCCCTCCGGCGATCTCCTGGCCGCGATCGAGCGGGACCTCGGGTCTCTCGACGATTTCCGCGCCGCGTTCAACGCCGCCGCGGGCTCGCGGTTCGGATCGGGGTGGGCCTGGCTGGCGGTGGACGCCTTCGGTCAGCTGGAGGTGATGTCCACCGCGAACCAGGACAACCCGCTGATGGTGGGCAAGACCCCCATCCTGGGCCTGGACGTCTGGGAGCACGCCTACTACCTGAACTACCAGAACCGCCGTCCCGATTACGTTTCGGCCTTCTGGAACGTGGTCAACTGGGATCGTGTGAACTTCCGCTGGGCCGAGGCCCAGGGTGGCTGGGCCGGCAAGCTGGGCTGATCCAGGGCGCCGGCAGGGGACGGGGCCGGGGAGTCGAACCAGGGCTACCCGGCCCCAAAGTCCAAGGGAACGCTGTACTTGCGTTCCCGGAATCAAATGTTTACAAGTGAGGTGCTTTCGCCCTCCACGTCGGAAAGACGGGAGGGGAGGGGATCTCTGGCGCGTTGAACCGCATGCGAATCCTGGATCGGACACGGACATCGATGCAGCGGGGTCTGGCCTTCGCCGTGGCGTTGGCGGGCCTGGCCGCTCTCCTGTCCCCGGCGGATTCGGCCGCTCAGTCCCTGCGCGGCAGCTCGTCGTCCATGGACCGTCAGGCGCGCCAGGCCACGTCGCACGACTTCACCTACCTTCGCAACGCGAGCCACGTTCAGCGGTTCGTGAACGCGGGCTACCTGGTGCCGGTGCGTGGGAACCGCGACTACTCGCTGAAGGCGGTGTCCTTCCCCTACTCCCGGCCCGAAGCCCGGCTCTTCATCGAGCGCCTGGCTCGCCAGTACCGGAGCGCCTGCGGTGAGCAGCTGATCATCACCAGCCTCACCCGACCCCTGGACCGCCAGCCCCGGAACGCCTCCAACCGCAGCGTGCATCCCACGGGGATGGCCATCGACATGCGGCGGAGCAACAACGCCACCTGCCGCCGGTGGATCGAAAGGGTGCTCCTCTCGCTGGAGAAGCAGGGGGTGCTCGAGGCGACCCGCGAGCGTCGGCCGCCGCACTATCACGTGGCCCTGTTCCCCCAGCCCTACGCCCGGTACGTGACGCAGTTGGCCCAGCGTGCGGACCAGCCCCAGAGCACGGCCACGGTCCGGACGGCCTCCGGCGGCATCGTGGCCTACGAGGTCCGGAGGGGGGATTCGCTCTGGACGATCGCCCGCCGGCACGGCACCACGGTGGACGAGTTGAAGTCCATCAACTCGATCCGTGGGAGCAGCATCTTCGCCGGCCAGACCCTCCGGGTCCCGACCAGCAGGTAGGGCGTCGGCGACGCCTCTCCGGCCTCAGGGCCGGCTGTCTCCCCAGAGCAGTCGCATCCCCTCGTCGTATGCCTCCAGCACCGGGGGGCGCCTCGGGCCGTTGCCCCGGAGGAGCAGCGGGATCCGTTCGGGATACAGGTCCAGCAGCGCCCCGTTGGCCTCGGGGCCCAGGTCTCGGACGTACATCGCCCCGTCCGGCTCCAGGCCCGGGAGGTCTCCCTGCCAGATGAGGGGCAGGAGGGCGACGGTCTCGAATCGGTCGCTGCGCAGCTGGCGCTGACACTCGGCCGTCTGGGGAACCGAGGCCTCGTCGCCGCCCGCAGCGGTGCCAGGAGGCCCGGCGGGGAGGGGCGGCGGAGTCGGCCCACCCGAGATCTGAGCCTCTCTTCGAGCCAGGGCGTACTCCCAGAGCTCACAGGGATCCCGGAGCCCGATCAGGATGCCGGTGGAATCCCCCCGCATGCCCTCCGCCTCGAGGACTCTTCCGATGCGGTTGCTCCACCCGGTGTGGACGAACACCAGCGACGGTGCCTCCGGCAGGTCGGGGTGCTGCGCCACCCGGGCGCGGGTGGGCTCCTCCCAGGTCAGCGACGAAAGGCGCTGACCCACGAACAGGGCGGGCGCGGCCAGCGCAAGGACCAGCGTCCAGGTCACCGCGCCCCGGGTCCAGGCGGCCCCGGCCGTGCGGGTCTCCCCCGCCGCCACCGCATCGCCGTCCTCCCGGCTTCCGGCCAGGTCCAACCCCGCCAGCACCCCGAGGAGCAGCCACGCCGGCGCAGACTCGAGATACATGCGGGGGGCGTGAAACCAGTACAGCAGGTTCGCGGGGATGGAGACCAGGGCCCAGGCGAGCAGGAAACCCACGGTCCGGTCGAAGCGCGCGGGCCGGAGCAGGAGCCAGAGTCCCGCCAGCAGGAGCGGCGAAAGCGGAGACTCGAGCAGCTGGACCCCGACCAGGGCCAGGTCCCCGGAGGTGTATCCCACCGCAGCCCGGGCCGAATACAGGTACCCCCAGGGATCGTCGTGGAACCCCAGGCCGTGGCTGGGCCCGAAGGCGACGGTGTAGCCCAGGGTCGTGCCGGATCCGAAAGCCAGTCTGTGATACCGGAGGAAGGCCAGTCCCAAGGGCATGCCGCCCACGCCGACCCAGAGAGCCCGGGTGGCCATCGCCCTCGCTCCGATCAGGCCGACCCACGGACCCACGACCAGCACCGGTCCCACGGTCAGCCCCGTCCATGGGCGAGCCGCCACCATGAGGGCGCCGCCCACCCCGGCGGCTACCGCCCAGGCCGCCGCCCGCCACCCGATGGCGTCCCGGCACCGGAGCGACGCGTAGAGGGCCGCGCCACCGGCCACGAACGTCGTGGAGTGGCTCAGGATCTGCCCTCCGATGATCGCCACGAAGGGACTGAGGGCGAGGAGCAGGGAAGCCAGCCGGGCGGCCACGGGTCGGTCGGGAAGCAGTCGGTGGAATCCCAGCGCGTAGAGGGTCACGCCCAGGCCGCTGCACACCGGGCCCACCAGCAGGGGCGCTCCGGCCAGCACCCCCGCCGCCAGGACCCAGAGGTGCCCCGGTGGATACTGACTCACCCACCCGACCGCCGAGTCCACGGCGTTGATCGTCAGCCAGAACGCCGGGTCGGCGGGCAGCTCTCCACCCGGCAGGCCCGCAGCGAAGTACCGGGCGTGCACCAGCGACACCATCTCGTCGGGATTGGTGAGGAGTCCCCGATAGACGCCCCGCTGCACCGCAAGCGCCAGAATGAACGCGACCCCTCCCATGAGCGCGGCCCAGACGGCCGTAGAGGGGGCCACCAGCGCGCGTCCGATCCGGGCGAGCAGGGGCCTGAGCGCCCCGTCTCCGGGCACCCGTCCAAGGAGGAGGCCGAGAGTCTCGAGACCCAGAGTGCCCCAGATCAGCACCGACCGGTGGGCCTGGGCCCAATCCAGCATGATGGCGCCCCGGATCCCGTGGTCGGCCTCCCGGAGAAGGGACTCGCCGGGAGCGAGGACCACGACGACCAGGCTGAGGCCCAGGGCGCGGATGAGTCGGGGATCGAGGGTCATGGGCCGGGGTGGGGGATGCAAAGGGGGCGCGCCCAATCTGGGCCGCCACGCCGGAGGCCACCACCCGGAGCCGGTGCCGAGGGGTGAACATCGCTGCCGAAGGGTCGGAGGGCCGGAGGGCCGGAGGGCCGGAGTCCGGGGAGTGGCTCGGTTGCAAAACGCGAAATGGAGCATGTTGCATTTTGCAATTGCCCGCCATATGTTTCCGGCACCATGGAGATTTCCCCGTGAAGCAGCTCTCCATCGCCCGGGCCCCCGGGTTGAGTCGCAGGAACCTCCTCCGGTGGGTCTACCTGGGGCGGATCACCGTCGTCTCCGGAATCCAGGTCGGGGCGCTCCTCCGATGGCTTCAGGCCGCACCCGAGCAGACGTTCCTGGCCACCGTCGTGTTCCTGGTGGCGTTTCTGGTCACCGGTCTGTCCTACTGGTACACCCACGTCCTGGACCGCGAAGCGGGGGTGAACTTCGCCTACGGCCAGGTCGTGTTCGACGTGGCCATGATTACCGCCATCGTCCACATCACCGGAGGCGGCGGGTCCGTCTTCGCACCGCTCTACATCCTGACCATCTCGGCGGGCGCCCTCCTGCTCCCGCTCCCCGGGGGCGTGCTGATCGGCGCTCTGGCCTCGCTGGCCTACGCAGCCGACATCGTCCTGATCCTCGGCGATACCGTGTCGGGTGCCGTGGCCTATCAGATCCTGATCTTCTCCGGCGTCGCCCTGGCCACCGGGTGGGTCGGCGATCGGGTGCGGCGAGCCGGGATCGCCCTGGGGGCCGTGGAGTCGGAGCTCCAGCAGTTGAGGCTGGACACCGCCGACATCCTGAGCACGATCAGCAGCGGAGTGATGACCGTGGACGGAGCGGGGCGCCTCGCCTACATCAATCCGTCGGGCGAGCAGCTCCTGGGCATCGCCAACGACCGGTGGTACGGGGAGTCCGTGCTGGGCGAGGTCGAGGAGGTGTCCCCCGGACTCGGTACTCTCCTGCGCCGGACCCTCGAGGACCGTGCGCCCATGGCCCGGTACAAGACCGTGGCCCGCCGGAACGGGACCTCTCTCACGCTGGGGGTCACGACCACGGTGCTGGAGCGGCAGGGCGGGGGCGATCCCTCGGTCACGGCCATCTTCCAGGACATCACCGACCAGGAGCACGTGAACGAGCTGAGTCGCCGGAACGAGCGCCTCCAGGCGATCGCGACCCTGTCGGCTTCCCTGGCCCACGAGATCAAGAACCCGCTGGCTTCCATCCGCAGCGCCGTCGAGCAGCTGGCCAGTCCGGCCCTGGTGGAGGGGGACCGCGACACCCTCAAGGACCTGGTCCTCGGGGAATCGGACCGGTTGAGCCGCCTCCTGGCGGATTTCATCGAGTTCTCGCGCCTTCAGCTGGGGACCGTCGGCGAGGTGGACCTGGTGAAGGTGGCCCGCGAGTGCGGGATCCTGGCGAAGCAGAACCCGGATTGCTGCAGGGAGCTCTCGGTCGAGGTCGTGGGCGACGTGAGCGAGGTCCTGGTCCAGGCCGACGGCGACCTGATTCACCGGGCGCTGTTCAACCTGGTCCTGAACGCGGTTCACTTCGCCGGTAGCGATGGGGTGGTCCGGGTGGTCGTGGAGGGCCCGGAAACGGCCAGGGCCCCCTCCGCGTTGCAGGCGGTTCGTGTCGCGAGGCTCGAGGTCTCCGACTCCGGGCCGGGGATTCCGGACGAGGTGGCGGACAAGGTGTTCGACCCCTTCTTCACGAGCCGGCCGGGAGGGAGCGGGCTGGGCCTGTCCATGGTCCACCGGGCCGTCGAGGCGCACCGGGGCGCCGCGCTCGTAGATCGCTCCGACCTGGGCGGCGCCCGGTTTCAGGTGTTCCTGCCTGTCGTCCAGTCGGCCGGAGTCCTGAACTCCGGCCTCAGAGTGCGGGAGACTACGGTATGAAGATCCTCATCGTCGACGACGAGATCGGGATCCTCGAGACCCTCCGGATCCTCTTCAAGGGAGAGGGATACGACGTCCTGACAGCCGGGAGCGTGGCGGAGGGAATCTCGGTGCTCGAGGACGACCGGCCCGACCTGGTCCTGTCGGACATCCGGATGCCCGGCGCCACCGGGCTGGAGCTCCTGAGAACGGCCAATGAGATGGATCCGTCGCTTCCGGTCATCCTCATGACGGCCCAGGCCTCTCTCCAGTCGGCCGTCCGGGCCGTGAACGAAGGGGCCTACTACTACCTGCAGAAGCCTTTCGCCAACGACGAGCTGCTGGCCATCTGCGCGCGGGCCATCGAGACCCGCCAGCTGAAGAAGGAAAACAGGAAGCTCAAGAAGGCCATCAAACGGCAGAGCCGCTCCGCCGAGGGGCGCCCGACTGGAAAGAGCCGCGCCATCACCGAGGTTCTCCGGCTCGCCGAGACGGTGGCGCCCACCGACTCCACCATCCTGGTGACCGGAGAGAGTGGAAGCGGTAAGGAGGTCCTGGCCCGATACATCCACGCGCTCTCCGAGCGATCGGAGGGCCCGTTCATCTCCATCAACTGCGGGGCCCTCCCGGAGAACCTCCTGGAGAGTGAGCTGTTCGGGCACGTGAAGGGCTCGTTCACCGGAGCGGTGAAGGACAAGGATGGCCTCTTCGTCGCCGCCGAAGGAGGCACCTTCTTCCTGGACGAGATCGGCGAGATGTCGCCGGCCACCCAGGTGAAGCTGCTCCGGGCGCTCCAGGAGCGGGAGGTCATCCCCGTCGGCTCCACCCAGCCCGTATCGGTGGACGTGCGCATCATCGCGGCCACCAACCGGGACCTGGAGGAGGAGATCCGCCGGGGTCACTTCCGGACAGATCTGTTCTACCGTCTGAATGTGATCGCGCTGGTCGTGCCTCCCCTCAGAGACCGGAAAGAGGACATCCCCCTCCTGGCCGACCTGTTCCTGGAGCGGATGGCCAGGGAGGAGGAATCCGCCCTTCAGGTCCCCGAGGAGACCATGGATTTCCTCATGAAGTACGACTGGCCCGGGAACGTGCGCGAGCTGGAAAACGCCCTCGAGCGGGCCGCCGTGCTGGGGAACGGGAATTCGGGTGAACTCGCACCCGAGGCCCTGCCCAGCCGCGTCCGGGAAGCCCAGGCCCCTCAGCTGGTGGAGGATCGGCTTCCGCCCAACCCCACCATGGAAGTCATCGAGAGGGCCTACATCCAGTGGG
>JBDHIJ010000085.1:0-9693 GCA_039587435.1 Gemmatimonadota bacterium
CGAAGCCCAGCATGTCCCGGACGATGCCGATGCGCTTCCCCCGGAGGCCGTCGGGGTCGAGGAACGGGGTGTAGTCATCGAGGACGTGAGGCGCGGCCTCCGAGGTCAGGGAATCCATGCGATCCACTCCCGCCAGCGCCCCCAGGAGGATGGCCGCGTCCCGGACGGTCCGGGCCATGGGGCCCGCGGTGTCCTGGGAGTGGGCGATGGGGATGATCCCGAAGCGGCTCCAGACGCCCAGCGTCGGCTTGATCCCCACCAGGCCGTTGGCTGAGGCCGGGCACACGATGGACCCGTTGGTCTCGGTGCCGATGGTGATGGCGGCCAGGTTCGCCGAACCGGCCGCGCCCGAGCCCGAGCTGGACCCGCACGGGTTCCGGTTCAGGGCGTAGGGGTTCTTGCACTGCCCCCCGCGACCACTCCAGCCGGAGGAGGAGTTGGTGGAGCGGAAGTTGGCCCACTCCGAGAGGTTCGCCTTGCCTAGGATGATGGCGCCCGCATCCCGAAGTCCGGCGGCGATGCCGGCGTCCTCCGGGGCGATGGACGTGGCCAGGGCCAGGGACCCGGCCGACGTGTGCATGCGGTCGGCGGTGGCGACGTTGTCCTTCACCAGGATCGGGACGCCGTGGAGCGGTCCACGCACGGCCCCGGAGGCCCGCTCCTCGTCCAGCGCCGCGGCGATCTCCAGGGCATCCGGATTGGTCTCGATGACGGACTGGAGGCGGGGGCCGTTCCGGTCGACCTCCTCGATGCGGTCCAGGTAGAGGCGGGTGATGTCGGTGGAGGACCAGCGGCCGGAGGCCATACCGTCCTGGAGCTGATCCACCGTCACCTCGTCGAGTTCGAAGTCCGGCACCGCGCTCCCGGTCTGTGCTCCGGCCTCACCCCCGGGGGCACCCGCCTCCGGCGCGCACCCCGCCAGCCCTCCTGCAGCCGCCAGCGCTCCCGCCGCCGCTCCCAGTCCCAGGAATTCGCGTCTGTTCAGATCCGATGCGCTCACGGGTCCGTCCTCTCGGTTTCGGGGGCTCGCGCCGAGGCGCCGAGCCGGTTGGCAGGGCGGACCCGGAGCGGTAGTGTCCGGTCCCGTCCATCGTTCCGAGGGTATCATGACCACCAGCCCCGACGCCGCAAGGGTGCACCCGGGCCCCCAGGCACCCATCCGCTTCCTCGCCCTGGGCGACTCCTACACCATCGGTGAGGGCGTGCCGGAGGCCGGACGGTGGCCGGTGATTCTGGCCGCGCGCCTGCGGGCGGAGGGCGTCCCGCTGGCGGATCCCGAGATCATCGCCGTCACCGGCTGGACCACCGACGAGCTGGCGGCCGGGATCGATGCCGCCGGACCGGTGGGGCCGTTCGGGCTGGTCTCGCTGCTGATCGGGGTGAACAACCAGTATCGGGGTCGGGCGCTGGACGAGTACCGCGAGCAGTTCGTGGAACTGCTCTCCCGGGCGGTGGGGTTCGCCGGCGGTGACGCCGGCCGAGTGGTGGTGGTCTCCATCCCCGACTGGGGAGTGACTCGCTTCGCCGAGGGGCGGGATCGGGCCCGGATCGCGCGGGAGATCGACGCGTTCAACACCGTGAACCGCCTGGAATCCCTGGGTCGTGGAGTGGCCTGGGTGGACGTAACCGGGATCTCGCGGGACGCCGGTGACGCTCCGGACCAGCTCGCCCAGGACGGACTTCACCCCTCGGGCTCCCAGTACGCGGCCTGGGCGGGGGCAATTCTGCCGGTCGTGCGCGGGCTGCTGACCGCGGACACCGGCGGGACCTCCGGGAGCTAGCCGCCGGACTGGACCACCAGGTCGGTGCGTATGCCCAGTCGCTGCAGATCCTCGGTCAGGTAGTCGGCCACGTTCCCGGCCGCGTCCTCCAGGCGGACCAGCATCAGTCGCCAGATCCCGGCAGGCGTCCCGGCGGGGACGATGATGTGTCCGCTCCACCGCCCGTCCTGGCGCGTTCCCGACGTGAGACGAAGGGTGGCGAAGGTGGACGTGTTCCCGACGCCGGTGGACCGGAACATCGCGATGGCCGTGTGCGTCCCGGAGAGGGAGTCCACTACCGAGGCGTTGAGATTCACGCGGGTGTTGCTCGAGGTGACGTCGACCTGGGACGGCGTGAACAGGAACCGGGTGAGGGTCGGGGGCAGCGAGTCCACCGCCGGGACCACCTCGAGCACCGCTAGAGCCTCCTCCCCGCCGACCCTTGCCAGGATCCCGGTGAGACCGTGGGACCGCGTCCGGGCCCGTCCGTCCATGATGGTGGCGACCTCCGGATCGGTCGACTCCCAGGCGGCGGATTCCGCGGGGCGGCTCACTCCGGCCCCATCCACCCACAGCGCGCTGAACTCCACCTCCCGCTCCAGCCCATCGGCCACAACCGACGACGGCTCGATGACGAGGCGCTCCTGGATCCCGGGCTCGGCCGGGCCATCGGCGCACGCCGCGCCAGTGACCGAGACGGCGGCGACCGAGAGAACGGTCCGGTAGAAGAGGCGTTTCTGCAGCATATCCGTGAAAATCCCCCGCGCCCGCGAGAGGTTCCGACGGCCCGTGCGGAGGTCCGGGCCCGGATACTACATTGCGCCCGTCTACTCCCCCGCACCACCAGGCTGTATGCCGAGGTCCCATGCTCGGACGCAACAGGGCGATCGAACAGCTGATGGAACTGAGCCGGGCCGTGATCGCCGACGGGCAGGTGAGCCCATCGGAGGTCGGCACCTTCCAGCGGCTCCTGGCCGACCACCCCGATCTTCACGGCGTCTGGCCGGCCGATGAACTGGTCCGGGTCCTCCGGCGGGTGATGGCGGACGGGGTCCTCGACGAGGGAGACCGGTCGGAACTCCTGTCGGTCCTGACGGACGTGGCGGGAGAGGACGACTCCGAAGGGTTCGACCCCGAGGACGTGGACGTGGACAGCCTGCTGCTTTGAGGGGCAGCTGCCACTCCGAAAGTGCCCTCGGACTGGATCTTGCATCGCTTTGACAACGCCCCGGGAGACCGCAATCCTGAGGGTATCGGCCCTGCCTGCTCGCAGGACCGGCAAACACGCTTCGAACGCGGCTCACCTGACTCAGCGCAGTGAGACCGCCTATCAATAGCAGCTTGAGGCGCCCTCCGGCCCCGCCGAGGCGCCTGCCACGTCCCTCCCCCGCCGGGGACGCGAAGTTGCGGTCCGCGACCACGTCGGACCGCGAACCCCGGCTCGGAGGGTCCGATGCAGTTGTTCAACCGTACGATCCACCTCCCATTCGAAGCGGCGGCACAGGCCGGCGAGACCGAAGCTGCGAAGGGCCTGAGTCTCCGCTGGGTCGCGCTGGCCGTGCTCGTGGGCGTCCCCCTGATCTCGAGCTTCGTCTACGTCGTAGTGCCCGAAATCCCCAGGCCCGATGTCGCGATCCTCGTCGGCGCGCTCACGTTCCTCCTCACCGGCGTGTTCCTCGGCTTCAAGTCGCCGGGGACCACCATCCTCGAGGGGCTGATCGCCGGAGGGATCCTCGCACTCCTGACCGGAGCGATCCTCATGATCCCCCTGGGGATGTCGATCCCTCTCCCCATGCTGGTGTTCGGCGTGATCGCCGCCCCCATGCTCACCATGGCCGGAGCCTGGGTGGGCGAGATGCTCGAAGGCACGGTGGACGAGTCCCGGGAGACCAGCGGCATCCAGTGGGGCTGGATCGGGGTCGGGATCCTGCTGGGATTCATGCTGAGCAACTACTCGGTGTTCCTGACCCGCGCCATATTCGGGTTCGAGGCTCCCGGAATCGCCCTTTGCTACGCGTCCAGCTTCGTGGTGGCGGGTGTGTTCGTGGGGTTCTTCTCCCCCGGGGTCACGATCCTGGAGCCGGCCCTGGCCGGAACCGGGGTCGTGCTGCTGGAAGCGATCAGCCTCCAGTTCCTCATGGGTGTTCCCTTCCCTCCCCTGGCGGTCCTGATCGGACTGGTGCTGGCCGCCATGCTCGCCATGGTGGGCGGTGCGATAGGAGAGTGGATCCAGGATCGCAGAGCCCTCGCACGCGAGTGAGCGCGGACGGGGACGTAAAGAGGCCGGCGGCTCCTGTGGGAGCCGCCGGCCTCTTTACGTTCAGTGGAGCCTACCGGGATCGAACCGGTGACCTCCTGGTTGCAAACCAGGCGCTCTCCCAGCTGAGCTAAGGCCCCTGATGCCCCTGCAACCTCCCGACCGGCAGGAACCGCGGGGCGAAAAAAGATAGAATCGACCCTCTCCCGACGGTACCCTCGAGCACCCTCATCTCACTCCCACCGCCGCGGCATACCCCCTGCATTTATTCTCCTTCAACCGGGCGCGGGGCCCGGTGCCCCGGAATGACGACGAGGGGATGGACGAGCCGGCCAGAAGCCGGGGTAACGGAGGAGGAAGATCATGAAGAAGCTCTGGATTGCCTTGTGTCTGCTCACTTTCGTGCCAGCGACGGGATCGGCCCAGGTGGAGAACACACTCATCGGGCCCGGGTTCGAGAGCGGCGGATTCGGCGCTCCGGTCATCAAGATGGGGGACATGTACGGTCGGTTCAGTGTCCTCCTGGGAGGACGGGGCGGCTGGGTCATCAATCGGACCCTCATGATCGGTGGCGGGGGGTATGGGCTGGTCAGTTCCATCTGGGGTGACGTCTACGACCAGTACGACCGGCCGGGGCAGCTGCGCTTCGGGTACGGTGGCCTGGACATGGAGCTCATGATCCGGGACACGGACATGGTTCACCTCACCCTCCAGGGCCTCATCGGTGGGGGCGGCGTGGGATGGCGGTTCGACCCGGTCCATCCCATGACCTGGGACGCGGTGTTCGTGGCGGAGCCCGGCGCCAACCTGGAACTGAACGTGCTCCCGTTCATGCGAATCACGGCCGGGGCCACCTATCGCTGGGTGCAGGACGTCCAGCTCCTGGGCCTCACCAACGAAGACATGTCCGGCTGGACCGGGACGCTCATGTTCAAGTTCGGTCGCTGGGGGAATCCACCGCCGCGCCGGATGCGGGACTAGCACCGCGGGATTGACTCCGAACGGGGGGCGGGCCTAGCCTCGTGCCGGCAGGGCAGGCCCACCCCAACCCCGCGGCCATGGATCCCCTCGATCTCGAGACCCCCGCAGCCCCCGTTTCCGAGCCCGATCCCATCCTGGACCGCGAGCTCTCCTGGGTCGCGTTCAACGGGCGCGTGCTCCAGGAGGCCCTCGATCCCACGGTCCCGGTGCTGGACCGCCTCACCTTCATGGCGATCTTCTCGTCCAACCTGGACGAGTTCTTCCGGGTCCGGGTCGCATCGATCCGCTCGCTTCAGCGACTGAAGAAGAAGAAGCGGAAGCAGCTCGAGTTCCATCCGAAGCGGCTGGTGCGCGAGATCCAGCGGATGGTGGAGGCACAGCAGGAACTCCTGGGTCACGCGTACCGCACCCAGATCCTGCCCGAGTTGGCGGCTCACGGAATCCGGATCCTGCGGACCGGGGAGCACTCGCCGGAGCAGGTCGAGTGGGCCCGGAAGTTCTTCCGGGACCAGATGGCTCCGAAGCTCAGCCCCATCCTGATGGGTCCGGAAGAGCCCACGCCTTTCCTGGAGGACGCGGGACTCTATCTCGTGGTGGAACTCTGGCCCCGCGGGGACATGGAGATGACCCAGTACCAGGCCCGCTACGGCCTGGTGGAGGTTCCGACTCGGCACTTCGGGCGATTCCAGGTCTTTCCGGGACCCGGACATGACGTGCTGATGCTGGACGACATCCTCCGCCTGGGCCTCTCCGAGCTGTTCCCGTACCACGACGTATCGGACGCGTATGCGGTGAAGCTGACCCGGGACGCGGACCTCTATCTGGAAGACGAGTTCTCCGGAGACCTGGTCGCCCGGATCAAGGAGAGCCTGGACCGGCGGAAGGAGGGGGTGCCCAGCCGGTTCCTCTACGACGTGCGGGCACCCTACGGGATGATCGCGTTCCTCAAGGACTACCTCGAACTCGAGGACGAAGATCTGATCCCGGGCGGCCGGTATCACAACCTCTCCGATCACTTCGGCTTCCCGGTGCCGGACCCCGTACCCGTCCAGTCGGACGGCACGCCGATTCGCCGCGAGCCCCTGGAGCCCCTGGATCATCCGGTCCTCACGGGAGCGCCCTCGATCCTCGACGCGATCCGCGACAGGGACCAGGTCCTCCACGTCCCCTATCAGAGCTATGAGCCGGTGGTCCGGTTCTTCGAGGAAGCCGCCGACGACCCCGACGTCACCGAGATCGGGATCACCCTCTACCGCGTAGCCGAAGACTCCCGGATCGTGCAGGCCCTCATCCGGGCCTCGAAGGCGGGGAAGCGGGTCCGGGCGTTCGTGGAGGTGAAGGCTCGCTTCGATGAAGCCCGGAATCTGAGGTGGGCCGGAGAGATGGAGGCCGCCGGCGTCGAGACCACCTACTCCATGCCGGTCCTGAAGGTGCACTCCAAGCTGGCGGTGGTGACACGGAACGAGAACGGGGAGCCCCGCCGATACGCGTTCCTGGGGACGGGCAACTTCAACGAGCGCACTTCCAGGGTGTACGCCGACCACGTTCTGCTCACCGGCGAGGCCGAGATGGCCTGGGAGGCGTGGAAGGTGCTCGACTCCCTGTGCCACGAGACCGGTCAGGGGGACCCGGTCGGCGTGGAGGAGCGGCTGCGGGAGGAGGTGTGGGACCACCTGCTGGTGGCCCCCACCTACCTGAGAGACCGGTTCGCCGACCTGGTCACGGCCGAGACCGAGGCCGCCCGGGCCGGTCGGGAGTCGGGGATCTCGCTGAAGATGAACGCGCTTCAGGACCCGGACATGATCCACCTGCTCTACGAAGCGAGCCGGGCCGGGGTCCCCATCCGGATGGTGGTTCGGGGAATCTGCCGCGCAGAGGTCGGTGTGCCGGGCCTGTCCGAGACCATGTCGGCGGTGAGCATCGTGGACCGATTTCTCGAACACGCCCGGGTCTACCGGTTCCACGCCGGCGGCGAGGACCGGGTCTACCTGGCCTCGGCGGACTGGATGACCCGGAACCTGAGCCGACGCGTGGAGGTGGCGTTCCCGCTCCTGGACCCGGATGTCCGCGCCGAGGTCCTGCACCTGCTGGACCTCCAGTTCCGCGACAACGCAAAGGCCCGAGTCCTGGATCCGCGCCTTCGGAACGAGTACGTGGAGCGGGAGCCGGATGAGCCTCGGCTGGAGGCCCAGCTGGAGAGCTACCGCTATCTGGCCGGCCTGCTGGACCCCGCTTGATTCGACCGCCTACCCCAGGCGATACCCGGCGGCCAGGGCCCTGAACTCGGACACCTGAGCCTCGGCCCAGGCGGAGTCCCGGCCCAGTTCCCCGGCCATGAGATCCGCCACCGCCCGGGCGTCCTCGGCCGCTCCGGCGGCGTCGAGCAGCAGGCGTCGGGTGCGGCGGGCCAGAACGTCGTCCACGGTGCGCGCCATCTCGTTCCGGACGGCGTGGGCCACCACCGTGGCGTCGGGGGCCGCGGCACCGTCGACCTCCGGTTCCGTTCCGCCCACGATGGGGAGCTTCTTCGTCCTGCACTTCCGGATCTTCAGCCCGGCCACCACCGCGGCGTGGTCCACCACGTCCTCGGCCATCTTCCGGTAGGTCGTCCACTTCCCGCCGGCGATGGTGATCAGACCGGACGGGGAGACCATCAGCGCGTGCTCCCGCGAGATCGCCGCCGTGTCCCCGCCGCCATCGCCGTCGTGACCGGCACCGTGCGCCACCAGGGGCCGGATCCCCGCGAAGATGGACAGCACGTCGGAGTCGGTGGGGTCGTCATCGAGGTAGCGGGCCGTGTGGGTCATGAGGAAGTCGATCTCCTCCTCCTGGGCCCGAGGCTCCAGGTCCACGTCCTCGATGGGGGTGTCGGTGGTGCCCACCACCACGACGTCCAGCCACGGGATGGCGAAGAGAACCCGGCCGTCGTCGGTGCGCGGCACCATGATGGCCGAATCTCCGGGGAGGAACTTCTTCGGCAGCACCACATGGACGCCCTGACTGGGCCGGACGATGGCGCTCGCCGACGGCTCGTCCATCTGGCGGAGGCCGTCGGTGAAGGCCCCGGTGGCGTTGATCACCACCCGGGCGCGGACCTCGAACTCCTCGTCGGTCTCCAGGTCCCGGGCCCGGACGCCCTCGATCTCGGCGGATCCGCCGTCGGCTCCCGGCCGGGGCCGCGCCTTGAGCAGACCCTCCACCCGGACGTAGTTGGCCAGCGTGGCGCCCTGATCGGCGGCGGTCCTGGCCAGGTGGATGAGCAGGCGCGCATCGTCGAACTGGCCGTCGTGGTATTCGACCCCCCCCAGGAGACCGTCGGTCTCGATGGTGGGGAGCCGTTCCAGGGTCTCCTCCTTGGACAGGATCCGGGACCGGCCGAAGCCGTACTTCCCAGCGAGACCGTCGTAGACCTTCATCCCGATCCCATAGAACGGGGCCTCCCACCAGGAGTAGTTCGGCACCACGAACTTCTGGTCCCGGACCAGGGCCGGCGCGTTCCTCCGCAGGATCCCGCGCTCCTTCAGGGCCTCCATGACCAGCGGGATGTTCCCCTGCTGGAGGTAGCGCACCCCGCCGTGGATCAGTTTGGTGGAGCGACTCGAGGTCCCCTTCCCGAAATCGCTCTGTTCCAGGAGCGCCACCGAGTACCCGCGCTGCGCCGCGTCCACGGCTACCCCCACCCCCGTGGCGCCTCCTCCCACGATCACCAGATCCCAGATCTGCCCGGCGGTCCGAATCCTGCTCAGCGACTGATCACGGTTCATGAGTTGCGCCCTCCAAGGCGCGGCGGATATTGGACCCCAACCCGAAACAGCTGAAAGGCCCGCCCTTGATGGAAAGCCAAGCCCTCGTCACCAACGACGCAGTGGTCCTCGGACTGCTGGCCATCATCCTCGGATTCGTGTTCTACACGGAGAAGAGCGACCACCCCTTCTGGAAGAAATTCTACACCTACGTGCCGGGGCTGTTGCTCTGCTACTTCCTCCCGTCCCTGCTGAACAGCTTCAACATTGTAGACGCCGAACAGTCGAATCTCTACTTCGTTTCGTCCCGGTATCTGCTCCCCGCGACGCTGGTCCTTCTGACGATTTCCATCGACCTTCCCGCCATCATGCGGCTGGGGTACAAGCCCATCGCCAAGTTCCTCACCGGCACGATCGGAATCGTCATCGGCGGGCCCATCGCGCTCATGATCGTGGGCGCCATCAGCCCGGAGACCGTGGGCGGGGACGGCCCCGACGCGGTCTGGCGGGGCCTCACGACGGTGGCCGGAAGCTGGATCGGCGGCGGCGCGAACCAGACGGCCATGAAGGAGGTCTTCCAGGTCGGTGACGCCCTGTTCTCGCAGATGATCGCCGTGGACGTGATCTGGGCGAACGTCTGGATGGCCGTCCTGCTCTTCCTGGCTCCCCGGGCCGATCAGATCGACGCCCGGACCGGCGCCGACACCTCGGCCATCCAGGAACTCAAGCGGCGGGTGGAGGAGTTCCACGACAAGCACGCCAGGTACCTGACCCTGCCGGACCTCATGTACATGGTGGCGGTGGGCTTCGGCGTGACCGGTCTGGCCCACGCCCTGGGAGGGTTCGTCGCCGACTGGATCGGGACCAACGCTCCCGGGCTGGAGCGACTCAGCCTGACCAGCACGTTCTTCTGGATCGTGGTGATCGCCACGACGGCGGGCCTGTTCCTGTC
>JBDHIJ010000086.1:0-9597 GCA_039587435.1 Gemmatimonadota bacterium
TCTCCTCCGCGGAGTGGACCTCGTCCAACCCCGAGGTGGCCGGGGTCGGCTCCACGGGGATCGTGACGGGCGTGTCCCCTGGCACGGCGACGATCACCGCCACGGTTCAGGGCGTCTCGGGCCAGGCGGTCGTCTCCGTGATCGGCCCGCCCCAGCCCATAGCGCCGACGAACGTGCAGGCCATGCCCGTCTCCTCGACGCAGATGCTGGTGACCTGGGACGACAACTCGGACAACGAGACCGGCTTCCGTATCCTGCGGAGCACGGTCGGTTCGGGGTCGCCCGGAGGTGGCGCCGCGAGCGCCACCGAGGTGGCAGGGCAGGTCGGTGCCAACGAGACGGAGTTCCTCGACGACGGGCTGACCCCGGGCGAGTCGTACCAGTATTCGGTTCAGGCCTGCAACGGCGACGCCTGCTCGGACCAGTCGGAGCCCTCCGACGACGGAACCACCTTCGAGCCGGTGGACATCACCACCACCTCTCTGGCCGCCGGGATCCGGGGCACACCCTACACCGAGAGCCTGGCCGCCGTCGGGGGAGACGGGTCCTACCTCTGGTCGGTCCCCTCGGGGAGCCTGCCCACCGGCGTGAATCTGAACGCCGCCACGGGCCAGCTCTTCGGAACGCCCATCGCGGCCGGCACCTCGGACTTCGACGTCGGCGTCACGAGTGGCGACGGCCAGACCGATACCCAGGCCCTTTCGATTTCGGTTCAGGACCCCCTCGTGATCACCACCTCCAGTCTCCCGGCAGGCTCGGATGGGTTCGCCTACTCGGTACGGCTCGAGGCGACCGGCGGCGATGAGACCTTCTCCTGGGCGTTGAATCGCGCCCCGGAGTGGCTTTCCGTCGATCCGCCCACCGGTGCGCTCAGCGGAACCGCCCAGACCGGAGAGTTCGAGTTCGAGGCGAGGGTCAGCAGTGGGGGGCAGCGGGCCTCCCGCGTCTACTCGGTCGTGGTCTACGACGCACTCACCATCGTCACCGAATCCCTTCCCATGGGGGTGGCGGGCCACCCGTACGCGGCTGACGTGGAGGCCGCCGGTGGCACTGGGACCTATGCCTGGTCCCTCGGCTCCGGGCCGCCCTGGCTGTCCATCGGGGCCGGCAGCGGCACCCTGAGCGGCACCGCCGCCGAGGGCGAGTTCACGGTCGAGGTCGATGTGCTCAGCGGAAACCAGTCCGTGTCGCGTTCCTACACGTTAGCGGTCTACCCCCTGCTGGAGCTGCTGACCGCGAGTCTCCCCGACGGCGTGGAGGGCGAGGCCTATTCCGAAACGCTGGAGGCCTCGGGCGGAGACGGCACCTACGAATGGGAACTGCTCGGAGCGCCCGGCTGGCTCTCCGTCGACCCGGCCTCGGGAGTCCTCAGCGGTGTCGCGGCACCGGGTGAGTTCGAGTTCGAGGCCACCGTCCGCAGCGGCGGCCAGGAGGTCACCCGGTCCCTCAAACTGTCCGCGTACGCTCCCCTCCAGATCGTGACCACGACGCTCCCCGAGGGGGTGAAGGGAGTGGCCTACAGCGAGACGGTCGTGGCCAACGGCGGCGACGGCACCTACGCCTGGGCCCTCTCGAGCGGGTCGCTCCCCGCCGGCTTGACGCTCAGCTCCGCCGGCGTTCTCGGCGGAACCCCTGCCACGCCGGGCACCTCGGACTTCGAGGTACAGGTCACCAGCGGCGCCCAGAGCGCCACCCAGGCCCTCAGCCTCACCGTGGCCGACGCCACCCTGGCCGTCGTAACGACGGAACTCCCGGTCGCCGCCTACAACACTGCCTACACCGGCACCCTCCTCGCGACGGGAGGCGACGGAACCTACACCTGGACGCTCCACGGCGGGACCAGCCTTCCCGCGGGCCTCACCATGGACGGTGGAGGCACGATCAGCGGGACCCCGACGTCGGGCGGGGTCACCAACTTCGAGGTCCAGGTTGCCAGCAACGGGCAGACCGCCACCCAGGCCCTCAGCATCACGGTCACCGTGCCCACGCCCGTCATCACGACCGAATCCCCCCTCCCGGGTGGTCTGGTCGGTACGGCGTACAGCGAGTCCCTGACGGCCACGGGTGGGGACGACAGTTACAGCTGGGCGCTCCACGCCGGGACGTCGCTTCCCTCAGGCCTGAACCTCAGTGCGGGGGGCCAGATCAGCGGGACCCCGGCCTCGGGGGGCGAGACCACCTTCGAGGTCCAGCTCACAAGCGGTGGCGCCACCGCCACGAAGACCTTCACCATCGGAATCGGGGCGGTGGGTACCCCGAACGAGCCGGCGGGCTATCTGAAGATTACGGAGCGGGCGTTCGACGCGTTTTACGAGGACGGCTGGAACCTCGAGACCTCCTCGGGGGCCGTCCTCCGGACGGACGAGACCTCGGCGCCCCGGTCGCCGAACAACGTGCTGCGGGTGGACTACCCATCCGGCATGCCCGGGGGGATCTCGCAGATCGACACGGAAAAGGCCACCAACCTCTACAAGAACAACTACCTGTCCTTCTACGTGAAGCTGTCACCCAACTTCCAGGGCCACGACAGCGGGACGAACAAGGTGATCTTCAACTGGATCCATGAGGACCCGGCGGTATTCCTGTCGTTCGAAGGCACCGACGCCGCGGGGCTGGAGCCCCAGGTGCGGCTCCAGAACATGCCGGCCGGAGAGACCCGGACCGCGCTGGACCCCAACGTGCCCGGGCAGGAGAACGTGAAGATCTCCAGGGGCGAGTGGCACCACTGGGAGCTCGTGTTCCTGGCCAACCAGCCGGGATCGTCGAACGGCACCGTCAAGTACTGGCTCGACGGCACGCTGATCGGCGAGTACACGGACGTCCAGTTCTCCGGCGCCACGGACGGGGCCATCTGGGAGCGGATCGAGATCAGCCCCATCTGGGGCGGCACCGGCGACGTGGTGGCCGACAACATGTGGATCGAGATCGACCACCTCTACCTGAGCGGCTCGAACGTGGGCGGACCGCCCTCCGTGACGACCGGCTTCCCCATGCCGGCGGGGACCCTCTCGCAGGCCTACAGCCAGCAGCTCACGGCCTCAGGCGGCGACGGGTCGTACAGCTGGTCGCTGGCCAGCGGTTCGCTGCCGCCCGGCGTCTCGCTGAGCGGGGCCGGCGTGGTGTCCGGTACCCCCACCGTCGCCGGGACCTACGACTTCACCGCCCAGGTCACCAGTAACGGCCAGACCGACAGCAAGGCGTTGCGGATCTTCGTCGGAGCGTCGGGCTGGAGCAACGAACCGGCCGGATACACGACGCTCACCGAGCGCCCCTTCAACGCGCTGGTCGAGGACGGGTGGCTCTCCGAGTTGACCGACGGGGCGTCGATCCAGACGGACGCCACCGCGCCCCGGTCACCCAGCAACATCCTCCGGTCCGGATACCCCGCGGCCTCGCCGGGCGGCGAGTCGCACGTGGACCTCGAGAAGATCACCGGCGGTTATACGAAGAACTACCTGTCCTTCTACATCAAGTTCTCGGACAACTTCCAGGGGCACACCTCGTCGACGAACAAGCTGATCTTCAACTGGATCCATGGAAATCCGGCGACGTTCCTCTCGGCGGAGGGGGCGGGGCCGTCTCAGCTGCTCCCCACCGTGCGGCTCCAGAACATGCCGGCCGCGGAGTCCCGCGAGTACCTCTATCCCAACGTGGAGCCCTCGGACCCGGAGCTCACGCGCGGCATCTGGCACCGTTGGGAGGTCCTCTACATCGCCAATACCTGTCCCGACGTCGGGGACCCGCTGCCGCCATGCTCGGCCGACGGCGTGGTACGGTTCTGGCTAAACGGCATCCTGATCGGCGAATATACAGATGTGACGTTCTCCGACACCGACGTGGGCCGAAGCGAGATCTGGTCGGTCCTGGAACTCAGCCCCGTGTGGGGCGGCACAGGCGATACCGTCGATGAATTCATGTGGTTCGACATCGACCACCTCTACCTGAGCGCTTCGAACTAGGGACCTGGTGCGCCCTGCCGGGGGCAGTCGCCGTATCGACTCCCGCTCGATCTCTCTCAACCCCCGGCCAATCGCACCGTCCACCTGGACCCGGAGACATGGATCGCCATGCGCCTGGAGGATGAGGACAACTCGCGCGGCGGACGCGCGCTGCTGATCGCCTACCACTATCCGCCCAGCCTCGCGGCGGGGGCGCTTCGGTGGGCGTCGCTGGTGCGCCTGGCCGGAGATCGGGGATGGGACTTCGACGTCGTCACCAGGCAAGCCGATCGGCCCGAGGTCGCGCTCCCTCCCGGCGAGGTGGTCCGGGTGGTAGAGAAGGCCTCGCGGCTGGAGGCCCTGGAGGGCGCGGCCTCCGCGGCGGCAAAGAGCCTGCGCGGGATGGCCCGGAGGGGATCGTCGTCGGGCCCGCCGGGCGACGTTCCCGCCGGCGCTGCGCCGAAGGAGCGGGTGACGTCCCTCCACCGGACGGAACTCCTCCAGGGCAGCCCGAGCCGGCGCCTGCTCCGGTCCTACTACGCGCTGCGGACCTTCAGGGGGTTCCGGGCGTGGGCCATGGCGGCCGGCCGCGCCGGCCGCGAGCTCGCCCGGGACCGGTCCTACGACGTCGTCCTGAGCTCGGGCCCTCCCCACGCGATTCACCTGGGTGCGCGGTCCCTGGCCCGCTCCATCGGCTGCCCCTACGTCCTGGACTTCCGGGACCCCTGGTTCTTCTACGAGCGCCTTCCGGAACACCTCGCGAGTCCCACCTGGTATCGCCTGGCCGAGCGCCACGAGCCGATCTGCGTGGGCGAGGCGGCCGCCACGATCCTGAACACCGATCGGTCCCGCGCGGCCCTGGAGGACCAGTACCCCGACCTCGCCGAGCGCTTCGTGACCATCACCAACGGGTGCGACCTCCCTGACGAGGCACCGCATGCCCCGTCGGACGCGTTCGTGATCGCCTACGGGGGTGAGATCTACCTCGACCGGGATCCCCGTCCCCTCATGAAGGCCGCCGCCCGGATCATCCGGCGGCGGAACCTCGGTCCGGACGAGTTCCGCCTGGAGTTCATGGGGCGGGTCCAGGCCTACCAGGGCGTTCCCCTCATGGACACGGCGCGAGACCTCGGGATCGAGAACCACCTGGTGCTGCACGAGAGCCGGCCCAGGCAGGAGCTGGCCAGGTTCCTGGCGGGCGCCAGCGTCCTGGTCAGCCTTCCCCAGGACAGCCACCGGGCGATCCCGTCGAAGATCTACGAGTACATGGCCTTCCCGGCCTGGATGCTGGTCATGGCCATCCCCGCGAGCGCGACCGCGGAGCTCCTGCAGGGGGTCGAGGCCGACGTGGTGCTCCCCGGGGACGTCGACGCCATCGAGCGGGTCCTCGAGCAACGCTTCGACCAGTGGTCGCGAGGGGAGCGGGCCGAGCCCCTCGGGACCATCCCGCGTTTCCAGAGAGCCTCGCAGGCCGATCAGCTGGTCGAGCTTCTGGACCGCGTGAAGGGCGGCGGGCAGGCGAGCCCACGCCAGCCCGCGGATCTCACCTATCTCGCCTCGGGAAGGTCGTGATGGCGGAGCAGAAGACCATCGCAGTGATGGGCCACGTGGGGATGCACAACCTCGGAGACGAGCTGCTCTTCGCGTCCACCATCCAGCACATGAGCCGCGAGGTCCCCGGCGTCGCTTTCCGCCTGTTCAGCATGAACCCCGAGGATTCCTCGAGACGGTACGGCGTTCCCGCGTTCCCCGTTCGCCCGCCGGCCCTGCCCCAGGTGGAAGGCGGAGGGTCCGGGATCTGGTCCCGTCTCGCACCGGGAGAGCGGTACCGAGAATGGGCCAACGAGCGGGCCTTCCTCCGAGCGTCGAGAAAGAACCTGGAGGGCGTTGACCTCGCAATCTTCCCCGGCTCCAGCCAGATCACGGAGGCCTATGGGGGCTGGCGGGGGTTCCCGCGGACCCTGCACCGGTGGGCACGCCTCTGCGAGCAGGAAGGCATTCCCATCTGCTTCCTCAGCCTCGGCGTGGAGCCCATCCACCATTCCATCAGCATGCGCCTCATCCGGCGGATGGTCGACATCGCCGAGATCTTCACGCTGCGGGACCCGGTCTCCATCGATCGACTCCGGGCGTTCGGGGTC
Organism: Gemmatimonadota bacterium; assembly: GCA_039587435.1. Lineage (GTDB taxonomy): Bacteria > Gemmatimonadota > Gemmatimonadetes > Longimicrobiales > Gaopeijiaceae > JBDHIJ01. The sequence goes on from JBDHIJ010000086.1 coordinate 6,080, forward strand.
GAGCGGCCCATCGAGGTCGTTCCCGATATCGGCCTCGCCTTCGACCTTCCTCCGGCGGAGCAGAGGCCCCGGCCCGGCGAGATCACCATCGGGATCAACACGATCCCCTATTACCATCCGGACTACTGGAAGGCGGAGGACATCGAGATCTACAACGCTTACCGGGAGGTCCTGGTGGAGTTCACGGAGGCGATGGTCGACCGGGGGCACGGCGTGACCCTCTACGGCACCACGGAGTGGGCCGACCGCATGGTGACCGACGACGTCCTGGAGCAGCTCTCCGAGCGCCGCGGCCCGGAGTTCGCGTCGCGAATCTGCGCCCCCCACATCGGGACGCTGGACGAGCTTTGGGACGTCCTGCGACGGTTGGATTACGCTGTGGCGGCCCGGTATCATGGAGTGGTGACGGCCTGTCTGACCGGGGTCCCGGTCCTGGGGATGGCCTATGAGCGGAAGACCCTGGACGTCATGGAGATACTCGGCGTAGGAGAATTCGGCGCCCTCATCCCCGACATCACGAGCGAGTGGCTCATCGAGCACCTGGACCGGCTCATCTCCGAGCGGGACCGGGTCGAGACCACCATCGAGGCCAATGTCCGCACCGCGCGCGCGGCCGTAGAAGACCAGTTCGAGCTCACCGCATCCCTCCTCAAGAACGACGGGCGATGACCACCTCCGAAGAACGCGTGCCGCTCCTCAGCGTCGGCCTGCCGGTCTACAACGGCATGCCCTATCTCATCGAATCCATCGAGTCCATCCTCAACCAGGACTTCCGGGATCTCGAGGTCGTGGCCACCGACAACGCGTCCTCGGACGAAACGGAGGAGGTCCTCCGGGGCTACGCGGAACGGGACCCCAGGGTGCGATACATCCGGAACCCCAAGAACCTGGGCGCCTCCCGGAACTACATCCGCTGCTTCGAGCTGGCCCGGGGCAAGTACTTCCGCTGGGGCGCCGCCGACGACTACATCACCCCGGGCGCCATGGGCGCCTGCGTGGAGGTCCTCGAGTCCGATCCGACGGTCGTCCTTGCATGGCCGCAGACGCGGATCGTCGGCCCCGAGGGCGAGTTCATCGAGGACTACGACGACGGGGGTGACGGGTGGGCCGCCGAGACGCCGGCGGACCGGTTCTGGGCCTCTCTCGCCCAGTGGGGATACTGCAACGTCGCGTTCGGAGTCATGCGCCGGGACGTCCTGGCGGAGACCGTGCTCTTCGGGGACTACCCCGCCTCCGACCTGGTCTGGCAGTCGGACATGGCCATCCGGGGACGGTTCAAGCAGGTCCGGGGCCACTATTACCACCGCCGGGTGCACGACCGGATCACCGATGCCCTCTCCGAGGAGGAGCTGGCGGCGTTCTACCTGCCGGACAGCGACCAGAAATTCCACGCCAAGCGCCTGAACATGTTCAGGGAGCTTGCCGGCGTGGTGCGCCGCGCGCCTGTGAGCGCGGCAGAGAAGGCCCGCATGTTCCGGATGCTGGCGCGCAAGGCGCGCTGGACCTGGGGAGAGCTGTCGGCCGAGCTGAAGGGTCTGGCGGCCCGAACCTAGCCCTTCCGTACGGCCGTCAGGCGCCCCGGGCCGCCGTGGCGAAGAGGCGGTCGCGCGACGCCAGCAGATCCGGGTCCTCGTCGATGAAGATCCGGAACCACAGCTCCACGTTCATCATGGTGAGCCGCTCGGAATCGGTCAGGCGGCCGCTCCGGATCAGGTCCGGGTCGAAGATCCCCCGGTCCAGGCACTGGGGGGCCTGAAGCAGGCTCGTGAACAGCGGCTGCAGCACCGTGGACATCCACGTCTTCATGGGGATCGCGAACGGCACCTTGTCCTTGCGCTGCCAGATCTCCGGCGGGATGTGCCGTGCGGCCGCGCGCCGAAGCAGGGCCTTCGGCTCCACCTCCGGGACCTTCTGCTCCGGGCGAAGGGTGCCCAGGTACTCGGCGATCCGGGGGTCCAGGAGGGGAACCCTGGACTCGATGGACACCGACATGCTGGCCCGGTCCTCCTTGTGCAGCAGCTGCGGCAGGTAGACCCGGAGATCGTGGTAGAGGCACCGGTCCAGCAGTGTGTCCGTGGGCGCGCCCGTGAACGGGCGGAGGTAGGCGTCCAGCGGCGAGTAGCCCCCGAGCCCGTCCACGAAGCTCCGGTGCAGAGAGAGGTTCTTCTCCGGCACGGCCCCGCAGTGGAGCCGCACCCATAGCTCCTCGGAGGTGGGGCCCGGCTTCCGGGCCAGGCGCCCCGTCACGCGACGCAGCGCTCCGGCGGCGCCCTCCGCCCGGAGCACCCGACGCAGGCGCGCCAGCCGGGAGATGCCCGGTCCGGTCTCGCCGGGGAACGACGAGAAGGTGTCCGTTCGCCCGAACGCGGTCTGAAACTGGGCCGGGTATCCGCCAAACACCTCGTCCCCGCCGTGGCCGGTGAGCGCGACCTTCACGTGTTCCGAGGCCAGCTGCGCGGCGGCATAGTAGGAGAAGCCGGCATCGCCGCCCCCGGCCGCAGGCTGGTCCATGTGCCATATCAGCGCGGGATAGAGGTCCGCGAGGTGCGCGCCGGAGGCCGTCTTCCGGATGAAACGGGACCCGATTGCGTCGGCCACGATCTCGGCAAATCCCGTCTCGTCGTAGAACTCCCCCTCCGCGTCGAAGCGGATGGAGAAGGTCTTCAGGCCCGACACGTGGGCGGAGGCGTGCCCGCAGACCGTGCTCGAATCGAGCCCGCCGCTGAGGTGGGCACCCAGTGGTGCGTCACTCCGACAGTGGATCCGAACCGCGTCATCGACGAGGTCCGTCACGTGGGACTCGATCTCCCGCGCCCCCCGGGACTCCCCGTAGCGGAACGACAGATCCCAGTACTCATGGGTCCGGACCGTGCCCCCCTCGATGGTGAGGATGTGCCCGGGCTTCAGCTGCGACACCCCCGCGAAGAAGGTGCGATCGTCCAGGGGGGCGCCCGCGAAGAGGTAGTCGGCGATCCCCCGATGATCCGGCGCCCTGGGCACCGCGCGGTCCTCCACGATGGCCTTGATCTCGGACGCGCAGACGAACTGGCTATCGTCGACGTAGTAGTAGAAAGGCTTGATCCCGAATCGGTCGCGCGCGCCCAGCATGCGGTTCTTCCGGGAGTCCCAGATCACGAACCCGAACATCCCGTTCAGCTCGTCGACGCACGAGTCCCCGAGATCCTCGTAGAGGTGGATGATCACCTCGCTGTCGGTGGTGGATCGGAACTGGTGCCCGCGGGCGAGGAGCCGCTCCCGGAGCTCGACGTAGTTGTAGATCTCGCCGTTGAAGACGAGCCAGACGGTCCCGTCCTCGTTGCACATGGGCTGGTGCCCAGTGGGGCTCAGGTCGACGATGGAAAGGCGCCGGTGCCCCAGGCCGACCGGGCCGTCGGCGTAGTGCCCCGCGTCGTCGGGCCCCCGGTGGACCATCGTGTCCCGCATTCGGAGCAGCAGCGCCTCGTCGACGGCCTGACCGTCGAAGCGCTTCACCGCGATGATCCCGCACATTCGCCCTC
>JBDHIJ010000087.1:0-9580 GCA_039587435.1 Gemmatimonadota bacterium
GGTGAGCGCCGAGTCCCCGTAGATCGCCTCCAGCTCCGCCACCACCGGATCCAGGAAGACCGAAAAGCGCTGGGCGTCGGCCCAGCGCTCGCGGGCCCGCATGCACCACAGGCTGTCCGGGCCTCCGCCTTCCCGGGTGCAGAAGAAGGACACCGCTGCAGCGTTCCCCACCCAGGTGGCGAAGCTCTCGTTGAAGCGAACCTGGCCGGCCAGAAACAGCTCGCGGTGGGACAGCTCGTGGAAGAGGGTCTCCACGAACCCCACCTCGTCGAGGCGGAGGAGCGTCGAGGGGATCGGATCCTCGATCCAGCCCAGGGTGGAGAACGCGGAGGTCGGACGAAGCCAGGTGTCGTAGCCCGCCCCGGCCAGTCGCGCCTCCTCCCTCTCGGCGCTCTCGATGTCGAAGAACCCCTTGTAGGGGACGGCCCCCACGATGGGAAAGCTCCACAGGTACGGAGCGAGGGCGTCCTTGGGCGCCGCGGAGACCACGTGGGCCAGCGTGTCCGACGGAAGGAAGACGACGGTGGAGTAGGTGCCACCCACCGTGAACCCGAGCTCGGATTCGGCAAAGGTCAGGGCCTCCCGGGCCAGCGCCAGCTTGCCCCGCGTGCGCTCGTCCGTGGCCGGATCCAGAGCGACTTCGACGGCTGGGGTCCGGGTCCGGAGGATCTTGAGCCCGGTCCATGCGCCACGGGCGTAGTAGCAGGCCTGGGCGGTCAGGGTCATGAGCGCCACCAGGAGGCCGGTGAGGAACCGACGCAGGGCTGGGGGTAAGGAGGTCGTCTTGGACACTCCGTACTCTGGAGCCGCTCACCGGGTTTGGCCAGATTCACTGCGATTCATCCCCGCGTCGGCCGATCACCTACCGCAGGATCACATCATGACTCAAGGCACCGTGAGGGCCGGCCGCACCGCCCTTCTGGCCGCCATCGGATTCACCCTCGGCATCACCGGGGTGTCCGCCCAGGACCGGGTGGAGGTCAACACGGGCAACACGGCCGTCGGTGAGGTGGACGGCCTCCGGCAGGGCAAGCTCGACTTCGATGCGGACGGCATGGGTGTGGTCAGCATCGAGACCGCGGACATCCTGTTCCTGGAGAGCCCGCGACAGTTCGAGATCCTCATGCTCAGCAACGAGCGGATCATCGGATCCATTGGGCACGGGCCGTCCGAGGGCACGGTGACGCTGGATGGCCGCACCTACCAGATCCAGGACATCGCGCTGCTTCGACCCGTGGATCGGTCGTTCTGGGGGAGGACCGGCGGCTTCGTGGATGTCGGGTTCTCAGCCGCCAAGGCCAACAACAACCGGACGCTGAATACCGCGGCCGAAGCGCGGTACGACGGTCTGGTGTGGCAGGGGTCGATCGGCGGCTCGAACTACTACCAGGACCAGGACAACACCGATCAGACCCAGCGCACGAACTACTATCTGAACGTCGGCCGACGGCTGCGGGACGTCTGGCTGATCGGGCTCCTGAGCAGCTTCGACAGCAACGACGAGCTCAACCTGGACTACCGGCTCCAGGGCGGTTTCGGCGGCGCCCGGCCCGTGACCCGAAGTCGTTGGCTGGAACTGACCTTCGCCGCATCCCTGCTTGCCGGGTCCGAGGCCTACGGAGGCGAGGACACGAACACCAATTCCGTGGAGATCGGACTCCAGACGGCCTTCGACGCGTTCCGGTACAACACCCCGGAACTGGATCACCGCACCACGTTCACCGCCTTCCCCTCACTGACCCAGTCCGGCCGGTATCGTCTCGAACTCAACACCCGGACCAGTTACGAGGTCTTTAGCGATTTCTTCGTCGCTCTGACGTTCAAGGATTCGTACGACAGCGCCCCGCCCTCCAAGACGGCGGAGAACAACGACTGGACGCTGTCGTTCTCGGTGGGGTGGAGCTGGTAGAGAGGGCGGACTCCGCCCCACCATGACGGGGCTGGGTGATCGCGTGTCCTTCGCGGTCACCCATTCGGTACCCGGTCAATCCCCGTTCCTTGCCGCCCGATGAGCGGACCTTCACACTACAGGATCCTTCGGCAGTACCGGTATCCTGCTCCCCCAACCAGGACCTCCCATGGACTCCTCAGAGCTCAAAGCGCAAGAGAACCGGATCGTCAATCTCTCCCTGAACGTGGCGCTCCGGCTCACGCTGGCGGCACTGCTGCTGGTCTGGTGTTTCTCGATTCTGCGGCCGTTCCTCGTCCCCCTCACCTGGGCCATCATCCTGGCCGTGGCCCTGAACGGGGTGTACGCGAAGATCGTCGGGGTTCTGGGTGGCAAGCGCGGACTGGGCGCCGCGGCGTTCGCGCTCCTTGGGATCGCACTGGTCGTCGTCCCGTCCTACACGGTCGGCGGCTCGCTGGTGGGAACGGTCCGGGGCCTCGAATCCCAGATCGAATCCGGCACGCTGAACGTCCCGCCGCCTCCCGAGAGCATCAGGAACATCCCTGCGGTGGGTGAGGACGTGTACAACGCGTGGGTCCTGGCGGACACGAACATCCAGCAGGCCGCGGTCCAGCTTCAGCCACAGCTCCAGGCTTTCGGTTCCTGGTTCCTGGGCTTCCTGGCGGGCGTGGGGGGAACGGTGGTGACCACGGTGTTCTCCCTCATCATCGCGGCGTTCCTCCTCACCTATTCGGAGGGTGCCGTGGCTTGGCTGCGCCGGGTCGTGGGGATGATCCAGGGCGCCTGGCAGGAGGACCTGGTGGGGATGGCAGGGAAGACGATCAACAGTGTCGCTCGCGGCGTATTGGGGGTGGCCGTGATCCAGGCCGGCCTCGCCGGGGTCGGTCTGTTCGCGGCGGGCGTTCCAGCCGCCGGTCTGTTCACGGTTCTCACGCTGGTGCTGGCGATCATTCAGTTGCCGCCCACCCTGATCCTCATCCTTCCCATCATCTGGGCCTGGGGGAACCTGGGCACGGTCTGGGCGCTGGCGTTCACCATCTACATGCTGCTGGTGGGCGTGGCGGACACTCCCCTCAAGGCCGTGTTCCTCTCCAAGGGGAATGTGGTGCCGATGCCCGTGGTTCTGCTGGGAGCCATCGGCGGGATGGTCAGCATGGGGATGATGGGCCTGTTCCTCGGGGCCATCGTCCTGAGCCTCGGCTACAAGATAATGGAGGTCTGGCTCTACAGCGGTGATATCCCCGAAGAGGCATACGACAGCACCGGGTCATCCGGTGAGGAGCCCGCGCCCGCATGACGGACGAATCGGCACAGGCGGCGCCCGGAGAGACCGAGGCTTCGGGGGCCAGCCGGCCTGAGGACGACCAGCTGGAGGATGGGTCGACCGCCACCGGGCGCGATCCTGCCCGCCTCGTCACGCTGATCGTCCTGGCTCTCTGCGTGGTGTTCTTCCTCCTGTATGTGCGCGCGGACCGGGTCATGCCGTTCTCGGACCAGGCCCGCGTGGTCGCGTATGCGGTGCCGGTGGTCCCGCAGGTGGCGGGCTATGTGACGGACATCGACGTGGAACTCCATGAGGTCGTGGAGCCCGGAGCGCGGCTGGTTCAGATCGACACAACACAGTATCAGATCGCCATCCGCCAGGCCCGAGCCAGCCTGGATAATGCGCTCCAGCAGCTTGGGGTTTCCAGCGCCTCCGTGGAGGCCGCCGCCGCGGGACTGGCGGCCGCTCGGGCCCAGGAGTCCATCACGCGGATCCAGAAGAACCGGCTGGAGCAGATCGCGGCTCGGAATTCCAGCGCCATGGCCCAGTCCGACCTGGACAATGCCGCAGCCGCCCTGGAGCAGGCGGTGGCCAACGTGGCTGCCCGAGAGGCGGACCTGGAGCGGGCTCGCGCCCAGCTGGGACCGGAGGGATTCGACAACCCGGCGGTCCGGGGTGCGTTCGCCGCCCTCGAGAGCGCCGAGTTCAACCTCGCTCAGACAGCCTTGTTGGCACCCACGCGTGGGGCGATTGAGAGCCTCCAGTTGGACGTGGGTCACTTCGCCGGCGCCGGTCAACCGCTCATGACGTTCGTGTCGACCTCCGATGTGTGGATCCAGGCCGACATGAAGGAAAACAACCTGGCTCACCTCGAGCCGGGCACTCCGGTTCGGATCATCCTCGACGTGGCGCCGGGGAGGGTCTTCACCGGTACCATCCGCAGCGTCGGGTTCGGGGTGCGGCCGAGTGGGGCACCCCCCTCCACCACCCGGGGGGAACTGCCGCAGGTGGCCACTACGACCGGATGGCTGCGCCAGCCCCAGCGGTTCCCGGTCATCGTGGATGTGGGTAGCGACCTGCCGCCCGGCCTGCTCCGGATCGGAGCTCAGGTGAGCGTGATGGCGTTCACGGGCCGGGAGGGGATCCTGAATCCCCTGGGGCGGATGGTCATGCGGTTCTTCACGATCATGTCGTATGTCCGCTGACCGTTCCCCGAGCCCCGTGACCCGTGTCCGCTAACGAGGCCCGGGTCTACCGCCTGACGCTGGGCATGACGGTCTCAGCGGGCATCGCCTTCTACGTGGCGTGGCCGTTCGCGTTCATTACACCGGTTCTCACGGCCAAGCTGCTTTCGTTCCCGAAGGTCATGCCCGTCAAGAAGGGTCTGGTCTTAGTGGGCCTGCTCAGTGGGTCCTTCCTGATGAGCGCCAAGCTCCTGATGCCCACGGTCAACTATCCGATCGTGCATTTGCTGATCGTGGGCCTGATCGTTTTCCTCCTCTCCTACGGGAAGGCCGGCGGGATGAACCCCCTGGTCGTGGTTTTCGCCCTGATCGGGGTCACAGCGGTCCCCCTCATTGGAACGGTCTCGCAGGCTCTGGCGGACGGAGTGGCCTGGGGCCTGACCTTCGCCGCCTTCGTCGCGGTGGCCATGGTGTACCTCTCCGCGGCCGTGTTCCCCGATCCCCCGGAGCTGGGCCCGACCGTGGCGGCAGAGTCGAGTTCGGCCGAGGACAGGAGCCCGGCCGGTGTCAGCCCCTCGGCGTCGGACCGTCTCGGGCAGGCGGTTCGGAGCTGGCTGGTCATCTTCCCACTCTATGTAGCCTTCGTACACTTCTCCGCGGTCGAGCAGGCGGTGATCCTCATCTATGCCGTCCTCCTCGGTCTCGAGTCCAACTACGGAAAGCACTGGGCGGCCGGGAAGGGCATGCTCCTCAGCAACCTGGTAGGCGGGCTGGTCGCGGTGATCCTGTACAACCTGCTCGTATGGGTGCCGGCCTTCCCATTCTTCCTTCTGCTCATGGTCCTCGCTGGCCTGGTGGTCGGGCAGCTGATCTACTCCGGCACGGTCGTGGGCAAGCTCCTGGCGGGCGGCATCACCACCGTGTTCATCGTACTTGGGCCGACGCTTACCGGAGACGCTGAGGCCGGGGCGAAGCTGTACGTCCGGGTGCTGCAGATCTTCGCGGCCGTGACGTACGTCGTCGTGGCATTCGGAGTCCTGGAGCGGTTGAATCGCGGCCGGAGGGTGGTCGCGTGATCGGGGAGGGGACCCCTTCGGCCGGGCGTCTCGGAGTTCTGCTCCTGCTGGCCGCCGGAGGCAGCGCGCTCCTTTCCGGGTGCCGGATGGGACCGGACTACGAACGACCCGCTCTCCCCGAGCCGGTCGAGTATCGGGCCTCGGAGGAGGCCGGTGAGTCCATTGCCAACCTGCCCTGGTGGGAGCTCTACCAGGACACGGTCCTCCAGCGCCTGATCCAGGAGGGACTCGACAACAACCTGCAGCTCCGCGAGTCGATGGCGAAGATCGCCGAGGCCCGCGCGGCCCTGGGCATCGCCCGGGCGGACCAGTACCCGACTCTCGCCGTAGTGGGGCTCGGCTTCATGCAGGGCACTCCCCAGGCGGACACGGTCAGTTCGTTCGATTACTTCAAGGCGGCCATCGGAGCCAGCTGGGAAGTGGACCTGTACGGCCGCATTGCCCGGAGCAACGAGGCCGCGCAGCAGAGCCTCCTTGCCACCGAGGAGGCCTACCGGGCGGTGACCATCAGCCTCATCGGGGACATCGGTGAGGCGTACCTGGTTCTGAGGGACCTGGATGCCCGGTTGGAGGTCTCGAGGCAGACCGTGGAGCTGCGGCGCAACGCCGTGGACATCATCTCCGTCCGAGCGGCCGGTGGCCTGATCCGGGAAGTAGACGTGGCCCGGGCCCGCATCGAGCTGGCCGATGCACTGGCCGCCGTCACGGCCCTCGAGCGGGGGGTAGAGCAGACCGAGAACGCCCTGAGCCTCCTGCTCGGCCAGCCTCCGAAGGACATTGCCAGAGGGCAGGCGCTCGTGGACCAGGACATTCCACCCTCGGTCCCGGCGGGGCTCCCGTCCGAGCTGGTCCAGCGGCGGCCGGACGTCCTGGCGGCCGAACGAGCGCTCCACGCGCAGACCGCTCGAATCGGGGTGGCGGAGGCCGCCCGGTGGCCCTCGTTCTCGTTGACCGGGAACCTCGGGATCAAGAGCACCGCGCTGGGTGAGGCCCGCTCCAACAATTTCTTCCTGAACATCGGTGGGAACATCGCCGGGGCGATCCTGGACGCCGGTCGCCGGCAGTCCGCGGTGGACGTGGAGATCGCCCGGGCCGAGCAGGCGCTGGCCAACTACCAGCTCTCGGTGGTGAACGCATTCCGGGAAGTGGAGGACGCGCTCATCGCCGTGGAGACGTTCCAGAACGAGTACGACGTCAGGCTGCTTCAGCTCGACGCGGCGCTGGAAGCGTTGGACGTGGCCAACGTGCTCTACGAGGAGGGGTTGGTGGACCTCATGGTGGTGCTGGACCTGCAGCGCTCGGTGTTCAGTACGCAGCTCCGCGTGAGCGAGGTACTGCAGCTCCACCACACGTCGGTCGTGGGGCTCTACCGGGCGCTGGGCGGGGGGTGGAACCCACCGGAGGACGAAGAGGTCGCGGAGGAGGCCCTCGGCCGGTGACGGTAGCTGGACGCAACGGGCCCTGATGAAGACGAAGGGCCGGCCCCGACCGGGGCCGGCCCTCTTCCTGTCACCTCTCCTCGGTGGGGCGCTAGCGCCGACTCCCCTCCAGCGTCCGCATGAGGGGCATGCCGCCCTCGGTGGGCACGTACACCACGGTGCCATCGGGCATGCTCCCCAGCTGCTCGATGTAGAAGAACGTCAGGTACTCGGGGGTCAGCCCCTCGGAGATGATGCGCTGCGCCTCGGCGATTCCCTTGGCCTCCTCGGCCTGCTGGCGGGCCCGCTCCTGGATGATCTCCGTCTGGAAGCGCTCGGCGGCCACCTGCTGCTCCCGCTGGAGCTTCTCCTCGATGGCCTCCCTGACCCGAGGCGGTGCCTGGACGTCCCGAACGAAGACGTCCAGGACCTCGATGCGGTCGCCGGCCTTGGCCTGGATCTCCCGCTTCATGTCTTCCGCCACCTCCCGCCGGTTGGGGGAGAAGATCTCGTTGATGGACTTGGTGGCCACCGCGTCCCGGACCCCGTTGCGGACCGCGTTCAGGACGATGCGGCTGGTGATCTGCCGCTCGGTCCCGATGCGCTGGTAGAGATCCGGGGCGTTCGCGCCATCAATCCGGTAAAGCATGGAGATCTCGAGCATGACGTTGAGCTGCTCGGAGGTCTGGGCCTCGATGCGCTCCACCCCGCCGTCGGTGGGGAAGGCCTGCTCCCGAATGGACATCTTCTCCAGGGAGGCCAGCGGATTGATGACATGGACCCCCTGTTCGAGGGGGACCGGGTCCACGTTGCCGAGGAAGTGCTTCACGCCCACCTCACCCACGTCGACGAGAATGACGGCGCTGAGAGACGCCACCAGCAGGCCGCCCGCCATGAGGCCGTAGCCGGTGAGTCGGGCCGGGACCTTGGCTCCGGCCTGAGTCGCGCCTGCGCTCCGGATCACCGCTCCCAGGGCGATGAGAAGGATGGCTAGAAGGGGGGCTCCCATGGATGCCTCCTGGATGTGCGTTGGAATGCCCGGGTGGGACCCGGGGATGTCTGGCCGGGCACCGGAGCCGTAGCGCCGATCCCGGGCGTGCTACCACGAGTACGGGCGGGGGAGGGTCTTTCTTCTTTCTCGGGGACCCTTCATGGGATAAGGTAGTCCCCCTCAACCCGAGGGAGAACGAAATGATGGACTCCGCCCCGTCCGGACCCACACGACCGCACGATCCACCCGGCCTCAGATCCGGCGCCACGCAGGTGCGGGACCTGACGGACGAGGAACTGGACGCCTACATCCTCACCCGCCTGGCGGCGCTGGGCGTCGACCTTTCCGTCCTGCCGGCGGCGGACGAGAGCGCCCCCACCGACCAGGCGCGGGTCCTCCAGTCCGCCCGACGGTTCCTCAGGACGACACCCCACGTGATCCACGGGTTCGAGATGGACCCGCAGGAAGTGGTGCCCGGCATGTATCCCATCGGCCTCCGGGAGTCGGGCACGTCCGGTGCCGGTGGGGGTGGCGGGTGAGCGGCGGCCCCACCGACACCCTCGTCGATCGCAGGCTCTTCCTCCAGCGGATGGGCGCGATCACCGCGGCCGCCGCGGGAGGGGGCGCGGCGTGGCCGACGGCGCTGGCCGGCCTCGGGCATCCGGAGCCGGCCCCCGGTACCCCGATCCGACGGACTGCCCTGCGTGACCGCGGCCTCATCCAGGCGACCCGTGTGGGCGAACTGACGCTTGCGGAGGCCGCCCAACTGATCGGGAGCGGCGATCTCTCGCCCTGGGAACTGGTGGGCGGGTACCTCGAACGGATCCAGGAGCACGACGACCTCTACATGGCCTACAACGCTGTGCTGGCGGAGGAGGCCGAGGAGACGGCCCGGGTGCTCACGGACGTGCTTGCGCGGGGTGGACGGCCCCGAGGGCCGCTGCACGGGATCCCGCTGGCGATCAAGGACAACTTCTACACGGCGGGGGTCCCGACCACGGCCAACTCCCACATCTTTGCCGACTTCGTCCCGGACTTCGACGCGACGTCCTGGGCCCGGCTCAAGGCACAGGGCGCGATCCTGCTGGGCAAGACCCAGATGGGGCCCCTTGCCACGACCCCGGCCACCACGCCGGACGGGGAGCGTACGACCGTGAACGCCTGGGCCCCGTTCGTTTCGGACGTCACCCCGGGCGGATCCTCCAGCGGGTCGGCCACGGCCGTGGCCGCCCGCATGGCGGCCAGTTCGACCGGAACCCAGACCGGGGGCTCCATCACCAACCCCTCGGCGGCTCAGGCGCTCACGGGCCTGAAGCCCACCATGGGCCGGGTGTCGCTCCACGGGATCATCCCTTTGACCTACACCCGGGACCACCCGGGGCCCCTGGCCAGGGACGCCATGGACGCGGCCCTCATGACCCAGGTCATGGGGGGGGCAGACCCGGCCGACCCCCGGACATGGGGACAGCCGGCCCTCCCGGACCTGGTGGAGGCGGCGACTCCGGTGGATCGGGGCGGTCGCCCGGCCCTGCGCTGGGAGACCACCATCGGCGTTCTGCCGGACTACCTGGAGATGCCCGAGTACCGGACCTTCGGGGGGCGCCAGCAGCCCGACACGGCCGACGCCCAGGCTCGCCGGGAGCGGTTCCGTATCCGCCAGGAGGCTGAGATCGAAGCCCGCAGGGCCTGGCTCCGGGAGATGGAGGGCCTGGGAGCCCGGTTGGTGGAGGTGGAACTC
>JBDHIJ010000088.1:0-9504 GCA_039587435.1 Gemmatimonadota bacterium
CGACGTGGCGCCGGGCTACGACCACATCACCAGCGCCATCGGCGCCGCGCAGATCGGCTGGTACGGCACCGCCATGCTCTGCTACGTCACGCCCAAGGAGCACCTGGGGCTGCCCAACCGGGACGACGTGAAGGCGGGCGTCATCACCTACAAAATCGCCGCCCACGCCGCCGACCTGGCCAAGGGGCATCCCCGGGCCAAGGACTGGGACGACGCACTGTCGAAGGCCCGCTTCGAGTTCCGCTGGGAAGACCAGTTCAACCTGGCCCTCGACCCGGTGACGGCCCGGGCGTACCACGACGAGACCCTCCCCGCCGAGGGCGCCAAGGTCGCTCACTTCTGCTCCATGTGCGGGCCCAAGTTCTGCTCGATGAAGATCACGCAGGACATCCGGGACTACGCCGAGGAGCACGGCCTGCTGGAGCACGAGGCCCTCGAGGCCGGCATGGCCGAGAAGTCCGAGGAGTTCAAGGAACAGGGCTCCGAGATCTACGTGCCGGGGGACTGAGGGGCACCTCTGATGCGGCACGGCCGCGGCGGATCACGGGAGGTAGTCCCGGTATCGGTCGGTTTGTTGAACGAAGGCTAGGACCCGGAGAGGCGAAACCATGTCCGCTCGATTCCTGCTCACGGCTGCGTTGTTCATCGCTCTTCCCGGAGCCACGCTCGCTCAGGAGTACACCGGTGAGGTCGCGGTCGACCGCGACAACCTGAAGCTGGGAACCAGGGGCTACTCCCCGTTCGTCAATCAGGCGTATCCGGACCGCGTGTTCTGGGGCGACACTCACCTGCACAGCTCGTACTCCACCGACGCGGGTATGCTCGGTAACCTCCTGGGCCCGGATGAGGCGTTCCGATTCGCCCGGGGCGAGAGGGTGCGGGGGTCCCTGGGAGAGTTCGCCCGGCTGGTGCGCCCACTGGACTTCCTGGTGCTGGCCGACCACGCCGAGAACCTGGGTCTGGCTCCCATGATCGCCGAGTCCAATCCTCAGCTCCTCTCCATCCCATGGGGTCGTGAGATCCACGACCTCGTTCGAAGTGGGGATCCACTCGGCGCTTTCGTCAAATGGGGCGAGAGCATGCTGATCAACGAGGACCCGATCGACGACGACGATCTGGCCCGCACGTTCTACAACCGCATCGTCGATGCCGCCGAGCGATACGACCAACCCGGTGTATTCACGGCCCTGCACGGCTTCGAGTGGACCTCCGTGACGAACGCGAACAACCTGCACCGGATCGTGATGTTCCGGGACGACGCCGACCGTGTAGGCGACATAGTGCCCTTTTCCAACTACGACAGCTCCGATCCCGAAGACCTGTGGGACTGGATGGAGGCCTACGAGGCGCGGACCGGCGGCCGAGTGATGGCCTTCGCCCACAACGGCAACCTCTCCAATGGGCTGATGTTCAACGACGTCCGGGACAGCGGCTCGCCCATCGACCGGGCCTACGCCGAGCGCAGAATGCGGTGGGAGCCGCTCTACGAGGTCACGCAGATCAAGGGAGACGGGGAGACGCACCCCGCTCTCTCGCCGAACGACGAGTTCGCAGACTACTACCGTTGGGACCGCGGCAACTTCGGGACCGAGCTGAAGACACCGGACATGCTGCCCCGGGAGTACGCCCGAACCGCCCTCGCCCGAGGCCTGAAGTACGAGGCGGAGATCGGCGTCAACCCGTTCAAGTTCGGGATGATCGGGTCCACAGACAGCCACACCTCGCTGGCCACCGCCCGGGACGACAACTACTTCGGCAAGGCAACGATCGCGGAACCCGGTGGCGGCGAGGACCGCTACGAGGAGTTCATCATCCCTCCGGACTTCCTCGGTGAGGACGTAGCGATCCGCCACTACGAGACCCTGGCCGCCGGCCTGGCCGCCGCATGGGCCCGGGAGAATACCCGTGAGGCGATCTGGGACGCCTTCGCCCGCAAGGAGGTCTACGCCACCACGGGCCCGCGCATGACGGTCCGGGTCTTCGCCGGATGGGATTTCCAGGCCGATGAGATCCATCGCCCGGACTTCGCTGCCGAGGGTTACGCCAGGGGCGTGCCCATGGGTGGGGATCTGTTTCAGGGTCCCGAGGGCGCGGCGCCTACGCTCATGATCCGAGCCCTCAGGGACCCGGACGGAGCCAACCTCGACCGGATCCAGGTCGTGAAGGGCTGGGTCGACGCGGATGGGAATCCGCAGAGCAAGGTCTTCGACGTAGGCTGGGCCGGCGACCGTGAGCCCGGGGCCGACGGGAAGCTCCCTCCAGTGGGGAGCACGGTGAATGGGGCCGAGTACACGAACACCATCGGCGCCGCCCTGCTGGGCGCACACTGGGTCGACCCGGAGTTTGATCCCGATCAGCGGGCCTACTACTACGTGCGGGTCCTGGAGATTCCGACGCCCTCGTGGCTGGCCTACGACCGGGCGTACTTTGGGAATATCGATCTCCCCGACGATGCGGTGATGGTCCATCAGGAGCGCGCGTACACGTCGCCGATCTGGTATACGCCGGGGGGTTGAAGCCAGGGTGTCGGTCCGAACCGTCCTCCTCCTCCTCATCCTCCTCCCCCTGCTGGGGTGGGTGGTCCTGGCGGTAGCGCGGCGGCCCCGTGCGGATCGCACCTGGGCCCCCGACCAGACCCGCCTGGCCGAGATCCTGGTCCGGGGGGACTCGGTTGAACTAAGGGGAATCCGCGACTTCGATCCGGCCGACGGAAACGACCGGCCCCGTTACCGGGACGAGGCGTTCGCACTGGAGGACGTCGAGCGGGTCTGGTTCGTTCTGGCCCCGTTCGCCAACCGCTTCGGAGGGCTGGCCCACACGTTCCTGTCGTTCGAGTTCTCGGGGGAGCGGTTTCTCGCGGCCTCGGTGGAGGCCCGACGAGAGGACGGTGAGAGCTACGGTCTGGTTGGCGGGATCATGCGCCAGTTCGAACTCGCCTATGTCCTGGGCACGGAGCGTGACCTCATCGGGCTCCGCGCTCTCCGGGGCGACACCCTCTACCTCTATCCCTCCATCGCCACGCCCGAACAGTCCCGGGCTCTCCTGGAGGACGTCCTCGGCCGGGCCGCCGCAACCCAGGCGGCGCCCGAGTTCTACAACACGCTCACCAACAACTGCACCACCGCCATCCGTGACCACATCCACCGGGCCACCGAGGCCCGGGTCCCCTGGGGCTGGGGCATGCTCCTGCCCGGGTACTCCGACGAGCTGGCCCTGGATCAGAGTCTCCTGGACACGGAGCTGCCCCTGCCGGAGGCGCGGCAGAGGTTCCGGGCCGACGACCGGGCCCGCGAAGCGCTGGAGACCGGAGCGGAGAACTTCGGAGCGTTCATCCGGTGGCGCCCCGACGGCGACGTCCCGCATACTCCGTGAGTCGTGGGCAGCCGACCCCCACCCACACCCCGTACCTGGAGAACCGCATGACTCGCGTTCCGGCCACCGTCCCATGGGGCCTCTGCCTCGCCCTGACCCTGGCTGCGGGAGCCTGTTCCGCTCCGACGACGGACGCTGCGTCGGGCTCCGGAGATGCGACAGGTGCCCCCGGGGAAGCAGCGCTCCCGGCTCCTGACCTCACCCTCACCGCCGACCAGACCCACGCCCGATTCAGCTCCGCCATCCCGCCGGTGGCCACGGTTCCGTCGGGGGCGGTGGTCGAGGTCTTCACCGAGGAGGCGTCGGACGGCCAGTTCTCGCCCGACTCGGATGTCTCGGACGTGGAGACCCTGGACTTCGATCCGATCCACCCGCTGACCGGCCCGGTCTATGTGGAGGGAGCCCAGCCGGGTGACGTACTGGCGGTGACGCTGCTGAACATCGAGGTCGGAGGGTGGGGCTGGGCGAGCATCGTGCCCGGCTTCGGGTTCCTGGCCGACCGTTTTCCGGACCCCTACTACAAGGGCTTCGAGATCCCCGAGGGAGCCACGGAGATCCGGTTCAACGAGGACATCTCCATCCCCCTCGCTCCCTTCCCCGGCGTGATGGGTGTGGCTCCGGCCACCGACTCCATGCTCTCCACCATCCCTCCCCGGGCCAACGGAGGGAACATGGACAACAAGCACATGGTGGAGGGGACGACGATGTACTTCCCGGTGTTCGTGGAGGGGGCGCTGTTCTCCATCGGCGACACCCACGCGGTCCAGGGCGACGGTGAGGTCTCCGGGACGGCGGTGGAAGCGCCCATGCGGATCCTCTACCAGGTGCAGGTGCTGAAGGGCGGCCGCGAACTGCGGGAGCCGGAGTACGAGGGCGACGACTTCTACGCCGTCACCGCCTTCGCCACGACCATCGACGAAGCCACCCGGAAGGTCACCAACTACATGATCGACTACCTCGTCGCCGAGCACGGGCTGACGCCGGAGGAGGCCTATATCCTCTGTTCGCTGGCCGGAGACCTGAAGATCAGCGAGGTGGTGGACGTGCCCCACATGCTGGTCAGCATGCACATGCCGAAGTCCGTTCTGGGGATGAACCGATGATGGGCCGAGCCGGCTGGAAACGAAGCCTCCGGACCGCGGCGCTGGGACTGGCGGCCGTCGCCCTGCTGGGCATGTCGGAATGCGGACCCGGGCGCACGGCGGGCACCGATCCCGACACCCTGACGCGCCGTCAGAAGGACAGTCTCGTGTCCGAGATGCCGATCCCCGGGTCGGGCGGAGTACGGGGGGCCATGGACGCCGCGGACCAGATCAACGCCCGGAACTCGCGGCTGGACTCCATCAACTAGGGCCGGGGTACGGTAGGACCAGGTTCACGGACCCCGCGACTCAGTCGTAATATCTGCGTCGGAGCTGGTTGATGTCCGACGGGTCGATCCGGAGAGCCTCCAGGTACTCCCGCCTCGCGGCAGCGTCCTCACCGATCAGGGAGAGGATGTCTCCCCTGATGCTGTGCTGGGTGGCCCGCAGCCGACGATCCAGCGCATCCTCCAGCGCCGCAACCTCCTCCGGCGAATCCCCCATGTTCGTCAGATAGGGCGTGACGCTTTCCCGACGCTCCAGGGCCGCGCCGGTGTTCGCGACCCAGTAGAGGTCCGACACGAAGTAGGCCAGGGCGGGCAGGAACTCGAGGTAGGGGTGGTTGTCGGAGTTCACCAGCGCTCCGTCCACCCAATTCGCGAGCCCTTCCTCGCCCATCACGAACAGGCCCAGCACATCCACCGGACTCGTGACGGAGAGTGGGGCCAGGTCCTCCTGGACCTCGGGGCGGGCCAGCTTCTCGGCCAGGAACGCATAGTCGATGGAGAGTTCGTCGGCCGATCCCACGAGCACGAAGTACTGCCGGAGCGGGGTGAACCAGAGCGTGGCATGCGGGAACACCTCCACGAAGCTCCGGGCGATCATCCGGGTCTCGGACTCGGAGAGCAGGTGGAATGGGATCCACTGCACCGCGATCCCCTCCTCCGACAGACTCCGGGCAAGAAGCTCGTAGAACTCCACCGAGTACAGGCTCCCGTTCCCGGCCATCTTGGGGGAGGTCGCGTCCACCGAGATGATGTCGTACACCTCCTCTGAGATCAGCGAGTGGTTCCGCCCGTCACCGAAGATGAGGTTGAACCGGGGCTCGGATCGGATGTCGTGGTTCACCTCCGGGAAGAACCCGGCCTGCGCGGGCACGCCCTGAACCAGTTCCACGCAGTCGATGCGCTCCACCTCGTAGCGCGACATGCCCCATGACGTCCCGCCGGCCCCGAACCCGATGATCTTCACGGTGGGGCTGGGGACCGGGCTTATCAGCATGGGGAGGTGAGCCAGCGTCTTCTGCGCGTCCTGCATCGTGATCTCGGTTCCCGCCACCGGGAATCCGTTCACGCTGATCGTCCGATTCCCCCATCCGTCCTCGTAGACCTTCACCGTGGCGGCGGCGCCCTCGTGATAGGACAGGATCTGCGGGTCCTCCAGCCGCTCGTAGTAGGAGACGAAGTTGTCCGGGCCCCGCTGGATGGAGAATCCCGCCAGGGCGCCGAAGACCACCACCGCCGCGGTGGCGCCGCCCCAGCGCGCACGCGCGCCCACCGATCGGTCGGTCAGGACGAGGCCGAGACCCGCCGCCAGGTTCACCGCCGCGATCAGAGCGATGCTGTTCACCACTCCGAGCAGGGGGATCAGGAGGAACCCCGCCGCCAGCGATCCCAGGACACCACCGAGCGTGTTGACGGCGTAGATGTCCCCTGCCGAGGTCCCGATCCGCTCGACGCGGACCGAGTAGATCTTGACCGCGAGCGGGAACGACATGCCCATCAGGAGCGTCGGCACGAAGAGGACCAGCATCGCATTCAGCAGGCGGGCCGCAGTCCACTTCACCGGAAGAAGGGCGTCCACCGAGGCGCCGAGGATGCTGTCGAACACCGACGGCATGGCCGAAAGGAGCGGAAGCGCGGCCAGGGCCGAGAATCCGATGAGCAGTTGTAGGATGCCCAGTGTAAGCACGGGCCTCTTCAGCCGGTCGGCGAAGCGCACCACCACGAGGCTCCCCAGGGCGATCCCCAGGAGGAAGGCCACGAGGATCGTGCTGAAGGCGTGCGTCGAGTTGTCCAGGAAGAAGACCAGCGAGCGCGTCCAGAGGACTTCCAGGGCCAGGGCGCAGAAGCCGGAGGCCGCGATGGCGAGGAGGACCACCCGCAGAACGGCGGGATCGGGGGTCCGGTCCATTGCCGCGGCCGGCTCCGCCACCACCGCGCCGCCGCGGGACGCCTCATCGTTCTCCAGACCCAGCGCCTCCACGGGGGGAGGACCGGCCTCGGCCCGCGACACTCGCCGCCAGAGACCGAGCGTGGCCAGTCCGATGGCCAGGTTGACGAACCCGGCAAGGTAGGCGGCCTCGCGCACACCCAGGATGAGGATGAGGAAGAACCCGGCGAGGAACGCACCGGCCATCGCCCCGAAGGTGTTGGCCGCATAGAGGAGACTGATGCGGGACCCGAGGCCCTCCCGATCGTGGATCAGGTACTTGAGCATCACGGGCATCGTGCCGCCCATGAGCGTGGCCGGAATGATCAGCGCCACGAACGAGAACGTGAACCGGGTCAGGCTCAACCCGTCGTACCCCACCCCGAAGGTCCGAGACACCCCGACATATGCGCTCTCGATCCCCTGGAACACCCAGGGCATGGCGAACGCGCACGCGGCCATGCCGAATTCCAGCAGGGCGTAGACAAGCAGCGGGTTCCTCCCCCGGTCGATCAGGCGGCCGAACCAGGCCCCTCCCAGGGCCAGTCCGCCGAAGAACGACGCGAGGATGGTGCTGGCCGCGAAGGTGGTGGCGCCGAAGACGAGGATGAGCATCCGCATCCAGACCACTTCGTAGGTCAGGGCGCAGGCTCCGGAGAGGAACAGCAGCGCGAGGACCAGGGCACGGGCCCCCGGTCCCGGAGCGGGCCAGCGGTGAGAATCGGCGTCGCCTGAGTGCGTCATGGAGACCCTGGGTCCCGCTCGGCGAGACCGGCCAAAGGTGCATCGGTGTTGGAGAATGGGACCCATGGGGAGCAAGGAGCATGCCCCCGCCCGCCTGTCGCGGGGTGTCTCCGGGGATCCTGTGGCGGCGGCGTGCGGACCGATTCATGCAGGCGTGTCGAGTCACCAGGCTCAGGAGTGACGCATGGACGTCCACCAGATCTACCAGCTCGCCATCGCGGTGGGCCTCGGCCTCATCGTCGGAATCCAGCGCCAGACCCAGGGCTCTCCGGTGGCGGGGATCCGGACCATCACCCTCATCACCGTATTCGGGTTCCTGGCTGGATCCCTGGCGGCGCCCCTGGGTGGCTCGCTGGTCCTGACCGGCCTCGTAGTGGTGACGGGGTTCCTGATCATGGGGAACGTGATGAGGGCCCGGCTCGGGGATCCACACCCCGGCGTCACATCGGAGGTGGCCACGGCGGCCATGTACCTGGTGGGCGTGCTGGTCGCTCTCGAGTGGACGACCCTCGCGGTGGTCACCACCGGATTCGTCGTGCTTCTTCTCCATTGGAAGGGCGAGCTCCGCTCCATCGCCGACCGGCTCACCGAACAGGATCGGCGAGCGCTGGCGCAGTTGATCCTGCTCGGCTTCGTCATCCTTCCGGCCCTGCCCAACCGGGAGATGGGTCCGTACGGGGTCCTGAACCCGTACGACATCTGGCGGATGGTGGTGCTGATCGTGGGGATCAGCCTGGGCGCGTACATCGCGTACAAGTTCGTGGGCGGGAGGGCGGGAACCCTGCTGGCGGGTACCCTGGGCGGTCTCATCTCCAGCACCGCGTCCACCATGACCTTCTCCCACCTCACCCGGGAGATCGAGGGCAGGGAAGCGGCCGCCTCGGTCATGATCCTCATCGCATCCACGGTGGTGTTCATCCGCGTTCTGGCCGAAATCGCCCTGGTGGCGCCCGGCGAGCTGCAGTCGCTGGGTCCACCCATCCTCGTGATGGGCGGAGCGATGGCGCTGGTCAGCGCGGGCATGTATCGATGGGCCGGCGAGGGAATCGACGCGCCCGCTCCGGAGGACCCACCTTCCGACCTGAGGGCGGCGGTGCTGTTCGGCGCCCTCTACGCCCTGATCCTGGTCGCGGTGGCTTTCGCCCAGCGGTACTGGGGTGGCGGCGGGCTGTACTTCATCGCCTTCATCTCGGGTCTCACGGACATGGATGCGATCACCCTCTCCTCCGCCAACCTGGTGGAGGACGGGGTCCTGCCGGCCGGGACCGCGTGGCGGATGATCCTGGTGGGCGGAATGTCCAACCTCATGTTCAAGGGGGGGATCGTAGCGGTGGCGGGATCGCGGGCGCTGAGAAAGCCGGTGGCCCTGGGCTTCGGGCTCTCCATCGCCGCAGGAACGCTCATCCTGCTGCTCTGGCCATGACCTGGGCCCTCGATCCCCTGCCTGAATTCTTGGGCGATCAAGCGTTGCTCGACCGGAATCGCCGGACCTAGCTTCGCACCCCTTTCAACCGTCTCGATTCGTGCCCTGGAGGCCCGTCGTGTATCGCAGTGTCTTCCTTCGCTCCCTGACGCTGGCGACCCTCGTTCTGGTCGCCCCGCTCGCCCTCTCCGCTCCGGTCGCGGCACAGGAACCGGCCCCGGTCACGGAGAACCCGGACCACGAGCGCTACATCCTTCCGCCCCAGGGCATCCAGGACCTGTTCGCCAGCGACAAGAACTACGCGACGCTGAACTATCCCTCGCCCGACGGAGATCACTTCGTGGTGGTGAAGGTGAATGAGCTGAGCACCCTGGAGCTCATGTCGAAGGAGACGTACCGGCTGGCGGAGCTGGAGCTGCGTCCCCACTCCGACCGCCTGTGGCACCTGGACACCTACGGGATCTACGACTTCCGCTTCTACTCGCTGGAGGACCGGCGGTGGCGGGAAGTCGACCTCCCCGAGGGGTCGTTCGCCAGCGACTTCACCTGGTCTCCGGACGGGTCCCGCATGGCGTTCCTGGCCCACCTCCCCACGCACACGGAGGTCTGGGTCGCCGACCCGTCGAACGGAAGGGTCGAGAGCCTGAGCAACACTCCGGTACTGGCCACCCT
>JBDHIJ010000128.1:0-2061 GCA_039587435.1 Gemmatimonadota bacterium
CTTCCTCGAGGAGCAGTGGTTCTACGAGGCGATGATCGAGACCTACATCCCGCTGCTCGTGAACATGGAGGGCTGGGAAGAGGACGGCATCTACTGGCGGCTGACCATGTCGCTGACGCCGCCGCTGATGTCGATGATGGCCGACGAGCTCCTGATCGACCGCTTCGACGAGCACCTGGGGCGCATGGAGGAGCTCGTCGAGCTGGAGCGTGAGCGCACCGAAGATCGCCCCGAGTTCGCCCGCACCTCGGAGTACTACGAGGCCCGTATCGCCGAGTGCCGCCGGGTCTGGGAGGCCTGGGACCACGACCTGCTGGCTGCCTTCCGCCACTACGCGGCCACCGGCAAGCTGGAGATCATCACCTGTGGGGCTACCCACGGTTTCCTGCCCTACCTCAAGGATGTCCCGGGCGCGGTGCGTGCGCAGGTCGAGGTAGCGGCTCGCTGCCACGAGCGCCACCTGGGCGTTCGCCCTCGTGGGATCTGGCTCCCCGAGTGCGCCTACGAGGCGGAGAACGATCGCTTCCTGCGTGAGGCCGGGATCCAGTTCACCTTCAACGACACCCACGGGGTGCTGCACGCGGACCCGCGGCCGGCTCGAGGGGTGTACGCCCCGGTGAAGACCCCCGAGGGCATCCACGTCTTCGCCCACGACCTCGAGTCGTCGCGGCAGGTGTGGTCCAAGGAGATCGGCTACCCGGGGGACCCCCACTACCGGGAGTTCTACCGGGACATTGGCTACGACCTCGAGATGGAGTACATCCGGCCGTACATCCACTCGGACCTGGAGATCCGCATCAACACCGGGATCAAGTACCACTCGGTGACCGGCGAGGTGGACCTCGCGGACAAGGACCTCTACGACCCCGAGGCCGCCGCGGCGCGGGCCGCGGTGCACGGCGCGGACTTCGTCCGCAACCGCCACATGCAGACCGCCTGGCTGGCCGAGCACATGGACCGGCCGCCCAACGTGGTCTCTCCCTACGACGCCGAGCTCTTCGGGCACTGGTGGTACGAGGGCCCGCTCTTCGTCGACGCGGTGATGCGTCGCCTCAACGACGACCTCGAGGCCGTGGCCCCCACCCACCCCGGGGAGTACCTGGACGCATACCCGGACAGCCAGGAGGGGGACCTCTACTTCTCGACCTGGGGTGCCCAGGGCTACGGAGAGGTCTGGCTCAACGCCACCAACGACTGGATCTACCGCCACCTCCACGGTGCCGCCCGGTTGCTTCGCCGCCTGGCCCAGGCCAATCTCGGCACCACGGAGGAGTGGAAGCGCCGGGTCCTGAACCAGATGGGGCGGGAGCTGCTGCTCGCCCAGGCCAGCGATTGGGCCTTCATCATGAACGCCCAGACCGCAGTGGAGTACGCCACCAAGCGCACGCGAGTGCACCTGCACCGGCTGCACGAGATGGCTTCGTGGTTGGACCGTGGGGTTCCCGACGAGGAGCTCATGGCGGAGTACGAGGCCAAGGACAACATCTTCCCCGAGGAGATCGACTTCGCCCTGTGGGCGAACGACTAGGCCGCCCCGGCGCCCTTCGCGGCGCCAGTGGACGTCTAGCGAGGGGGCCCACGACCTGGTCGTGGGCCTTTTCTCATGGTTCGGGGATCCGCTGCCGATGGTAGTTCCAGGGCCCGGCGCGCCTGGACCCTGGCGGGCGGAGAACTTTTTTTTCCCGAGGGGTTCCCACCCGGCGATCGCTCCCTATACTCGCAGGCTTTCCCGAAGGGCACCGAAACCTCGATGCCCCGGGGGAGTCCGAGGAGAATTGAGAAGAGAAAGGACGGACTATGATCCGCTCGAAGCTCGACCGGAGCCCGCTGACCAAGCTCGAGAAGGAGGCCGTGGAGGCCTTCGTGAACCGCCTGACCAAGGACCACGGCCCCCGCCTCGCCGACGTCGACCTGTGCGGCCACGAGGACCCCAGCTTCGAGCAGTCTCGGGACGTGCAGCTGCTGGTGCTCACCCACAAGGAAGACGGCGAGCTCGAGGACCTGGCCATGGATCTGGTCTTGGACATTCTCCTCGACACGGGTATCTATCTGACCGTGAAG
>JBDHIJ010000129.1:0-2518 GCA_039587435.1 Gemmatimonadota bacterium
GACGTTCCCGGACTCGCTGGAGGTCGTCTATTTCGTCAACTCGGGGTCCGAGGCCAACGAGCTGGCCCTGCGCCTGGCCCGAGCCCACACCGGGCGACGGGACATCGTGGCGCTGGAAGCCGGGTACCACGGAAACACCTCACTGCTGGTGGACGCCTCGCACTACAAGTTCGGTGGGCCGGGGGGAGAAGGCCCCGGAGACTGGGTGCACCTGGCGCCCCTGCCGGATCCGTATCGTGGCCGCTTCCGGGCCGGGCGGGATCCGGACCCCGGTGCGGCCTACGCCGCCGAGGTCGGACGAGTCGTGGCGGAGGCCGCCGAGGCGGGCACCCCCGTCGGGGCCTTCCTGGCCGAGTCCATCTCGGGGTGCGGGGGCCAGGTGGTGTTCCCGGACGGGTATCTGGACGGAGCCTGCGAGGCGGTCCGTGCGGCGGGTGGAGTGGTGATCGCCGATGAGGTGCAGGTGGGGTTCGGCCGGGTGGGCAGCCACTTCTGGGGGTTCCAGACCCAGGGCGTGGTTCCCGACATCGTCACCCTCGGGAAGCCCATGGGGAACGGCCACCCGCTGGGAGCCGTGGTCACCACCCGGACCATCGATGGAGTACTTCAACACCTTCGGCGGAAACCCGGTGTCCTGCGCGGTGGGCCGGGCCGTCCTCCAGGTGATTCACGAGGAGGGTCTCCAGCGCCGGGCCCTGGAGGTCGGCGGCGCGCTCAGGTCCGGGATCGCCGCGCTGGCCGCGGAGTTCCCACTGATCGGAGACGTCCGGGGCGAGGGGCTCTACCTGGGGGCCGAGTTGGTCCTCGATCCCGAAGCCCGCAGCCCCGCCGGCGGCCATGCCGCCTACGTGGCGAACCGGATGAGGGACCGGGGATTCCTCATCAGCACCGACGGCCCGGAGCACAACGTCCTCAAGATCAAGCCGCCGCTCCAGTTCGGCCTGGAGGACGTCTCCCCCTTCCTCGATGCGCTGCGCCGGACGCTGGAGGAGGAGCCCGCGCGGATCGGCTGACGCTCCGGCCCCCACCACCGGCGCATGAGCGCCACTTCATTGACGAATCGCATCCCGGCTTGAACCATGGGAGATCCCGCCCTGGTCGCACCGGTGACCCGGGTCTCCCCCCATCCCTCTCCGAGGTGACCATGCGACGTCCGCAGTCGATCTACGCCGTCCCGCTTCTCGTCTTTGCCGGAATGCTCGGCCTCCAGGCCTGTGGAGGTGACGACGGCACGGCCCCGCCGCCCGATCCCCCCACCGTCGTTTCGGTCACCGTGAACGCCACGGCCGGCTCGATCGAGGTCGGTCAGTCGACGCAGTTCACGGCCACCGTTCTCGGAGACGACGGGTCCACGCTGACGGATCGCACCGTCGAGTGGAGTTCCTCCGCTGCCACGGTGGCGAACGTGAGCCCCTCGGGCAGCGTCGTGGGGATCAGTGAAGGCTCGGCCACGATCACCGCCACGGTCGAGGGGGTGAGCGGCAGCGCTCCCATCGCCGTGGTCAGGGCCGCGGTCGCGTCGGTGGAGGTGACACCCGCCGACCCGGACGTCGAGCTCGGAACCACGGTCCAGCTCACGGCCACGGTCCGGGACGCCCGGGGCGGCGCCCTGACCGACCGGGACGTGACCTGGGCCAGCGGGGACGAAGCCGTGGCCACGGTGGACTCCGACGGCCTGGTCACCACCCTGGCCACCGGAGACGCCATCATCACGGCGACCAGTGAGGGCGTGGACGGAACGACGACGGTCAACGTCGTCCCGCGCAGCGTCGCGTCCATCGAGGTCGACCCGAGCACGGCCGACATCGAGGTCGGCGGCACGGCCCAGATCACGGCCACGACGAAGGACTCGGACGGGAACGTCCTCGGGGGCCGAACGGTGACCTGGACCTCCTCCGACGAGGCGGTGGCCACGGTCAGCGACTCCGGGCTCATCACCGGGGTGGCCGCCGGGTCGGCGACGGTCACGGCAACCAGCGAGGGTCAGTCGGCCGAGGTGGCCGTCACGGTGACCCTGGTCGAGGTGGGCAGCATCGAAATCTCGTCGGAGGGCGACGCCACCGAGGTCGAGGAGGGTGGAACCCTTCAGCTCACGGCCGTGGTGAAGGACCCCGAAGGGACCGTCCTGGAGGGGCGGACCGTGAACTGGTCCACCTCCGACGCAGGGGTCGCGACCGTGAACTCCAGCGGACTCGTCACCGGTGTGGCCAGCGGTTCGGTGACGATCACGGCCGAGTCCGGCGGAGAGTCGGACACCATCGATCTGACGGTGGCCAATCCGGACTTCGACCCGATCAGCGACACAGACGTCGGTGGAACGGTCGACGTCGACGACTTCACGGTCGATGAAGGGATCACGGTCACGATCACCGAGGACCTGGTCATCAACGCCACCGGTGACGTGACCATCAACGGGACCCTGCAGGGCAACTGCACCGAGATCACCGTGAACGGGGGCGGGGCTCTGAACCTGACCGGAACCCTGGACAACGGCTGCAGCACCGCGGGTGAGAGCGCA
>JBDHIJ010000089.1:0-9349 GCA_039587435.1 Gemmatimonadota bacterium
GAACTTCTTCGCCTGCGTCATCGTGATCGCAGCCGTCAGCGTCGTCTTCCCGTGGTCCACGTGACCGATCGTTCCAACGTTCACGTGAGGCTTGGTACGCTCGAATTTCTCCTTACCCATCGTTTCCTCGTTGCTATGTCAGCGTTGAGAGGGGCCGGCCCACGTTCGGCGGGGCGACCCGAAGTCCAATCGCCTTCGCCTTAACCGGCGTTGGCGCTGATGATCTCCTCGGCCTTGCTCTTCGGCACTTCCTCGTAGTGGGCGAACTGCATCGTGTAGACCGCCCGGCCCTGGCTCATGGAGCGCAGGTTCGTGGAGTAGCCGAACATCTCACCCAGCGGCACCGTGGCGCCGATGACCCGGGCACCGGCCCGCTCGGTCATGCCGCCGACCTTGCCGCGGCGGGAGGACAGGTCACCCATGATGTCGCCCATGTACTCGGCGGGGGTGACGACCTCCACGTCCATCATCGGCTCCAGCAGCACCGGGGAGGACTTCTTCACGCCCTCCTTCAGCGCCATGGATCCGGCGATCTTGAAGGCCATCTCGCTGGAGTCCACGTCGTGGTAGGAGCCGTCCACCAGCTCGACCTTGAGGTCGATGATGGGGTAGCCCGCGATCACGCCGTTCTCCATGGCCTCCCGGATGCCGTTCTCGACCGGCCCGATGTACTCCTTCGGGATGGCGCCACCGACGATCTTGTCCTCGAAGGTGAGGCCCGTTCCGGTCTCGCCGGGGGCGATGTTGATGACCACGTGGCCGTACTGTCCGCGACCACCGGTCTGGCGGACGAACTTCACGTCGACCTTCTCGCTGGCCCGACGGATCGTCTCCCGGTAGGCCACCTGGGGACGGCCGATGTTGGCGTCCACCGAGAACTCGCGCTTGAGGCGGTCCACGATGATCTCCAGGTGCAGCTCGCCCATGCCGGAGATGATCGTCTGACCGGTCTCCTGGTCGGTGTGCACCCGGAAGGTCGGGTCCTCGTCGGCCAGCTTCTGCAGCCCCGTGGCCAGCTTGTCCTGGTCGGACTTGGTCTTGGGCTCGATGGCCACGGCGATCACCGGCTCGGGGAACTCCATGGCCTCGAGGATGATCGGGCTGTCCTGATCGGAGAGCGTGTCCCCGGTCTTCACGTCCTTCAGACCGATGGCCGCGGCGATGTCGCCGGCGTACACCCGATCCAGCTCCTCACGCTTGTTGGCGTGCATCTGCAGGATCCGGCCGACCCGCTCCTTCTTGTCCTTGGTCGCGTTCAGGATGTGCGACCCGGAATCCAGAGTACCCGAGTACACCCGGAAGAAGGTCAGCTTACCGACGTAGGGGTCGGTCATGATCTTGAACGCCAGGGCCGAGAACGGCGCGTCGTCGGAGGCCTCACGATTCTCGTGGGTCTCGTCGTGGTGCGGCAGATGGCCCTGGATGGCCGGCACGTCGATGGGGGACGGCAGGTAATCGATGACACCGTCCAGCAGCGGCTGAACGCCCTTGTTCTTGAAGGCGGAGCCGCAGAACACGGGGAAGACCTTGCCGGAGATGGTGGCGGCGCGAACGGCCTGCATCACCTCGTCCTGGGAAAGCTCCTCGCCCTCCAGGTACTTCTCCATGAGCTCCTCGTCGTGCTCGACGCAGGCCTCGATGAGCTCCTCGCGGAGCTGCTGGCACTGCTCGAGCAGCGAGTCGGCGATGTCGCGCTCCTCGTAGTCCGACCCCATCTCGTCCTTGTAGACGATCTCGACCATGCGGACCAGGTCGATGATGCCGGTGAACAGCTCGCCCTCGCCGAGGGGGAGCTGGATCGGGTAGGCATTGGCGCCCAGCCGGTCCCGCATCATGTCGACGACGTTCAGGAAGTCGGCACCGATGCGGTCCATCTTATTGACGAAGGCGATCCGCGGAACACCGTACCGGTCGGCCTGCCGCCAGACCGTCTCGGACTGGGGCTCCACGCCACCCACCGCACAAAACACAGCAACCGCCCCGTCCAGAACTCGGAGGGAGCGCTCAACCTCGGCCGTGAAGTCCACGTGGCCGGGGGTGTCGATGATGTTGATTCGGTACTGGGTGTCCAGACGGTTCCAGAAGGCGGTGGTAGCAGCGGAAGTAATGGTGATTCCGCGCTCCTGCTCCTGTTCCATCCAGTCCATGGTGGCGGCGCCATCGTGCACCTCGCCCACACGGTGCACTCGGCCCGTGTAGTAGAGGACGCGCTCGGTGGTCGTCGTCTTACCGGCATCGATGTGCGCCATGATGCCGATGTTTCGCAGATGCTTGAGAGGAGTTTGTCTCGACATCTATCTATTACCTGGTATCGCTAGGTCAGCATAGCTCCGAATTTTCAATCGGAGTGTGAGGTACGAAGAGCGCGGCTTACCGCGCTCTCGCCGGACCCGCCCCCGGGCCCGTGCTCTCACACTCGAACCGGCCCCGAGCTAATTGGGCCGGCCCCACCGTGTCACTGCGTTCCGCTTACCAGCGGTAGTGCGCAAATGCCTTGTTGGCCTCCGCCATCCGGTGCGTGTCTTCCTTCTTCTTGATCGTGGCACCCTCGCCACGGGCGGCGGCCATGAACTCGGCAGCCAGTCGCTCCGCCATGGACTTCTCGCCACGGCCCCGGGCGAACCCGATGAGCCAGCGCGTAGCCAGCGCGGTCCGACGCTCCGGCCGCACCTCGATCGGCACCTGGTAGGTGGCACCACCAACACGGCGGCTCTTCACCTCCAGGGCCGGCTTGGCGTTGGTGAGAGCCGTCTTGAAGACGGTATCACCCGGCTGGCCGGTCTTCTCTTCGATCACGTCCATGGCGCCGTAGAAGATGCTCTCGGCGGTGGACTTCTTCCCATCCAGCATCAGGGCGTTGATGAACTTCGCCACCGTCTGGGACTCGTACCGCGAGTCCGGCTGGATCTGGCGCTTTTCAGCCCGGTTCCGACGACTCATTGATCAGCTCGCCTTACCTGGGGCGCTTCGCGCCGTACTTGGAACGGCCCTGACGACGGGCCTCGACACCAGACGTATCCAGGGTGCCGCGGACGATGTGGTACCGCACACCCGGAAGGTCCTTCACACGACCACCGCGGATCAGCACGATGGAGTGCTCCTGGAGGTTGTGTCCCTCTCCGCCGATGTAGGCGGTAACCTCGTAACCATTGGTCAGGCGCACACGAGCCACCTTCCGGAGTGCCGAGTTCGGCTTCTTCGGAGTGGTGGTGTACACGCGGGTGCACACGCCCCGCTTCTGCGGGTTCTTCTGCAGCGCCGGAGACTTGTTCTTCTTGAACACTTCCCGGCGGCCCTTACGGACCAGCTGATTAATGGTCGGCATACAACTCGAAGCCTGGTGTCAAAAAAACGCCCCCCATCAAGCTCGGGGCGCGGATCCTCTGCTCGCTGTCACTCGGCGAAACCGGAGCGGTTCGGGCAGAGACTGTAAAAAGTACGGAAATATGCCGGAGTGTCAACGGGGGGAGGGCCTGCGTTCCGTCGGGGTCCGGCGAGGAGTCACGTGCCGGCTCGGGACGCCCGGCGGAGGACGGTGGAGGACCGCCTGTGCAGCGACCGCTCCGGCGGCCCTATTTGCCGGGAGGCGAGCCCGGTGGCGTCCCGCCGGGCCGCACCTGCCACGGGGCCGTCGGCAGCGGTGTCGCGGTCGGGACCTGTGGGCCCTGCTGCTTGGGGGGCGGCTTCAGGACGGGGCCGGAGTCGACCACGTTGCACTTCACGTTCATCGTCTTCCCGGGATTGCAGCTCTTGGTCTGCGCGTGAAGACCGTCCGGAGCCGCCAGGGAGCGCACGACGGGCGCAGCGAAAAGGGCGCCGGCGGCGGCCTTTCGTACGAAATCTCTGCGCCTGATGTCCATCGTTCACTCCGGATGTCGGGTCCTGAGACCGATCGTCCCTCTCCCTAAAGCTCCGCTGCGGAAGGGTTTGCGTCAATGCCGGAGCCACCTTCCAGGTCCTGGGGCCCGAGGGGCCTTCCACCGAATTCGTGACCGGAACGGCCTGTCTCCCCCCAATCGGCGCCCCACTTCAGGAACCCGGGAGCCCCGTCGGGCAGGGCCTCGAACTCGGCCGAGGCCACCAGGTCCGTCCCCGGCTCCACCGGGAGCGGCGACTCGAGGGGCAGAATCCACTGACCCCAGGGCTCGTGACCCCGCTCCCGCGGCTCGTTGGAGACCCACAGGTCCGGACCCAGCTCCAGCTCGAACCAGAGGGCGAGGGCGTCGACCTCTCCGGGCTCATCGACGGCCCAGGCACCCTCCACCCGGAACGCATCCGCGCCCGGCAGCGGCAGCAGTGGAGTGCGGGCACCGTACGCCGCCGCCCCCCGCAGTTCATCGGGCCGGAGGGTCATCTTCACCGGGCTGTTGGCCAGGTAGGGCCGGAGGCCCGAGAAGTCGACTCCGTATCGTTCGTGCCCATCCCGATCCAGAGGGTACAGCCGCCGGCCCACCAGCTCGGACTGGACCGGGGCCAGCGCGAATCGCATGGCGCCGGGGACCATTCGGCCGTCCGGCTTCAGATTCTCGGCCTGAAGGGTCCGGAGCAGGCGGTAGAGGGTGGCGTCCAGGAACGGCGTCAGGAAGTCCTCGAAGATCAGCACGTCCAGGTTCACCGGGAGGTCCACGCCCGGCACCTCGCCCCGGATGAACTCGAGTCGGTCCGCCACGTCCAGCGTGCGAGCGATCTCCTCGGCCACGTGGACGATGGGATCGCGATCGACCCCCCACGAGCGGGCCGCTCCGGCCCGGGCGGCGAAGATGGCGTAGGTGCCCAGGCCCGTTCCGAAGTCCAGCACGCGGTCCCCCGGACGAACCGCCGCCTCGATCCCGGCCCTGAACGCCTCGATCCGGGACGGATTCTCCAGCAGACCGGCGTAGTACTCCATGCTCACTGCAGGAGCCCCTGGTCCCGGAAGACCCGCAGGGTTTCGGACAGAAGGCGCCTGACTTCGTCCGGTGGCGGCGCGTCCTGAAGCGTCCGGGTCACCTCCCGGACCATATCGTCGAGAGAGTGGGCTCCATCGCACATCTCCCAGACCAGCGCCGCAGTCAGATTGAGCGCGTGGAGCTGACCCGATACCGGGTCGTAGGCCACGTACTCCTGGCCGGCCGGGCGGAACACGATGTCCTCCCGGACCCGGGGACGAGAGGCTGCGGAGGTCGGCGGAGCCGGGTCGTTCATGGTCGGGAGGAGCGTGCGAGGTCAGCGAGGTGCGTGGCGAGGGCCACCGAAGAACCAAAGGTAACCTCGAGGCAGGTGGCGTCCGCCAGAGCCTCCACCAGTGTCGCGAACGAATCCGCGGGGGGGCGGCCGGGCTCGAACGCTCCGGCCAGGAGAGCCTGCACCATGTCCGCCGTGGGGAGAGGTTCGAGCTCGAACCCCGGTGCCACCCGTCCGGCCCCCGCATCGAACCGCACGCGGGCCACCACCGCCGGGAGGGCCGGCCCGGGCCCCCATCCCCCGCCGGTACGGGGATCGTACCAGAGCTCGTAGCTGTCCTGCGAATACCCCAGCGTCGTTTCGGGATCGATGCCGTGCTCGAGCAGGCGCTCCCAGAACACCTTCATGATGCGGGGAAAGGAGTGGAGTCGACCGGCCTCATCCATGAGGATGACGTCATCCCCCAGGAGGGGCAGGCCCATCCGGGACCAGGCCAGAGCCAGGCTCGACTTCCCCGCCCCACTCTCGCCCACCACCAGGACCGCGCGACCCTCCACGACCGCTCCCGCCCCGTGAAGCTGCGTGAACTCGGGAAGTCCCCGCATGAGGTGATCCGTGAGGGCGTCCTCGACATGGGAGAGCAGATCGGGAAGGTAGTCGGAACGATGCGGGGGCCGGTCCGGCGCCGTGAACAGCCAGTCCTCGGGGCCGAGCTCCTCCAGGCGCAGGGCGGGCCGGGCACCACTGGCCACCGCCGCGCCGACCGACCCCGCGCCGGCCCCCGGAGGTCCGGACTCCGGAGCGCCGGGTCCGGCCGCCTCCACCACCGAGGGCATCAGCGCCGCCACGGCGCGCCCTGCCTCCGTGTCCGGGACCTCGATCCGAACCGGAGGGTCGGCCGGGCCGAAGGCGACGATCACTCGTAGAGCTCCTGGTTGGGGGAGAGCGGGGAGCGGCCCAGTCCCGCGGTCCACCGCGCCAGGTCGGTGGCGTAGCGCATCCGGCGCAGGGCGGCGTTTCCCGCGTCCGGATATCGATGCTCGAGCCACGCGGCCGACGGCCAGGCGGTGTGGGCGGCCTCGCCGATCGCCTCCAGCGGCGTGCGCTCCACGGCCCACTGGATCCGCAGGCCATCCACCCGGCCCCGGGCCAGCGGCTCGGGGGCGGCGAGGCGGGTGAGCGTAAGGATCTCGGACGCCGGACCCCGCAATGGATGGATGGGCCCCAGCACCGACCCGACCCAGTCCGGGAGCGCGACCCCCACCTCATCGCGCAGGAACGCCAGCAGGACCGGCATCCCGTGCTCCATTCGGCGGAGCCGGACGTGGCGGGCGAACCGGTCTGGGTCGTCGCACCGATCCAGAACGCGGACGAAGTCGGCCAGCCCTCTGAGGTGGGTTACGACCCGCAGGTGCTTCACCACGTGCTGCGCCAGGACCACCGCGTGGGCCTCCGCCGCGGGGAGGCCAGCCTCCAGGTCGGCGCCCATCCACAGCGGCTCGGGCTCGGTTAGGGGGTCGGCGCGGAACCGGCCGTACGGCACCTGCCAGTGGAGATCCAGGCTGAGGTCCATGCCGTCCGCGCTGGCCGGATCGTGCAGCGACAGGGACGGGAGCCACCCGACTCGGTGGGGATCCCAGTCCACCCACGGCTCCAGCCCGGCGGCCATCAGCGCCTCCACCGCCGCCTCGGCCTGGTCCACCCGCACGAGGACGTCCGCGTCCTCCATGGGACACTGCCCCGGGTCGGCGTAGACCCCGGCCTCCACCAGGGCGGCGCCCTTGAACAGAACGGAGTCGAGTCCTTCCCGGGAGAGGACTCCGCGCACCCGGTGCGCCAACTCCAGGAGCAGGGTGGTCTGCACGGACTCCCGCAGGAAGCTGGCCTGGAGCACGTCCGCGGCGGGCTCAGGAGGCCTACTCTCGCCGCCGCCATCCGACAGGGGCTCCGGCCCGTGGCTCTCCGCGCCCGCCCGGGTGTGCGACAGTACCTCCCAACCCATCCCTCCCAGCCGATTCCAGATCAGGACGGGCGCTGCTTCCGCCCAGACCTCCGGGGACGCGTGGGCCGGATCGGGCACCGCTCCGGACCGCAGCGGTCCCGCCAGCACCCCGCCCACCAGGTCCAGTGCATCCCGGGAAAGGGGCTCGTTCGCGGCCATCGGCCGGGCACGGACTCCTCCCGGGTCGGGGGCGTATGACGGGTGGGAAGAGTCGGCCATGGGGCTCCTGAAAAACCAACCGGGGGGCGCCTCTCAAGAGACACCCCCCGGTGATTCCGTACAAGCCCCGGCGCGCCGCCGGGCTCGGCTCCTGGCGCCCGTTCGGACGCCCGCGTCGGATCAGGCCTCGGCCGTCTCCGCCGACAGGTCCAGGCCCGGGATGAGACCCTCGGGCTCGGCGAGGGGCAGGATCTCCTCGTCGTAGTAGTCCTGCTCCACCATGAACTCCACTTCCGAGTACCGGTGGATACCGGTGCCGGCCGGGATCAGGTGCCCGATGATGATGTTCTCCTTCAGGCCCTGCAGCTCGTCCCGAGCACCCCGGACGGCCGCGTCGGTGAGGACGCGGGTGGTCTCCTGGAAGGAGGCCGCCGAGATGAACGACTCGGTGGTGAGACTCGCCTTGGTGATCCCCAGCAGGAGGGGCTCGGAGCGAGCCGGCTTGCCGGGCTCGTCCTGGTTCAGCGTCGCGTTGTTGACCTCCCGGAACTCCAGGCGGTCGACGTGGTCGCCCTCCAGCAGGTGGGTGTCGCCCGGATCCATGATGCGGACCTTCTGGAGCATCTGGCGGACGATCACACCGATGTGCTTGTCGTTGATCTTCACGCCCTGGAGTCGGTAGACCTCCTGGATCTCGTTCAGCAAGTACTCCTGAACGGCCCGCGGTCCCTTGATTCGGAGGATGTCGTGCGGGTTCACCGGGCCCTCGGACAGACGGTCACCGGCCCGCACGATGTCGCCCTCGTGGACGCGCATGTGCTTACCGACCGGCACCTCGTAGGTCCGCTCCGACTCGTCGGCCGCGGTCACGATCACCTCGCGCTTACCGCGCTTGATGTCGCCGAACCGCACCTCTCCGTCGATCTCGGTGATGACGGCCGGATCCTTCGGACGCCGCGCCTCGAAGAGCTCGGCCACCCGGGGCAGACCACCGGTGATGTCGCGGGTCTTGTAGACCTCGCGGGAGATCTTGGCCAGGGTGTCGCCCGGCTTGACCTCGTCGCTGTCGTGGACCGTGAGCTGGGCGCCCACCGGGATGATGAACTCCCGGAGCTTCTTGCCCTTGCCCGTCTTGCCCTTGCCCTTAGACCACAGCTGGATCGTCGGGTGGAGCTTCTTGGCCCGGTCCTCGATGATGACCACCTGTCGCCGGCCGGTGGACTCGTCCAGCTCCTCGCGCATCGTCTGATCTTCGATGATGTCGTGGAACTTCACGATGGACTCGCTGTCGGCCACGATGGGCTCCGAGTACGGATCCCAGCTGAACAGCAGGTCGCCCGACTCGATGGCCTGGCCATCCTCGATGGAGAGCGTGGCGCCGTACGGCACCGCCAGGGTGCTCCGGGTCTGACCCTCCTTCGTCTGGACCTCGATCTGACCTTCGCGGGAGGTGACGATCCGCTCCTCGTTGGGCGTCTCGACCACGGTCACTCGATCGAGCTTGATCACACCCTCGATCTTGGACTTCCGCTGGGTCTGGGCCGCGATGCGCGACGCCGTACCACCGATGTGGAACGTCCGCAGCGTCAGCTGGGTCCCGGGCTCACCGATGGACTGGGCGGCCAGGATTCCCACGGCCTCACCGGTGTCCACGATCTTCATGGTGGCCAGGTTCCGGCCGTAGCACATCCGGCAGATTCCGCGGCGCGACTCACAGGTCAACACCGAACGGATCTTCACCTGCTGGATGCCCGCCGCCTCGATCGAGTCGGCCTGGTCCTCCTCGATGAGGTCGCCGGCCTTCACGATGCGCTGACCATCGATGGGGTCGACCACGTGCTCCAGGGCCACGTTCCCCACGATGCGGTCGGCCAGCGGCTCGATGATGTCCTCACCCTCCTTCAGGGCGGTCATCTCCAGACCCAGGATGGTTCCGCAGTCCTCCACGGCGACCGTCACGTCCTGGGCCACGTCCACCAGGCGCCGGGTCAGGTATCCGGCGTCGGCGGTCTTCAGAGCCGTATC
>JBDHIJ010000130.1:0-2037 GCA_039587435.1 Gemmatimonadota bacterium
GAGGAGAAGACCTACTCCGACGTCATCACCGAGGACGCCATCTCGAAGGACGGGATGTTCAAGGTCCACATGGTGGACGACAAGCTCTTCTTCGAGATCCCCGAGGACGAGTTCGGCCGGGAGCAGCTGCTGATCCAGCGCCCCGTCTACTCCACCCTCCTCAACCCGAGCGGGTTCATCCGGGGTGGCCCACGGCTGATCGTCGAGTGGGAGAAGCACGGCGACAAGCGGGTGGTCCTGCGACAGAAGGAATACGATGTCGTGGCCGACGAGGACACGGCCATCTGGGGCCAGGTCTACGGCTACCGGAAGGGCCCCATCCTGGCCGTGTTCGACATCGAGGTCATGAGCCCCGAGGGGAATGCCGTCATCGACGTCTCCAACCTCTTCACCTCCAACGTCCCCGAGCTCGGACCCCTCGAGGGCCTGCAGCGGGACCGGAGCTGGGTGGAGGACTTCTGGGCCTTCGACTCCAACGTGAACGTGGAGGTCACCCAGACCGGGCAGTCCCGGCCCCAGGGCGGCGGCAACAACGGGCCGCCCAACCCCTTCGCCCAGCAGAACCGGGGCCCGCGGACCCAGTCGGCGCGCCTGCATTTCTCCATGCTCCGGCTGCCCGATGAGCCCATGATGCCCCGCTGGCACGACGAGCGCGTGGGCTTCAACTCGAGCCGGTCCATCGACTTCTCGCGGCCCGAGCAGGAATCCAAGGAGCTCCGTTTCATCCACCGATTCCGGTTGGAGAAGCAGAACCCCGACGCTGAGATCTCGGATCCGGTGGAGCCCATCATCTACTGGATCGACCCGGCCACGCCCGACTGGCTCAAGCCGTGGGTGGAGAAGGGCGTGAACGAGTGGCAGGTGGCCTTCGAGGAGGCGGGCTTCAGCAACGCCATCTTCGGCCGCCTGGCCCCCACGCCCGAGGAGGATCCGGACTTCTCGCTGTACGACGCCGGGAAGTCGGTGATCTACTGGCGCCCCTCCACCGTGCCGAACGCCACCGGCGGGCAGGTGGTGGATCCTCGCTCCGGCGAGATCCTGAAGGGGGAGGTCAACATGTACCACAACATCATGACCCTCCTCACCAACTGGTACTACATCCAGGCCAGCCCCAACGACGCGCGGGCCCTGGACCTGCCGTTCCCCGATTCGCTCATGGGCCGCCTCGTCGAGTACGTGGTCACCCACGAGATCGGGCACTCCATCGGGTTCCCGCACAACATGAAGGCGTCGTCCCAGTACCCGGCCGACTCCCTGCGGAGCGAGGAGTTCCTGAGCCGGATGGGCGGCCACGTGTCGACCCTGATGGACTACTCGCGGATGAACTACGTGGCCCAGCCCGAGGACAACATTCCGCCGGAGCTGCTGGTCCCGAAGGTGGGACCGTACGACATCTTCGCCGTCCGGTGGGGCTACTCGCCCATACCCGGCGCCAGCACGCCGGACGAGGAGCGTACGGTTCTCGACGCGTGGGCCCGGGAGCAGGACGACTTCCCGTGGCTCCGGTTCACGACCTCCGACGCGACCAACGACTACGGCACGACCACGGAGGCGGTCGGTGACGCCGACGCGGTTCAGTCCACGAAGTACGGGATGATGAACCTGGAGCGGGTCATGGGCACCATGCTCGCCACGGCCGAGCAGCCCCGCGAGAGCTACGACATGCTGGAACAGCTCTACGGCAACGCCGTGGGGCAGTGGCGCCGGTACATGGGCCACGTGGTCTCCATCGTGGGATCGGCCTACACCCAGGAGAAATACGGGACCGGTCCCCGCTACCGCCCAATGGAGAAGGAACGCCAGGAGGAGGCCGTCGAGTACCTTCTCGAGTTCGCCTTCCAGCGGCCTGACCTGTTCCTGGACGACGACATCCTCTCCCGGATCGAGTCCGAGGGCGCGGTGGCCCGGGTGCGCGGGGCCCAGATGGCCGGACTGGGTCAGCTCATGAACCAGCGCCGGCTGGACCGCCTGGTGGAGGCCGAGGCCTTCGCGGACGACAGCGACGACGTCTACACGCTGGTGAACTTCATGGAGGAC
>JBDHIJ010000131.1:0-2006 GCA_039587435.1 Gemmatimonadota bacterium
CACGCCTACCGGACCGGGTCGTGGACCTACAACTCGTCTCTGCGGGACTACCAGATCGCCGTCTACGACCGGGAAACCGGCGAGGTCGAGCGGAAGTCGAACCGGTACGGCGGTGCGTTCCGGCCCGTTCTCTCGCCGGACGGCCGGTGGCTGGTCTACGGCACCCGCCACATCGCCGACACCGGCCTTCGGATCCGGGACCTGGAAACCGGCGAGGAGCGCTGGCTGGCCTATCCGGTCCAGCGCGACGACATGGAAAGCCGCGCCACCCGGGATGCATATCCCGGCATGAGCTTCACCCCCGACTCGCGGGAGCTGGTGGCCACGTACGGGGGCAAGATCTGGCGGATCCCGGTGGACGGGGGCGACCCGATCCAGATCCCGTTCGAAGTGGACCTGGATCTCGATATCGGTCCGCTGGTGGATTTCGACTACCGGATCGAGGATTCGCCGACCTTCCACGCCAAGCAGATCCGGGACGGGGTGCCGTCTCCGGACGGGGAGCGCCTGGCGTTCACCGTCCTGAACGAGCTGTACGTGATGGACTACCCGGGAGGCGAGCCGGAGCGCCTGGCCGAGGACCTGGAGGGCGTTCACCAGCACCCGGCCTGGTCCCCGGACGGCGAGTGGATCGCGTTCGGGCAGTGGACGGACGAGGA
The DNA here is from genome assembly GCA_039587435.1 of Gemmatimonadota bacterium. Taxonomy (GTDB): domain Bacteria; phylum Gemmatimonadota; class Gemmatimonadetes; order Longimicrobiales; family Gaopeijiaceae; genus JBDHIJ01. The sequence continues at coordinate 660 of JBDHIJ010000131.1, forward strand.
CGGCGGCGCCCTGTACCGGACCCGCTCGGACGGGGGAGGGGACCCGCAGCGCCTGGCGTCGGCCCCCGCCCTCTACCAGTACCCCAAGTGGTCGCCGGACGGGCAGCGGATCCTGGCCATTCGGGGGTCTGCCCGGAGCTATGAGTCGGCCATCGCCCGGGGGATCCTCACCGAGCCCACCGAGCTGATCTGGATTCCGGCGGGCGGCGGAGACGCCACCGTCATCCGGGGCATGGGGGGCATCTCGGCGCCCCACTTCACCGAAGACCCGGAGCGGATCTTCGCGTACAGCTTCGGTGATGGTCTGGTGTCCTTCCGCTGGGACGGCACCGATCAGCGCGCCCACGTGAAGGTCACCGGGCAGTCCCAGGGATCCGGCCCGCCGCCGCCGGCCTCGCTGGTCCTCATGGCGCCCCGGGGTGACCTGGCCCTGGCCCAGGTGGTGAACGACCTGTACGTGGTCACCGTGCCGCGGGTCGGCGGAGACACCCCCACCATCAACGTGGCCAGCCCGTCCTTTCCGGTCCGGAAGCTCACGGATATCGGCGGGCAGTTCCCCGCCTGGGGCCCGGATGGCCGCACGGTGCACTGGTCCATCGGAAACGCGCACGTCGTCTACGACATCGACGCCGCGGAGGCGTTCGAGGACTCGGTGGCCGTGGCCAAGAAGCAGGAGGCCGAGGCCGAGGACGCGGCTGACGACGAGCCGGGTGACGACGTGGAGCCTGCCGACTCCACGGGGGCCGACGCCGAGGCCGGGGAGGACCAGGAAGCCGAGGAGGACGAGGAGCCCGACGAGTACCGGCCCGAGGAGCAGCGGCTCCTGCTGGACTACGGTCGGGACATCCCCCAGGGCGTGGTGGTCCTGCGCGGGGGGCGGGTGATCACCATGAACGGGGACGAGGTGATCGAAGGCGGCGACGTGGTCGTCCGCAACAACCGCATCGAGGCGGTGGGCCGACAGGGCTCGGTCTCCATACCCGACGGAGCCGAGGTGATCGACGTCTCGGGTCACACGATCGTCCCGGGGTACGTGGACACCCACGCACACCTCCGGGCCGCCTATGGGTTCCACCGCATCCAGCCCTGGGCCTACGCGGCGAACCTGGCCTTCGGAGTGACGACCACCCGGGATCCCCAGACCGCCACCACCGACGTCCTCAGCTACGAGGACGCCGTACGGGCCGGCCGGATGCTGGGACCGCGGATCTACTCCACGGGCCCCGGAGTCTTCTCGTCGGAGAACATCCGCTCCCTGGATCACGCCCGGGACGTGATGAAGCGCTACGCCGAGTACTACGACACCAAGACGATCAAGATGTACGGTGCCGGGAACCGGGAGCAGCG
>JBDHIJ010000022.1:0-38450 GCA_039587435.1 Gemmatimonadota bacterium
GAGTTGGTGGGAGCCTGGGTCTTGGCAACCGCCGCCCGGGCGGAACGCCGCCCGGATCTTCCTCCGGTGTCCGCCCCGAGGTCCCGCCGGGGATCGCGCACGGGCCCGACGGGCGCCGACGGCCTGCTGACGACGGATCCCATCGGGGACCCGCATCCGGGGCATTCGGACAGCGAGGCCGGAACCCGTGTCCTGCACTGCGGGCAGACGACCGTTGAAAGGGCACTCATGGGACGCTGGGATACCTGGGATCGAGGTCAGGTGTGCTCACATGCTCCAGGGGGGCGTCACGCCGTTCACCCGGGCATAGGCGATGGACTGGCCGAGGTGCTCGTGGCAGTGGGTGGCCAGGAGAAGCATGAAGCTCCGCACGGTACCCTGCATGCCGAAGTAGGAGAGGGACTCGTCGAGCCGGCCGTCCGGAACAGACTCGACCTGGGAAGCCAGGTGGTCGAATGCCCGCTGGAGATGGGCTACGATCTGGTCCTTGTCCGTCTGCGCCTGGAACTCCTCCGCGCTCATCATCATGTCGCCCGCCTCGAGACCCATCATCCCGGGGAGGCCGTAGTTGGCCATGGCAATGTGGGTGAACACCTCGGCCACCGACCTCACTCCATCACCCGGGCGCCAGTCATAGGCGTCCTGGGGCATGGCCTCGGCCAGACCCACGAACTTCTCCCCCACTGCCCTGATATCCGTGGCCAGGTCCTTCTGCAGGCCCCCCTCCTGGGCGGAGACTCCAAGGGCGGCGATCATCAGAGCGGTTCCGGCAAGCGTCAAACTGCGGATCATCTTCATTCCCGGGTTCTCCTTGATTGAGCGGTTGAGCGAGTGGGGCACGCAGGGCGCGTTCATCCGAACGCTGCCCCGGGCGAGGGCCAACGAGCCTCTCTACGATTCCCCGTCGTCGGGGTTTCGGATTCCGGGCGCGGGCCCCAGGTGGGTGTCACGGAACGTCCCGCCAGGGACCTTGAATCCGATCCCGAGGAGGCGGTCCATGGCGATGTGCGCCGTAAGGATGAATGCGGCGGCCACCCAGAGGCTTCCACCACCCGCCATCCCCACGAGGGCCAGTACCGCCGCGCTCCCGTAGCTGTGGACCAGGTTGTAGGCGAACCCACCGATCCCCGACCCGAGTCCGTAGAGCAGGATCACCAGGTCCGGAGTCAGGAACAGGAGGGCGAACCACCCCCAGCGGCCGTCCAGACTGCCGAACGCCACGAGGACGAATACGAGGATCGCAAGGGACTCCATTCGGAGCCACCAGCGAACGGCGGGCATGTTCATGCCCTAGGGTAGGGAAGGCGACCCGCACGAACAAGCGAGCCGGGCGCTTACGAGGGCCGGCCGGAGCCCGATGTCCCCCTTTTCCACGACGGCTCTGGACGCGGGAAACAGGGACCCCCATGCTCCCGTAGGGACAGCGCAGGGCTCGTGCCCCGTAACGAGCCAAATCGAGAAGGGAGAGGGATCGTGCGTCAGTTCGTGCTCCGCCTGGTCGTCAACGCCATCGCGCTGATGGCGGCCGGAAGCGTCATCTCCGGCATTCAGATGACGTCCGGATTCTGGGAGGTGCTGGGCGTTGCCACCGTCTTCACGCTGGTCAACGCCTTCCTGCGCCCCGTCGTCACGCTCCTCAGCCTGCCGTTCATCTTCCTGACGCTCGGCCTGTTCATGCTGGTGGTGAACGCGGGAATGCTGATGATCACCGACGCGCTCTCGGCCGGGCTTGCCGTAGACGGGTTCGGATCCGCGTTCCTGGGATCGCTGGTGATCAGTGCCGTGAACCTGCTGGCCGGCGGATTGGTGAAGGACAGGAAGGACGACTAGCCGCGGCTGTCCGGGGTCCGCGTACCGGGCCCGGAGGCCAGGGTCACCGGAAGAGGTTGAACTGTCGGGTGTACTTGATGATGAAACTGCGGTTGACCGGACCTTCCTGAAAGTCCTCCCGATCGTCCAGGGCGAAGCGCTCGAGCGTGTTGAACACCACGAACAGGCCCGTGCCGGCGGTGTTCAGCCACCCGAACCGGACGTTTCCGGAGAAGTTGCCGGTCTGTTCCAGGTACTGGAGCGTGGCCTGGAGGTAGATCCGCGGCGTGAACGAGTAGGCGGCCTTCAGGGCCAGGAGGGTCGTCTCGAAGGCGCCCTCGGCCAGGTTCACGTCGTAGTAGGCCACCCGGCCCTCGGCCACGATCCGATCCAGCCACCGATAGGTGAGGGTGGCATCGGTGCCGTAGCGCGTCCCGGAGTAGAAGCCCCCGATGTCGATCCGCCCGTCGATGGACAGTGCCGCGCTCTTGTTGGTGTTCGCCCTGAACCCCCAGTCCCAGTTCTTGTAGGTCCCGGCCGGGATGATGATCCCCTCGGAGATCTCGAACGGTTCCCGGAGGCCCTCGGTGGTGTAGTTGATGGCCGGAAGCTGGAAAAATGCCCCGTTGGTGAACTCGAAGTGGGAGTCGATGTGCAGGAAGGCGGTCTCCGTGAACCACTCCCGGTCCCAGAATTCCCGGTAGCTCACGTGGGGGCGCAACTCTCGGAACCACGCGTACTGGGGAAACCGGAACTTCCTCAGGATCCGGGCTGAGACGAACCGATAGTCGTCCCGGGCGAGGAAGCCCACCTCGGGGTTGAATGCGTCACCCACCTCTCGCCACGAGCCGGCCAGCCCCCAGTCGCGGGTCTCATAGTTCCCGCCCACGGCATAGGCGAACTCGTCGCCCTCTGCGCCGGGTGTCGTGGTTCCGGCGACGTAGCCGTCGAAGGTGAGGTTGGACCCCACCCCGTAACGGCCGTCCACGGCGTACGTCAGGTTGTAGCCCTCGAAGTTCTCTTCGCCCAGCGCGTCCGTGTCGATCCGGCTGATGAAGGTCCCGCCCAGCCGGGTCCGGTTCCCGAACTCCCGGAAGACCCGGACGTTGCCGAAGTTCTCGTTGGGTACGAGCTGGACATCCGTGCCCTCGTCCGCGTCGTAGACGTCGGTGGCGCGGGTCTGGATGTTCAGGAATCCCACCTGCCAGTCCCCGACTTTCCCGGTGACGCGGGCTCCGGCCAGGATGGGAACCTCGTACCCCCGCTCCAGTCCGATCCGGCGTGAGAAGAACAGGTCCACCGACTGGGGCGTCCCCACCGTGAACGTGCTGGCGTTCTCCAGGAAGAACGGCCGCTTCTCGGGGAAGAAGAGCGGGAAGCGGGTCAGGTTGATCTGAGCGTCGTCCACCTCGACCTGGGCAAAGTCGGTGTTCACGGTCAGATCCAGGGTCAGGCTCGGGGTGATCTGGATCTTGGCGTCCCCGCCGATGGCGGCGTTGGGATCGGCGTCGGTTCCGGCCTCGTAGTCCTTCTGCACCTCGCCGAGGACGTAGGGCGTGATGGTGGCCTGCCGCTGGGTCGGAACCTCCACGCCCTCCAGCGTCCCGGCGAAGGAGACGCGGTAGAGGTTGAACTGCCGGGGCACCTGGGACCAGAAGGCCTCCTCGTTCCCCCGCCGGATCCGACGGGAGATGTTCAGTCCCCAGTCCTGGACTCCGCTCCCCCCGTACCGGAGGGTGGCGAACGGGATGCGGAACTCAGCGTACCATCCCTCCCTGTCCTGGCTTACGGCGACCTCCCAGCTCCCGTCCCAGTTGCGGTTGAAGCCGCTGACCGACCCCCGCTGCTGACGGACGTTGCCGCCGCTCCCTCCCTGCCCCTCCCCGGCCACCTGGCCATCGAACTCGATCCCGGCCGGGGTGGTGCCGAACACGTAGCCGTTCTGGCGGTCGAGGTAGGTGTCGAGGATGATGGAGACGGCGTCCGACTGGTCGAGCTCGATGTCGCGCCGGTTCTCCCCGGGGATGATCAGGTCGGGCGAGTCGTCGAAGGCCCATACGGCCACGTACAGCGCGGCCTCATCGAACAGGACCCGAGCCTCGGTGCGCTGGGAGACCGGGTTCCCTTCCACCGGCTCCCGCTGCACGAAGTCGCCCAGGACCGGGGCCCGACCCCACACGTCTTCGTCCAGGCGCCCGTCCACCACCGGAGGGGTGGTGACCCGGAGGGCACGCGACGACACGCGGGGGCCGTTTTCCTGCGCGGCTACGGGCACCGAAAAACCGGGGGCCGGCGCCAGGGTCAGGGCCACGGCCAGAAGGGGTGCCATGGCGTGGAAGCGGGGGTGCCGAGCGACCGCGGAATCGGCCCGGTCACACGGGCTGTGTGTCCTCTGGGACGGGAGGTCCATCGACTGCTTTCAAAGGTAGGTTCCTGAAGGCCGCGTGAAGCTACCTCGCCCCCGCCGAACCGGACAGAACCGCCCCCACCAGTCCTCTTGGGGGTCTCCGGTCGGCGGCCGCTCCGAGTCGCCTCCCTGGGCGGTCACCCCCCGGGAAAGCCCTCCCGGCCGGTCACCGTCCGAGCCTGGTCCAGGTGCCGTCGCTCATGGGCGACCACGATGCGAAACGCATCGCACAGGTGGAACCGGATCAGACTCGATACGGGGCTCGAGACCCGCACTCGATCCAGGTCCAGATCTCCGAGACCGTCCAGAATCGCCTCGAGACCCTGGTGGGTGGAGATGAGCGCCCCCACCACGGTGCCGGGATCGACGTCCTCGATGGGCCGGAACACCTTGGGGGCCTTCACCTTCATCGACGAGTCCGGTCCGACCTGACGGGTGAACCAGCGCCCGAACCGCCCGCCGCGTACCTGAGCCCGATCGGGATCCGGGACGCGCCGATTCTTCCTGCGACCCAGTTCGACGGCCTCGGTGATCGTGGTGAGGTAGGCCTGGTTCGTGGTTCGGAGGTGGTCCAGGCAGAGCGCCACGCTCCAGCCCCCGTCGGGAGGTCGCCAGGTCAGCGCCCCTGCAGAAAGCCCCCCGAAGCTGTTTTCCACCTCGGAGCCGTTCGCTCTCAGGGCTTCCCGGATCTCCCGCACGAACTCCACGTTGCTCTTGGACATTTCTTGTGTCCCCCCGGTCTTGCCGTGACGGATGGCTGCTACGAACCTGCCCGACCACCCAGTCCCACACAACATTCGAGTCCCATCCATGGACCCTTCGTCCTTCAACCCCGCGAGCCTCCACCTTGAGGAGCTGACCTGGCCCGAGGTCGGCGCCGCTCTCGAGGCTGGCTGGACCCGGATCGTGATCCCGGTGGGTGCGGTGGAACAGCACGGACACCATCTGCCCCTGGCCGTGGACGCGCTGCGGGGTCGGGAGATGGGCCGTCGCGTGGCCGAACGACGCGGCTCCGCTCTCGTCGCACCCGTGATCCAGGTGGGGTGCTCCGACCACCACATGGGCTTTCCGGGCACGCTGACCATCCGGCGGCAGACTCTTCAGGCCATCGTGGAGGACTACGTCACCAGTCTGGCCGCACACGGGTTTAGCGACATCCTGCTCATGCCCAGCCATGGCGGCAATTTCCTTCCGCTCCGGGAGGGGCTCCCCGAGTTCCGAGCGGCGCTCAAGAGAGGGGCCGGGTGCGACGGAGGCGAAACCGCCATTCACGCGTACTCCGACCTGGACGGCTTCCTGGAGCTGTGGAAGGGCGCGGTGGAGGCACAAGGCGGCGACCCGTCCGGGGTTGGCGGGCACGCCGGTCTCGCCGAGAGTTCCGAGATGCTGGCCATCCGACCGGACCTGGTTCGGAGGGCCGAGGCGAGGCCCGGGGTCCCGGGCCCCTCGTCGCCGGAGCTGATTCAGAAAGTCCTGACCGAGGGATTCCGATCGGTGACCGACGTGGGCGTCCTGGGGGATCCCGCCCAGATGTCGGCTCCGTTCGGGGAGGCCTGCCTGGAGGCCGTCAGCGACGCCATCGCCGAGTACTGGCAGGCCCAGGTTCAGGAACGCGTCTCGAGCTCCTGACGGCTCCGCAGGGCTTCCCGCACCACCTCGAGCAGGACGGTCGGCCGGAATGGCTTGGCGAGGAACGCGTCCCCCACCTCCTCCAGGGCCTCCATCTCAATCCGCCCCTCGGCGTAGCCCGAGGTGAAGACCACGGGCAGAGTCGGGAACTGGTCCCGGAACTCGGCCACCATCTCCGGTCCCTGAAGTCGGGGCATGATGACGTCGGTCACCACCAGGTCGAGTTCGTCGCCCCTGCTCCGCACCAGTTCCAGCCCCTCCTTGCCGTCCCGTGCCTCGATGGTGTTGAACCCCACCTCACCCAGGACCGATACGATGATCTCCCGGACCTGTTGCTCGTCCTCCACCACCAGGATGGTGCCCGAATCGGGTGAACTGGGGAGCGTCGGCTGTGCTCCGGCGGCAGGTTCCGTCGCGGTCCCCGAGCGGGCCGGGGGCAGTCCCACGCGGAAGACCGTCCCCTGCCCCGGGGCGGAGTCGATGCCGATCTCGCCACCGGCGGAGCTGACGATCCCGTAGACCGTGGACAGCCCCAGGCCCGAACCCTGCCCCGGCGCCTTAGTCGTGAAGAACGGGTCGAAGATGCGCTCGCGGACCTCGGGCGCGATCCCGGAGCCGGTATCCTGGACGGAGAGGATCACCCATCCCGTGTTCGCGGGCTCCTCGTCCGCTCGGGTCGCGATCGCGGTGGAACCGTGCTCGCGGAAGGTCGTGCTCAGGGTGAGGACCCCACCTTCCGGCATCGCGTCCCGCGCGTTCACCACCAGGTTCAGCACCACCTGTTCAAACCGCGTGGGGTCGATCGTGACCGGGGGGATCGGCTGGAGCTCCAGGTGCATGCGAATGTGTTCGCCGATGAGGCGGCGGCACATGCGCTCCATCCCTCGCACGAGCTGGTTCAAATCCACGTCGGTGGGCGACTCGATCCCACCGTGACGGGAGAATGCCAGCAGCTGGTTCGTGAGGTTGGACGCCCGCTCGGCGGCCTGGACGATCTCCTTGGCGTTCCGTCGGCGGGGAATGGGCGTCTCGGCCGCGGCGAGCATGATCTCCGCGTGGCCCTGGATGACCGTCAGCAGATTGTTGAAGTCGTGGGCCACGCCTCCGGCAAGGCGCCCCACGGCTTCCATCTTCTGCGACTGGAGGAGCTGGACCTTCAGGTCCTCCTGGGCAGTGATGTCCTCGGCGAACACCTCCAGCCGGAAGCCCCCCTCCGGAGCTTCGGCCCGCCGTCCCGTGAGCCGGACCGTACGCAGGTTCCCCTCCCGGGTCCGAAACCGCTCCTCCGCGGCCAGGAGGCGATCTCCCTCGAGGAGGCCGTCGAGGATGACGCGGCCCCGGTCTTCATCCCAGAAGATCTCGACGAAGGGGGCGCCGCCCAGATCGCCCGACGGTTCCTCCAGGAGTGTGACCAGGGCGGGGTTGGACTCCACGATGTCCCCATCCCCGTCGACCACGGCCACGCCGAACGCGGCGTTCTCCGTCACGGAATGCCAGCGCAGCTCCGCCGCGCGAGCATCTCGCTCGGCTTCCGCACGCGCCTCCAGGGTCTGCTTGAACTGCCGCCCCACCTCCACCACCTCACGGGGACCCTCCATCGGCACCCGTGAGGGATCCCCGAGAGCCGCCGCCCGGGTCCCCTGAACCAGCCGGGACAGCGATCGGGTGACCGTGCCGTAGGTCCAGGTCACCAGGGCCAGGAGCAGTCCGGTGATGAGTAGCGCCCAGAACACGTCCCGTCGAAGCGCGGCGAAGGCCGGGCCCAGCACGGCGTCTGTGGGCGTCCCGGCGAAGATCACCCAGGTGGAGCCGGGGATCTGGTGCCAGGCGAACACCCGCTCCACCCCATCTGCGTCCTCGGTGACCAGGCTCCCGCCGCCGGGTTGGAAGATGTCCACCTCGGGATTGTCGTGGGGTAATGTGTCTCCGATCCCCACGCTCCCGGGCGCCGATCGGGCCAAGATATGCACCCCCCCATCCGCCAGGGTCAGAAGGGTGTTCTGTGGGGTCCCCGCTCCGGCGAGAAATCCCTGGAAGCGATCCAGGTCCACCGTGATGGCCACGGCACCCAGGAACTCGCCGTCGGCCCCCAGAATCGGGCGCGCCACAACCGAAACCCACCGACCCGAGTAGCGACCGCGGAGGGGCCCGCTGGCGAACAGGGCATCACGGGCCTGGACCGCCTGGAACCAGTCACGGTCGTCGTATCGGAGGGCGGGGGTGCTCGCCATCGCACTGATCTCACCGTCCCCTGAGCATCGGACCTCGCCGTTCAGGTCAACAGCGAGGATGTTCACCGCGTAGCGGAGATAGGGCAGCACCCGGACCATGGGCTCGGAGCACAGAGTCGGGTCCAGCGGCCGGACCTCCGGATTGGAGGCCAGCTCGGTCAGCACGTGATCCAGGTCGGCCAGGAATCCCCCCACGCCCTGCGCGAGCGCAGAGGTGACCGCCAGGGCATCACCCCGGGCCTGCTCCCGTGCCTGGCCCATTCCCCGCCGGAGTTCAACGAACTCCAGGGCGGCCAGCGCTGCGGCCAGCGCCAGCACGGTGACGATCATCTGGGATCGTATGGACCACGGAAGAGTCATGACTGCGTCTGCGGGATGTGGGAGAGCATGAATCATACTCCCGGACCGCCCCGCACGGTATGGTGGTGGCGCCCCGGGGATACGGCCCCAAGTTTGCAGCCCGAAGATCTGCGAGCGCGGCTCGCGTCTCCGAATCGGGAGGGTCCGATGTTCACATCCACCCGCGGGATCCCCAGCCTCCGTGGTCGCCCGACGCATCCCGCGACCCGGGGCCGCATCCTCCGCGTCCTCCTGGCCGGGGGCATCGGGCTGCTCTTCGCCCCCGCGGAGCTGCGCGCACAGGAGGTGGACCCGTCCGACGCCCGCGCCATCGTGGACCGCGTGGACCGCCTCCTCCGGGGAGAGTCCTCCCAGGCCCGCGTGCGGATGGAGATCGAGACGGAGAACTGGAGCCGGGGCCTGGAGATGGAGATGTGGTCGCTCGGGACCGACCACGCCCTGATCCGGGTCCTCTCCCCCCAGAAGGAGGCCGGCACCGCCACATTGAAGGCCGACCAGGAGGTGTGGAACTATCTGCCCCGGGTGGACCGCACCATCAAGGTGCCCGCGAGCCTCATGATGGGGAGCTGGATGGGTTCTCACTTCACCAACGACGACCTGGTGAAGGAGTCCAGCATGGCGGATGACTACACCATCGAGCTCGTGGCCGATGAGTCCCGGGAGGGCGCGCAGATCTGGGAGTTCCGCCTGGTGCCCCGTCCGGATGCTCCGGTGGTCTGGGGCGGCGTCCACATGGAGGTGCGCCAGTCGGACTTCATGCCGACCTGGGTACGCTACTACGACGAGGACGAGGTGCTGGTCCGGACCATGGCATTCAGCGACTACCGGATGATGGGCGGGCGACTGGTCCCGGCAGTCATGACCGTGCTTCCCGAGGACAAACCGGGTGAGCGCACCGTGGTGATCTACGAAGAGCTGGAGTTCGACGTGGACGTGGACCCGTCGTTCTTCAGTCTCCGGAATCTCCGGGGCCGGTAGGCCGGGCCGGTGGCGTCGGACCGCGGCATCTGGTGGCGGATCGCCTTCCGGAACCTGGGAAGGCACCGCCGGCGCACGGCCATTACCGCGGCGGCCCTCGCGGTGGGATTCGTGGCCTCGGTCCTCCTGATCGGCCTCTCCGACGGCATCACCTGGGAGATGGTGGAGAACGGGACGCGGGTGATCACGGGGCAGGTGCAGGTCAACGACTCCGAGTTCATCGAGGACCGCTCGCTCTACCACACCCTCGGCGGCGCCGACGGGGTGGATGTGGAGAACCTGCTGGCCGCCGCGGAGTCCGATCCGCTGGTCGAGGCCGCTGCGCCGCGGGTCTACGGGGGAGGCCTCCTGTCGTCCGGAGAGGAGACCATCGCCGGGGTCCTGATGGGGATCGACGTGGAGCGCGAGTCCCGGGTCACCATCCTGCTCAACGGCCTCCGTGACGGCGACTTGCCGACTCCCGGCGCAAACGAGGTCCTGGTGGGCGCCGAGGCCGCCCGTCAGCTGGGCATCGACGTGGGGGACGAGCTGGTCGTCGTGGCTCCCGCCGCAGACGGCTCGCTCGGGAACGACCTCTTCACCGTGTCGGGAATCTTCTACACCGGGCTGGTGGCCCTCGACCGGACCCACGCCCTCCTGCCCATCGGGGACCTCCAGTTCCTCCTGGCCCTGGATTCCGACCGGATCCACGAGGTGGCTCTCCGGGTGCCCGACGTCTGGGCCTCGCCCGACGCGGCCCGGAACCTCGGAAGCTCCGTAGCCGATCTTCCCGGGGTCGAAGTGCGAAGCTGGACCGAATTCCGGGCGGAGCTCCGCGAGTACGCCGTACTCGCCGAGACCTTCAACGGCGTCATCGCCGCCATCGTGTTCGGCATGGCGATCTTCGGGGTGGCGAACACCATGCTCATGGCCACCTACGAGCGCCGCCGGGAGTTCGCGGTGGTCCGGGCTCTGGGCACCTCACCGGTCCGGGTGGCGTGGACGGTGGTGCTGGAGGGCCTCATCCTCGGAGTCATGAGCCTGGTGCTGGGCGCCCTGCTGGCCGCGCCCCTCATGATCTGGTTCCACAACGCGCCTCCGGACCTCTCCTCGGTCTTCGGAGACTTCACGATGCAGGGTGCCCTGGTCCGCCCCATTCTCACGGTGCGGTACTCGGTGGACGGACCGGTGTGGGCGGGATCGGCTCTTCTCGTCACTTCGCTGATCGCGGCTCTGTACCCGGCCTTCCGGGCCGTTCGCGTTCCCCCCGCAGACGCGCTCTCCGGACGATGAGTACCTCACCCCAGCCCCCCACCGCGCGGACTCCCGGCCCCGACCAGCCCGGGCCCGACCCCCTCGATCGGGTTCCCAACGGCGGCACCCGTATCCGTGCCCTGGTGCGCCTGGCGCGAAGGAACGTCTGGCGCGAGACGCGGAGGAGCCTGCTCACCTCCGCGGCCATGGTGGTGGGTCTGGCCCTCCTGATCCTGTCCCGGTCGCTGGCGGACGGCGCTCACGAAGACTGGATCGACACGGGGGTGCGCATCGCGTCGGGCCACCTCGCGGTCCAGGCTCCGGGATACCAGGAGACGCTGAGCTTCCGGAATCGAATGGAACCGGATGCCGTGGCCCGGGCCGAGGAGGCCCTGGCCGCACTGGACGGACGGTTCGGCGACCGACTGGTGTCGTCGCGGCTGAGCGTCCAGGGCCTCGGCTCGTCGGCCTCCTCGGCGCTCCCCATCCTGATCGAGGGCGTGGATCCTGCGGTAGAGAGCCGGTTTTCGCTCCTCGCCCAGCGGGTGCACGAGGGCCGGTACCTCGAGCCCGACGACGGAGCCGTGGCCTACGTGGGTGCGGAGTTCGCCCGCCGGCTCGGGCTCCGCATCGGGTCCCGGTTCGTCGTGACGGCTCAGACCGCATCCGGGGACATCGAGGGCCAGCTCCTCCGGGTGGCGGGCACCTTCCGGTTCGGGATCCCGGAGATGGACGAGGGGGTGATTCACATTCCGCGAGCCACGGCCGAGAGCTGGCTGGGGGCCCCCGGGGCCGCCACCACCATCGCCGTGCTCCTGAGCTCGAGCCGGGAGGTGGATCCCGCCGTTCGTACGCTGGAGCAGGCTCTGGACGGGCAGGGACTCCGCGTCCTGTCCTGGCGCGAGGCCTCCCCGGAGCTCGACTCGGCGGTACGGATGGACGACTACGGGGACTACATGTTCCACATCATCCTGTTCGCAATCGTCGCCCTGGCCATCCTCAACTCGGTGCTGATGGCCGTTCTGAACCGCCAGCGGGAGTTCGGCCTCCTGCGGGCCCTGGGACTCAGCTCCGGTGAGACGGGCGCCCTCGTCCTCATCGAGGGGATCCTGGTGACCGCTTTTTCGGGCCTGGTGGGCGTGGTTCTCGGATTCGCGGTCGTCTGGATCTTCTTCCGGGACGGACTGGACATCCGGGCCTTCATGGACACCGAGTTCACCTTCTCCGGCATCGTCATGGACCCGGTGATGGTCCCCCACCTGCGCTTCGCCCATCTGGTTCAGGGCCTGATCGCCATCTTCGTCATCGGCGTGCTCTCGTCCATCTATCCGGCGGTTCACGCCGCCCGGCTGGACATCGCCGAAAGCGTGAAGTTCGAGAATTGAGGATCCTGTGAACAACGTCATCCCCGCCGTCCGGACGGAGTCGGTCTGGAAGATCTATCCCCAGGAGCCGGACCCGGTGCAGGCCGTGCGAGGGGTCGACCTCACGGTTCAGCCCGGGGAGTTCACGGCCATGGCCGGACCGTCGGGTTCGGGGAAGACCACGCTCCTCAACCTGCTGGGGGGTCTGACGGAGGCCACGGAGGGCCGGATCCAGGTGGGAGGGGCCGAGCTCACCGAACTGGATGGACGGGCCCTGTCCCGCATCCGACTGCAACGCATCGGATTCGTGTTCCAGGCCTACAACCTCCTGCCTGTTCTGACGGCGCTGGAGAACGCCGAGTTCACGCTGCTGCTGCGCGGCGTCCCGAAGGAGGAGCGCGAGGACCGGGTGCGCGCGCTGTTTCAGGAGATCGGCCTGGAGGGACTGGAGGCCCGTCGTCCCGGCAAACTCTCGGGAGGTCAGCAGCAGCGGGTAGCGGTGGCCCGGGCCGTGGTCGGCGAGCCGGCCCTGGTGCTGGCGGACGAGCCCACCGCGAACCTCGACTCGGCCGCATCCGACGCGCTCCTGGAGGTGATGGAGCGCCTGAACCGGGAGAAGGGCACCACCTTCGTCTTCGCCACCCACGACCCCCGGGTCATGGAGAGGGCCCGGCGCCTGATCCGGCTGGTGGACGGCAGGATCGTGGACGACCAGTCCCGGGACGGATGACCGGGCGCCTGTCCCGGCTGGGGCTCGCCGGGTGGCTGGGCCTCGCAGCGGGCTCCCTCGCGCCGTCCGGGCCCATCGCGGCCCAGGAGGCCCCCACCAGTTGGTACGCCCTCAACGTGCCGTCGTGGTCGGGCTCCAACCTCCTCATTCCGGGCGGGTGGGCCGACAACCAGCGGGTCCGTTTAATGGTGGACCCCCGGTGGGGGGCGGTCTCCGGCTCGGTGGCCTACGAGCACCTCCTCCAGCTGTGGGAGAACCGCCCGGCCCTGGGCCTCGGGACGATTCCGGGGACCATTCCGCAGGGATCGACGGGTTGGCTGGACCTCAGCGGCACCATCGCGTCCGAGGACCACCTGGAGTGGGTGCACCGCCTGGACCGGCTCTGGATCGCGAGCGACCTGGGGTCCGAGGTGACCGTCACGGTGGGTCGCCAGACCATCTCCTGGGCTTCCACCCTGTTCCTGACCCCAGCGGATCCCTTCGCCCCCTTCGATCCGGCCGACCCGTTCCGGGAATACCGGGCCGGCGTCGACGCCCTCCGAGTGCAGTGGTTCCCGGGGGCCTTTTCCGAGGTGGACGGCGTGCTCCGCGCCCAGGACACCGGAGAGAAGACCACGCTCACCGCCCTGGTGCGGGGCCGCCGCTCGGTGGGGGGCTGGGACCTCTCCGGGTGGGGCGGGATGATCCATGACGAGTTCGGCGCCGCCGTGGCAGCCGTGGGCGCCATCCGATCCGTCGCCCTCCGGACCGAGGTTTCGCTCAGGCAGGACTCCCGGGACGAGAGCACCACCCTCCGCGGCTCCGTGGGTCTGGACCACTTCCGTCTCTGGCGTGGGAAGGACCTCTACCTGCTGGCGGAATACCAGCGCGACGGGTTCGGAGCCTCCGACCCCTCCGACTACCTGGAGGTCGCCACGTCGGAACCCTTCACCCGGGGCGAGCTCCAGACCGTGGGCCGCGACACCGGACTGCTGCAGGGCAGCTATCAGGTCCACCCGCTGGTCAGCGTGGATGCCCTGTTCCTGGTGAACCTGAACGACGGCAGCGGCCAGTTCGGTCCGGGCGCGTCCTGGTCGGTCGCGAGGGAGGGCAGCCTGCGAGGCGGGGTCTACATCCCCTGGGGAGACGAACCGAACGCCGAGACCGTGAACCCGGAGGAGGTCCTCCAGTCGGAATACGGGTCGGGCACCCCCAGCGTGTACCTCTCGCTCAGCTGGTTCTGGTGAGCTGAACGGGGTAGGCCGAACGGGCCGGAAGCTCCCGCCGAATGAGAGACTCCGGTCGGATCAGAAGCCCCGGTCGAACCGGTTGTTCACCACGTTGTTGTAGATGGACCCGAAGGCGTAGCGGAAGCCCACCGAGAGGCTGTACCGCCAGGGCGTTCCCCGCTCGAACTGGCCGGTCAGGATCTCCTCGTCGGTCAGATCGCCCTTGGGAAGGAAGATCTGGTTTTCGATGAGGGCCCCGCTGGCCCGGAGGTTCAGGCTCAGGCCCCGGGCGATCCGGAAGTCCAGGTCTCCCCACGCCGACACCTCGTAGAACTTCGTGTCGTGCAGGAACTGCATCCCCTGAACGGTGAACCCGGCCTCGCCCCAAGGCTGCTCGTAGTCCATGGAGAACGTGAGTTCGTGCGCGGGCCGAGTCTCCTCGGTCTGGTCGTAGATCGTGATCTCTTCGTAGACGTTGTAGACCACGCCCACCCGGTACACGAGGAGCACCTGCCGCCGGGTGGCCTCCTCGTAGGGGAAGAAGCTGTACTCGACGCCACCGCCGAGCAGGCCACCCCGCTTCAGGTTCTGACGGGACTCGGAGCTGATCCGTCCGGTGGCCCCCAGTGACCAGTGGTCCGCCAGGGCGTAGGCCACGCCCCCGTTGACCCGCCAGCTTCTGAAAACGGACTTGAACACCGACCCGTCGTTGAGTTCCTGCCGCACCTGGCGGTAGAACCCGAACGAGGCCAGGCGGACCTTCCAGGTCTCGGTAGTCCGGTTGGCGGAGATCGAGCCGTTCACCGCCCAGGTGTCCTCGAGCTCCTCGGCCGCCAGGCTTCCGTTCCCCCGGATGTTGAAGACCCACAGGTGCCAGGGATCGTCCTCGATCCCGGCCTGGAGGACCGGCGCACCGCTCCGGAAGTCCTCGGCCGCCCGAACCTCGATTCCCTCCACCCGGCCGATCATGGCGGAGTAGTTGGCCAGTCCGATGGCGAGAACCCGGGTCTGGCCGTTCCGGACCTCGTCGTCCGTGTCGGTCTGGTTGGAGACGAAGCGGAGTTCCTCGTTCTGACCGGCCAGGTCCTGCAGGCCGAGGAACTGGAAGATGAACTCCTCCCCGCCCCCGCCCGTGTCCTGGTCGGTGATGATCACCTGCACCTGGGCGTCGAACCGATCCCGAACCCAGTTCACGAAGGTGATCTCGGTGCGATAGAAGGTCCGGTCGCACCGGGTCTTGCAGTCCAGGAAGACGCGGAGCGGCCCGGCACCGTTCGTCGCGGACGCGGTCGAATCCGCCAGCTGCGGGGTGTCCGGCTCCTGCGCGGACAGGGCCGAGGGGTCCGTCGCCGCGGCCAGGCTCAGGCTCACGACCCCGACCGCGACGATCGCCGCGGCTCGCCACTCCCCCCGGCCCCTCATCCTGTCACCCCTGTTCCCGCGATGCACGTCCGCCTCGTGGTGCGCGCGTTGGCTCAGCCGAGCATGGCGTGTGGGTCACGCCAACCGTGCGCGGCAGAACAAGATAACCCCATCCGGTGCGACCGATCCGGTCGAGGCCACCTCTTCTGAGACACCGAAGGGGGGCGGCCCGTTGAGCCGCCCCCCTTCTGCATGGTCCGCCGAACAGCGCGGCGGGATCAGTCCGACCCGGGCTGGGTCCGCAGCCCCGTCCCGAACGGAGCGTTCTCGCGGTAGGCGGCCGCGGCCACCCGGTCACCCGCGACCTCTGGCTCCGGTTCCGGAACCTCGGTGATCTCCCGGGGCGGGATAAAGGGCTCATCCAGTCTCGCCGCGCCCTCTGCCTCGACCTCGATGGGGCTGAAGTTCCGCGCGAAGAAGTCGGAGAAGTCGTCCACCAGCGAGTACATGATCGGGACCAGGACGAGGGTCAGGAAGGTGGCGAACACGATCCCGCAGATGACCGCGATGGCCATGGGACCCCACCACGCCGCCTGATCCCCACCCCAGTAGAGCTCCGGGTTCAGGTTCGTGTACAGGCCGAAGAAGTCGAAGTTCAGGCCCACGGCCAGCGGCACCAGGCCAAGAGCCGTAGTGATGGCCGTCAGGATGACCGGCCGGAACCGGGTCTTCCCACCCTCCACCAGCGCTTCCCTCCGATCCATGCCGTCCCGCTCGCGCAGAATGTCGATGTAGTCGATGAGCACGATGGCGTTGTTCACCACGATCCCGGCCAGCGAGATGATCCCCACACCCGTCATGATGACCACGAACGGCATCTGGAAGACCATGTAACCCATGAGCACGCCCACCGTGGACATGATCACCGACGTCAGGATGATCACCGGCTTCACCACGGAGTTGAACTGGCTCACGAGGATGAACCCGATGAGGGCCAGCGCCATGAGGAAGGCCGTGCTCAGGAAGGCCTGCGCCTCCGCCTGCTCCTGGCTGGATCCCGTGAAACGGACCGTGTAACCCGGGGGCAGCGTGGCGATGAACGGATCGAGCGTGGCCTGCACCTCCGCCAGCACGGCGTTCTGGTTGTACCCCGCCGCCACGTCCGAGGAGATGGTGGCCACCTTGTCCATGTCCACCCGGTTGATGGACCCGTAGCCGTCCTGAACCGTCCAGCTGGCCACGGACAGAAGCGGTACCTGCGTCCCCTCGTTCATCACCGTCAGATCGGCCAGGGCGTTCAGCTCGGACCGATCCTCCGGTCGCAGCCGGACGATGATGTCGTACTCGTCGTTTCCGGTGCGGTACTTGGCTGCCTCCAGACCGTTGATGGCGCCCCGGACCGCATTCCCGACGTCGAGCGTGCTGACGCCGTAGAGCGCCGCCTTCTCCCGGTCCACGTGGACCGACAGCTCCGGTCGTGCCTCGTCCAGATCGCTCTCCAGCCCCACGAGCTTGGGGAACACCGGAGCACCGCGGAGGACGGCCAGAACCTCGTCCGACAGCCGCTTCAGGAGGAGGGGATCCTCACCCACGAGCTCCATGTTGACGGGCTTGCCGGTGGGTGGCCCCTCCACGGGCTTGTCTACCTTGAAGGTCGCGCCCGCAATGGTGGTCCCCACCCGGCCCTGGAGGTCCGCCAGCGTCCGGAAGCCGTCGTGCTCCCGGTCCTTGAACTCCACAAAGGTCATGGTGAAGCGGCCGGCCTGCGGGCCGGACGCCCCGCCCCCCATGGGGTTGGCGCCGCCTCCGCCGCCCACCGTGGCGACCTCGGACTCGACATCGCCCAGACCCTCCACGCCTTCGATCTCCTGGAGGATCCGGTAGGCCATCCGGTCGGTGGCCTGGACGCGAGTCCCCACCGGGGCCTCCCAGTCGATGGTCACGGCCGACGGCGGGATGTCCTCGGGGAAGAACTCCACCCCGTTGTTCAGGAATCCGAAGGCGATGAAGGTCGCCACCAGCACCACGGCCGATCCGGCCACCATGACGGCCCGGTGACCCAGCGCCCAGCGCAGCTGGCTCTCGTAGATGTTGATCGTTGCGGGAAGCAGATCGTCCTGGAATCGTCGAGCGACCTTGCTCAGGACGTTCACGTGGATCACGTATGAAACCGCGAACGTGGCCACCAGCAGCCCGGCCGTGAGCGGATTCACGGACGCCACGATGAGCGTGGCCAGCACGGTGACCCCGATGAGGGTGTAGCGCATGGCCGGACGCATGGGCGGAGCCTTCTGGCCATCGACCCGCATGAACATCGACGCCACCGTCGGCACGATGACCAGCGCCACGAACAGCGAGCTCGCCAGCGTGACGATGAGCGTCAGGGGCAGGTACTTCATGAACTCACCGGTGATGCCCGGCCAGAACATGAGGGGCGCGAACGCGGCCAGCGTGGTCGCGGTGGACGCGATGACCGGCATGGCCACCTCACCGGTGGCCTTCTTGGCGGCGTCGATCCGGTCCCAGCCCTCCTCAAGGAACCGGTACATGTTCTCCACGATCACGATGGCGTTGTCCACCAGCATCCCCAGCGCGAGGATGAGGGAGAACAGAACCACCATGTTCATGGTCACGCCCAGGAGCCCCAGCACCAGGAAGGACAGGAGCATGGACGTGGGGATGGCCAGCGCCACGAACGACGAGGTTCGCACGCCCAGGAAGAAGAACAGGACCGCGACGATGAGAATCAGCGCCGAGATGATGTTGTTCTCCAGCGAGCTGACCATCTCGAAGATGTCGTCGGACTGGTCACCCGTGATGGTCACCACCGTAGTGGGCGGAAAGAAGCCCTCCATGTCGGCGATGATCGCCTTCACGGCGTCGGCGGTCTCGATGATGTTCTCGCCCGACCGCTTCACCACGTCCAGGGTCACCACCGGGTTGCCGTTGAGGCGGGCATAGCTCTCCCGCTCTGCGAACCCGAACTCCACCGACGCCACGTCCCGAACGTAGATGGGGTTCCCTCCCTCGGTCTTGATGACCAGGTCCTCGATGAGCGAAGGATCGACGAACTCGCCATCCACGCGGACGAGGTACTTCACGTCCCCGACGTCGATGGACCCGCCCGGGATGTTCACGTTCTCCTGCTGGATCGTCTCGACGACGTCCCAGAATCCCAGGTTGTAGAACTTCAGCTTGGCCAGGTCGATGTCGACCTTCACCTCGCGCTCGAGTCCGCCCCGGAGGTCGACCCTGAGGACCGTCGGAATCTGCTCCATCCGGTCCTGCATCTCCTCGCCGATCTCCTTCAGGCGCACCAGGCCGTACTCGCCGGCCACGTTCACCTGCATGATGGGCATGTCGGCCATGTTGAACTCGACGATGGCCGGATCTTCGGCGTCCTGGGGCAGATCGGGCTTGGCCAGGTCCACCTTCTCCCGGACCCGCTGGAGCGCGTCCTCCAGGTTCACCGAGGTCTCGAACTCGACCGTGATGGACGAGTAGCCCTCCACCGACGAGGAGCGCATCTCCTTCACGTCGGGGATGGTGTTCAGGTCCTCCTCCAGGACCCGCGTCACCAGCGACTCCATGTCCGCCGGCGACACCCCCGGGTAGATCGTGTTCACCGCGATGATGGGGATCTCGATCTCGGGCGCCGCCTCCTTCGGGATCGACAGGTACGCGCCGATCCCCCCGAAGGTCACGATGAAGAGGAGCACCAGGATGCTGGTCCGGTGGTCCACCGCGAACGACGTGAGGAAGAACTCCTTGTAGGTGCGACCGTCCTGTCCCCCGTCATGGGGGACCCGGCGGCTGCCCTGGTCCTCCGGTCGATCCATGCTCATCCCTGTCCTCCCAGCGCAACGCGCTCACCCACGATCTGCACGCGGTCACCGTTGGCCACCTGCTTCTGGCCGACGACGATGACCCGGTCTCCGACCTCGAGGCCGGATCGAACCACAACCTGATTCCGCTGGGCCGGGCCCAGCTCCACCGAACGGACCGACGCGGTGGCACCGTCCCCCTCCCCGTCTACGACGAAGAGGACGAACCCCGTCTCCACCCGCACCAGCGCCTCCTGGGGGACCACAAGGGCCTCCTGCTCATCCCGGCGCACCAGCTCCATGGAAGCGATCATCTCCGGCTTGACCATGCCGTCCGCGTTGGGCATCACGAACTCCACCGGGAACGTCCGGCTCCGCGGATCCACGGCCACGCCCACGTAGTTGATGGTCCCCTCCCCCACCTCGCCCGGGAACACGTCCATGGTGACCTTCGCCTGGGTGCCCAGGGTCACATCGCCCGCAAACCGCTCCGGTACCCCGGCGGTGATCTTCACCGGGTTCAGTGACACGACCCGGGCCACCGGAGTCCCCATGGAGACCATGGAGCCCACCTCGATGAGACGGGAATCGAGAACGCCGGAAATGGGCGCCTTGATGGTGTGGCGCTCGAGCCGCTGCTGGAGAACGCGAAGGCTGGCGTCGGCCTGCTCCGCGGTGTACTTGGCCTCCAGATAGGCGATCTCGGACCCGACCTGGTCCTCTTCCCAGAGGCGGCGACGGCGCTCCCACGTCTCCGCGGCCAGAGCGGCCTGGGCCGTGGCCTGGTCCACCTGGCTGCGGATCAGCTGATCGTCGATCCGGAACAGGGGCTGTCCCTTCCAGACCTGCGAGCCCTTGTCCACGAGGATCTCGCGGATGACGCCGGACTCCTCCGCCGCCAGGGTCACGTCCTGGTTCGCCCGGACCACGCCGGTGAGACGGATGATCTCCTGGAAGGGCTGAAGCTCCGCAGGCATCACCTCCACGTTGATGATCCGCGTGAACGCCTCTCCGGCCCCCGCGTCCGCGGTGGCCGCCTCGGCGGTACCGGCGGACTCTCCGCCCCCGCAGGCCGCAAGTCCGGCCACCAGGGCCAGCGCGGTGAACCGGGTGGTGTTTCGCGTGCTCGTCATCTATCGAATCTCCAGTCGGGATATCGTCACTGCTGGGGAGCCAGGTCACCCGGCTCCAGATCCACGCCGGGGACCACGCCCACGGCCAGATCGAGGTTTGAACGGGCGATCAGGAAATCGAAGACCGCCTGTGCGTAGTTGAACTGACTCTGCCTGAGGGCCTCTTCCGAGTCCGTGATCTGCAGCTGGCTGCCCAGTCCTTCGCGGTACTGGGCCGAGGCGATGTCGAAGCCCCGCTGTGCCTGCCGAACGGCGGCGGCCTGGGCCAGCGCCCTGCGCCGGGCCTCCTCGACCTGGTCTAGGAGGGTCCGGACTTCGGCTTCGGCCTGGTCCCGGATGAGCTCGGTCTGGGTCTGCGCCTGACGCAGCGCCACCTGCTTCTGCTGAATCCGGTTGTGGCGCTTGGTCCCGGTGAAGACCGGGAGGGTCACCACGAATCCGATGGAGGAGAACGACGCCCTCTGGTCCTCCTGCCACCAGAAGCTGAATCCCCCGTTGTACTGGGCGGACCAGGTGTAGTTGCCCACGGCGGAAATCTTGGGCAGGTACTCGCCCTGCTCCAGCCGAAGCTCCGCCCGTCGGAGATCTTCGTTCAGCATCCCCTGCCGGATGTCGGACCGACCCTCCTGGGACAGATCGATGGTCTCGGGGCGCTCGGTCTCGAACGAGTTGTAGCCGGTGAACGCCAGGATCTGGCGGTTGTCCAGCCCGTTCGCCTCGAGCGACTCCAGGTCCATCTCGGCCAGCGTACCGACGACCTCGATGTTCTCGCCGTCGCCCATGTCCAGGAGGACGCCCAGCGTCCGCTTGGAGGCCACCACCGCGTTGAGGGCCCGCTCCAGGTTGGCCTGGAGGTTGGTGAGCTCCACCTGGAGGCGGAGGACGTCGTAGTCCGACGACAGTCCGGCTCGGTTCAGGGCCTCGG
Organism: Gemmatimonadota bacterium; assembly: GCA_039587435.1. Taxonomy (GTDB): domain Bacteria; phylum Gemmatimonadota; class Gemmatimonadetes; order Longimicrobiales; family Gaopeijiaceae; genus JBDHIJ01. The sequence goes on from JBDHIJ010000022.1 coordinate 21,194, forward strand.
TCTCGGCGAGGTTCTCGCTCACTCGATCCACCGAGGCCTGGAGAAGGCGCTGGTTCTCCACGTCCAGAAGGAGTCCGTAGTACGCGTTTCGTACCTGCGTAACCGCCCCTTGGGACCTCCCCCGGAGACCTTCGGTCTGGAAGGCCCGGAATCGACCCGCCGTCCCCACGCCGATGAGGGCACCGGCCTCGAAGATGGGCTGCTCCAGACGGAAGTTCGTGTTCCACGAGTTGTCCGCGCCGAAGCGCACGGGCACCAGCAGATCCGGCGGAGCCTCGGGGTCGAAGATGATCCCAGGCAGCCACGACACGGGAACGTCCAGGTTCCGCGTGTAGGCGGAATTGAAGTCCAGTGTCGGGAACAGGCTCCCCCAGGCCTCGTCCACCTGCTCCTCGGCCAGTTCCAGCGTGAGTTCCGCGTCACGGACGTCCCGGTTGGCCTCCAGGGCCCGGACCACGGCCGCCCGGATATCCATCCGGATCGTGGCCGGTCCCTCCTGCGGCGGTCCCTTGGCTCGCGGGATCATGGGCTCGACGGCGAGCCCTCCCTCGGAGGTCGCCTGAGCGGTGGCGCCCGCTGCGCTCATCCCCAGGATGACGGCGAACGCCGCCGCCACCCGGATGTATCGATCTACGTTCATTGAACGAATCACTATTCCTGTATCGGCTCGCGCCGTCCCCTACTCGCGCGCGCTCGGATGGCGACGCGAGTTCCCCACGGTCCGACCGCTCAGCCGGCGGCCGTCCCCAGTCCGGCCACCTCGGCCGCCATCTCCTCGAGTCGCTCCGTGCCCACTCCCATCGCCATCCTGCGACTCGACTCGGCGAAGAACGCCCTGAACTCAGACTCCTCCATCTGCAGCATTCCGCGGAGGTAGAGCACCATCAGCCCATGGGCATGGGACCACATGGTGAGGGACACCCGCTCCGGGTCATCCGGATTGAGGAGGCCGGCGTCCATGCACTCCCGGACCCGATCGTGCCAGAACTGGCCAATCGTGCAGCCGTGCTGCTCCACCTCCGGGGGGAGTTCGTCCAGCCCCAGCCCCGCCGCCGAGACGAACATCATCTCGTACTGGCGCGGGTTCTCCAGGGCGAAATTCAGGTATTCCCCGGACGCCGTCCGGAGCCGCTCCAGGGGAGTCGGCGCCGAGAGGGCCCGGTAGAGGTACTGGGCGAAGAGCTTGTAGGCCTCTCCGAGCACGGCGACGAGCACACGCTCCTTGCTGTCGTAGTGCCGGTACAGCGCGGGAGCGGTGACTCCCACGGACCGGGCCAGCTTCCGCATCGAGAATCCCTGCAACCCCTCGTCCAGATAGAGGTCGCAGGCGCATTCAAGGATCTTTAAGCGAGTTTCAGACATGGTTAACAGTGTAAACAAACTCGAAAGAAGGCTCAATCCCCTCTTTGTCTCTGGGCAGTAACACCGTTCAGGCCTCGGAGTTCCTCCCTACGCCGCGGCGGAGCGGGAGGTTTCAGGAGCGCACCGGGACGATCGGCGCCCAGACGGATCGAAGGGCGGTCCGCAGAGGGCGCGGCCGGGATTGGGAGAGCGGCCCGCGGAGACCGCGAACCAGAGGAGGCGAGGCGCGGCCGGAGCGTCTCCGAGCCGGAGGCCCGGAGGGGGGAGCCGGTCGGGCAGACCGGGGCGCGGTGCGGTTCAGGCCAACCCGGGAACCTGGGTGGGATCCACTCCGAGCCATTCGAGGGCCTCGTCCATGTCTCGGAACGCCTCGATGTTACCGCCGCGTCCCAGCGTATCGGAGAAGCTGGCGTACATGCGCGCCAGGCCGAAGACTACGTCGCTGGGACCGACGAACGCCCTTCGCGCTCCCTCGCCGAACGGTTCCATCTCCAGGACCCGCTTCATCTCATCCGCCGTCCAGGCCTCGGGGACGTTCCGTCGGAAATCGGCGAGCTGGCGGATGTCGGTCCGGAACTCGTCGTGGGAGCGGAGAGCCTCGTACCAGGCCAGCAGCTCAACCGGGTTGACCACCCCCTCGAACTCCGAGAGGAGAAGGTTGAGGTCCGGGAACACGGTGAAGTGGATGGCCATGGTGTTAAGAAGAATTCATCCCATGGCGGCTCCGCAAGCCCCCGGCGGCCGACCGGGTCACCGCATGGTTCAGCCACCACCGGCGGGATCGGGCTCCACCCATGCCCGGACGACCGGGTCGGCGCGACGGATCCCGTCGACCACTTCCATGCCGTCTGTGACCCACCCGAACACGGTGTAGTTCCCGTCCAGGTGGGGGGACATGACGTGGTTGATGAAGAACTGTGAGCCCTCCGTGTCCTTCCCCGCGCTGGCGATCCCCGCCGTGCCCCGGGAGAACGGCTCCGGCGTCGACTCGGTGCGGATGGAGTAGCCGGGGCCTCCGTAGCCCAGACCGAACTCCACGTCCCCACCCTGGATCACGAAGTTCGGCTCGACCCGGTGAAAGGGCACTCCGTCGTATCGACCGGCCATCGCGAGTGCGCTCACCGAGGACACGGTGAGGGGAGCGAGCTCCGCGTCCATCCGGAGGCGGATCGTTCCCCGCTCCGTCTCCAGGACCAGGACGGGGTGGCGCCCCAACTCGCCGAGCCGGTCCCAGTCCACCGACCTGCGCCAGGGCACGTCCGGACCGAAGTCCCGGGGGGCATCGCCCAGGCCCTGGAGCGCCTGGTCCCCGGCCGATGCGATGGCCCGCACGTCCGAGCGCACGGCCTCCAGCGCCAGGGGCCGAACCCGCTCGTCGCCGATGCGGCCCAGCGCCACCAGGACCGACGATGCGCCTCGCTCGCCTCCTTCGGTCGCGTTGAGCCGGTTCATGGCCACCAGGAGCGAATCGCCGGCCCCCAGCGACAGGAACGGTTCCTGGGCCAGAGCCGAGGCGGCCGGGAACACGACCGCGAACTCGGATCGACTCAACCCGGGCAGGAACCACCCGAACGCTTCCGCGGGGTCGAAGCCCTGACGAGCCATGACCGTCCACCGGCGGGCCAGCGCCCGCATGGCCGCGCCGGCCACAGGCGCCGAGGGGTCCGCGCTGAGGGCCACCAGGGCCTCCGTGGCGCCCGCATCCGGGGCGAGCGCCAGCGCGTCGACCGCCGAAATCCGGGGCGCGGTCCGGTCCACCGGCACCCGATCCATCCACTCGACCACAGCTGCGTACTCTCCGGCCCGGGCCATCGAGGGAAGGAGAATGGCGGGCACCTGCCATTCGTTCGGGTCCGACGCGACGACGAGCTCACGGATCCGATCCAGGTCGGTGGGGGGAAGCTCCCGCTTGGCGGCCAAGGCCAGGGCGGCCGCCACCCGGACCCGGGGACTGGGGTCCTGCAGTGCCTGGAACAGAGCGCCCCGGGTCTCCGGAGCAGCCACCGGCCGGGCCGGCCCGAGGCCCAGGGCCGCGTTGACCCGGGTCCTCCAGTCGGTAGCGCTCCTCATCACCGTGACGAGCAGCGCCTCGTCCTCGGGAAGACCGGCGTTGCCGAGCCCGAGCGCAAGGAACTGAGCCGCCGGATCCGCCGCATCGGAGGCCGCCAGGGACTCCCGGACCGACGGGAGCAGCCGGGTCCAGAACTGGACGGGTACGCGGGAGAAGAAGTAGGCCGCCGCCAACCGGCTGGAGGGGTCGCTGGCGGCGAGATGATCCCTCAGCCACGTACCGGCCGAGGCGGAGTGGATCCCCCGCATGCCGAAGCGGGCGATGGAGATTCCGGTGGCCCAGGGGGAAATCCGCCCCTCCCGGCCGGCGGACACCAGCGCGTCGAGGTCGGACTCCTCTCCGATGGAGGCGACGGCCTGGGCCATGGCCTCCTGGACCTCCGGATCCCCCTCCCCCCCGAGGGCCTCGAGGAGGGCGCGGGCCACACCGTACCCGCCGATCCGTCCGAGGGCGAAGGCGACGTCTCGGCGCACGCCGGGATCCGGGTCGTCCAGGCGATCCAGGAGAGCCTGAAGCGTTCCGGGGTCCCCGATGGACGCCAGCCCGAGGGCAGCCCGGGCCCGGACCGCGGGATCGTCGCTGGCAAGGGCCTCGACCAGGAGGTCGGGCTCCCTGCGGTTCTGGGCGTCCACGAGGGCCTGCAGATCGGGGCGCTCCAGCAGCCCGTCGCCGGGCCGGATCCATGGACTCCCGGCGGGGACGGCCACGTCCGGACCGCGCTGCTCGTGGGGCGGAGCGTCGCCGCATCCGGACCCGGCCAGACCGCAGACCAGAGCCAGGGTGACGGCTCCGGCCCCGGAGGTCGGGGCACGGACCGGGAGCACCGGCCGCCGGCGCTTCTGGATGAGGGGCATCATGAGGGTCTGCGTGGCTGGGGCGCCGGAGCCCGCTCCGGAGCCGGGTCGAATGCGATGAGGTCACCGGCACCGCTCCGAATCCGGGCCGACCGCTCCACCATGTCCAGGGCCTGGAGAATCTTCTGGCGGAGACGAGGCGGGTAGTCGGGCCGGGACTCCAGGTAGTCGTTCACGATCTCGACGACCTCGTCGGACCCGTGCCCGCCCAGGGTCGCTCCCATCCAGCGAGTCGGGAAGAAGATGTCTCCGGTGCGCTGGATCTCCTCCAGCAGTTCCAGGGCCGGGAGGACGTAGATCTCGCTCTGGCCCGCCCGGAGCGGATGATGCAGCGCACCCAGCGCCGACAGCACCCAGGGCTCCCGCTCCCGGTTGGCCGGGTCGGAGAGGGACTCGAAGAACCGGGTCCGGACTTCGGGATCGGCGTCCAGAGCTGGGCGGACGAACCGGAACCGGGCGAGGCGGTCCGGGTTCTCGATGGCCCCTTCCTGCGCGTCGAGGATCCCCTGCCAGCCCTCCACCTCCCGAATCGCCAGCGCGGTGGCCAATGAGGTACGGTCCCGGGTGGACAGGGGCACTCCCGGCACGTCCGTCTCTCCCGCCCACAGAGCACGGACCCGGGCGACCTCCTCCGGCGAAAGTGCGATGGAGACGTAGCTTCGGTAGAGGGTGGCCGCACGGGTGGGAGCCTCCTCTCCGATTCGCCGCTCGAAAACCGGTCCGGCGAGCGCGCGCTCGAATCGGCGAGCCCAGGTATCCGCTCTCTCCCACGGGGCGAGGAGGCGCCAGTAGGCCGTCTGTGCGTAGCCCAGGATCCGGGACAGGAGCTGCTCCGACTCCTCCAGCTCCACCGCGGCCAGCGCCGCGTCGAGGAACCGGGTGGGCTCCAGGCGCTCCTCCAGGACCGCGTCCCAGAGGGTGACCCAGGCCGTGCCCCGGATCACCGGATCGGTCAGCGAGTTCACGTGTGTGACCAGGTACCCGAGGGAGGCGTCGTCGATCTGGAAGAGGCCGTACTCCACCCCTGACCCGTTGGGCAGGATGAAGTCGGGCACGACGCCGGGCTCCTCCAGGAGTACGCCGGTGGCGCCGCCGCCCCAGTTGATGTCGCGGATGTAGACCTCGTCCGCGGCCTGGATGTGTACCGCCAGCCGCTGGGGCCACACCCTGCCCCGCTCCCATGGGTCCTCCTGGCGCAGCCCCACCGCAGAAAGCGCCCCGCCGGGTTCCAGCACGCGATCGACGAGGATCGTGGGACGTCCGGGCTCCTCAACCCAGACCTGGCTCCAGGCGGTCAGGTCGTCCTCGTGGAGCGGGTCCAGGATGGCGATGAGGTCCGGCCAGGTGGCGTTTCCGTAGGAGAAGGTGCTCAGGTATTCCCGCAACCCGTCACGAAAGGTCTCCTCACCGACCAGCCGCTCCAGCTGCTTCATGACCATGGGCGCCTTCTGATAGATGATCGCGCCGTAGAGGGTCCCGGCCTGGTTCAGGTTCTCCAGCGGCTGACGGATGGCGTTCGCGCCCCGGGTCCGGTCCACGCCGTACGCCGTGGGGTGGTGCGCCAGGAGGAAGCGGAGGTCGTGATTCACCTCGGGGAACGAGGGGTGGACGATCTTGGCGGCCATGAAGTTGGCGAACACCTCCTTCGTCCAGACGTCGTCGAACCACTTCATGGTGACCAAGTCCCCGAACCACATGTGGGCCGTCTCGTGCGCGATGAGGCTCGCCCGGCCCAGGATCTGGCCCTGGGTGGCGCTCTCCTCCAGGAACAGGGACGACGCGCGATAGGTCACGGCCCCGGGATGCTCCATCCCGCCGTACTGGAACGGAGGAATCAGGACGAAGCCGAATTTCTGGAAGGGGTAGTCGATGCCCGTGTACTCCTCGAGCCAGGCCAAGGCCGAAGCGTGGAGGTCGAAGATGGCTTCGCGGTTCCGGGCCACCTTCTCCTGGTCGGTCTCCCTGTGGAACATCTCCAGGCGCCGGCCGTCGCGCTCCGCCACCTCCACCTGGAACGCGCCGGCCGCAAAGGCCAGGAGGTAGGTCGGGATGGGCCGGCTCTCGGCGAACGTGAGACGCTTCTTCCCCGCGCCCCCGTCCGACGGGGCCCCGGCCTGCGGCTCCAGCAGGATCGAGTCCTGGAGCGGTCCATTGGCGATGGCCACCCAGGACGCCGGGACGGTCAGGTCCCACGTCACCCGGGCCTTGAGGTCCGGTTGATCGAACACCGGGAGGGAGAAGTGGGCCCGGTCGGGGACGAAGAGGGTGTAGAGGAACCCGTCGTTCCGGTTCAGCGCTTCGTCGCCGGCGATGATGTCCAACTCCACGTGGTTCTCGCCGCCGTCGACCAGGGCCTCGGCGGGAACCACGACGTGGTCGGCCACGAACTCCACCGCTACCTCCGCCCCGTTCACCCGTGCACCCCGCACCCGCTCGGCGGGGAGCATGAAGTCCAGCACCACCGCCCGATTTCCGGAGTCGCTCCGGTTGAATCGGATGGAAGCCGTGCCGGTCACCGCCTCGGACCGAGGCTCGGGAACCTGGAGAGCGAACGTGTAGCGGACGTCGGAGAGGGTCTCGGCCCGGATCCGCGCGAGGGCTTCGGGAACGCCCTCCTCGACGGGGAGTGGGGCCGGGGCGTCACAGGCTCCGAGGCCGGTGAGCAGAAGCAGGGCCAGACGGGTCGCCGGGACCGAACGGTTCATGGGAGGCCAGTGCGTGTGGAGGTGGGCCGGTTGGCCCGGGATGCCGGTGTCCTGGCATTCTGGCCCCCCGGCTCCAGCCTCACAAGCGAGCCCCTCGGTACGCGCCCCTCCCCACGTGCGACGGGCCGGCCCGCGATCAGCGGACCGGCCCGTCGTCGAATCCGGCGGGGGGCCGCACGGAGGGCGGCCGACACCGTCCGGAGACCCGTCAGCGGGCGTGGAACTCCACGTCCTCCAGCTCGTTCCAGGGGATCAGCACGGCCTCACCGTCCTCCATGAAGACCAGGATGCCCTTGTTCCCTTCGTCCACATCGTTGGAATTCTCGAGCTGGAAGCTCCGGCCGTCCAGCAGTGTTACCCGCGCCCGTGACGAAGAGATGCGCTGGATCTGCTGGATCTGACCGAACTCCACGTCGAACTCCACATTCCGGAATTCGCCGTCGAGAATCTCCCAGGTGAACTCCTCGTCGTTGTCCCACCGGATGAACCCGGTGAACGACTCGCCGCGATCATCCCGGACCGTGCCGTAGAGGCTTCGACCGCCGTCGAAGGTGGCGTACAGGTCCTGGGTCGGGGGCGGGCTCAGCTCCAGCGACTCGAACTCGTCCCACTGCACCGTGACCTGCCCCAGGGCGGGATCGGCCACGACGATCCCCCGGTTGGAGTCGTCCACGTCGTTGGAATCCTCCAGGCGGATCTCCTCTCCGTTGTTGAGAACGACCCGGGCGCCGTCGTCACCGTCGTGGTAGATGGCCCGGATGTTCATGAACGGAATGCTGTGGTCGACGCCCCGCTGGTCGCCGTCCAGCACGTCCTTCCCGAAGATCTCGTCGTTGTCCCAGGCCACGAAGCCGGTGAACTCGCCCCCCCACTGGGTGGTGACCCGTCCGTAGAGCCGATCGCCCATGGACGAGCTCGCGGCACCCGCGGAGGAGGAGAAATCCACCACCTCCAGGTCGTCCCAATCGAGCTCCACCTCGCCGTACTCGGCATCCTCCACAACCAGCCCGCGCAGGTCGTCTCCCATGTCGGTGGACGAAGCCACCATCTCGAACTCGTCCCCGGACTTCAGGACCAGCAGCGCTCGGTCGTCGTCCAGTACCTCGATGGACCGGAGGTGGCCGAAGCGGATGGCCGACTGGGCCTGGTCGGGCCACGACTCTCCGTCCTCGTCCCAGCTGACGGTGAAGCCGAAGAAGTCGAAGCTCCGGCCCCGCGGCTCTCCTTCCTCTGCCCCCAGGGCCACGGCGTCCTCGTAGTTCTCGATGGGGATGATCTTGGCCCCGTGGAGGAGGTCGGCCCAGCTGCCCTCGTTCTGGTCCCAGCGGAGGTAGCCTTCGAAGACGTCGCCGTCCCGGGTGAGGACGCGACCGAAGAGTCGTCCCCCGTCGGGGTCGGGAGCCTGGGGCGGCAGGGTCACGGTGAAGGCCAGGAGGCCCTTGAGCAGCAGCGAACCCAATCCAGTCATTCCCGTCGTCTCCGCACAAACGCGCGGCCGGCGGCAGGGGTTCTCGCCCCGGCCGCGTCCCGCGCTCCCTGGGTCCCCTCACCGTGGGGGGCCCTCACCCAGTTCTACGTGGCCCGGCGTCTTCTTGTTTCGTCCCCGACAGGCCCAGGGCGATGCCGGCCAGGACCAGGGCTCCACCCATCAGCACCGCAGGAGGCGGGGTTTCCCGAATTCCGGGGAGTACCCAGGCCAGGATCGTCGCACCCACGGGCTCCGAAAGGACGGCCAGTCCCACCAGGTGGGCCGGAATCCGACGAACGGCGTAGTTCAGACCCGTGTGGCCGATCAGCATGGGGCCGGCCGCCAGAGCGGCGAACACCATCCAGTCGGTCGCCGGGTGTCCGAACAGCGAGGTTCCGGGCAGGACCAGCACCGAGAGGGCCAGCAGGAGGCCGGCGGTTCCATAGACCAGGGTCACGTAGCGCCAGAGGTCCATGGACTCCCGGAGGGCCCGGCCCACCAGCAGATAGATCGCCACGAGCAGGGCCGAAAGGAGGGCCAGGCCGTTTCCGAGGGCGGTGCCCGCCCCGTCACCGCCGGCGGCCCCCACCCATACGGCGCCGGCGAATGCCAGGGCGATCCCCGCCCACTCCCGACCACCGGGCCGCTCGTGCAGCACCGCGAGGGAAAGGAGAGCGAGGAACAGGGGCGACGTCGCAACCAGAACGGAAGCGGCGGCCACCGTGGTGAGCTGCACGGCCGCCACCCACGCCCAGAAGTGGCCGGCCAGCGATGCCCCCGCGGCCAGGGCCAGCAGCGCCTCCCGCTCACCCAGGCGGGTCCGGATCGAGGGGTTCGACAGGCCGGCGATCCCGGCCACCATCCCGGTGGAGAAGAGCAGACGCCAGGCCGCGATGACCAGGGCCGGCGCCGTGGCGTACCGCACCAGTGGAGCGGCGAACGAGATGGCCGTCATGGACACGGCCAGGACCAGGTAGGGGTTGGGGCCCCGGGAGCCCCTCGAGGAAGAGTTGGACATCGTACCGGGGACTTGCCACATCTGCGGGTCGGGGGCAAGCGTGGGGCCCGGCCCGACCGGATGCCACCGTCACCCTTCCCACACAGGCTCGTCCCCGCCATGCCCGACTCGCCAACCGAACTGACCGGCTACTGCGCCTTCGCGCCGGGCCACCCGTTTCACGGTCCCTATCACGACCAGGAGTACGGCTTCCCCCTGCACGACGACGACGCCCTGTTCGGGCGGCTCCTCCTGGAGATCAACCAGGCCGGCCTGTCCTGGCTCACGATCCTGAAGAAGAAGGGCGGGTTCGAGCGCGCCTACGGCGGGTTCAGCGTGGAGCGGGTGGCCGCCTACGGAGACGAGGATCGGGACCGCCTGCTGAACGATCCGGAGATCATCCGGAACCGGCTCAAGGTGAACGCGGCCATCCACAACGCGGGGGTCATCCTGGCAATGCGTGAGGCCCACGGCTCGTTCGAGGCCTGGCTCGACGCGCACCATCCGCTACCGAAGGATGACTGGGTGAAGCTGTTCAGGAAGACCTTCAAGTTCACCGGCGGGGAGATCACCGGTGAGTTCCTGATGAGCACCGGCTATCTCCCCGGAGCCCACGACCCGCGGTGCCCGGTGCACGCCCGGATCCTGGACCTCGATCCGCCGTGGGCCCGCGAGGGATGACGGCCCGGACCCTGCAGTGAGCCGGGGGCCGGGGTCGGGTGAGGTGTCGCGGTGGCGCCCCCTCCGGGACCCCGACTAGCTTGTCACGTCTTCCTTACATGATGCGGCGCCGCTGACGGCGCCCCGCACCGCCTTCGGAGTCTCCATGTCCGACACCCTCTCGCCGACTCAGGCTTCTGCCTCGGGCAAGACCTTCTTCGGCCACCCGTTCGGCCTCTCCACCCTCTTCTTCACCGAGATGTGGGAGCGGTTCTCCTACTACGGGATGCGGGCCCTCCTCATCCTGTTCATGACCGCCGCCACGGTGGGGGAGAACCCGGGCATGGGGCTGGACGTGGCCACGGCCGCGGCCATCTACGGCCTCTACACCAGCCTGGTGTACATCCTGGCGCTCCCGGGCGGCTGGGTGGCGGACAACCTCTGGGGGCAGCGGAAAGCGGTGTTCGTGGGCGGCTGCATCATCGCGGCCGGCCACTTCACCATGGCCATCCACTCGGATGTCACGTTCTTCATGGGCCTGATCCTGATCATCATGGGAACGGGTCTCCTGAAGCCGAACGTGAGCACCGTGGTGGGCGAGCTCTACCCCGAGGGCGGAGCCAGGCGGGACGCCGGGTTCAGCATCTTCTACATGGGGATCAACCTCGGCGCCTTCCTGGGGCCGCTCGTCACCGGCTTCCTCGGCGAGGGCTACAACTGGCACTGGGGCTTCGGGGCCGCCGGTGTGGGGATGGTCCTGGGACTCATCCAGTACAAGCTCGGTGAGCAGCACATGGGTGAGGCCGGTCTGCTGAGGACCGATGATTCTCCCGAGGAGCTGGCCCGGAAGTCCCGGACCTTCTTCGGAGCGTTCTTCGGCGTCCTGGCCGCCATCGCCCTGTTCGGCTACCTGGTGTCCAACGGCACGATCCCGCTCACGTTGACGCAGGTCGCCCAGTACCTGGGGTATTCCGTGCTCATCCTGGTGGCCGGGTACTTCGTGTACCTGTGGACCATGGGCGGGCATACCTCGGAGGAGAACAAGCGGCTCGGGGTGATCTTCTGGCTGTTCCTCCTCATCGCCGTCTTCTGGTCGGGCTTCGAGCAGGCCGGCACCTCGCTGAACCTGTTCGCCCAGGACCTGACCAACCGGAACGTGGGCGGATGGGAGATGCCGGCGTCGTTCCTCCAGTCGGTGAACCCGATCTTCATCATCCTGCTGGCGCCGGTCTTCGGATCCATGTGGGTGTGGCTGGAGAAGCGGAACGCCGACCCCTCCATCCCGGTGAAAGCGGGGCTGGGCCTGGTCGGGCTGGCCATGGGCTTCTTCGTCCTCTCCTGGGGAGCGGCCAACGCCACACCGGACAACCCGGTGAGCCCGGCCTGGCTGATCGTCACGTATTTCCTCCACACCTCGGGCGAGCTGGCGATTTCGCCGGTCGGACTGTCGGCCATAACCAAGCTCTCGCCAGTGAACCGCGTGGGTCAGATGATGGGGATCTGGTTCGTCGGCGCGGCGCTTGGGAACCTGTTCGCCGGGCTCGTGGCCGGGACGCTGGAGAGCATGGCTCCGTTCCTGCTTTTCCGGACCGTGGCCATGATCGTGGGCGGCGTCGGACTGGTGGCCCTGCTGGTGAGCCCCGGTGTGAAGAAGCTCATGGTGGGCGTGAAGTAGATCCCCACCTGACGTCGAGCCGGCCACCGCCGGCCTTCGGGGGCTCCGACTGCGGTCGGGGCCCCCGCTTTTCTGGTGTGGCCCGACCCTTGCCCCCCCTTCCGGGGGTCGCAATCGTGGGGTCCGGCCCCGTCGGGGCGGAACCCACAAAACTCGCAGGAACCGAGGAATCGCATGCGCACGAAGCGGCATATCCTGTTTTCGATTCTGGCCCTGGCCGTCCTGGCTCCGACCGCTCTCTCCGCACAGGTGGACGACCCGGTGGCCCGGCAGGCCGAGCTCACGGGCAAGAAGGTCCTGGATCACACCGTCTACGACGTCTGGAGGACCCTCCAGAACCGGGCCCTGACCCCGAACGGGGACTGGCTCACCTTCCGCTACGTGCCCGGCGAGGGCGACGCGGAGCTGATCATCCGCCGGACCGATCGCGAAGAGGTGGCGTCGGTGGATCGGGGCGAGGGTGCCCGGTTCTCGCCCGACGGCGGCTTCGCCGTCTTCACCATCGTCCCGGCGCATGCGGCGGTCCGGCAGGCCAAGCGCGACGAGGTGAAGCGCGACGACATGCCCGGAGACACCCTGGGCATCCTCTCGCTGTCCAACGTGACCGCAGGCGTGACCCGCATCGCTGACGTCACCTCGTTCCGGGTTCCGGAGGAGGACGGCACGTTCGTGGCCTACACCACCGACGCCGAGGACGAGGAGGGTGAGTCCGAGGAGGAGACCGAGACCGAGGAGCCCGAGGCGGGGGAGGAGCCGGCCGGGGAGGAGGACGAGGAAGCGGAGGAGAAGCCGGAGCGCGGCGAGGGTCGCCTCCTGGTTCTCCGGGACCTCGAGTCCGGCGAGGAATGGCGGTTCGAGGACGTGAAGGAGTACAGGTTCACCGCCGACGGTTCGGCCCTGGTGTTCACCACGGTCACCGAGGACGGGGAGGGCGACGGCGCTTTCGTCGTGGACACCGGCTCCGGCGCCACCCGCACTCTGTTCGCCGGGATGGGGCGCTACGCCCAGCTGGCCTCGGCCCCCGAGGGTGACCACGTGGCCTTCATGACCGACGCCCCGAACTGGGACGACGACAGTCCCGAGTTCACCCTGATGGTGGTGGACGCCTCCGACGGCGAGGCGCGTCCCCTGGCCTCCACCGGCTCCGCCGGAATGACTACCGGTTGGGTGGTGAGTGAGCACGGCGAACTGGAGTTTTCGCGCACCGGACGCCGCCTGTTCTTCGGCACCGCCCCGCGGCCCTGGGAGGAACCCGAAGACACCCTCCTGGACGAGGATCGGGTCAGCCTGGACGTGTGGAACTGGAAGGACCCCTACCTGCAGCCCATGCAGCTGGTCCAGCGCGACGACGAACTGGAGCGGACCTATCACGCCGTGATCCACCTGGACGCCGGGGACCGCATGGTCCAGCTCGCCGACGAATCGGTACCCGAGGTGAATCTCGGGGACGAGGGCGAGGCCGACTTCGCCATGGCGTACGGGGACATGCCCTACCGTCAGCTGATCTCCTGGGACGGTCGGTACAACGATGCCTACGCTGTGAACCTGGAGACCGGAGAGCGCCGCCTGGTGGCGGAGGCGGTCCGGGGCTTCAATCCGGGCTTCGTCTCGCCGGGGGGTGGGTACATCACCTGGTGGGACGAGGAGTCCACGTCCTGGATGGCCGCCGCCATGGCGGGCGGTGACCCGGTCAACCTGTCGGAGAACATCCCCTACCCCACCTGGGACGAGCTGGACGACCATCCCCAGGGCCTGCCTCCCGAGACCTTCCCGGTGTGGACGGAGGGGGACCGGGAAGTCCTCGTAGCCGATCGGTACGACATATGGATCGTGGACCCGACGGACGGCTCCGCCCGCTCGCTCACCGACGGCGTGGGGCGGAGGGAGAGCATTCGCTTCCGCTACATGCAGGTGGATCCGGAGGAAAGGGCCGCGTCGCGGGATGGGGACATCCACCTGAGGGCGTTTGGTGACTTCACCAAGGCCTCCGGGATCTACCGGGAGCGGGTGACCGGCAACCGGGAGCCCCAGCGGGTGGTGTATGGCGACCGGCTGTACACGTCGCCGCTCAAGGCCACCGACGCCGACGTCTACGTCCACTCCTGGAGCACGTTCCGGGACTTCCCGGACTACTACGTCTCGGACGGCGACTTCGCCGACGACATGCGCGTGTCGGAGGCCAACCCGCAGCAGGCCGACTACTCCTGGGGGACGGCGGAGCTGGTGGAGTGGAATTCGGCCGACGGGACGCCTCTCCAGGGCATCCTCTACAAGCCCGAGGGCTTCGACCCGTCCGAGGAGTACCCCATGATGGTGTACTTCTACGAGCGGATGTCGGATCGGCTGCACGGTCACCAGGTCCCCGCGCCCGGCGGCTCCTCGGTGAACTTCAGCTTCTACGTGAGCCGCGGATACCTGCTCTTCATCCCGGACATCCCGTACAAGATCGGCTGGCCCGGTGAGAGCGCCATGAACGCGGTGGTGCCCGGGGTCCTGAACATCGTGGACATGGGCTTCGTCGACCGAGAGAAGATCGGCGTCCAGGGCCACTCCTGGGGCGGCTACCAGATCAGCTACATGGTGACCCGCACCAACCTGTTCGCCGCGGCCGAGGCCGGAGCGCCGGTCTCCAACATGACCAGCGCGTACGGCGGCATCCGGTGGCAGAGCGGGATGAGCCGCATGTTCCAGTACGAGCGCACCCAGAGCCGCATCGGCGGCACCCTCTGGGACGCCCAGCACCGGTACATCGAGAACTCGCCCCTCTTCCAGGCCGACAAGGTGGAGACGCCCCTCCTCATGATGCACAACGACGAGGACGGGGCGGTGCCATGGTACCAGGGGATCGAGTACTTCGTGGCCCTGCGGCGCCTCGACAAGCCGGTCTGGATGCTGAACTACAACGGTGAGGCCCACGGACTGCGGCAGCGGAAGAACCGGAAGGACTGGGCCATGCGCATGCAGCAGTTCTTCGACCACTACCTCATGGACGCCCCGGCCCCGGTGTGGCTGGAGGAGGGTGTCCCGGCCGTGGACAAGGGCCGGACCATGGGGCTGGAGCTGATCGCTCCGGACCGACCGGTTTCGAACTGAGCGAGCGGGGGCCCCCACCTGACCGGTGGGGCCCCCCGACAACCTCGAGCTCAGTCCGCCGGCTGCACCCGATCCGGACAGAACTGGAGGTCGAAGTCGGGGTCGACCGAGTCGTAGAAGGGCATCCCCCTGTGCGCTCCCCCGTACTGTCCGCTCATGGCGCCGAAGTCGAAGGAGAGGTCGGGCACGTCCCGGATTCTATGAAGCAACCCGCCCTGGAACTCCGCCTCCAGGGTTCGGGCGAACTGGATGGCGTCGTCAATCCATGGCTCCGGCAGGATCGGGCCCCACCCGGGCATGGACTGGTGGCCACCCATCGCGGTCATGGCGAGTTCAAGGTCCGACTTCTCCAACCGCTCCCCCATCGCGAACGACGGTGCCTCCGGATGCCGGGCCAAGCCGTCCAGCCCGTGGCAGCCGGCGCAGAACATGGTGAAGACCTGCTCGCCGCGGCCGGCCCCCTCTGCTGGACGGTTACAGGTCCGATCCAGCAGGTCCGCGGACGAGGCGGCCTGAGCCACATAGGAGAGTCCCTCGGGGAGATCCGGATTCCTGCGAGCCCGAAACAACCAACGGTGGGCGCCTACGGGGTCCGAGGGCGATGTGATCCCGAGGTGCATCGCAATGGCGAGGTTCAGCTGCGCTACGGGCAGCCCCTTCTCGGCCGCGGATCGGAACCACTCTTCCGCGAGGGGCCGATTCGCCGGCACGCCCGACCCATAGAAGAGCATGTACCCCACCATGTTCTCCGCGGTAGCGTCCCCCGCCTGAGCCCGATCATAGGTCTCGCGGAACCGCTCGGTCTCGAAGGCCTGCGGGCCGTAGCTCTCCACGCCAGCGGACGGCGTACACGCCGCAAAGGCGAGGAGAACCACGGCGCGTTTGCGCATTGACCTCTCCGACTCTGGCAGGCGGCGCGGCACTCTGGGGGGTGGGTGGCACCCTCGGGGAGCGATCCCCGTCTGGTATCCCCGCTACGGATGTCCCTGCGGGCCCGCTGCCTACGGCGTCAACGGATCTCGATCGAACCCAAGAACAGGATCTGCTCGAAGGTCCGATTCAACGTCGAACTCGTGAAATCGTCCATCGGCACGGCGTCGGCCCAGGCTACCCGGGCACCGACCTCCACCGGGGTGGCCGGAGCCGCCACCCAGATCTCACCCTCATTCCCCTGAACGCGCAGGTAGGTGTAGTCGCCGGCCGGGATCACCTCGAGAACTTCCCCCCCCGACCCGTCGTCGGGCGAGGCCGTTGCTCCGGGTATCGTGAAGGAATCAACCAGGTAGATCAACTCGAAGGTCCGACCCAGAGCACTACTCGTGAAATTGCTCATCGGGACGCCTCGAGACACCGAAACCTCATCGCCGACCTTGAGGACCGTCATCGGTCCGGCCACCCAGGCCTCCTCGCCATCAAGCTCGAGCAGCGCATAGGTGTAGCCGGCGGCATTCGCGGTTTCCTTCACCGTCGCGGTGGAGGACCGGGGGTCGGCCGTGCCCGAAGGAACCGTGGTAGCGGCGACGGCCTGAGCGCCACCATCTGCAGATGAGCCCTCGGAACCCGGCGTCAGATCATTTTCCTGAGGGGAGCCGCAAGCGCTGCTGGCGAGCGCCACGGCCGTGATGCATACGAAGGCGGGATATCGAAGCATGGTTGGAGGCATCCTTGTGGTAGATGAGTGCGGTCACACTCTGCCGCCCATGCAGGTCTCGGGCCATCGATTCCAGCACTCCCTCACCCGGAATCCGCAGGACGCTTTAATCTTGTGGGATCTGAGGAAAGCTTTGAGACTGCGGCCACGCTTTGGGTACGGCAGTTGCATTCCTATGGGCAGACGCCCCCATGGGCATCCCGTTTTATCCCGCACCTGTGACACCCGCTGACACATGCGCACCACCCGAGCCGCATTCTCCGTTCTCATGGCCGCAGGCCTGGCCGGTCTGGGGGCGTATTCGTGCGCCCACGGTACCGGCCCCGTACGGCTGGACCTGCCAGCCGATACGACCACGTTCGTGGCTTGGCCAGCACCCCCCGCCACGCCCCGAATCCGTTATCTGCGGGAGATTCGGGTCCCCACCGACGTGGGGATCCAGCAGGGCTTCTTCAGCCGGATCGCCCGAGTCTTCACCGGATCCGACGACAGCCGAGAGATCCAGAATCCCTACGGCGTGGCCGTCACCCCGGCCGGGGTCATCTTCGTTGCGGACGGTTCCACCGCGTCCATCCACGTGTTCGACGTAAACGGGGGAGCGTATCGGCAAATCCGGGAGAACAGTGCCGGTCCACTTCGGCATCCGGTAGGAATCTGGGCTTCGCCCGGCGGCGATGTCGCATACTCCGACGCGGAGACCGCCTCCGTCACCTGGCTGGAC
>JBDHIJ010000090.1:0-9064 GCA_039587435.1 Gemmatimonadota bacterium
GGCCCGGGCGGCGGCCCCGCAGGTGGTGGATGCGCTGCCGGTGGGCCTGACGTTCGTGTCGGCCGACGCCGGACGGGGCGACTACGACCCGACGACGGGGATCTGGACGGCCGGGGGGATGAACGCCGGGGGTTCGGACCGGCTGCGGATCACGGCCACGGCGGACCTGGGCACGCACGACGTGACGATCCGCAACACGGCGCGCTACATCGGCGACAGCCACTCCACGGATCCCGACGACTCGAACGACGCGTCCGCGGTGGTGGTGGTACCGGAGGGGCTGGACCTGGAGCTCATCAAGGAGGGGCGGCCCGATGCCGTGGTGGAGGGCGAGGACGTCACCTTCATCGTGCGCCTGAACAACCTGGGTCCGGCCGACGGGACGAGCGTCCAGGTGCGGGACGTGCTGCCCGGCGGGCTGAACGTGCGCAGCATCGACACGGACGTGGGCAGCTATGATCCGGCCACCGGCATCTGGACGGTGAGCGCGCTGGAGGCCCGGGGGGGCGCCACGATGGCGGTCCTCGGGACGGCGGCCCCGGGCACGGCAGGCAGCACGCTCGACAACCGGGTCGAGCTGGTGGGGGTGGACCAGACGGAATTCGAGGCGGAGAACGACACGGCTTCGGCCAGCGTAAAGGTGCTGGGCGGCGACGTGGAGGTCACGAAGACGGCCAGCGCCGACGTGGTGGCGCCCGACGAGGCGCTGACCTTCGAGGTGAAGGTGACGAACCTCGGGCCCACGGACGCCGAGCGCCTGGTGGTGCGGGACGACCTCCCGGCGGGCTTCACGGTGGACGGGGTCGAGGCGAGCGCCGGCGCGTTCGACGAGACGAGCGGCCGCTGGACGATCCCCGGCCTGGCGGACGGGGCCTCGGCCACGCTGCGCGTCACGGGGCGGGTCACCGACAGCCGCCTGCGTCAGATCGAGAACGTGGCCGCGCTCGAGGAGATCCATCCCGGGGACCACAACCCGGACAACAACCGGGCCGCCGTCACGGTCCAGGTGTCGGGCGTGGATCTCGTCCTGGAGAAGACCGCGGAGAGCGACGAGTACAAGGTTCGCGACATCGTCGAGTACCGCATCGTGGTGACCAACCCCGGACGCGTCGACGCCACCGGCGTGGTCGTCACCGACCGGCTGCCCAGCGGAGTGTTCTTCGAGAACGCGCGCATGACCGCCGGAGAGCTGGTCCGCGCCTCCGGCGAATGGAAGATCGGCACCCTGGAGGCCGGTACCGCCGACACCCTCTGGCTCTCCGCCCGCGTGGGCGGTGGCACCGTCGGCGACCGGATCACCAACCAGGCCGCCATCACCGCCGTCGACCAGCCCGACCCCGACCCCGACAACAACCACGACCACCATCTCTTCACCGTCGTCGCCCTCGACGTCGGAATCACGAAGACCGTCGACCAGCGGGAGGTCCCGAAGGACGAGCCGGTATCCTACGTGGTCACGGTCAAGAACTTCGGACCGGGCGTCGCGACCGGGATCGAGGTCCTGGAGACGTTCCCCGATGAGATCCGCGTGGGGAGCGTGACGCCGACCACCGGTCGCTGGGACGCCGCCACGAACACGTGGACCATCGGCCGCATGGAGGAGGGGGCCTCCGCCACTCTGGCCATTTCCGCGATCGCGGTGTTCGACCGCTTCGGCCTGGAGATCACCAACGTCGCGTCCATCGTCCACGTCGATCAGGGGGATCGGATCGACTCCAACAACCGGGCCGCCGCCACCTTCACGTCCCTGGACATGCACGTCTACGAAGGGGACGTGATCATCACCTCGTCGACGCTGCCATCCGACCTGGCATTCCTCGCCGAAGAGGACATCGGCCGCGTCACCGGATCCGTGAGCGTCTCCGGATCGACGTTCACGGACCTGTCGCCTCTCGCAACGGTGCGCCAGATCGGGGGTGGGCTCTCCATCGCCAACAACTCCGCCCTCACCGATGCGAGCCTGCCGAACCTGACCTGCGTGGACGACGGGCTGACGATCTCCGGGAACGACAACCTCACGGACGTCTCCATGCCCCGCCTGACCAGCGTGGATGACGGCTGCGTCCCGGGGGATCCCCCCGTCACCCTGCGGGCCACGGTCGAGGGTGGGTCCGGTGCGGACGCCGCATACCCGCCCGAGCTGGTCGCGCTGTTCGAGCGGTCCACCCGGAGCGAGCATGAGCCCCGGGCCCGGGAGGGCGAGGAGAGGGTCCGGAGCCGAGTCGAGCGCGAGATTCGGGCCGCGGACTCCGGATCTCCCGACTTCGAGTCTCCCGACGCCGAGGAGGACCGGCTGGACAAGGCCCTGGAGAAGGAGGAGCGCGACCGGACACCGGAGCTCGGCCCCCCGATGGCCTACTACTCCTACGGGGCCTCGTTCTGGATCTCCGGGAACGCGGCGCTGACCACGCTCATCCTCCCGGCGCTGACCACCGTGCAGGGGGATTTCGAACTCGACAGCACGCTGCTGGAACTGGCCAGCTTCCCGTCGCTGACCACGATCGGCGACGACTTCAACATCGGGTACAACGAGGGGGCGCTCACGCTGAACCTGCCCCAGCTCGTCTCGGTCGGGGATCACTTCGACGTCTACGACAACGGCTACGGAGGGCCCGGCGGCCTGGTCGACCTCCACATCCCCAACCTGCGGCAGACCGGCGACGACTTCTGGATCGTGGACAACCGATTCATGGGTCCGCTGGAGGCCCCCCGCCTCTCGTCGGTGCCGTACTACCTGGAGATCGAATACAACGAGGGGCTGCCGTCGGCGCACATCGCCACCAGCTCGGTCCTGAACGTGGGGTGCGACGTCTCCCTGTCGGACGGGGATGGAGACCTGAGGGTGCTCGAGCTCCCCGGCCTCCGGACCGTGGGGCTGGACTGCGGCGGCGGGAACATCGACATCGATTACAACGAGGGACTGGAGCTCCTGGACATGTCCGGGCTCACCCGCATGCACGGCGATCTCGAGGTCTACGAGAACGCGTACGGGACCGGCTCCTCCAGCAGCTACGGCCCGCTGGTCCTGGACTTCTCCAGCCTCCAGACGGTCGATGACGATCTGTGGATCGAGTGGAACGAGCGCATCGAGGAGGTCGAGTTCCCGGGCCTCACGTCGGTCGGGGCGTACATGGAGTGGAACGGTGAGCTCGACATCTCCGACAACGACGCGCTGCGTCGGGTGTCGGCACCGCAGCTCACGCACATCGGCGACGACCTCAACCTCGACAACAACAACCAGGTCGGCTCGAGCCCGATGACGATCGACTTCCCGAAGCTCGCCACGGTCGGGGACGACATCGACATCGACCGGAACCCCGGTCTGTCGGAGATCGTCTTCCCGGCCCTCACGTTCGTCGCGGAGGACTTCGAGATCGACGAGCACGGCGAACTCCAGCGGGTGAGCGCCCCGGTCCTGCACACCGTGGGCCGGGAGTTCGAGGTCTGGGACAACGGCACAATCGGGACCCCCTTCATCCTCGACATGCCGGCCCTGCGGACCGTCGGCACCTACTTCACGCTGTCCGGATTCGGGTTCAGCTCCAACGCGGATCTGACCACGGCGTCCTTCCCGGCCCTGGAGTCGGTCGGTCTCGCCGTGCTCGACGGCGCCTTCTACGACGACACGGGTCTGGACCTGGTGGGGATGCAGAAGACGACCTCGTTCTCGGCGCCGAACCTGCAGACCGTGCAGGGTGACCTCCTGCTGGAGGACAATCCGCTCCTGACCGCCCTCTCACTCCCGAGTCTGGAGAGGGTCGGGGGCCGGGTGTCGGTCTGGTACAACGCCGCGCTGGGCAGCCTCGATGTGCCCGCTCTGACCTCCACGCGGTCCCTCGAAGGCACACCCACGTCGGCCAACAACTTCTGGGTCCTCGACAACCCTGCTCTGACCTCCGTCGACGCGGGCAGCCTGAACGACGCCAGCCACGTCCGGTTCCAGCGCAACGACGCGCTGCCGTCCCTCGGCCCTCTCGGGAGCCTGGGCCCGGACACCTACCTGTACATCGGAAGCAACGCCGCGCTCACGAGTCTCGACGGCCTGGCGGGGGTGACGGCGCTGGACCGGCTGTTCGTCAACGCCAACCACCTGCTGACCGATATCAGCGGCCTCTCCGACCTGACCGAGGTGACCACCTGGCTGGAGTTCTGGGGGAACGCGCTGATCACCGACCTCGACGCCGTCTCCGGGATCACCGCACCCACGGCGAAGGTCAAGATCGGCACCAACTCCGTGCTGTCGGACATCACGGGCCTCAACAACATCGGCAGCACGGGCGGTCCCCCGGCCATCAGCACGACCCTCTACGTGTACGGGAACCCGAACCTCTGCCAGACCCAGGCGGACGACCTGCTCACCCTCATCAACGCGCGAAACGGGGGTTCGGCCCCGGGCCTGGACGCCATCGTGTCGCCGAACAGCGGGATCTGCCCCCTTCCGCTGGTCCCGCCGGTGATCTCCGTCGGAACGGTGACCCCCTCCGGCGGGAACATCTTCATCCGGCTGCCGACCTCGAACACCGAGGACTTCGATGACGGCCTGTTCATGGCCTCTCCGGACCTTCCGCCCTGTGGTCTGAACCCCAACGCCGCCCAGACCTGGTTGGACATCTTCGATGCGGACACGGACGCCCGCCTCTACGGGTACTGCGCCCTGAGTTCCGCGGCCGAGCTCGGTACGACCCCCGGTGTCACCGTGCCGAACACCGGAGCGACCCGACGGTTCTACATCGAGCTCTGGGACCGCCGGTTCGACCGAAGGGTCCGATCGAACACCGTCACGTACGACCCGGGCGACCCTTGATCCACTGACCGCCCTCCCCGGTCCCCCGGGGACCCGGGACGCGTTCCTGGTCTCGCAGAATCCGGCGACCCTCCCGGGGAACAGCCGGTTCGCGACCGGTCCCATGGGATCCCCCGGTCGGCCCGGTTCGCGATCCGCCCTTCCCGATCGCTGGAGACAATTCAGGTCAGGTCAACGCCACTAACCTGAAGCGCAGCAAAGATTTTTCTTTTCCGCCCCTCACGCGCAGTGAAAGATTTGATATACACGCTCGCCCCACGCTGCCGGCCGGCGGATCCCCTCAGAGGGTCTGCCGGCACCGTTGTCTCCCGGCCCCCGATCCATGGTTCGGTTCCCGCCACGTCGCCTGCCGGCACTCGCCGCCACCCTCCTCGCGCTGTCGTGCGTGGACGGCGAGAGCCCGGTGCGCCCGTCGCAGGACGGCCACGCGGAGATCGCGATCCTGCCCCGGCTCGCCGACGGGGTCGTGCCGGGTGGAGCGGACCAGGGGCCGGCGGCGATCAACCGGATTCGAGCGACGGCGTCCATCGCCGAAGCGGACGTCGTGCTTCTACAGGAGGTCCTCGAGGTGGAGCCGGACCAGGAAAGCTGGCTCCTGGATCTGGAGATCCCCGTCCCCGAGGACCCGGAGGACCAGGTCCTCCTCCTGATCGAGCTCGTGCACGCCGGGGCGGGCGGTGAGTCGGTAGAGTTCAGCGGACTCAGCCAGCCTCTCAAGCTCATCGGGAACGTGGAGAACCCGATGGTCCCGGTCCCCATCTACCGGGGGACCCCGGACAATCTCGCGGTCACGTCGCTGACGCTCTCCGGCGCCCACCCCCTCGGGGTCGGGGAGTCCCTCCGACTCGATGCACAGCTCGAGGTCTCGGATCCCACGGCCAGCCCCCGGGTGTTCTGGGGCTCGCTGGACCCCGACCTCGCCGTCGTGGACGTCGGTGGAGTGGTAACCGGACTGGCCCCCGGCGCGGCGAGGATCGTCGCGCAGTCGGGGCCCGGGGCCGACACCGCGGTGGTGGAGGTCCTCCCCCCCTCGGGAGACCTCTCCGTGACGACCTCCGTCGAGCCCCTTGTCGTCCCGCCCGGAGCCGCCGCCACCATCACCGTGAGGCTGGCCAACGGCGGACCCGACCCGGTGGGCGTGTCCGGCGCCGACATCACCCTTCCGGACGGGTTCGCGCTCGAATCCACCGAGAGCACGACGGGATCGCTGGACCCCTCCACCGGTCGATGGCTGGTGGAGGACGTGTCCGTCGGGGAGGAGCACGGCCTCGTCCTGCGAGGTGCGGTCGACACCGACTTCGACGGTGACGAACTCGAGTTCCGAGCCGGGACCCTGATTCTCGGCCACGCGACCGATCCCAACCCCTCGAACGACGGGTCCACGGCCCTCCTGCGCGTCACACACGACGCCGATCTCTCCGTTTCCATCGATCCGCGGCAGGTCGTCCTGGGCCCGGGCGCCACCCGCAGCGTCACGGTGACCCTGGCCAACGCAGGGCCGGCGTTCGCGTCCGCCCCGGCGGTGGGAGTGACCGCGTCCCCGGGCCTGACCATCAGTGACCCCCGGGGTCCAGGTGCGTTCGACCTCGAGACCGGCACCTGGACCCCCGGTTCCCTCGCGGCCGGCGAGGATGCGCGGCTGCAGCTCTCGGTAACCATGGCGGCCGCTCCCACGGATCGGAGCTACCGGGTCGAGGCCGTGAGCCTGGGGAGTGACGGTACGACCGACCCGGACCCGGAGAACGGGTCCGACCGGACCGATGTCCTGCTGCGAACGACCACCGCGGACATGGCCGTGGCCATCACCTCTCTGTCCGAGTCGGTCTTCCCCGAATCACCGGTCCAGATCGAAGCGGCCATTTCCAACCGGGGGCCGGATTCCGGGGTGGAGGCGGTCGTCCGGATCGACCTCCCTGAGGGCGTGGAGTTCGACGGTTCGACCGGCCCGCCCACCCTCGATCCGGTCAGCGGACTCTGGACACCGGGCCGGCTGGCCGTCGGCGAGACCGCCGGCCTGACCTTCACGGCCGTTCCGACGACGGAGGCGCGGGCCGGACCCATCGCCTTCGTGGCCCGCCGCGTCCTCACGCCGGGGCAGGTGGATCCGGACCCGGCCAACGACGTGGCCGAGGTCACGGTCGACCTGGTCGCGCCCGATCTCTCCGTGGAGGTCAGTGTCGATGAGCCGTCCGTCTTCCAGGGGGACGGGATGGGGTGGACCGTCGCGGTCCGAAACGAGGCCCCGGTCCCGGTCCGGGACATTCGGGTCCGTCTGAACTGGCCAGGTGACCTGAGCCTCGTCGCGGTACCCTCCATCGGTTCCGCGGGCGGTCGCGAATGGGGCATCCCGTCGCTGCCGCCCGGCGGAGTCGGAACCCTCCGCCTGACCGGAACGGCCGGTCGCGACCAGGTTGGAGAGGATCCCGCCGTGTCCGCCGAACTCGTATCGGCCGATCCCCGGGACCGGAACGCCGAGAACGACCTGCACCAGGCCGCGGTGGAGGTTCGAGGGTTCGAACTGGCCGTCGGCAAGTCGGTGAGCACGCCCTCCGCCAGTCTCGGAGCGGACGTCACCTTCGAGATCCAGGTCTTCAACGGCACGCCCCGCACCGCTACCGGCGTTTCCGTGGCGGAGCACCTTCCCGACGAGCTGGAGCTCCTCTCCTGGGAGGCGTCCGCCGGTGAGCTGGATCCGGAGACCGGTCTCTGGTCGGTGGGTCCGGTCGGGGGCGGAGAGACCCGGACCCTGACCCTGCACACCCGGATCGTGGACGGCGGTGCCGGGCATCTGATCGTGAACTCGGTTGAGCTCCTGGAGTTCGATCAGGTGGATGACGACGCCAGCGACAACGACGCGCGCGCGTCGGTCACGGTCTCGGAGATCGATCTCGGTCTGACCATGAGCGGATCGACCGGGCCGGTGGGCGAGGGAGAGGAACTGAGCCTCGAGGTGATGGTCGAGAACGGGGGTCCGGGACCGGCCACCGGCGTGCGGGTCGACCTGGACATCCCCTCGGGGCTCTCCGTCCGATCCGCCGCGGCCGTCTCTGGAGCGTTCGACACGGACCGCCACGAATGGAGCCTGCCGATCGTCGAACCGGGAGCGTCCGCGACACTCCGCCTGGCCCTCATTGCCGAGCCCGGTTCCGGGGGCCGGTCCCATGTCGTCGGCGCGGCCATCACCTCGCTCGACCAGGCCGACGGAAACGAGGAGAACGACACCGGATCCTGGACCGTGACCGTCGACGAGCCGCCTCCGCCTCCGCCCTCGGATCCGGAAGCCGACGTGGGCGTCGAGAAATCCGTGGACGAACCCACGCCGGAGGAAGGAGACACGGTGGTCTTCACGGTGGCGGTCACGAACGTCGGCCCCGACGACGCCACCGGTGTTCAGGTGACCGAGGCTCTACCCGATGGACTGACCTTCGTGTCCGCTTCGGCGACCGAGGGATCCTACGATGCCGAGGCCGGCGAATGGACGGTGGGCGACCTGGCCGACGGCGACGGAGCCACGCTCTCGCTGACGGCAAGCGTGAACGCCGGGACCGCTGGATCGACGATCACAAACGAGGTGACGATCCGGTCCGACGCGATCGATCCCGACGACGCCAACAACCGCTCGTCGGCTTCGCTCACGGTGGCCGAACCCGAGCCGGACGAACCGCCACCCCCACCCACCGAAGAGTTCGTGGATCTCGTGGTGACCAAGGACGCCACGACCCAGGATGAGACCGAAGCCGTCACGAAGGCGAAGACGGGCGACAAGTTCCTCTATGTCATCACCGTGACCAACGACGGGACGATTCCGGCCTCCGGCGTGGAGCTGACCGACTCTCTCCCGGCGAGGATCAACTTCAACCAGGTGCCCTTCGCGACCGATGGTACGACCTGGGCGGAGAGCACCGACGAAGAGGGGAACGAGTTCGTGACCTGGACCGTCGGCGACCTGGAGCCCGGCGCGACCGCCACCCTGAAGCTCCGGATCGTGGTGGCGCGGGGAAGCGACGAGCTCTCGGTGAACACGGTCCGGATCACCGCGATGGACCAGGAGGACGCCGATCCGGAGAGCAACTCCGACACGGCCGAGGTCCAGCTGACCACCGGAGGTGGCGGCTAGGCCGCGAAGTCCTCTCGGGCCGCCGGGTCGTTACCCGCCGTCGGCCTGCACTGCGGTCAGCCCGCCGCCCCGTGGCATTTCTTGTACTTCTTTCCGCTGCCGCAGGGGCACGGATCGTTCCGGCCCACCGTCTCCGCGGCGTG
>JBDHIJ010000023.1:0-38325 GCA_039587435.1 Gemmatimonadota bacterium
CGCGTTGCTTCGAATTAAACCACATGCTCCACCGCTTGTGCGGGCCCCCGTCAATTCCTTTGAGTTTCAGCCTTGCGGCCGTACTCCCCAGGCGGGGTACTTAATGCGTTAGCTTCGACACCGAACGCGTCTATACGCCCGGCATCTAGTACCCATCGTTTACGGCGTGGACTACCAGGGTATCTAATCCTGTTTGCTCCCCACGCTTTCGCCCATGAGCGTCAGAACTCGCCCAGCTTACCGCCTTCGCCACTGGTGTTCTTCCTGATATCTACGCATTCCACCGCTACACCAGGAATTCCATAAGCCTCTACGAGTCTCTAGTCCACCAGTATCCTCTGCATATCCGGAGTTGAGCCCCGGAGTTTCACAAAGGACTTAGTGGACCGCCTGCGGGCGCTTTACGCCCAGTAATTCCGAACAACGCTTGCGCCCTCCGTCTTACCGCGGCTGCTGGCACGGAGTTAGCCGGCGCTTCCTCTGGAGGTACCGTCAGCTGGTGAAACTGTTTGCAACACCAGGGTTCTTCCCTCCTGACAGCGGTTTACACCCCGAAAGGCTTCCTCCCGCACGCGGCGTCGCTGCGTCAGACTTTCGTCCATTGCGCAATATTCCCTACTGCTGCCTCCCGTAGGAGTCTGGGCCGTATCTCAGTCCCAATGTGGCGGGTCGTCCTCTCAGACCCGCTATGCGTCGTAGCCTTGGTGAGCCGTTACCTCACCAACTAGCTGATACAACGCGACCCCCCCTCAGAGTGAGAGCTTACAAGTAGAGGCCCCCTTTGGTACTCCAGTCATGAGACCGGAGCACATTATGCGGTATTAGCCCAGGTTTCCCCGGGTTGTCCCCCTCTCCAAGCCAGGTTGGTCACGTGTTACTCACCCGTCCGCCACTCGGCTACAGGGAG
Organism: Gemmatimonadota bacterium; assembly: GCA_039587435.1. Classification (GTDB taxonomy): domain Bacteria; phylum Gemmatimonadota; class Gemmatimonadetes; order Longimicrobiales; family Gaopeijiaceae; genus JBDHIJ01. The sequence goes on from JBDHIJ010000023.1 coordinate 908, forward strand.
CAAGCTCCCTGGTCCTCGTTCGACTTGCATGTATTAAGCACGCCGCCAGCGTTCGTCCTGAGCCAGGATCAAACTCTCCGTGAAAAATACGAATGCTTGAACAGCTCTAGTTGAACACTGATCTGTGATCAGTAGTTCGGAATCTACGTTGTAAACCCTTGCGCTCTCGAAGAGCGCTACGGCGCAGGACGCAGTGCCTGCCCCGTGAAGGGCCCGATCACTTTCTCAAGACCTAAGTTGTCAATCAGCTTTGCTGTGTGTCCTCCGGGGTCCCAGTGGATCCCTTCGAACAAACTCGCGGCAGCCGAAAAACTGCCCCGGCTCACCGCGAGCCACCTATTCTAGCCGAATTTTCGGGCGGGTCAACACCCTCTGGCAACTTTTTTTCCGCTGCCGTGATTCGACCGTGTTTCAAGGGGTGAGCGACCGGAATTGAACCGGCGACCTCCAGGGCCACAACCTGGCGCTCTAACCGACTGAGCTACGCCCACCGTAGTGGAGGATAGCACCCTTGGAGCACCCCTCCGCGCCTGCCAGAAAACCGCAGGCGGACGGCTAAGATAATCTCAGAATGGGCCCGAGTAAACGGGGGCGTCCGGCGGAATTCCGGAACGTGTGTTTTCGGGGCTCCTTCGGGGGTGTCCGAGAGGCGTTCGGCCGGCGGACACCCCGGGCTGATCGGGCTAGTGACCCGGGCCCCAGGTCAGGCCCATGCCGATGGAGACCGCCCAGAACTCTTCCTTCCAGTCGAAGGTGAGCGGGAATCCCACCGCCATGCCGTCCCTCATGGGGATCTCGTAGGCGATCCCGCCCCGGAGCACGAACAGGTTCTCGTGCTTCTCGAACTCGTAGCCGGCCCCGGCCTCGAGGGCCCAGCGATGGGAGGGATAGAACTCCAGGAGGCCCAGAAACATGAGGGCCCCCTCGCGGGCAAGCGCATCCTCGGGATTCCCGGAGTCGGAGTCGCCCCCGCCATGGGTCTCCACCACGTAGTGGGCCAGTTCCCACTCCCCGATGGCATTCAGCCCCCACCGCTGGTTGATCTTGTAGACGTACTCGGCCGCGATGACGGGGATGAAGCGGACCGCCCCGGCCACCTGGGTGGTTTCGTCGGGGGTTTCGACGGCCGTGAACCCGATGACCCCGCCGAAAACATGGGGGCCGGCGTGGGCCTCGGCACCCTCGGAGGCCTCCCCTCCCCCGTGCTCCTGGGCGGAGCCGGGGAGAGCGAACGAAAGGCCGAGCATCAGGGCCAGGAGATGGCTGGGAAGAACACGTCGTGACACGGTCCTGTTCCTTGCGTTTGAGCCGGAGTGCCGGCCGTGAAGAAATGCCCCCGCCGGGATTCGAACCTGGGACCTAAGGATCAGAAGTCCGTTGCTCTATCCAGCTGAGCTACGGGGGCCGGCTCCCGGTTCGAGCGCGACGCTCTCCCGGGACGCACAAGGTTAGCGGCCGGGCCGGAGAGGGGTCAACGGAAGATACCGCCGCGTTAGGGGGGGGGTCGCGAACGGATTACTCCGAGGGGTTCCCCAGCAGGAGATCGACCCGGGCCTTCGCGAGGGCCACGAATACGGCACGGCCTACGCGCTGGAGCACCTGCAGGAGAGCCTCAAGTGGGACGTGGACACCCGCTTCGGGAACACGGACGCCCGGGGCCTCTACATGGACGTCACCGAGGACGAGATCAAGGTCCGCATGGCCGCCGTGGACGAGGACATCTGGCCCCTGCCCTCGCCCTTGGGCAACCAGCCCTTCGACGTGAATGATCGGCGGGTGGCCTTCTCGGAGTTCATCATCGACGGCAAGGTGGTGCACACCGACGTCCTGGAGGAGATCTACGCCGGGATCAAGGAGATGTACGGGACGAACATCCCCGTGCCGCGGTAGCCGGCAACCGGCTCCCAGGGCCGGCAGGCGAAGGCCCGGGGGATCCTGTGAGCCCACGAAGCCGGGCCGGCCACCTGCGGGTGACCGGCCCGGTTTGCGTCCGGCGAAAGGCGGCACGTGGGCGTGGGATCAGGGCCGGCAAACCGGTCCGGGCTGATTCCGCGTCGTTCAGTTCTCCAACTCCACCACCTCGCCCCCACCCGGGGCGTCGACCACCACGTATAACACGCCACCGGCGTCGTCCTCCACCTCTTCGAGGAAGACGCTGTCCCACTGGTAGTAGGTCTCGCCCTCGTACTCGATGGCCTCAGCCTGACTGGGCAACTCATCGACCTGGGCGTCCAGCTCCGGTTCGCCGTTCACGAACCCGGTGGCGCCATCCTCCTCGAACTCCACATAGAAGCTGAAGTCGACGTAGTAGTAAGTCTCCCCGTCGGCCACGAACGAGGGGCTGCCATCGGGGATCGCGTCGAGCTCCTCCTCCGGAGGCTGAGGTTCGACCCGGTAGATCGTGCGCCCCGCGTCGTCCTGATCCTCGGTCAGGAACAGCTCGTCCAGCTGGTACAGGGTCACGTCCCCTTCTTCGTCGTGAGCCTCGGCACCCTCCGGGAGGGTACTGACCTCCGCGCCCACCGGGGGCTCGACCACGATGTAGCCGGAACCCGATTCCTGGTAGAACGCGCCCTCGTGATAGTGGAAGGTCCCGCCGTCCACGGTCACGGTCTCCGCACCGGTGGGGAGGGCGTCGACCTGATGACCCACCGGGGCCGTGGTCAGGATGTATCGTTCCTCCCCCTCATAGAGGATGGGCCTGTACCAAGGGTTGTAGTGGTAGTAGGTGACGCTCACGTACGTGTGGGTCGTCGCCTCCCGGCTGATTCCGATCCACAGTGCGGTGCGGACCAGTGCGCGACCCGGCCACCATGTGCGATACCACAGGCGGTGTCGCCAGAAGCGGTGATGCCGCCAGCGCGGAGGCCGGCGCCACATGCGACTCCGATAGATTCGGCGGCTCCGGGTCCGGGATCTCCACCGGTTCGGCCGGTAGCTGGGACCCCGGCGGTTGACGGTCCGTCGGCCGGCGGAGCTGCGGGCTCCGCCACGGCGAGGGGTCGCGGCCCGAGTCGAGGCCCGTCCTCTTGAACTGGCGGACGCTGCCGGCTGGGAGCGGGGCCGGGTCGATCCGGCCCGGGCGGTCCCCTTTCGATTCACCGATCCACCCCTCTTGGCGGACCGGCCCGCCCCCCGACGGGCCTGAGCCTCGACGAGTTGCGGTCCCAGGGAGGCCTCAGGGACCGGGGGGAGCGACTGGACGCAGAGTCCGGTTACGAGCAGCAATGCGGCGCGTTTCAACATGCGAACCTCTTTGCTCCGGGTCGGCGTCAGGAAACCGGCGCGACGCCCACCCGCTGGGCATCGTCCGGCGGAGTGAATTCGAAGGTCGCGTCTTCTGGGGGCAGGCTGGACCGCCAGTTTCGGAACCGGGCGGTGTAGCTTGGCGTGCCCTCCTCATCCATGAACGTCACCCGCATTCTCGCCATGAAGGGCTCGTCCCCCTCCACGAACCAGAGCTCAATGTCCGCCCACGGCTTTCGAACGGAGACATGATGGGTCCAGGAACCCTGAATCCACTCCTCTCCCACGTACTGAGCCTCGGCTGCACCATCCCCCAGCCAGCGGTCGGTGGGGTCGGAAGAGAGCAGGTCCGGGAACGGTACATCCAACCCGTACTCGTCCATGAGGAACTGCACCGCGTCGTGGACCGGGCCAGGAGCGCTGAGGGTGCCGTATAGATTCACCGGCTGCCGCAGCAGCGTGAACTGACCGTCCGACAGCAGTCCGTGCTGGGCCGTGCCATCCCCCTCCAGGGTCCACCAGGAGAGTTGGTCCGGTCGCCGAAGGGCGACGCGCTGAAGGACCTCGAAGTGGAGAACCTGACCCGACTCCTGCAGCACTCCGTAGGTGACGGCAGCCTCGACCGCCCATTCGTCCAGATTGGCGACGAAGCCCATGCCCTCCGTGATGATCGAGACCGGGTCCGGCAGCGCCGTGTCCGCCGGTGGGAGCGGGGGCGGCGTCCAGTTCAGCTCTCCGGCGCCCCCGGCGCCCTCCTCCGGAACCTCGGCCGGCTGGCAGGCACCGGCCGCCAGGCAGGCCACCATCCCCACGGCCCACCACCTCCCATTCCACCCTTCCAGCATACGCTACCTCTCTCGGCTTCGACTCGACGGAGTCATCGAAGAATGCGACGGAGGTGATTGTACTTCACGCATTCGGTCCGTGAAAGGAGACTCACCTGCGGTGGGCCGGAGCGAATCGGCAGTGAGGACGGAGGAACCCCAACCCCGCCGATTTGTACCAAGCGTGCCTGGGGTCCTTCGGGGTCTCTTTCCCACGTGGGGGTCGCCGGATACTATTTAGACGCCGTAGCTTCCGGCCCCATCTTCTCTATCCAACGGTGAATCTGATGCGACGACTGAGTGCGACTTTCCTGGCTCTGGCCACTCTGATTCTGGTTGCCGGGATGAGCTACCAACTGGGTCACTCGGACCAGCTGGCCGGAACGGAGCGCAGCTTCGGACCGGGCCCGCTTGTGGCCAACATGCTGGCCGGTGCGGTGCCCGCCGCCTGGCAGTCGGCCACGGAAGCGGTTGACGATCGCGAGGTCTACTTCCCCAACACCGAGGACCTCGCTCCGGATGAGATGCGGGTCGTCGCATGCGGCACCGGGATGCCCACCACGAGAGCGGCTCAGGCTGCCGCCTGTTTCCTGGTCGAGCTCGGAAACGGTGACAAGTTCCTGTTCGACGCTGGATCAGGGTCGGCGGAACGGGTCTCCTCCCTGCAGATCCCATACGACTACCTCGACAAGATCTTCATTGGCCACCTGCACGGCGATCATATCGGGGCGCTTGGGGAGTTCCTGATCGGCGGGGCCCTCATGGGACGTAGTGTCCCCTTGCGCATCTGGGGCCCGAGCGGACAGGTGCCGGAATTGGGCACCGCCTTCGCCGTGAAGTCCCTGGAGGCCATGTACACCTGGGACCTGGCGGGCCGGGCCGGCGTTGTCGACGTGAGAGGGTTCGCCACAGAGGTGACGGAGTTCGACTACACCGGGGTGAATCAGATCGTGTACGAGGAGAACGGGGTGGTGATCCGTTCTTTCCCGGCCATTCATGGCCTGGATGGTCCGGTGAGCTACAGCCTGGAGTGGAACGGGCTCAAGTTCATCTACGGGAGTGACACCTACCCCAACGAGTGGTTCGTCGAGTACGCGCAGGGGGCCGATCTGGCAATCCACGAGTGCTTCGTGGCGGTTCCGGACCTGGTCGCCAAGATGGGCTTCGACCCGGCGTCCGCCCTCCTCGTCGGCACGCAGATCCACACCGCGCCCGAGGCCTTCGGAAAGGTGATGAGCACCGTGCAGCCGCGGCATGCTGTGGCTTACCATTTCTTCAAGGACTGGGATACCACCGGACAGGTCTATGAGCGGATCCGTTCCACCTACGACGGGCCCCTCAGCCTGGCCGAGGACTTCATGGTGTGGAACATCACCAAGGACGAGATCCGGGTCCGAATGGCCGTGGTCGAGGAGGCCACCTGGGCCCCGCCGAGAGTCTACCCCCCGAATGCTCCCTCTGAGGCGGACAAGGTGGAGGCCGCTGAGCGGCTCGGTCTTGATGGAATCGGCTACAGCCCCTTCATCGCAGGCGGGAAGTGGAACGTGGACGACGTCCTCATGCCCATCTACGAGGAGGCGGAGCGGTCACTGGGTCGAACCTTCAACTACCCGGACCCGACCAAGGGCGGAAACTAGCTCCGTTGCCCCTGGAGACGAACGAGCCCCCCGGCCACATCGGTCGGGGGGCTCGTTCTCTATGGGAGTCGGCCGCCTGGAGAACGTCGGGCCTGACGGCGACAGGGAGTGGTTCCCGGTGGAGACTGGTTTGAGGGAAGGCTCAGCCCCCTGGCGACCAGAGGAGGGCCATGGCCACGGAGAAGGTCCAGAACTCCTCCTTGTAGTTCACGTTGACCGGGAACGCCACCGCAATGCCATCGCGCATGGGGACCTCGTAGGCGGCTCCAGCCCGGACCACGAACAGGTTCTGGTGCTTCTCGATCTCGTAGCCGGCGCCGGCGTCATGGGACGCCTCGGCGACGTAGTGGGCGAGTTCGACCTCGGCGTTCCCGTTCAAACCCCACTTGGGGTGGAATCGGTGGACGTACTCTGCACCCACGACCGGCACGAAGAGGAGGCTGCCCAGGATCTGCTGGTCGGTCCGGGCCGACGGCACGCCTGTGAACCCGATGGCCCCGCCCAGCACGTGCGGGCTGGAATGACCCTAGGATCCCTGCCCCGCCTCTCCTTCGGCATGCTCCTGGCCCTGCACGGGCGCGCCATGGATCGCCAGTCCAGCGAGGAGCCAAGCGACTGCGCGAAAGCCTCGAGTCATCCCCAACTCCCCATGTTTCAACGAACATTACCTGATCACCACACACGCCCCCGCCAGGATTCGAACCTGGGACCTACGGATTAGAAGTCCGTTGCTCTATCCAGCTGAGCTACGGGGGCCGGGTCCCGAGCCTCGATTCTCGCAGGCGGTGGGACGGTCAAGCTTAGCCGCCGAGGCGGCGAGGGGTCAACGGAGGATGCGTACGGGTTGGGGGCGCCCCCTAAGACGCCCGCCCTCGAGCCCCGCTCGTCCACCTCTCCCGACCTTGCCAGCCAGCATTAACTGGCATTATTTGTGCGTGACTCTACAGGGTCACCTCCCCATCGATCTTCAGGGCGGGACCGGGTCAGAGACTGCGCGTCGCTCGGCCCGCCTGAGGTTTACCGGCTCTTCGCGCTCGGCTACACGGCACACGCGCCCACAAGGAGAAACGCAATGAGAAGGACCTTCAGTCTGCTCGGTGTCCTCGCACTCGTCCTGCTGGTGGCCGGAGTGAGCTACCAGTTCGGCCAGGCCGATCGTGCCCAGGGGACCGTGGGATCGCTGGTACCCACGGTCTACGCCGCCGACGGGAACACCTTCATCGGCCCCATGCCGGGCGTGCCGCAGGAGCGGCAGGTCATCTCGGCCACTGAGCCAATGGAGGACCGGGAGGTCTACTACCCCGGCACCGAGTACCTGGGCGCCGACGAGATGCGCGTGACCGCCTGCGGCACGGGGATGCCCAATGCCCGACCCAAGCAGGCCGCAGCCTGCTGGCTCGTGGAGCTGGGCAACGGCGACAAGTTCCTGTTCGATATCGGGACCGGGTCCGCGGAGCGGATCAGCGCACTCAAGATCCCCCACGACTACCTCGACAAGGTCTTCATTGGACATCTGCACTCCGACCACTTCGGCGACCTGGACGCCCTGTGGGTCGGTGGCGTGGTGGGTAACCGGGTCACCCCCCTGCGCGTGTGGGGTCCCAGCAGTGAAACGCACGAGTACGGCACCGCCTACGCACTGGAGCACCTGGAGGAGAGCCTGAAGTGGGACGTGGACACCCGGTTCGGGAACACGGACACCCGGGGCCTCTACATGGATGTCACCGAATTCGACTACCGGGGCGTGAACGAGGTCATCTACGAGGACAACGGGGTCACCATCCGCACGATCCCGGCCATCCATATCTATGATGGCCCGGTGAGCTTCATCCTCGAGTGGAACGGACTCAAGTTCGCCTATTCCAGCGACACCTACCCCAACAAGTGGTTCATCGAGTACGCGGCCGATTCGGACATCGCCATCCACGAGGCGTTCGTCACGCCGCAGAGCCTGGTGGAAAAGCAGAACTTCACGCCGCAGGCCGCCCTGAACGTGGGGACGCAGATCCACACCTCCCCGGCCCAGTTCGGGAAGGTGATGGCCGAGACCAAACCGCGCATGGCCGTGGCCTACCACTTCTTCAACGACTTTGACACCTCGCCCGCAGTGCTGCGGGACATCCGTCGGTCCTACGACGGCGCCCTGGCCCTGGCGGTGGACTACATGGTGTTCAACATCACCGAGGACGAGATCAAGGTCCGGATGGCGGCCGTGGACGAGGACATCTGGCCCCTGCCCTCCCCGCTGGGGAACCAGCCGTTCGATGTGAACGATCGGCGGGTGGCGTTCTCCGACTTCATCCTCGATGGCCGGGTCGTGCACACCGACATCCTGGAGGAGATCTACGCCGAGATCAACGAGATGTACGGGCTCAACATCCCCGTGCCTCGCTAATCACGCAGACGCGCAACTCGCGTTCGCGCGGGAAGGGAGCGGCCCCCGGGGGTGCCCAGACGGGCCTTCGGGGGCCGCTTCTACATCACACCTCAGAGCTCGGGCCTCGGTCGGAGCCCACATCGGGTAGGCGGACATGACGCTGCTGGTCGTATCGATCTTTCTGATCTCGATCTTCATCTACTACCTGTCGTCTTACGAGGGTGACAAGAAGAAGAGGTTGGACCTCAAATACGAGATCGTCTCGGTGCTGCTCACGACGGGCAGCCGAACGCGGTCCAGCCTGGAAGAGACCCTCAACGCCGAGCGGGTAAGTCCCGTGAAGTCGGACCTCGTGAGCCGGGCTCTCTACGAGATGGTGGCCGAGGGCACGGTGACCCTGCGCGCGGCCGAAGAGGTGGAGGTGATTCTGTCACCGGCGGTCGGCGATGTGAGCGGCCGGGCGGCGGCGCCCGCCGCCGCGCCCACTCCCGCCCCCGCGCCGGAAATGGAGGGCTGATCCATGCTACTCGTACTCTCCCTCTACTTCCTCATCGTCTGGCTCGTCTTCTACAAGTTCCGGGTCCGGAAATTCACGACCGGGTGGAAGGCCCTGGTCTACACCATCGCGCTCATCATTGCGTGGGCCGTGCTGGCTCAGTTGGCCGAGTGGTCGCCGGTCGTATCCGGGGGGATGACGGCCCGGACCGCCCAGGTGGCACCGGAGGTCAGCGGACGAGTGACTGCCGTCAACGTGGGGCCCAATGCCAGGGTTCAGGCAGGCGACACCCTGTTCACCATGGATCCCGAGATCTACCGCAACACCGTGGACCAGCTGGAGGCGGCGCTCGACCTGCTCCGGCTCCGCTACGACCAGACGGAACGGCTGGTCCGTTCCGGGGCGGCCCGAGCCTTCGACCTGGAATCTCTCGATTCCGAGATCCGGCAGTTGGAGGCCCAACTGGGGACGGCCCGGCGCAACCTCCGCAACACCGCTGTGGTGGCGCCCTCGGACGGGATCGTGCCTTCGGTGGCCCTGACGGAAGGCGAGTTCGTCGGAGCCGGGCGCTCAGTCATGGCGTTCATCGACACCTCGCAGTGGGTGTTCCTTGCCGAGGTGAAGCAGAACGCGCTCCGGCGCCTGGCGCCCGGCACCCCGGTCCGGCTGAGCTTCGACGCCATGCCCGGACAGGTGTTCGAGTTTCCGGTCATGGACGTCCCCTCGGGGATCGGCGAAGGGCAGATGACGCCCTCGGGCTCCGCCATCTCGGCCCCGCGGCAGAGGCCGGACGGGTACATCGTGCGCCTGACCCCGCCGGAGGACTTCCCGACGGACCAGCTGCTCATGGGCCTGACCGCCAGCGGCCGGGCGTTCCCCGAGGACATGCCGGCCCCGTGGAAGATCCTGGGGTCGGTCCTCTTCGCCTTCAGTCTCATCGGGCAATACCTATGATGTCCGGGGAGCGTGGGACCGGGTTCACTCAGACGGCGAGGCGCGGCGGGGCTGCGCTGGGCCTGATCCTGGCGAGCTGCCTGTTCCTCTCCGCATGCCGTTCGGGCCAGGCTCCGCCGCCCGTAAGCACGGCCGAGATCGTGGACACCATGATCACCACCCCGATCCCGGAGCGGTTCTACGGTGACACGCTTGCCACCGGCGCGGTGGACGACGGCTGGTTGCTCAGTTTCGGCGATCCCCAGGTGGAGACCCTGGCCGGGGAGGCCCTGGAGCACAACCTGAACCTCCAGATCGCCGCCCGGGGCCTGGACGCCGTGGAGGCCGTCACACGCCAGTCCCGCCGGGCGCTGGAACCGGTGGCCTCCCTGGCCCTGGGGGGGGCCTCGTCGGGCGCCATCAACGACGACCCCACGGTGAACGTGGCGGGAGCGGGGCTGAACTTCGCCTGGGAGGTGGACGTCTGGGGCCGGATTCGAGCCGGGCAGAGCGCCCAGCTCGCCGATTTCCAGGCCGCGCAGGCGGACTTCGAGTACGCCCGGCAGTCGCTGGTGGCGGGTGTGGCCCGGGCCTGGTTCCTGGTGACGGAGACCTACCAGCTCCTCGACTACTCCCAGGCCATCGTGGATGACTTTCAGGAGATCTACGACCTGACGGAGAACCGGTTCACCGAGGGCATCGCCACGGAGTCGGATCTGGCTCTGGCCCGGGCGGACGTGGCCACTGCAGAGGACGCCAGGGCCCAGGCGGAGAGCGCCCATCTTCAGGCCCTGCGGGCCATGGAGCTCCTGCTGGGCCGGTATCCGGCCGGAGACGTGGAGGCACAGCCCGAGTTCGTGGCCGTTCCGCCGGACATTCCCGCCGGCCTTCCCTCGGAGCTGCTCGAGCGCCGGCCCGACATCGTGGCCGCGGAGCGGCGGGTGGCGGCCGCGTTCGCCCGGGTGGACGAGGCCAAGGCCGCCCGGCTCCCGTCTCTCAGCCTTACGGGGTCGCTGCAGGACGCCTCCGGGTCACTCCGGGACGTGGTGAACCCCGCCGACGCGGCCTGGAACCTGGCCCTGGGCCTGGTGGTTCCCCTGCTGGATCAGGGGGGCCGGGAGCTGGCGGTGGAGCTGGCCACCATCGAGCAGGAGACCGCGGTCACCCAGTACGCGAGCGCCGCGTTGAACGCGTTCAACGAGGTGGAAGGCGCGCTGACGGAGGAGCGAATCCTCCGGGAGCGAGAGGCCCTGCTGGGTATCGCGGCGGAGGCGAACCGCGAAGCCCTGCGCCTGGCCCGCCTCCAGTATGACGAGGGGGCCATCGATCTGTTGACGGTGCTTCTCATCCAGGCCCGGACCCAGACGGCCGAGATGTCCCTCATCCGGACCCGGAGCGCCCGCCTGAACCAGCGGGTCCTCACCCACCTGGCCCTGGGCGGCAGCTTCGAGCTTCCGGCCGAGGAGAACTAGCCGGCGAGGCCGGGTCGCTCCGCCGGGGGCGGAGCGACCCATGCCTCAGTTCTCCAGCTCGACCACCTCACCCCCACCCGGTGCGTCGACCACCACGTAGAACACGCCACCGGCGTCGTCCTCGACTGCCTCGAAGAAGACGCTGTCCCACTGGTAGTAGGTCTCGCCCTCGTACTCGATGGCCTCGGCCTCGCCCGGGAGCTCGTTCACCTGGGCGTCGATGTCGGGCTCTCCGTTCACGTAGCCGGTGCGCCCGTTCTCCTCGAACTCCACGTAGAAGCTGAAGTCGACGTAGTAGTACGTCTCGCCGTCGGCCACGAAGGAGGGGCTGCCCGCGGGGATGGACTCGATCTCCTCCTCTGGCGGCTGCGGCTCGACCCGGTAGATGGTCTGGCCGGCATCGTTCCGGTCCTCGGTGAGGAACAGCTCGTCGAGCTGGTAGAGCGTCACGTCCCCCTCGTCCGCGTGGGCCTCGGCCCCTTCGGGGAGGGTACTGACCTCGGCACCCACCGGCGGCTCCACCACCTGATAGCCGGTTCCCGCCTCCTGGTAGAAGGCTCCCTCGTGATAGTGGAAGGTGGCTCCATCCACCGTCACCGCTTCGGAGCCCGCCGGAAGCGCCTCGACCTGGTGGCCCACCGGCGCCGTGGTGAGGACGTATCGCTCCTCACCCTCATACAGCACGGGTCGGTACCACGGGTTGTAGTGGTAGTAGGTGACGCTCACGTAGGTGTGCGTCGTGGCCTGCTGACTGATGGCGATCCAGGTCGCCGTCCGGACCAGGGCCCGGCCCGGCCACCAGGTCCGGTACCACACCCGGTGCCGCCAGAAGCGGTGGTGCAGCCAGGGGCCCCGCCGCCAGACGAGGCTGCGGTGCATCCTGCGGACCCGGGCGCGGGATCGGTACCTCGGGGGACGGAAGGTGGCGGGCCGGCGGTTGACCGTCCGGCGGCCCCTCGCGCTGCGGGCGCCGCCGCGAGCCGGCGTGGCGGCCCGGGCGGTTCTCGTCGGTGCGCCGCGGCTGGCCGATGCGCCCGAGCGTTGCTGGGAGCGGGTGGAGCCGGACCGGGCGGTGCCCTTCTTCTGGACGGACTGGCTCTTCTTGGCGCTGCGGCCCTGCTGGGCCGGCGCGGGTCGGGCCTGAGCCGAAAGGACGGTGGGCCCGACGACCTCACCCCGGATGGAGGGGAGCGCGAAAAGCGACAGCCCCCCGATCAGAACCAGTGCGGTGTGCTTGAGCATGGTACGCCGGTGCTCCGGGTCAGGGTGAGGAGACGGGCGCGACGCCCACACGCTGGGCATCGGCCGGGGGGGTGAATTCGAACGTGGCGTCGCCCATGGCCAGAGACGACCGCCAGTCCCGGAACCGGGCGGCATAGCTTGGACGCCCGTCCTCCTCCAGGAAGACCACCTGCATCCGGGCCAGGAACGGCTCGTCGCCGTGGCGGACCCAGAATTCGATGTCCACCCAGTCCTTCCGCACCGCGACGTGGTGAGTCCAGGATCCCTGCACCCACTCCTCGCCCACGTACTGGACCTCGGTCACCCCTTCGCCCAGCCACCGGTCGGATGGATCGGAAGAGAGCAGGTCCGGGAACGGCACGTCCAGCCCGTACTCGTCCATGAGCATGGTCACCGCCTCATGGATGGGACCGGGCGCTGGGACGGTCCCGTACAGGTTGGCCGGCTCCCGGAGTAGCGTGAACTGTCCGTCGGTGAGGACGCCCTTCTGGGAGGTGCCGTCCCCCTCCAGAGTCATCCAGGCCAGCTGGTCGGGGCGCCGGAGGGCCACCCGCTGAAGCACGTCGAAGTGGAGGACCTGCCCCGACTCCTGCAACACGCCGTAGGTGACGGAGGCCTCTACCGCCAGTTCGTCGAGACCGGCCATGAACGCCATGGCGTCCCGGATGACCGAGGCGGGATCCGGCAGGAGCGTGTCCGCCTCCGGAAGGGGGGGCGGCGTCCACGATCGTTCCGACGACGCGTCCGAGCCCTGCCCCGCCCCGCTCCCGTCGCCGGCAGGCTGGCAGGCTGCGAGGGCCAGGCAGGACGCCAGGCCCAGGGTCCACGAGGGTCTGACCCAACGATCACGCATCACAGGTGCCTCCATATTCGGTCACGTTCGCACACCACCATAAGACTTAGGGGGATTTCATCTTTCGTGCCATGGCAAGAGGTCGGGGCCCCGGTCCCGCGTCCCCGGGGTCCCGGGTCTCGTGAAGAGAACCCACTAGAAGGGGAATCCAAGGGTGAGGTACCAGTTGGTTTCCTCGGGACCCCGAACCGCCGACAGATTCACCACCAGGGACTCTTTGGGGGCCCACCAGAGCCCGGCGCCGTAGCCCCCGTGCCAGCGATTCGAGTCTTCCCCCTCATAGAACACGCGCCCGACGTCGGCGATGGCCGAGACCCCGACGACGGAGCCCGCTGGATTGGGCAGGTCGGCCACTCGGATCCGCAGTTCGGAGTTGAACCAGACGGCTGCGTCCCCGGCGTAGCGGTTGGCCTTCAGTCCGCGCACCCGCAACCCACCCACAAAGGCGGCGTCGTAGTATGGGTAGGCACCGAAATTCCGTTGGCCCGAGGCCGCGAGCGCAAGCAGGGGGCCGCGCTCCGCAAGGAACAGGTACCCTCGAATCGAGCCTCGGACGATGCTGTAGCTCGATTGCAGACCCAGCCCACCAGGGTAGGTCACCCCGTCCACCCAGATGTCGAACCCCGGGCCCAGGGGAGGTGGTACGTCGGTCCTGGCGTAGTCCCCCGGTTGGAGGTGGCCCTCCTCCTGACCCAGGTGGCGCCGATTGTTGTAGGTGAACACCCCTCGGAGACCCCCCTGAGTAATGGCCTCTACGCCATAGGGTTGATCTTGGGCCAGCTTGCTCCCTTCCTCCAGCTCGGTGCGAGTGTGCCGAACATGGACGCCCAAGGTGAGGATGGGTCCGCTCCCACTCCACCGGTGGATGGTCCCGCCAGACGAGAGGCTGCTCCGCCGGGTCAGAGGGAACCGCCATGCGAACTCCGCCCGATGGGCCCAGTTGGACACCTCGTATACCTCATCCGGGCCGGTGCGCGGCGTCTCGTTGCCGAACCCGAAGTAGTTCAATCGGTCGATCCCCGAAGACGTGGCTCTGACATGGAATCCCATCCGCCGGTTCTCGGGTCGCCATTCACCGTCATAGTCAAATCGCGCCCTCTGACGGGCGGGGTTGATCACTCCCCCGATCCGGTGCCGAAAGCGATAGGGGTCCCGCCGGAAGCCATACCGCTCCGAGATGTAGTCCGCCCCCAGCAAGAGGCCGTAGTCCCCCTTGAATGCGGCTCTCGGGAGCCAATAGCTCCGCCGCCCCCAATCTCGGGCACCCTGCTCCAGTTCGATTACCCCAAGGTGCGGGGCGAGCCAGATGTCGGGCGCGACCTCCAGGCCTGGGCCAGTTTCCCGGCCCGAGTCGAACGGGAGGGAAACGGTTCCCGACCCATCGGACTGGAGCCTCCCCCCCTCTGCGCCGGGGACAACCCGGACAACGACCCCTCCCAGCGCCGGTCCCGCCACCACGACCTGGTCGGGCCCACCCAGCAGGTAGAGGTAGACCTCCCTGGTTTCCCCCGGCCGGAACATGCGCTGGAACAGCGCGTGCTCCGCGGGGCACGGGGACGGAAGGGAAGCGGGCGTGTCTCCCGCCGCAGCACAGACCCGGAGTTCCACCGACCCGTCCTCGGATCGGGTGATGCTCACATGGTCCGGGCCCATTCGAGCTCGAACCTCCACCTCCTCCGAGAGCCACGCGTAGTACTCTTCGGCCAGGACTCCGAGTTGATCCCGGCGTGCCCGAAGCGCGTCGCCGAGCCGGGCACGAACGGCGTCCGGGTACGCTTCCGGGAGCTCGTTCAAGGCTGCGTGGATGGTCGAGTCACCAAGGGACCTCTCGAGCTGTCGAGCCGCAGCGGTGAAATCGTCGCGATCCGCTTCCGGGCCGAACCGCCGGTCCGCGTGGCGGGCGATCCAGGCCCCGGCTCGGACCGGCTCGAATTCGGCGCCGAACCGGCCAAACCGTGGCTGGGAGACCCGGCCGATCCACGGGATCAGCCCCCCATAGTTGGAGAAGGCCTGGTCCCGGTCCTGAACGGCCGGGATCCAAAGCTCTCGCGCCCCGCCCGCCGCCGAGCCCGGGGTGCGGATGAAGGCCCACTGGCCCACATAATGATCCCAGCTTCCCACGAGGAGGTCGAACAGGCGGGCCCGGGCCCATGCCTCAGGGTCCACACGGACCGTCGGATCCGTTTCCAGGGCGTCGGCCATATGCCAGCCAACCAGAACGTCCGGGTCCGCCGCCGGCTCGCGGAGCGCGGTGAGCAGACCGTCGGGCACCTCCTCCACGATGCCGACGGCACTGGACCAGTCGGGTGCGATTTCGAGGTCAGGGGGGAGCGCGGCCAGCTCAGCCGGGAAGGCTGGTACGCCGGCGGCCCTCGCCAGATGGGCCGCCACCAGGTGTGCCCCGGGGAGCATCGACCCCCGATACCGCCGCCGCACCTCGGCCGAACGGAGGTCGGCCAACTCGTCGGGCAACTCGGGTCCCATCGCCGCAGAGAGAGGACGGAACAGAAGGCTCCGGCCCGAGCGGGATCCCACCTCCAACCCCAACACGTCCATCCCCGTCACCTGGGATCCCCGCGCGTCGCCCATGGAGGGACTCGGAGTCAGCACCGGTACCGCGACGAGCAGTCGCCACAGGTCGGCGTAGGCGTCGCCGTACATCCAGCGATGGAGCCGGCCGGTGGGGACGTCGGGGTCCAGGGCCACCCGCACCGTGTCGGATCGCGCTCTTGGGGCACGGGGAGCATCCTGGGCGCCGGCCGCCGCGGGAAGGCAGGCCACAACCCAGATGCCAATGCCGATCAGGATTCGCCGCCCAGGCACCTGCCCTCCCTTGTCCGAGGGTCTCTAGAAGGCCTCGCCGATGCCGAAATAGATTCCGTGGTTGCCGAACCGCCCCCACGCTACGTCCAGTCGGAGGTTCACCCCTCGCTGGGTGGAGGCACGCCATCGCAACCCAGCTCCGATACTGGGGAGTGGCTCATTGAGAGCCAGATCCTGGTCCTCTCCATCGTGGGCCGGTGGAGCCAGTGGGTCCTCCGAGGTACCGCCGTACAGGCGCCCCGTGCCGGCGAACCCCACTACGCCCCATCGTTCCTTGAACATCCAGCGATACTCGGCCTGGACAGTGGCCATGTTGCGGCCCCTGAACTTCCCGGCCTCGTAGCCCCGGAGGTCTCCCCGGCTCCCGTACATGGACAGGGCGGCAAACGGTACATCGCCGAAGGTGTTCCGCCCCTGCGCCCGCAACGCCAGCACCTGCCCCGGGCCCACCGACCGGAAGTAGTTCCAGAAATACTCCAGGGTCTGGTAGTCGAAGTCGCTCCCCAGGCTGGTGGACGATACGCGGTAGGCCGCCTCGGCCTGGGAGCCGCTCACGGGATAGAACTGGCTCGTCCGGCTGTCGAACGACGCGACTGGACCCAGGAGCGTAGACAGGGTCTCCTCCGCACCCAGGCGGGACAGGAACGCGTCGGCGAACTGCTGCTCCTCGGCCGAGCCCTGGTCGAAGACGTAGTCCGCCCATTTCACCCAACCATCGACGCCGAGGTAGAGGCGGCTCCAGGCCCGCACCTCGAAGCGCAAAGAGCTGTTGAGGAGCGGCTGGCCGAACTTGAGCCGGTAGGGCAGGTCCTGATACTCGTAGTCGAAGTTCAGGCGCCCACCGCCGATGCCGAACTTGATTCGGTATCGGTCTCTCTTGAGGAACAGCGACTGGTTGAGCCGGAGTATCCAGCTCTGGGTCGTGGTGTAGAGTCCACCGAAACCCGTGACGGACGGCGGAGACACGCTGTCCGCCAGCGATACGGGGTAGATGAGACCGGCCCCCACTCCCACGCCAAACCCCAGGGTGGGGGTGTTGTTGATCAGCGGCACGGCCAGGAGCTCGGCTCGGCCGCCGCCGAGGCTCCACGACTGGGCCGCCAGCGGCACGGCGTTGGCCGCTGCCAACGCGAACGCCAGGACCAACACCGCGCGTAGCATTCTGCTCACCGTACCTCCCTAGAACGCGAAGATGAGCCGGGCGGCCACCTCGCCGTGGGTCTTGCCGTAGTCGCTGCGCGCCCCGATCCCGCCCTGGATCATCCAGCTGGCGCCGAGCTCGTAATGCATCTGGGGCATGAACAGGATGTCCGTCGCACCATCGAAGTCCGTGGCCAGATTGAACTCCACGCCGACGGATCCGAACGATCCGACGTCCGCAAACGGGGTCACGTTGAACAGGAGCTCCCACCCTCCGTCGCCGGCCACGCCCACGGCACCGGCGTTGTCCAGGTCGACCGGCAGGCCCGTCCTGAACCGACTCCCGAGCATGGCGAGCCCGCTCCAGACCCGGTTCCACCGATATCCCGCCAGGTACAGGAGGGTCACCTCCCACTGCTCCGTCGGCCTCAGGTACTCGAGGATTCCCTGGGCACCGTGGAGAAAGTTGTCGGGTCCACCGACCGGGAAGGTGTACTGTGCCGCGACCTTGACCGCTTCCAGTTCAGACCCCTCGAACGGGAGCTCGAACTCGAGGGCCAGAAGGTCCATGACCGCGCCCTCCACCTCCGGCGCCCAGAACAGGACACCCCTGTGATCGCCCCCCAGGGGAACGGCGCCGAGAACGTTCGCCTCCCACTCGCCCTTGAGCGCTCCCAGAGGGCGAACCAGATCGAAGAACATGGGTTCGGGGATGTGGACCCCGGTGCGACGGTGGGCCTGGTCCTCCGCGCCGTAGGGCTCGGTCTCCTGGGCCAGCCCATCGGCCGTACAAAGCACGAGGGCGGCGACCCCGACCTGCGTCAGGGTGACCGCCCGTGCCCGGCGAGAGGCCCGCATCAGCGGTTGTTTTGCGCTGCGAACCGGTATGAAAGCTGAACCTGGAGGCTCCGCCGGGCGCCCAGGAGACCGAGCTCCGTGGTGAGATTCCAGCGCCGGCTCAGGTCCATCTGAGCACCCATGACCATGTTCCAGGGCTTGAGGGGGTACTTCTGGACATCGTATTCGATGGTCCAGGTGTCGTAGGGCAATTCCAGGATGGCCTCGACGATATCGTCCACGATCTTCTGTGTCGGTCGGGGAAGGTCCTGATACCACTCGGTCTCGTCATACCCCTGGAGTGCCTCCTCGATGGTGCCGTCTTCGATGGGAAGCAGGTTCACTACCGTGGCCGAGCCCCGGGTCGCCGACTCCAGGTACTGATGGCTGGCCCCGACCCATATGGAGAGGACTTTGCGAACCCGGCCGAGGTGGAGATTGGTACCCACCCGCAGCCCGAACACCCGGGCGTGGGCCGGCTCCTCGAGGGAGTCCACGTCCGTCCACGACCACGAATAGCTGGCCGAGCCCCAGTAGTGGCTGTGCCCACCGGACAGGGAGCCCCCGATGCCGTACGTGAGCCCGGTCCCATCGGTCCGGACCACCAGGGGGATCGGTTCGGCCAGTTCCACCTCGGTATCCACGAAGGCTGGACCGACAAGTCCGTACAGGTTGAAGAACGGCAGAATCCAGGTATCGACCCTAAGCTGCGGCACCCACGTTCGCGTGACTGCGTCGTCGAAGACTACGAAATCGCCGTCCACCAGCTCGCCGCCGTTGAATCCGAACTTCAGGTCCGTGAAGACCTGCTGCTGATCCTGGACGTAGCTGTGGAGGTTGATGCCGATGGGGAACGGGAGATCCACTCCCTTGGCAGCCACCTTGGCGCCGAAGAATGGGAACAGCCGTCCCTCGGCCACCGCCACCATCGAATCGATCTGCTCCTGAGTCCGCTTCTTGGTGGTCATCTCCTGCGCCTGCAGAGGACTCGTCCCCAGGACGGTCAGCAGCAAGGCCGCTGGAAGGAGGAGACCGGTGTACGATGCGCGCGCTTTCATCGGTCGTCTCCCGGGAAGATGGGGATCACGGCCCGGGCGATCACGGTCCAGGTCATGGGCCTCACCGATCGATCCGGCTCCGTGAAGATGCTGTTCAGCCCATAGCTGTAGCGGCCCTCGAAGGACAGGACACCGTCTCCCGGGCCCATCGAGAAGCCGAACCCCAGACCCAGCGGCACCGAGGCCTGGACGAGTCCCAGGGTTGTTCCGAGCACCGAGTCATCGCAGTCGCTGGTGGGTCCACCACCCGATACGCCGAGATCGCACTGGGCGTTGAAGGAGGCCGTGAGCCCGGCCTCGGCGGAAAGAAAGTAGCGGTCCGCGAACGGGAGAACTCCTGACAGCATGACCGGGAAGGAAAGCTGCCCGAGGTCCAGGCGGATGTTCTGCCCCGTCTGCACGTCGGCGTTGGACCGGATGATCTGCCAGTTGGCCTCGGTTCTGAACGTGAGGTGTCGCGACAGGGGGTAGGCGAACGCTGCGCCGACCAGGATACCGTTCCGGCTCTCGGTCGATTCGATGTAGTCCCCTGACAGGGTCGAGATCGTCGTCCCTCCGGTGATCCCGAGGAAGGGCTGGCCCTCGGGAAGGGCCTGCCCTGCAGCCCCCTGTGCAAGGGTGAGCAGTACCGCCAAGGCCACGAGAGCCGCTCGGGCAGCCGCTCCAGTCGCTTCTCCTGGCTTTCGCATGGGCATCCTCGAATGAAGGTGAAACCATACTCGGGCAGGCATCACGATCCGCCCTTTCCGATTGGGCAACCTAGAACTTCATGCCTTGAAGGCAACTTCAGGGACTGCAAAGAGGGTGCCCGTGGGGCGCCGGTTGGAGGGAGAGGCAGTCCGGCCTCGCAACCCGTGTGGATCTGGCCGGATTCAGGGCCCGCCAGCGCCCAGCGCCGCCACGTTCGCGCGCATGACCGACAGAAAGTCTCCGCTCTCCGGAACGGTCGAAACCGGGTCGAAGACCACCACGGTCACCCCCATCCCCTCCAGGCGGCTGCGGACCTCCGGAAGCGGCTCGCCTTCCCAGATCATGAGCTCGGCCGCGTCATGGTCCAGGAGATGGTGGAAGTCCCGCCACTGGGCATCGCTGGGCATCTCGCCCGGCTCCCAGTGGACGCTCTGCAGGTTGAGGGCGTAGGCGCGTCCGAAGTACTGGTAGACGGGGTGGGAGGCGATGATGGGCGCACCCTCCATCGCGAGGCCCCAGCCTGTCAGGCGCCCATCCAGGTCGGCCAGGTCCAGGACCAGGGCGTCAAAGGCGGACCGGATCTCGGCCTCGGCCTCGGGCAGGGCCGCCACAAGCGCCTCGGCCACGGCCTCGGCCTGCTGCGTGGCCTGCGAGAGATCCAGCCAGGTGGTGAACGCCGTCACGCCGTGAGCGTGTTCCCCCTCCGGCCCATGCGAATGCGTGACCCCGGCCTCCTCAACGATGTAGGCGTCGGCGAACGCCTCGGAGGTGTTGACCAGCCGGTCCTCGGGGAGAGTGACCCGGGCCACCCAACCCGCGTATTCCGCGCCGTTCAGCAGAATGAGATCGGCGTCCTGGAAGGCGATGACGTCCTCCGGCGTCGGGCTCCAGTTGGCCGGATCCCCCTCGGCCGGGCCCGGATACCGGGCATCGACCCGGTCGCCGCCCAGGCGCTGGGCGAAGTAGGCCAGCGGATAGTTGACCGTGAGCACGGTCAGCCGAGGGCCGGCGTCGGCAGCGACCACGGTCTCCGCCGGGGCCTCGGATCCATCTTCGCTCCCGCCGCAAGCTGAGAGCGAGAGGGCCACCAGGCCGGCGAGCGCATATGCGGGGACCTTCGTTACGAACGACATGATCAGGATCCAATCGCGAGTGAAGTCGAAACAGGAGGAGCCGTTATAGCCCCACGAAGACGCGGACCGCCACCTCGCCATAGGCCGCGGTCAAAACGGTGAGCCCGAGTGCGAGCACCAGGCCCATCCCCAGCACCAGCACGATCTCGGCTCCCATGAGCGCACCGACCGCCCGACGGGCGCCACCCAATTTGAGGAGGGTGGACCGCTCCCCTTGGCGCAGGCGCAGGGAGAGCATGAACACCAGGATGATCGATGCCAGGGTAGCCATTCCTACGATGAGGGCGCCGGCCACCACGAACCGCTGAACCGTCAGCACCGTGGCCAACAGTTCGTCCATGACCTCCCGGGGCCGGACCACCTGCACCGAGACCTCGTTGCTCTGGTAGCGGCCCTGGAAGAGGGTCGAGGCGCGCTGGTCCGGCGGGAAGATCAGGGCTGCCGTGATGGGGAACGCCGCCAGCTCTCCGTGGAAGTGGAACGAGTCGATGTTCTCCGGCGTGATCTCGTTGTACTGCATCACCGAGGCATTGGCGACGATCTGGTTGCCCTCCCGGCTCAGGACCCCGGACACGGCCTCGGGATCCGCCAGGTCCTGGTGGCCGTGGCCCAGTCCCTCGATGACCCAGGCGGTACGCACGTCCACGAAGATGGCCTGGTCGTCCGGTCCGTCGGAGAAGTCCAGGACCCCCACCACCTTCATGCGCAGCGGATACACGCCGGCCAGATCGAAGACGCTCTCCGGTGAGGAGACGACGAAGTCTCCGGGCCCGAGGCCCTGGGATCGGGCCACCGCCGCCCCGAGGACCGCCTCGCCCAGCACGGCCATCCGGCGTCCCTCGGCCACCCGCAGTCCCCGCACCTCGAAGTAGTCCAGATTCGTGCCCACGATGGGCGTGTCCTGCGACCGGAACCGGGTGTGCAGTGGGATCACCTGGACGAGGCCGTCCTCACCGGCCGCCTCCATCTCGCCATAGGGCATGGTGGCCGGCACGTCCGACCCGAAGTAGAGCGAGTTCAGGACCAGTTCCAGCGGGCTGCCTCGAAGGCCGAGGACCAGCGGCGTGGCATCCGCCCGGGCCGTGAGCTGTTCGGCACTCTGCGTCACCAGGACCCGGAGTCCGATGGGCAGATAGACGATGAGCGTCACCGCCGTAACCAGGATCGCGGTCTTGAACCGGTTGTACGCCAGGTAGCGCCAGGCCAGGTAGAGGACGCCCTTCACAGCGCGGCCTCCCCCACCCTGCCGAAGCCCGCGAAGTCCACGACCCGGTCGTGACTGGGCAGCAGCCCGTGGTCGTGGGTGACGGTGACCAGCGTGGCCCCGGTCCGGCCGGCGTAGCCCAGGAGCAGGTCCATGACCTTGCCCTTGTTGGCAGGGTCGAGGTTGCCCGTGGGCTCGTCGGCCAGCAGGAGCGGCGGATCGGAGACCACTGCGCGGCACACGGCCACCCGCTGGCGCTCCCCCTGGGAGAGCTCCCGGGGGCGCCGTTCCACGAGCGATCCGATGCCCATCTCGTCCGCGAGCCGGCGGGCCCGGTCCACAACCCCGCCGTTCAGCTGCATGGAAGGGTGGATTCGATACGGGAGCAGGATGTTGTCCAGGACGCTGAGATACTCCAGCAGCTCGAATTCCTGGAACACCATGCCGACCCTGGCGATGCGGAAGGAACGCCGCTCCCCGTCGTCCAGGTCCGAAACGGCAACGCCCCCCGTCACGACACGACCCCTGGGAGGCACGACGATCCCGGCGATGAGGTTGAGCAGGGTCGTCTTCCCCGATCCGCTGGGCCCCACGAAGGCCGTGGTCTCCCCGGCGCTCACGTCCAGCGCGGGGATCTCCAGACGGAACTCCCCCTGGGGGTAGCGGAACTCGAGGTCGGAGATCTGGATCACGGGATGCGGTGGGGTCGAGTCGGTAGGACCGGTGGAATCACTGGGGTCGGTGGAATCGCTCGGATGGGTGGGATCGCCCAACAGGCGCTCGATGGCAAACCCTAGATGGTGGAGGACGGGAGGCGCTCCTCCTGGAGCAGCTCCATCTCGACGATCTTCCAGGCCCCGTCGATGACGTCGAACGTCAGCAGGGCCTCGTACTGGTTCACACGCTGGTGGAGGTGGCCCCAGTGGCCGACCGAGCCGGCCACGTTCCAGACCGCTCGGGTCCGGAAGCCACGACCCACCGCGTCGAGGGGCTCATAGTTCGCCTCGAGCACGTCTACCTCCACGACCTTGGCCCGGGCACCGCCCTGGTTCTCGAGCTCGAGGGCCCGCTGGGTCTCCAGGTAGATCTCGGTGAGGAGGGGCCCGTCGGCGGTCTGGGCCAGCAGGTCATAGATCCGCTCCTCCTCCCGGAAGTCGAACGACTTGTAGACGTTGAGCAGGATCCCGTGGACGACCTCCTGGGTCCGATCGCTCGTCATCGCCCCGGCCGACCGCGCCACGGGCACCAGGACCAGACCCGCGAGGACCAGGCCGGCGCCGGCCATGGCGCGAGCCCTGCGCTGCTCCGGTGTGCGCAGGCCCAGTGCCGCCACGACCACGCCGGCCGCCACCAGGAGCCACCCCAGGCCCACGGCCCACCGCCACACCGGCGACGGCGGGTCCACCAGCGGCACGAGACCCGGGATCGTGGGGTTCTGGAGGTAGTTGGTCCAGGTGATGACGTTGTCGTCCGGCCACAGGATCTCGGGCAGAGGACCCGCCTCGTCGGTGGCCGCACCCGTGACCTCCTGGATCCGGTCGTCGAACAGGTCCCACTCCAGCGTCACCTGCTCCGGCAGCCCGTCCACGGGATAGCGGAAGATGGCCCCGATGGTGGCGCTGATGGTGGGCAGG
The DNA here is from genome assembly GCA_039587435.1 of Gemmatimonadota bacterium. GTDB lineage: Bacteria > Gemmatimonadota > Gemmatimonadetes > Longimicrobiales > Gaopeijiaceae > JBDHIJ01. Next base: position 24,507 of record JBDHIJ010000023.1, read on the forward strand.
TCCTCGGGCGGATCCAGAACACCGCTCGTCCGGAGGTTCCGGTAGATGAAGTGGACCCGGTCCACCTCGCCCGCTACGGGCACGCCGTCGATGGTCACCTGGCCCCGCTGGCCCAGGAACTCGGCCACGGCGTCGAGGATGGCCGCCTGATCCTCCGCCCGGATGGTGTCCTGGCCCTCGATCCCCAGGTCGACCCACCGCTGGAGATCGAGAGGCCGAAGGACGATCTCCTTCCGGACCTCGTAGGGCTCCACGTAGAGGAACGCGTTCATGGCCGCGTAGTACTGCCGACGAAGCGTGCGCCGATCGAACTCGGAGTAGAATGGGTCGCTCCAGTCCAGATCCAGGCCCTCCCGGCCACCGAGATAGCGGAAGTCGTTCACCGGGACGTCCTGGTGGTACACGATGAACCCGATGTCCCCCTCGATCATGCCCCGGGGCCCGAAGGGCGGCGCCATGGTGATGCGGGCCGGCCTCCCGGACGTGGGGTACACCAGGCGCGCGAAGAGCACCTGCTCCTCGTCCTCCGGCGCCACCGGCAGCGGCTCTCCGGTGATCTCGTCCCGGATCACCCGGGTCCTGGGCTCGAGGAACACCAGACGCCCCGGAAGCGGCCGATCGTCCCCCTCGGTGAAGACCAGCCCCTCGACCGGGAACCGGAGCAGTCGGTCGCGCCAGGCCTCGGCGGGGAACCCGAGGCTCTCGTAGATCTCGTCGGGGAGGATGTCGCGGAACGTGGTGGCGCCGCTGCTCCCGATCTCCACCTCGACGACGATGGAATCGGGCTCGACGAACACCTCCATCACGGTCCCGGCCAGCATGGCGCGGGTCACCACCAGGGCGTCGGCCGGAGCGCCGTCCGGAAGGGCGCCGAACCCAACGGCCACCGCGAGGATCGAAAGTCCCCTTCGCGCCGCCCTCAATTCTCGTCCTCTTCGGGATGGATGATCGCGCCCAGGAACCACCGCACCCGGAGGTACAGCTCGTCCACCGTGCCCGAGCCGAACGCGGCGTCCGACCGCTGAGCGACCATCTCGACTCGAATCCGTCGGCCGGGCTGATACACACGGTCCAACCCGAGTGAGAAGCGACTCGCCGGCTGGAACTGGCCCTGCTCACCCGCCGGGGTGCCGAACACCTCGAAGCTGGCCAGGGCCCGCCAGCTGGTGGGCCCACGGTCTCGGAAGACGTGAGAAACTCTGGCGCGGTACCGGAAGCGGAAGGAGCGCTTGGCCTCCCAGGTCTCCGTGTTGTAGTCCGCCCGGTACTCGACGCGGACCATGTGCTCCAGCGGCCAGGCTCCCCTGGGCCACGACCCCCTGCCGCCCACCCACGGGCGGATCTCCAGACGGTTCGCCTGGCTCTTGTTGTTTGTATACAGGGCCCCGATCCCACCGAGTAGCCGGATCCCATGGATCCAGGTGTACCGGACGTTCGGCCGGAAGATGAAGCGGACCCACTCGTCGTTGGAGAGCTCGGTGCGGAAGCCCACGTCCCCGTAGATCTCCCAGTTCGGGGTGATCGCCCGGCCGGGGTCGATGTCGGCCCAGAGCTGCAGCGTTTCGGTGAGACTGCCCAGGACCTCGGTGGTGTCGGAGTCCTCCTGGGCCGAGAGCGGCGCCCAGGCGACGAGGCAGAGAATGCCCGTGAGGAGCCCGCGGGGTTGGAGCCGGCGGCTCCGGCCGTCCCTGGCCATGTCGCCGGTCTCGCGCGGGTCGTTCATCGCGTGGGGCCTAGAGTCGCCCGTCCGCCACGGCCCGGACGATGTCGGAGGTCGACACGATCCCTTCGAGGCGGTCTCCGTCCATGACCAGGATACGGTGAATCCCTCGGGACAGCATGAACGCGGCCGCCTCTCGAACCGAGGAGTCCGGGCTCAGGAAGCAGAGGCTTCGCGTCATGATCTCGGCGACGGAGTGGCCTTCGAGGATATCGCGAGCCTCGGTCTCGGAGTGGGACAGGCGCTCCACGACGCTCTCGTCCGTGTCCGGCCAGAACTCCCGGAAGAATGAGGACGGGTCCTCGTCCTCGGGCAGAGGAACCCAGTCTTCCGGATCGTTCCAGTAGTCCCCGTCCGACTCGTCCTCCGGGGCGGCAGCCGATTCGATGGCGGTGGCGGAGGTGAAGTCCAGCACGTCGGAGCTTGAAACGACGCCCACGACCCGTTCTCCGTCCACCACCGGAGCACCACTGATCCCCCGCGTGCGCAGGAATTCGACCGCGTCTCGAACGGAGGCTCCCGGGGGGACCGACGCCGGTCGAGGGGTCATGATCTCACGAAGTGTCAGCACGTGATCCGAGGGTTGGAGGGAAGGACAGATCCTGGGAGGAAGCTAGATCCCGTCGAACCGGCCAGCAACGGACGGAGGGTCCGGACGGATCCGCCCCCGAGGCCGCGAGATAACGACCCCGGGGGCGGGAGTGGATGGGCCCCGGGCTAGCGGGACCGGACCGGCGTCAAACGCTCCAGATGATCACCACGCCGCAGGGATCACTGAACTCCGCCGGGACCTGGGCGCCGCGGTACACCTCGACGGCCAGCACCTGTTCCGGCAGGAACATCTCCAGGTCCATTCCCGGAGAGCGCATGCCGTTCCAGTAGGTCGTGAGCTCGCAGCCGTCCCGGGTGGAGGTGAGCACCGTGCCGCCGAACTGACCGCGGTCGCGCCGGACACCGGGCACCGTGTTGAACACGTCCACGACGCTCAGGGCGTTGCGGCGGCGGAACTCCTCCTGGAGCTCCTCGCCGGCAAGCTGGAAGCCCTGGCCTCGCGTCTGGCGACGGTAGAAGCCCTGACCCTCCAGGAAGCGGTTGCGGATCTCGGCCGTCACCTCAATGGGCTCCAGTTCGAGAGCCTCGGGGACCAGCTGGATTCGGACGCTCAGCGTCACGCCCGGCAGGGCCGCGAGGGTATCCACACGGGTCCGGTAGCCGAGCCGGCTGGTGGTCACCTGGAGGGCGCCGATCGTCAGGTCCGGCACGTCGAACTGACCGCGGCGGTTGGTCGTGACCGTCGTGTTCATGGGCTCGATCAGGACCTCGGCGTCCCGGACCGTTCGACCGGACTCCTGGTCGAACACGGTACCGAGGAGCCGGCCACGCTCAACGCGGTTGTCCTCGGCCTCGGGCTCGAGCTGGATGTCCAGCAGGACCTCGCCCTGGAAGTTGACGAACGTGTCGGCGTAGTAGTAGCCACGCTTGATGGCGACGAACCGGAACTGACCGGCCTGCACGTTCTGCAGGACCCACCGGCCGTTCTCGTCCGAGAGCGCCCAGGTCTCCAGCTCCGGGATTCCGATGACGGTGTACTGAAGGGGGTTCCCTTCCAGATCCGAGGCCGTACCCCCCACCTGGAACGTGTCCTGCGCCGAGGCGGGCGCCGAGAGGACGAGGGCCAGTGCCATGCCCAGGAGGCAGGCACCGAGGCGATTCTTCTGCTGCATGGACTGCATCCTCATGGATGAGTGTTCATAGCCGAAGTCTGACGGGGTGTTAATCCCAGATAATTCTACGGTGTTCCGGCGGTTGGAGAAACAGGCACGCGATGAAGAGTTGCGGAGCTTTCGGGCCACCCGGACGGTGCGCCCGGGCTGGCGGCCGAACCCAGCCCTCACTCCCCCAGCCACTTGTACATCACGAGGGCGTCGACGAACCCCCGGCTCGGGTGACGGAAGGCCCCGGGCAACCGGCCCACGGTCTCGAACCCCAGCCTGTTCCAGAGTCTGACGGCGCCCTCGTTGCTGGTCGCCACGAAGTTGAACTGCATCGCCCGGTAACCGAGCTGCAGGGCCACATCCTGGGAATGCTCACACATGGCGGTGGCGAGGCCACGTCCACGAGCCGCAGAGGAGACCATGTACCCACAGTTGCAGACATGGTCGCCCGGGCCAGCCTGGTTGGTCTTGATGAAGTAGGTCCCCAGGATCTGGCCGGCCTCCTCCACAACGAATGTCTTGGCCGGCGCCTCGATCCAGATCCGGAACGCCTCATCGCGATCCGTGTCCATCGGATACGCATAGGTATCGCCGGCTGAGACGACTTCGTGGAAGATGGGCCAGATCTGGTCCCAATCCGCCGCTGTGGCCTCTCGGATGGTCATGTTGGAGTCCTCCCTGCGGAAGCCGGGGATCAGGCGCCCGGATGTACGCCACGTCGCGTTGCGACGCGACGTAACCTCGGGGATCGACTTGGAGGGGCGCTCTCGCTCTCCCTCCCTGGCCCCTCGGCTCGAACCTACGGTTCTGTCCCGCGCCTTCGGCGCAGGACGCGAAGCCGCTCCGCGGCGTCGCTGAACCCGGGCGCCACGCAAAGACGGCTCGACCGCGTGGTGCGATCAAGCCGTCTAGAGGTTCCTACTGATTCTTAAATCGGGGCGCCCGGATTCGAACCGGGGACCCCCTGCTCCCAAAGCAGGTGCGCTACCGGACTGCGCCACGCCCCGAAGTTGGAAGGAAACTAGCGGCTGCCAGGGGTTCGGGAAGCCCCGAGACGCTACTGGGCCTGGCGCTTGTACGATCGGGGTGCACATGGCCCTGGGCGCGCACCTCGCTCCCGTGCGCCGGATGGCGGTGGGCCAGGGAGCCCGGGTGGTCGGGCTCGGAGTCGGATTGGGCCTCCCGGGTGGATTCCATCGAGTCCATGCGGGCGGGGTAGCCCTTCAGGTCTCTGGAGAGCGCCTTCCGGGGTTGAGGATCCCCGGGACCGAGCCTCGCAGAATCCGGCCGGCCTTTCTCCGCAGGCGAACGGCCAGCGAGTCCACCTCGGAGAGTGCCTTCCTGATCCGCTGGCGTGCGTGGGGCAGCCCGGACGGGCCGTAGCACAAGTTGGTGTCGACGCAGAGGGCCGGCTTCCCGGAGAGCCTGGCGATCTGGGCGGCGAGGGGGTCGGAACTCTCCACGAAGAGCATCGCGTCCGAGGCGGCATAGACCTCAGCCTTGAACGACGCGTAGGCCTTCGCCGCCTGCCGCTCGGCCATCGTGTCGTACTGCATCATCACGAGGGCGTCATAGACGATCCCGTGCCTCGTCATCCAGTGCTCCGTGGCCTCGCGGTACTTCTCGAGCCGCGAGGTCACGAGCGTCCCGATCCGCGCGGTGGGAAGATGGAGAGGGCGGGCGTTCAGGACAAACTGCCGGTAGCGCGGCCCATCGTCGTTCTCCGCATCGGTCGGGTCCACGCACAGGACTCCGTCGATGTCCACACAGGAGCGGGGCAGCACGTTGCCGTGCATCAGGTTCCACTCGAATACCCGGGGTGGGGCGCAGACGTCGAAGACGAAGTCGATCTCGTTCACTCGGGCCGGATGGCAGATGACCGCCCCGAACAGGGTGCGCTCCGTGAGCCCCGCCTCCTCCACGCGGGCCCGCGCCTTCTCCATCTCTCTGCCCGTGAGCAGGCTGTCGTCTACCACCAGTGCCAGTCGGAAGCCCCCGTTCGGCCGCGAGGCGCCGTAGAGGGGAACCCTGTACTGCCCGCTGGCCAGCCTGCGGCCCTGGAGAAATCCGTCCAGATCCACCAGCGGAAGGTTCGTTTGGAGAGCGAGAAGCGAAGCCGCGAGCATCCCGCTCCTGGGGATGCCCACGATCAGGTCGACATCAGCCGGGATCTGGCGCCGGCTGATGCGGATGATCTCGTTGAGGTCGGCTACGCTTCTGTATTCCACTGGTGATGTTGGTTCTCGGCGAACAGGCCGGGACACCGGCGCTTTTCGACCCGGGGCCAACCGACTACCTGGAGAGGGCGCGGTTGGCCCGAAGTCACGATGTCCTCTGTTGGGTGGAGCTCGGACGGATCCCTGAATTTGCTGAAAAGACCGTGCCACCGGGACGCGACGGAAGGCGCTGCGGGGAGGGCATTCGCGCCTCGTGGCGCGAGATCGATCCGAGACGGCGGGAGCCCAGTCCCGGTGCCGGTTTCCGTGGGGTGCCGCGATGGGCGTCGGGTGCGGATCCGGTGAGGCCCGGATCCGGACCCGGGGAGCTTCGGCCCGAGGACGTGCAGGGCAGCCGCATCACCCCGTGGCGTGGACGCACCGTTCGACTGGCTTTCGCCCGGCAACTTTGATCCGGTTTCCGCGCCTCGCGCCGGCGACGTGGACGGGGATTCGGCCCCTGGGTTCGGAACGAGGAAAGGGGGGGTCGGCCTGGCAGCCGTCAGGGTTCTGGAAGCCCCGAGACTCCGTCAGCCCTCTCGTGCTTGCACTATCTGAAGATGGACCTCCTCATGGACCACGAGGGGATCCAGGTCCGCCGCGCACCCGCCGGGGAGGACATGTCCCTGGTCTGGATCACCTGCCCTGCCGGTACGGACTTCGGTCCTGCCCTGAAGGGCCTGCCCCACGACATGTGCTGTTGCGAGCACTGGGGAGTGATCACCGAGGGACGCATGGACATCGTCACCCATGACGGGCACAGCCTGACGCTGAATGCGGGTGAGGCCTTCCACCTGCTTCCGGGGCACCTGCCCAGCTTCCCCGTGGCCACCAGCTGGTACGAGTTCACGCCCAACGAGCACGCGGACCGGCTGTTTGCCCACATGGGACTCGCCTAGGTCCCCTGCACCTCAGTCCCTGGCGGGCATGAAGTGGGTACGCACTACGATGCGGTCCCCGCGGCTGCTGGCCAGCGAAAAGACCATCCCGTCGGCGTGCATGTCGTACTGGGCCGGGAGTGCCGAGACCTCCTGAAGCGGGGCAACGGTGCTGTGCCGGCTGCGGGAGACGACGCGCAGCTGGTCCTCGAAGGAGAGCGAGGCCGCCATAAGGTCCTGGGCCGCGCCCTGCGGGAAGTAGAAGAGTGTATCTCCGGTAGGGGCCCACCGCGGCGACCATCCTCCCCCGTTGGATACGGGGATCGGTTGGCCAGCACCGAGGCTTGTGATGTAGACCTCGGCCCGGCCCGTGGCATCCGACGTGAACGCCACCCAGGGGCCCGTGGGGGATGTCGTGACCTGGGTCATATCCATCTGTCCGCCAGCGACCACGCGGGGCGCTTCGGATCCGTCCGCCGCGATGGCCACAATGGACCGGGGCACCGGGCCTACGGAGACGACGATCTCCGACCCGTCCCAGGTGTATTCGGGAGCGCCCACCGTGTTCGTACCCGTAAATACCGTTTGGGGCTCTCCCCCACCCGCCAGGTCGAGGGTCCAGACGGAGGGATCCTGCAGGCCGCCGGCGTAGGCGATGCTGCCGCCGTCCGGGGACCAGGAAGCACCGCGGATCTCGAATCCGGTCGCCACGAGCCTCGACGTCCCCTGGCTCAGAGAGGCAACGTAGAGTTCGCTCTCACCCAGAGCGCTGAGCTCGTACAGGACCCCATCGCCGTCTGGTGAGAACCGGGGAGTTCGGAGTTGGGGAGCCGATGCCACCACCCGGTTCTCGGTGGGATTGTACCGGGTCAGGACGATCTCACCGAGGCTCTCCTGACCCGCAACGAAGGCCAGGGCCCCGGACGTCGAAGCCGCAAAATCCCTGGAGATGTTCAGCCAGCCCCCCACCCCATCCGCCAGTCGTACCGGATCTCCGGTGAATTCCAATCGTCCGGGGTCAAAGGGCTGAGCCAGGACCACGCCCTCGAGTGTTCCGTACACGAGATGACCGTCCAGGAATCGCGGGGCGATCCCGGGCCCCAGCAGCTTGGTCGTGCCGTCCCGGAGGTCGTACGCCAGGAGCTGGCTGCCTCCCAGGAGGACCGTGGCGAGAACGACATCGCCGCCGGGCAGCACCCAGGGGTCCAGCACGCCGGTCATGGAATCGGTCTGGGCCAGGATCTCCTCGGGCACCCCGCCGTCCTGCGAAACCCGCATCAGGCCGGGCAGCCCGGTCACCCCGTAGTAGAGAGTCCCGTCCTCTGCCCAGAACCCCCCCGTCAGGGTGTTAGCCATCCGGGCGAGGGAGGTGGGGGTCCCTCCCGCCAGGCGGACCTTGAGGAGGTCGTACTCGGTCGTGCCGTACCCGAGCCAGGCTCCGTCGTGGGAGAAGAAGATGCTGTTGGCACCCTCCGTGCCGGGAAGCGCTCGGGCGCCCCGTTCGTCCAGCCGACGCACGTAGATGCGAGTCGATCCGGAATCCGAGCCGACATAGGCGAGAGTCCGGCCATCCGGGCTGAGAGCAAGAGACCCCGGGAAGCCGGCCGATACCTCGTGGGTGGAATCGCCCGCAACGTAGAATTCGACCAGGTCCCGGGGTGAGGCTGGTCCAGGCCCGCCCCGGACCAGGAGCCAGCCGCTCGCCGCAGCCAGCCCCACCGCGGCCGCGGTGAGGATCCGGACCCTGCGCCTGAGCCCGGCTACGTCAGCGGCTTCCGCCGGGGCGGTCCCTTCCGGGGTCGAGACCGGCGGTCGGTGTCTGAAGCCCGGATCGGACAGAGCCCGCGCCATATCCGCCGCCGTAGCAAACCGGTCGGCCGGAACCCGCTCCAGGGCCTTGAGGATGACAGACTCTACGTAAGGCGGAATGCTCCGACGGGCCTGGGTGGGCGGCGGTGGGGCCGCCGTGAGGATCTTCCCGAGGACCGCCTGGGCCGTGCTGCCGGTGAACGGTGGCTCGCCACATAGCATCTCATAGAGCACCGAGCCCAGACTGTAGATGTCTGACCTCGCATCCGGCGTCCGGTCGGCGGAGGCCTGCTCCGGACTCATGTAGTATGGCGTGCCCAGACTGAGCCCAGTCTCCGTGATGCGTCCACCCCCGGCCGACTCCACCGCCAGCGCGATCCCGAAGTCCGCCACGAGGGGCTCCCCATGAGAGAGCAGAATGTTGGCGGGTTTGATGTCACGGTGGATGACACCCTGCTCATGGGCCGCCTGCAACGCCCCGGCAACTGCCTTGGCCATCCGCACCGCATCGTCCACCGGGAGTTGCTTTTCTCGATCGATCCGACCCCGGAGCGTCTCCCCTTCGACCAACGGCATGACGAAGTACAGGAAGCCGCCTGCCTCGCCGGAGTCATACAGCTGGAGGATGTGGGGGTGTTGGAGGTTGGCGGTGGTGCGGATCTCGGAGACGAACCGGTCACCGCCCATGACCGCCGCCAGCTCGGGCTTCAGGACCTTCACCGCTACGGGTCGGTCATGTCGGACGTCGTGAGCGGCATACACCGTGGCCATGCCGCCCGAGCCGATCTCATGCTCGATCCGGTAGCGGCCTTTCAGGGCAGCACTCAGTCGCTCGGGAACCCCGGGTCCGGTCATCGTTGGACCTCGACGTTGCCCCGACACGCGTGCGGGAGGGTCTGTGGCATTCGCACAATTTTTCATCCAGGGCGCGGAAACGCCAGCGAATTGGGCCGCCGGCCGGGGCTCAGCCCCCGGGGACCCACAGCTCGACGACCTCCGGGCAGTGATCCGAGATCCGGTCCCAGGCCTCACGATCCTCTTCCCGGTAGCTCACGTGCCGGAATGAGCTCCGGTCCACGAACTGGGCTGCCCGACGACATGTGCTGCTGCGAGCACTGGGGGGTGATCACGGAGGGGCACATGGACATCGTGACGCACGATGGGCAGACCCTGAGCCTGAACGCCGGGGACGCGTTCCACATGCTTCCGGGTCATCTGCCGAGCTTCCCGGTCGCCACGAGCTGGTACGAGTTCACACCGAACGAACAGGCGGACCGGCTATTCGCCCACATGGGGCTGGCCTGAATGGGCTAGTTGGCCGACTCCGGCTCGGGAAGGCCCGCGTGCCCCCGTCCGGCCCGCTCCCTAAGTTCGGGCCATGACCATACGCGCCCCCTTCCTCGCCTTTCTCCCCCTCCTCCTCGCCGCCTGCGGCCCCCCCGACTTCGACCTGGTCCTGGCCGGGGGAACGGTGATCGACGGAACCGGAGCGGCCGGATACCCGGCGGATGTGGGCACCCTCGACGGTCGGATCACCGAGATCGGGGACCTGTCGGGCCGATCGGCGACGGAGCGAATGGACGTTTCCGGGCATGTGGTGGCCCCGGGATTCATCGACCCCCACACCCACTCCCGGCAAACGATCCGGGAGATCCGCACCGCGGACAACTTCGTGCTGCAGGGCGTCACGACCCTTACGGAGGGGAATGACGGCAGTTCTCCGCTGGACCTGGCGGGATTCCTGGCCGAGGTGGAATCGGAGGGGGGCACGGCCCCGAACTTCGCCATGTTCGTGGGCCACGGGTCCATCCGGTCGGAGATCATGGGCAACGAGGACCGGGCTCCCACGCCGGAGGAGCTCGATGCCATGAGGGACCTGGTCCGACGAGGGATGGCCGCAGGAGCCCTGGGGCTGTCCACGGGTCTGTTCTATCTCCCGGGGACGTTCGCCGAGACCGAGGAGGTCATCGAGTTGGCCCGCGTGGCGGCCGCCGAGGGTGGCGTCTACATCTCGCACATGCGGAACGAAGACATCCGGGTTCTGGACTCGGTGACGGAGACGATCCGCATCGGTCAGGAGGCCGGAATCCCCGTCCAGGTGACCCACCACAAGATTGGCGGCCGGGCGATGTTCGGGCAGAGCGTCGCGTCGCTGGACCTCATGCGCCAGGCCCGTGACCGGGGTGTCGACGTCACCTTCGACCAGTACCCCTACACAGCGTCGTCCACCGGTCTCTCCACCATAATCCCCCGGTGGGCCCAGGCCGGTGACCTCCTGGACCAACGTCTGGCGGATCCGGCCACACGGCAGCGCGTGGTGGACGACATCGAGGCATTCCTGGACATGCGCTTTGCCGGCGACCCGTCGAAGATCCAGCTGGTGTCGTGCGGCTTCGGCCAGGAAGCCGGACCGTTTCCGGATGAGCTGGCCGGATTGACGCTGGCGGAGATCCTGGATTTCCGGGGAGCCCCCGAGACGCCGAACGCCACCGCGGAGCTGATCCTGGAGATCGATGGAGCCGGAGGCTGCGGAGCCATCTTCCACGCGTTCGACGAGGGGGACGTGGAAACTCTGATGCGGTCCGAGTACGGGATGATCGGATCGGACGGCCGCCTCTCACACTTCGGCGAGGGGAGCCCCCATCCGCGGGGGTACGGCACCTTTCCCCGGGTCCTGGGCGTCTATGTCCGGGAGCGGGGCGTGATCTCGCTCGAGGAAGCGGTGCGGCGCATGACCTCGGCCCCCGCCGATCGGCTGGGATTCGAGGAGCGGGGCCGCCTGGAGGTGGGCAGGATCGCCGACATCACCGTATTCGACCCGGAGACGGTCATCGACAGGGCCACCTTCGACGACCCCCACCAGTACCCCGAGGGGATCCCCCACGTGTTCGTGGCCGGGGTGGCCGTCGTGAGGGACGCAGTCGTGACCGGGGCCAGGCCGGGATCGGTGCTTCGGGGGCCGGGGTACAGCGCGGAGCGCTGACGGACGGTCCCCGCGAGCCGGGGCCTTCAGTCCTCCAGGCCCGTGCCGCCCTCCCCTTCCCCCACCGCGTCACCCAGCCGCCTCAGGTACTCGAACGGATAGATCCCGGTGCTGTGGGAGTCGCTCCAGTAGAACTGGAGGGCATAGCGGCCAACGTATTGGATCTCAAGGGGGTAGACCCCTTCGGGAACCATGGCCGGGACCAGGATCCGCTCCCCCGTCATCTCGTCCACGCATGCGGCGCAGGGGCACTTGAGACGGAGGTCCCGCGGCTGATACACGGACTCGGCCCCGTCCTCCCAGCGGATCAGGAGGGCCGTGGCGTCTTCGGTGGGTCCGATGTGGTCCGGCGTGATGCGGGGATCAGCCATGGGATTCCTCCAGGCGGGCGGCCAGCGCGCGGAACGCCTTGCCCCGGTGGCTGCGGGAGTTCTTCCCTTCCGGCGACAGCTCGGCAAAGCCCTTTCCGATGGCGGGGTCGAAGAACAGCGGGTCATAGCCGAAGCCGCCGTCGCCCAGGGGCGTGTCCAGGATCCGACCCTCGGCCTCTCCGCGGATCACGAGAGGATCCGGGAGATCGAGCCCCAGATCGGGCCCGCCCAGCAGAACAGCCACGCACACGTACCGTGCGGAGCGTTCGCTCTTCGGCACCCCCGCGAGGCGCTCCAGCAGGTAGCGGTTGTTGTCGTCATCCCGCTCCTGGCCGTCCAGGCCGCGATCGGGGGCGAACCGCTTGGAGTGCACACCGGGCGCCCCCTCCAGGGCGTCCACCGACAGCCCCGAGTCGTCGGCCAGCGTGGGCAGACCGCTCAGGAGCTTGAAATGGAGGGCTTTGGCCAGGGCGTTGTCCTCGAAGGTCTCGAAGACCTCGATCCCCTCCTCCTCCGGGGTCTCGGGGAGGCCGGCGTCGTTGAGGTCCAGGAGTTCGAGGTCCGGGACATTGGCCAGGATCTCGCGGATCTCCCCGGCCTTGTGGGAGCTCCGGGTGGCCAGGAGCAGCTTCATCCGGCGCTCCCCGACGAGTGGGTCCCGGCGAGAACCTCCCGCTGGGCGGCCAGCAGCGTGTCGATCCCGCCCAGGGCCAGGTCCACGAGCTCGTCCAGCTCGGAGCGCGTGAACGGAACCCCCTCGGCCGTGCCCTGGACCTCCACGATCCCGCCGGACTCCGTGGCCACGACGTTCATGTCCACGTCCGCCCGGAAGTCCAGGTCGTAGTCCAGGTCGAGCGTCGGCACGCCATCCACCATGCCCACGCTCGTGGCGGCGACCATCTCCCGCACCGGGTTCCGCTCCACCAGGCCCTCCTTCACGAGCCCGTCCCCGGCCAGCCACAGGGCGATGCAGGCCCCGGTGATGGACGCGGTCCGGGTGCCCCCGTCGGCCTGCAGGACGTCGCAGTCCACGACGATGGAGCGGGCGCCCAGCGAGCCGAGGTCGCTGACGGCCCGGAGCGATCGGCCGATGAGCCGCTGGATCTCCTGGGTCCTCCCCTTGGCACCGTTCCGCTCCCGGGGGGTCCGGGTGTGGGTGGACCGGGGGAGCATGGCATACTCGGCGGTGACCCACCCCTTCCCCGACCTCTCGCGCCAGGCGGGCAGACCCTCCTGGACCGAGGCGGCACAGAGGACCCGGGTGTTCCCGGTTGCGATGAGGCAGGACCCCTCGGCCTGAGGGAGGGGGTTCAGCTCGAAGGACAGCTCCCGGGGCTCGTCGGGACGGCGGTTGGACACGGAATCACACTCCTCTGCGGATCTTCTCGATCAGGGACGTGGTGGAGAACCCGTCGACGAAGCGGATGATCCGGACCTCGCCGCCGGCCGCCTCCACGGTGTCCCGGCCGACCACGTTCTCGATGGAATAGTCCCCGCCCTTGACCAGGACGTCGGGGACGATGTGCTCGATCAGGCGCGCCGGCGTGTCCTCGTCGAACAGCACGACCGCGTCCACCATGCGGAGAGACGCCAGCAGGAAGGCCCGGTCCCGCTCGCCCACGAGCGGGCGCTCGGGTCCCTTGTCCAGGCGCCGTACCGAGGCGTCCGAGTTCAGCCCCACCACCAGCGCGTCCCCCAGGGCTCGCGCGCGGGCCAGGTAGTCGACGTGGCCCCGGTGCAGGATGTCGAATACGCCGTTCGTGAAGACCAGGCGGCCGGCCCGGGGGCGGCCGAAGCGATCGGCCAGGGCATCCCAGGACAGCACCCGGGCCGACGGATCGAGATCGGAAGGGGGATCGGTGAGGAACGTCACGTGAGGACCTCGGCGGACTGACGGACCAGGTCGGCCGCCACGGCCCAGCCCAGGGGTTCGGGGGTGTCGACCCGACCGGTGCGGTCGGTGTGAACCGCGCGGGTGCCGTCGGGATCCATGAGCATGCCCTTGAGGCGCAGCCCCGGACCATAGGCCAGAGCGGAGGCGATGAGGACGGTTTCCTCCGGTGCCTCCACGGCCTCGGCAAATGCGAGCTCGGCCCGCACGGCGCCATCGGTCCCGGGGTCGATGAG
>JBDHIJ010000091.1:0-9018 GCA_039587435.1 Gemmatimonadota bacterium
GAGAGTTCTTTCCAGGTGTGGTCCCCCAGGATCGGCGTCGGTGCATGGATCCCGCCGGTATCCATCCCCCCTGTCCCGGTCTGACCACTTTCATAGCTGCCCCAGCAGTACCCGGATCCGGCCACGGTCCAGGCACACGTCTGGTTTCTGCCGGCGGACACTCCCTGGATGGGCTCGGGCAGGGAGATCCGGGTCGGGGGGAGCGGCTCGGAGAAGCTGCCGTTCCCCACCTGGCCAAACTCGTTGGCACCCCAGCACACGGCATCGCCATCCGCCAGCACCGCGCAGCCATGATCCCTTCCGAGCGAGAGCGGGTGCCGAACGTCCGGCAGCCCCGGCGCCGCGAGCCCGTTCTGGATGGACATCGAATAGCTGCCCACGCGACTCAGCGGCTCCGCCACCATGGCGATGCTGTACCGCCCGGTCACTTCCGCCGTGTACGTGAAGAACGCGCTGCCCCCCAGCGTGTCGAAGGGCTCGGTCCAGGTCGGATCCACCACGAACCCACCGGCCTCCCCGGCGAACAGCTCCATGGAGAGGATCGGCTGGAAGTCGTCCGACGCGGCCTCGACCGTGACCGTCTCGCCGGCCCGCAGCCACACGCCCCGGAAGTCCAGGCGAATCAGCGACGCGGGATCGAACACGTCTTCCTTCACGCAGGTGTCGCTCGGGTGCACCGTCCCCTCGTAGTCGTAGCCGGGGTTCGCGTCGCCACCGGCCAGCCAGTACTTCACCGTGTAGCAGCTCGGGTTGGCCGGCACCGGCGGCGCCGCCCCGCTCGGATCCACCCGCAGCGTGTAGGCGCCGACTCCGCTGGGATCGTTCACGAAGTAGCGGCCCACCGTGACCCGGTGCGTGCCCACGCCCAGCTGCATCTGGCTCAGGCCGGCCGAGCCCGTGGTGAACCCGCGGGAGTCCGTGAAGTCCACGATCGTGCCGTCGGGGCGGAACACCACCACCCACGGCTCGAAGGTCCCCGATGTGACCTGGAACTGGTGGAACCCCGCCTCCGTAACGTTCAGTTCGTACACGTCCACCGGGTGATCCGGGAACGCCCAGTCGGCACAGGTCCCCGGGCCCGGGTTGTAGATGCCCTCGACGTCCTCCCCGGTGGGGAGCGGACGCGGCTCGCAGGGATCCGCCGCCACCAGCGTCACCGTGTCCTGGAACACCAGGTCCACCGTGTTGCCCAGGGGGGGCACCGGCCACTCTTCCGAGTAGTCCACCTCGGCCAGCACCCGCTGCGGGCCCGGCTGGGTCAGCTGCGCGATCCCCCGGGGATCCAGGATCACCACCCCCGGATCGAGGGCGAACCACTGCACCAGGAACTCGCTGGCCGGAATCCCCTCCAGCTCGACGGTGTCGCCGGTGGCATACAGCACCTGCGCTTCGAGCTGGAAGTTGGTGAACAGGGGTGGCGGCTCCGCGGGCCCCTCGGCGATCACCCCGCCGGGGATGGGCAGCAGGTCGATGGTGACCTGCCGGGTCTCGCCGCCGCCGCCGGAGATCGTGTCACCGCCGATGAACAGCGGCTCGTTCCGGTGGATGAACGGCTGTACCGCGATCACGTACTGCGAGACATCGGGGTTGATGTCGGCTTCCAGCCGCACGCCCGGCTCTCCGTTGATCGTGATGATGGGCAGGACCTCGTCCGCCTCCAGGGTGAAGTCGGTGCCCTCGCCGGTCTCGAAGTCGAAGTCTCCCGAGACCACGAACACCCACGCCGAGTCCGCCTTGGCCAGAACCTCCGAGTCCAGCGTCGAACCCGCCGACTCCATGTCGAACGTGTACGCCATCGACAGCACCGTCGGCGCCGGCTGCGGATCGAAGAACAGCCCGTCGTCGCAGGCGCTGAGCGCCATCACGCCCAGCGTGCAAAGCACGGCTCGGGAAACGTTCCGAACCCTCCAGCCAGCCGTGTTCTGCCCCGGGCCCATGCCCGGGCACGTCATCGTCCTACCCCCACGCTGATTCCGAGCTCGAGCCCGTAGATCCAGCTCTCGGCGTTCTCCGCCACCACGAGCTTCCCGGCTCGGAATGAGAAGGTCGGAACCCAGATCGTCCCGCTCGTGGCGGTCTCCACCGACGTGCCGAGGCTGACCAGCCATCCCTGGTTGGTCCCATCGGCTCGGCGGAAGATCCGGGCGTCGGCGCGGGGCAGCATCCAGCCCCTGCCCTGGGGCCGCCGCATGGCGATCCCCAGCAGGATGAGGTCCTGCGCCGGGATGTCGGGCACGATGCCGTCGATGTAGGTGCCGGTATCCCGGTGATACCATCCGCCGTAGGCCACGCCCGCGCTGCGGTAGCCGGCCGCGAAGGAGTACGAGCCCGTGATGTCGAACCGGGTGCCGGACTGATAGAGGTTGGTGCCCTCCGACACGTCATCCTGGTTGTTCTGCCACCCCAGGAGGAGGCTGCCCTGGCCGTTCCGCCCGAGCTGCCCGTCGAGGGCCAGCTGAACCCGGAGCTGCTGACCCGGCTGATACGTCACCGGGTTGTCCTCCAGGGGCTCGAACTCGCCGGGCGCCAGGTACGACACGCTCAGCCCGGTTCCGAGGCCCCCGAACTGGCGGGCCGCCGAGACCTGGGCGCCGAAATAGCCGCCGGCGCCCCAGTTGGAGATCCGGAACGGCAGGAGATCGGCCGCGATGGCGCCGGCCAGACCCGCTTCCCTGGCCGTGAGTGATGCGTTCCCCGTCGGGAGAGAGGCGAGGGCCGAGATGATGACCGCGTCCTGACCGAACGTGTAGTCGAGACGCATGTTCGTGTCGGTGAGCCCCTGGAGCCGGATCTCGTCACCGTTGACGAGGGTCTCCTGGCCCCAGGCGTACGCGCCGTCCAGCCGGAAGTAGAAATTCCGGGCGAAGGTGGCGTCCAGGAAGAAGGGGGCTGTCACCAGCAGGAGCGACTCGCGGCCTCCGGCGGCCGGATCGTCGTAGTTATAGCCCTCCACGATCGCGCCGGCCCCGGCGCCGGGGCGGAAGCTGTCGCCCGTCGCCTGGGCGGAGAGGGGTGGCGCCATCAGCGCCGCGAACAGAGCCAGCGTCAGGGCGGTACGCAGTGCCCCGCGCGCGGTCCGGGTTGGGAACAGGGTCTTCATCACTCACCCCCTCCCCGAGCCCGCAGGATGATCTCGATCACGGTCAGGGGGCGCGCAGCCCCCTCGGTGCCGGTGACCTCCTGGACCGGGTCCCGCTGGACGGCCTGCTGGACCAGTGACTCGACCGTTTCGGTCGGCGCCAGGTCCGCGTTGCTCTCCATGCTGGCGTCCGCGACGTCCGAGGTCGAGGTGGTCTCGGCCGACTCGGCCTGACCGGCCGTCGTGGATGCGTCCTGGGCCTGCCGGAACCCGGGATCCAGCTGCGCGGCCGCCTCGAACGAGGCCCGGGCCGCGGCGTAGTTCCCCCGGTCCAGCTCCAGGAGCCCCTCGCCATAGGCCAGGAGCGCCTGCAGGTTCTCGGTGGGCCGCTGGTTCACCCGCTCCCGCTCGGACGTGGTCAGGGCGATCCCCAGCGACTCGAAGATGTCGAAGGCCAGCTCCTTCTCCATGTCGAAGAGCCGGGAGGCCTCGTCGCTGCGGGAAACCGTGGTCAGCTGCTCGGAACCGGAGGCCTCCACGCCGACCACCGCGGCTTCGAGGCTGAGGGCCGAGGTATTCCCGTCGATCCGGCCCTGAATCACCCGGCCGGCGCCCAGCAGGTATCCGCTTCGGGCCGCCGTCTCCTCCTCCACGAACCCGGACTCGGCCAGGGCCATCTCGTCCAGCAGGGCCTGTACCTGTACGCGCTCCAGGACTTCCAGACGGTCGGACTGGGCCAGATCGGTCGAGAGCATCTCGGCCATGGCCCGGCTCAGAGGCTGCAGCGCGTCGTCGGTTCCCCCGTAGACGAAGGGGAACACCGCCACGCGGCTGGGCTCTGGACTCGTGCCGGCCAGCTCGGACTCGCGGGCCAGGGCCGCCTCGACGGCCATCTGCAGCTCCTGGCGGCGGAGGACCTGGATGCGACCCTCCAGCTGGTCCTTCACCTCCCCGGACCGCCCCACCTCCATATAGGCCTCGTACAGCGCGAGCGCGTCGGACACGCGCCGCTGGTCCTCGTACGCGAGGCCCAGGAAGAGGACGGCGTTCGGATCCTCCGGATCCAGCTCGTAGGCTCCCTCCAGGACACGCACCGCCGAGTCCAGGTCTCCGGCCGCCCGGTATCCCGCGCCCAGCCGGATCGCGGCCTCGAGGTCGTCGGGGTCTTCGGCGACGGCGGCCTCCAGGGCCGGCATCTCCTCCGGTGCGGGGACGAACGACGCACCGGTGGATGCGGCGCAGCCCCAGCTCGCGAGGATCGCGAGGCTCCAGGCGACGGTTCGCGAGCGCCCCCGCGAGGGCAGCGCGATGTGCAGAAGGTCAGGCATTCGAGACTCCGGACTAGAGGATCTCGGAAATCACATTATATGATTACCCGTAACATACTGCTATTTATTGTCTTACTGCGTATCCTATCGAAGCTGAAGACCAGCCGTCCAGTCGAATCAGCGCCGCGCCGGAACCCGAGGTGTCCCGGGGGACCGGCAGGTCGTCGCTCAGTACATCGCGGAGGGATTCAGCGATGTTGCGAGCCAGGTTGCGGCCCTCCGGGTCCGCCAGCAGCGGACCGTCCGCGTCCATGAGCGGGAGAGGCTCCGGGGTCACGAAGGCCCGAACCAATCCCCTTCCCTCCGGCTCCGAAGCCCGCAGGCGGAAGGGCATCTCCGTCGTGGGGATCTCCAGCGTCTCCCCGGCCTGAATGGCCGACTGAGACACGAACCGGTTGGGGTAGAGTACGGTCACGGTGCCGTCGGTGCCCAGGTCCACCACCGTCAGGTAGCCGTCACTCTCGGACCGCACGCGGAGGGCGATCGGATCGTTCACGCGGAATCCATCCGAGCCCCCGTTGTGGGTCAGGTCCACCGCGAACGGGCGGGTCGGGTTCGAGAGATCGGCGAGCCACTGGGACGCGATCTCGTGGCTCAGAGCCGTCGCGATCGCGTCGGGAGTGTCCTGTCCCGGTCCCAGCCGAGCCCGGGTCCCGCCGTCCGGGGCGAGGACGACCAGATCGCCGTCGTTGCGGCGCAGGAACAGGTGCGCCGCCGCCTCCTCCTCGGTGTAGCGAACCGCCTCCACGGAGGACAGGGCCTCTCGCAGCATCTCCCGGTCCGCCTCGTCGACGTCCACGGCCGTGATGCTGAGCTCCGGCTCGGCGAACGGCAGCGCCTGGGGCAATGCCAGGGTGGCCCCCGTCACCGCACCGCTCAGCACGGTGACGGACGAGCGCTCCTCGCCCACCTCCAGGATCCGGATGATCGCGCCCTCGCGGGTACGGTACACGGTCCCGCGCCGGGCTCGACGCCGGGCCCCGACAACGATCTCGGGCATGCCGGAAGCATCCAGTTCCACGGCAACTTCCGACCCGAAGTCCCCGGCGAGCACGGTGCCGGGAGCCACGCCGAACACCGGGGCACCGTCGCCGCCGGACCGCTGCGGGTCCTGGGTGAAGCGGGCGGCCTTGAGACTCTCCACCGTCCCGGCGAACACCTCGGCGTACGTCGCTCCGGCCTCCGCCTCCCAGAGCTCCTGGACCAGGTGGGTGGTGAAGGCTCCCCCGGCGAACGAGGGTGCTCCGGCCTCGGGAGGGAACATTGCGTCCATGGCCGACTGGTCCGGCGCTGCGGCGGCAAGCTCGACCGCCGCCCCCCGGTCCATGTCCCTGGACTGGGCCGCGGTCCCGCGCGTCCCGCTGGGCGGAGGCGTCACGCCATCCGGCACGGGCAGGTCCCGCTGGAGAAAACGGGGCCGCATCTGGGTCCCCAGGAGCCGCGTGCCGGTGCCGGAATGGCAGCTGTCGAGGATCACGACCACCTCATCGGTGGGGAGCCCCTCGATCCACTGGCCCAGCATGTCATCGGTGATGTCGTTCTCCGGAGATGCGACCATGACATCCGCCGGGGCGATGGTCTCGTCGAGGCCATCGATTTCGTCGCCGTCCTCGTCCCAGACCTGCGATCCGTGACCGGCGAAGAAGAACACGACCAGGTCCTCGGGTCCCACCTTCCCGCCGAGCCACTCGGTGAACCCGGCCTCGATGCCGGCCCGCGTGGCCTCCCGGTCCCGGAGGAGCAGGACGTTCTCCGGCCGGAATCCCCAGCGCTCCACGAGGACCTCCTGGACCGACTCGGCGTCGTTGACGGCCCCCCGGAGGTCGCCGGAAGCCACGTCCTCGTAGGCGACGTAGTCGTTCACGCCCACGATGAGGGCCCACCGCTCGGGTTCCTGCGCGCCGAGCCCCCATACACCACCGGACAGGGCCAGCATCAGCGGCAGGGCCGGAATCAGCCGAAGGGGCGGCAACAGCGGCAGGGGCGACGGCCGGCGCATCAGCGGTCCTCCGCCGGGGCGAGGACCCGCGCCATCTCGACGTCGCCCAGACCGGACCACTCGGGATTCTGCCCCCCGTCGGTGTCCTCGCCCACCCGGTCACTCACGTACTGCGCAACCTCCCGGAACGACACGACGCCGTCCCCGTTGCCGTCCGCAGCACCCTTCAGCCCCTCGAGAAGATGGTAGGTGAACACCCCGTGCCCGCCGCCCCACCGATCGTCCTCGTAGGACACCTCGTTGAGGCCCGCGGCCGAAAGGGTCATGCGCCGGGACGGGCTGAAGAACTCCGAGAACGCCGCCCCCATGGGATTCGCCTCGTCCACCAGGGTCCCGGCCGAGCGGCACGCGTCGGCGATCACCACCACGCGCTCCGAAGCGATCTGGCGGCGGAGGGCCGTCTTCACGTCCCACATGGGGAACGCGGTGGCGGCGAGGGCGTCCACGTCGGTGTCGTAGGGGAGGATGTAGAGGTTGGACGGGCGGGCCGGATCCGGCGATCCGTGCGACGCCACATACACGGTCACCAGGTCTTCGGGCTCGGCCTGCTGCAGGAAGACGAAGAGGGCTTCCCGGATGGCGGCCGAGGTGGCTTCCTCGTTGAGCAGGAGACGGATCTGGCTCTCGGGCACCTCGCCGCCGGCCGGAGACCGCAGGAACTCGTACATGCTCCGGGCGTCGTCGTCGGCGTAGCGCAGGGGCGGGACCCGCCCGTCCGCGTAGTCGGAGATCCCGATCAGCACCGCCCAGCGGCGGCCGATGACGGGGGAGACGTCCACTTCGTAGGTGCCGGACTCGCCCGAGGCCACCACCCGGACCGGAGATCCATCGGCCGGAACCGGCACTTCGGCGCTGAACTCGGCCGCCGGGCCGTCCAGGTTCATGGCCTCCCATCCGTCGGAGGTCAGCCGCTCCATCATGGCGGTGCGACCGTCCACCGTGACCTGGGCGTCGGGGTCCGTCACCACTCCGCGGATGCGGGTGCGGGACGGGGGCGCCGCGACGACCGTGATGCCGCGGGTCCCCTCGGCCAGGGTATCCGGGAAGGTCTGGCTCTCCAGGATCGCGACCCGAAGGGCCCGGGCCATGGAGCTCCCGGCCGCGGCGGCGGCCGCTCCGGTGCCCACGGCCGCTCCGGAAGACCCCAGCTGGGCCTCCACCGATCCCGGACCCGGCTCCCAGTAGGCCTCGTCGTTCCAGGTGGAGACCTCCCAGTCGGTGACCACGTCACCCAGGAATGCCGACTCGTAGAGGAGTTTCTCCATGGCCTGGCGGACCGCCTCGGCCGCTGCGCCGGACTCGGTGGCATCCAGCCCCCGGCCGGACGCGGAGCCCGTGGTGACCAGGCGGGCCTCGTCCAGCCGGAGAGCCCGCACGCTCAGCTCGGCGGTGGCCACGCGGAGCCGGGGGTCGGCCGGGTTGGGCGCCGCCTCGGACGGCACCTGCCCCAGGATCAGCACGTGGGCGCCCAGGTCCCGGCCCAGGGCCGTGGCGGCCATGTCGTCACCCTCCAGCGCCAGCCGGGCCCGCTCCTGTTCCACCGCGGTCCGGGCGAACGCGGGGTCGATGACCGTGAAGCCGGCCTCCTGGAGGAACGCGGTCATCTCGGTGCCGGCGAGCCGGGTCTCCTCCTGGAGCAGGACCATGACCCGGGGCAGCTCGGACGCCAGCGTCACGCTCTGCCCGTGGAGACCCGCCGCGGTGTCGGCGACCGGGGTCAGTCCGGCGCCCACGACGACGAGGGTGGCGGCCAGCACCGCCCGGCGAAGGACCCTCACTCCTGGCCCCCTTCGTCGAGCCGGGCCAGCCTCGCCCGGGCCTCCTCGTACTCCGGGAAGACCTCGAGGGCCTCCCGGTACTTGGCTCTCGCCCCCTCGACGTCGCCCCGGTCCTCGCGGCCCACGGCCTGGGAGAACAGGATCACCGCTCGAGCGGGGATCTCCTTGCGCTCCGGCAGCTTCTGGGGCGGGGACAGCTCCAGGTCGTCGAACAGTTCCACGGCCAGCTCGGTCACGATCTGGAAGACCTCCTCCCGCTTCTTCGTGACCTCCCGGGCCCGGAGCAGGCGCCCCGACTGGACGTCCACCACGCGCACGTCCACCCGCAGCTGGGCCAGCACGTCGGTGTAGGTGCCGAACAGCATGTAGTTGGCGCCCACCAACTGGCCGACCTCGATGGCGGTGGAGGGATCCACCATCCCCGACAGGGCCAGCCCCTGCTCGCCGATCAGTTCCTTGATCTGGTCCCGCTCCACCATGTCGACGCGCGGGTTCCGGAGCATCTCGGTGGTGAGCATCATGGCCAGCCCCGTCCCCAGGTTGGAGATGTCCTGGGCGTCGGGGCCGATGGACCCTCCGTCGTTCAGATCCAGGACCGCCAGGGTGGGCCGATCCGCCTCCTGCCCCCCCGCGGGAGATCCCGCCAGCAGTCCCAGGGCCAGGAACGCGCCTCCGGCCAGCGCGAGCCGGCCCGCGCGAGATCCACAGGTCATGGGGCGTCCTCCCGGGACTCGGGGCCGTCGGCCGACCCGGCCGTTCCCCGCTGCATCTGCGACTCGACCTCGGCCTTGAGGCCCAGGTAGACCTCGCCCTCGTCGCCCCCCTCCTGCTCCT
>JBDHIJ010000024.1:0-71099 GCA_039587435.1 Gemmatimonadota bacterium
TGTAGCCCCCCAGCCGGTTCAGCGTGCCCTCCAGAACGAGCTCGGCCTCGAAGCCCCACTCGTCGTCCGAAGCAATCCTCCAGGTGCCCCGAGGATCGATCTGCGCCGGGCGGGTCACGCCGTACACCGTGCCCTGCACCCACACGTCCCGGACCTCGGCTTCCTGGGTGAACAGGTCACCCTCGGCGACCACGAGGTTGGCCACCTGGCCCTCCGCGATGGTGCCGTGGGTTCCGTCGATTCCCAGGTACCGGGCCGGCGTCGTCGTGAGTGCGGCCAGGGCGTCGTCGGGGGAGAGTCCCCGGGCCACCGCGGTCCTCAGGTTCGGCAGGAAGTCCGCCAGCGACGTCAGGCCGTCGGTCGTGATGGCGAAGTCGATGCCCGCGTCCGCGAGCTGCCCGGCGTTCGTCGGGGCGAGGTACCAGTGCCGCAGATCGGCGAGGGACGCGTCCAGCGCCGACTCCGGATCGTCGACGTCCGGCGCGTCGGGATAGTCCAGCGGCACGAAGAGCGGCGCGTCGGTCCGGCTCAGTACGTCGATGATGCGGTACTCCTGACCGCTGCCCCGGAACCAGCCATCCAGTTCGAAGTCATTCGCGATGACCTGGCTCCGGAGGTACTCCTCCTCGCTCCGGGTCTCGAAGATGACCGGCTGCTGACCGAGAACCGCGCCCTCCAGCGCTTCCAGGGCCGCGCTCGTCTCCGGGGGCAGGAAGCTGCGGCCCTGGGACTCGTACGCACCCCAGGCCCGCATGTACCAGTCGGCATCCATGAGGGTCTGCTTGATGAGCGCGATGGTGCCCATGGACGAGTTGGGGTACCGACCACCCAGCTCGAACGACCGCTCGAAGCCGACGGACTGCGCCACGTCCGGCCGCAGGACCCGGTCCCGCACCCCGGCGTCACCCAGGTTCACCACCGTGGCCGTACCCCGGAAGATCCCCTGCTTGGGCACGACCAGGGCGGTCCCGAAGCCCTGGGACCGGAGCGCCTGCCGTCGGGCCTCGTCGTCCTGGAGGTTGGCCGTGGTGCTGAACCATGCCCGCACCTGAGGATTCCAGTGCGTGGGCCCCACGTCCCCGCCTTCGGGGACCTCGTCCATTCCCAGGTCGGC
Organism: Gemmatimonadota bacterium; assembly: GCA_039587435.1. Classification (GTDB taxonomy): domain Bacteria; phylum Gemmatimonadota; class Gemmatimonadetes; order Longimicrobiales; family Gaopeijiaceae; genus JBDHIJ01. The sequence continues at coordinate 1,115 of JBDHIJ010000024.1, forward strand.
GTGGGGATCGATGAATCCGGGATAGACCGTCATCCCGCTCAGGTCCCAGACCCGGGCCCCCGCAGGAGCGGAGCCGCCCCGCTCCACCGACTGAATGAGTCCGTTCCGGATGACGATGGTGGCGTTGTCGATCGTCTGGCCGGGAGCCGTCACCGCGCGCGCACCCACCAGGGCATGGTATCCGGTTCCGTTGTCGCGCATGCCCGTGACGGGCTCGGTGCGGCTGGCCTGCTGCGCACTCGCTCCTGATACCAGGACGAGGCTCAGCGTCACCGCCGAGAGTATGGTTTTCACGTGATTCCCCAGAGAAGTGCTGAACGCTGCGAGCCGATGGCTGCGGCCGGTCCCATCCATCGAAGGTGGACGAACCAGCCTACACCCTAGCGCGGTTGGCGCGAATGGGAAATCCGTCTGGGTGGCGATCCGGCCCAGCCGCAGCCCAATAAAATTGGAGCCCGGCGCCCCCCTCCCGGCCCCTACTCCTCCAGAATCCGCGCCAGGTCTTCGGCACTCACTTCGTCGAAGTCGTCGAAGTCCAGGGGCGACCGGTCTGTGATCGCTTCGGGGACGTTCTTCACCAGCGCGTCGAAGTGCTCGTCGTCCAACCCTTCAATGAGTTCCCGGAACGGGGTCTCGCGTTGGGACCGGTCGCCGAGGGACGCCTGCAGGGCCGCGACGCTCTTCAACATGGGCAGGTAGGGTGCATGTTCGGCCGTGGTGGAGGCCTCTTCGCTGTCGATCCAGGCGATGGGGACTCTGGCGATTCTTCCGCCCCCGGCCTGGCGGACCCGCAGCAGCGCTTCGATGTCGAAGGAGAATCGGCTGTCCCGGGTCGTCTCGATCCAGGTCCGGAGGTGGGCCGCGGAGAAGGCCTTGAAGCCGCACTGCGTGTCGGCAATGCCGTGGAGGTCGGGAAGAAGGCGTTTCCAGAGGTAGATGAAGAGCTTGCCCCGGTGGTCTCGTGATCCGGACTTCACCACCACCGACGCGGTCTCCCGACGCGACCCGATGGCGGCTTCCGCTTCCCCGGCTGCCAGTGGGGCGGCGAGGAGGCCGATCTGGCCCAGGTGCGTGGACAGATCGGCGTCCGTGAACACGACGATGTGCTCCCCGGCGCGCCGGGTCTGCGTGGCGGCCCAGAGCCCGAGCCGGATCGATCCACCCTTCTGGCTCTCGTCCGTGGAGGTCAGGCCCCGGACGATCGGCAGTTGTTCGGCGATGGCATCCTCGAGCCACAGCACCTGGGCCTCCTCGCCGGGCAGCAGGGAGTCGTCGAGGATCTCGCGCACGAGCGCACCGCTGGATTCCGGACAGCCATCGTCGACTACCGTGAGGTCCCAGCTATGCTGAGGCGTGTTCGAAAAGAGCCACCGCAGCTGACGGAGCTTCTCCCGACAGGCGTCCTCGCCAAGCGGATGCTCACTGGCGGGGAGCAGCCGCAGGTTCTCCTTGTAGACCGCGAATATGACCGAGGCGTGGATGGGGCCCGGCATCTCCATCATCCGGAGCCGACCCAGGGCGAGTTTCAGCGCGACCCCGGCGAAGATGGATGCCTTCGGATCCTGGGAGATCTCCCGTTCCCAGGCCGCGGCCTCGGCGGCCGACCCCGCCTCCGCCTCCAGGGTTTCCGCCGCCGCCCTGAGCGCCTCCAGGTCCTGTGCCTGGGTCAGGTCCACGCCGCCAGGGTGAGTCTCCGATAGTCGTCTCAGGGCGTCGATGCGGCGACTCCTCCCCTACATCGGCGGGTACACGTACGACGCCCCGAGTCCCAGCGGCAGGCCCAGCATCCAGTACAGCAGCAGGAAGGCCGACCAGGCTACGAGGAACACCACGGAGTAGGGCAGCATCATCGACGTGAGCGTCCCGATCCCCGTGTTCTTCACGTAGCGCTGGCAGTAGACCACGACCAGGGGGAAGTAGGGCATGAGCGGCGTGATGATGTTCGACGACGAGTCCCCCACTCGGTAGGCGGCCTGGGTGAGGTCGGGGGAGATGCCCACCTGCATCAGGACCGGTACGAAGATCGGGGCCAGCAGGGCCCACTTCGCGCTCGCCGAACCCACGAAGAGGTTCACGAACGCGGTCAGGAACACGATCCCGACGATCGTCACTCCGCCCGGGAGGTTGAGGGCCTGCAGGAACGCCGCGCCCTTCACGGCCATGAGCGCGCCGATGTTCGACGCCCCGAACGCGAACACGAACAGGGCGCAGAAGAAGGCCATGACGATGTAGTAGGCCATGCCCTCCATCGCCCTGGTCATGGCGTCCACCATGTCCTTCGAGCTGCTGAACTTGCCGGAGACGTAGCCGTAGACCACGCCTGGAATCAGGAACAGCAGGAAGATCAGCGGCACGATCGACTGCATGATCGGCGCGGAGAACGAGTTCAGGGACCCGGTGTTCGGGTCGCGGAACGGGGAGTCCGCGGGAATCAGGATCAGCGTCAGTACGACCAGGCCCAGGAAGAGCACGAGGGTGGCCCACCAGAACGCCCTCTTCTCGGCCGGGTCGAAGGTCGCCATGTCGGGCGCCTCCTCGGCATCGTGGTCGATCGGGGTGGATGCGTTCAGCCGAGGCTCGATGATGGCGTCGGTGATGAACCAGCCGAGCGCGATGATCAGGATGCTGGAGGTGGCCGTGAAGAAGTAGTTGTTCAGCGGGTTGACCAGCATCTCCGGGCTGATGATCTGGGCGGCAGGCTGGGTGAACCCCTGAAGCAGGGGATCGAGAGCCGAGGGCACGGGGTTTGCGCTGAACCCTCCGGAGACGCCCGCGAAGGCCGCTGCGATTCCCGCCAGCGGGTGCCGTCCCGCTGCGTAGAAGATGATCCCGCCCAGCGGAATGACGAGCACGTAGCCCGCGTCCACGGCGCTGTGGCTGATCAGACCCACCAGGATGATGGCCGGGGCCAGCAGCCGCTTCGAGGTGACGCTCAGCAGCAGCTTGATGCTGGTGTTGAAGTAGCCCGCCTCATCCGCCACGCCCACGCCCAGCATGGCCACCAGTACCACCCCCAGGGGGGCGAAGCCGGTGAAGATGCTGACCATGTTGGAGAGGAAATAGGCCAGGTTTGGCCCGGTCAGCTGGTTGAGCACCCGGATGGGCTCGCCGGATCGGGGGTCGATCTCGGTGAACTGCACGGGCGCCAGCAGCGCCGACAGGCCCCACACCACGAAGAGCGCGAAGAGGAACAGCATGGCCGGATCGGGCAGCTTGTTGCCGATCCGCTCGATGCTGCCGAGCATGCGGTCCACGAGGCCGGAGGGGGCGTCCGTGCTCTGAGTTTCCATGGTCTGTGCGGGGGCTGCGGGACGGAGGTTCGGTTCAGGGTCGGGACAAAGTAGGCCGTGAAGCACCGGGGCCGACAGTCGGGGGCCGGTTTGCGCGATGGGCCCCGCGGGAGTTGATTATCCTCCATCGAACCCCTTCGTCGGGAGGACCCATGCCGGAACTTTCGTTGCTCACTTTTCTGCAGCTCCTCGTCGGACTCGGGCTCCTGAACGTCTGGTTCGTACGAGCCGGCTCCGCCACGGAGTACCGGGGAGGTGACGCCAGGACCCTGAGGGAGGAGTTTCAGGCCTATGGCTTGCCGGACGCGGCCTTCTATGTCGTGGGTGGGTTGAAGGTTTTGTCCGGCATCGCACTCCTGGTCGCGCTCTGGGTGGACCTTCCGGTCCGGATCCCGGCAGGGATCGTAGCCGTGCTCATGGTCGGGGCGTTGGTCATGCACGCCAGGGTAGGAGACCCTCCCAAGCGTTCCATTCCCGCCACCCTGATGCTCCTGATGTGCGCGGGGATTCTCATTCTGGCCTAGGAGGACGACGGGGGCCTGCGTCACGCCCCGTTAGCGGTTCCGGGATGGGTCATCTCCGAACCCGGATCCAGGTCATCCCGTCGCCCAGCTCCGAGGTCTGGATTGGCAGCACGGCGCCCAGGTCGCCATCAGCGAGGTGGATTGCGGGAAAGTACTCGCCCGCGGCCTCCCGGACCCGCTCCTCTCCCTCGCCGACCCAGGCGTCGACCGCGAAGCGATGGCTCGAGGAGATCATCTCACCAGGTGCGTCGGGGTCCAGGATCACCAGTCGGGCCTCCATCTCGTTGCCCAGGCCCTCAAACCAGGTGGCCAGGATCGAGCCATCGTCCGCGACCGTGAAGAGGGGGAAGTAGGCGGGGAGGGAGGTGGCGGTCACACGCCGCTCCGTCCAGGTCTGCCCCAGGTCTCCGGACCACGCCAGCCAGACTTCGGTGCCGGTGCTCCACAGGGAGTAGAGCGTTCCGTCGGGGCCCCAGGCGATGGGCTCGACCCATCGGGGGATGCTGGCCCACTCCCGTTCACCCGGGGCGTCGACCAGCTCCCAGCTGCGCCCGTCGTCCGTGCTGATGGCGATCCACTCGGCGTCGGGCTGGACGACGTTTCCGGAGGCGGAGCCCGGCGCGATCCGGACGGCCAGCTGCCTCTCGGGGCCGGCCGCGAAGTGGCTGGATCCTCCGCTGGTCGCGATGCGTTCCCGCTCGGACCAGGACCCGTCGTCGGACCGGACCGCGTGCCGAACGCCGGACCCGTCGTTCCAGACCACGTGCACCGACTCGGAGGTGAGCGCGAGCCACGGACGGTCATCGAACCGGGTCCGGGAGATGGGCTCCCACGTCCAGGTCCGGCCCACGTCCCCGCTGATCCCGACGGACACGTGGGTCCCTTCGGCCACCGACCGGTCGAAGCCCATGGTCAGGAAGTAGAGGGCGCCGTCGGGGCCCACCACCAGGTCCACGTCGGAGTTGCCCAGAGCCCCGTCCGCGGTGGTCCCCACGTCCACCTGCAGCCACGTCTCACCGCCGTCGTCGCTCCGGTAGAGGTTCGGCGGATCGGTGAATTCGGCCTCGTCCCGACTATAGCCGGCGACGAACAGGGCCCCGGTGGGGTGCTCCACCAGCATGGGCTCCCGGACGGCCTGCCCCAGGTCGATGTCCAGGCGTTCCACGGACGGAGTCGGGTCGGCCGGCAGCTCGGCCGGGGAGGTGGAGGCGTCCTCCGACGTGCAGGCCCCGGTCGCTGAGGCGAGGGCGGCCAGCAGAAGCGTCGAAACCCGACGTGCGTGTACGATGCTCATCCCTCCTCCTCCTTGAGGGCCTTCTGCACGAAGGCCCGGATGTTCGGGTCGAAGAATCCCTGGACGTGGGACCAGAACGTCCGGGTGCCGGGGAAGGAGAGGTACGCTTTCACCACCGCGTCCATGTTCTCCACGGCCCAGTCCCTGTACTCGGCCTCGAGGGCGTCGACGGTGCGGTCCACCTGGAACAGGTGGGACTCGACGACGTTGAGGATGACGAGGTGGAAGTGATCGAACCGAAGCCGCTCCGCGTCGCTCAGGGCCTCATAGGACGCCCGGCCGCGAACCACGATGTCCGCCATGCTCTCCGAAGCCAGCGTGGATTCGAGGAACTGATTGATCAGATCCTGCGTGTGCTGGAACGACGAGATCAGGTCCTGGCGGTTGGACTGCCGGACCTGTCGGGCCAGGTAGACCAGCGTGATGATCACCGCCAGGGCGCCGGCGATCTCACCGACCGCAGCGATGGCTTCCCAGTTCATCGGACTCCTCCGCTTTCGAGAGGGCGGTTCCAGTCCTGGCCAGGATAGGGCCCGGTGACCCCAGGCGCACTTCCGGTTGCCGGATGGGGGGGCGCGTCAGGTGGCGTCCGCCGTCCGGGTCAGTGCCTCCCGCTCCAGCCGTTCCGACAGCTCCGGGGAGAGACCGAGCTCGACCCTGAGCCGGGTCAACAGCTCTCGCTCGTCCGTGGAGATCTCACCGTCGATCGTCGCGCTCTCCAGAGCCGCCTGGTAGATCGCGAGCCGCCGCTGCTCGAAGTAGACGTCGTCGGGCCGGACGTCGGGGAAGAGCCTGCCCGCGAGCTGCTCCGCCACCTTCTGTGCCGGTCGCAGGAAGATGGCCACCAGCATGGCGAGCAGGACTCCGGCCACCAGTCCATCCACGTCCATCACCGACTCGAGTGATTCGCTGACCACCAGGAAGACCCCGGCGATCAGGGCTCCGGCTGAGCCCTGGGTCAGGACGAACTTCAGCCGGAGGTCGATGGCGAACAGCTGGTACTTCAGGATCGCGTACGCGAGCAGCGGGATGTAGGCGGCGTAGATGATCCCGATGCCGGGGTTGTAGAAGAAGTCACCCCACCCCGGGACCGGGCGAAGGACCGGGAACAGCGTCGCCACCACGCCCATGTAGGCGTCCCGCACCCCGAAGGCGAGGATGAACAGGCTGGCCTGGGTCCGGGCGATCGATCCTTCGGCGGCATCCCGATAGGCGAGGATCGCGGCCAGGAGCCCGAACAGGTGTGACAGCCCATAGAACTGGACCACCCGCAGTCCGGGCCCCTGGTAGACGAAGTTCCAGTGCCCCAGATCCGAGGGATAGACGTCAGTGACGAACAGCGACGGTTGGAGCAGAGCGAATCCGCAAAGGACGACGATGGCCACCGGGATCCCGATCTGGGCCGCTCTGCTGCGGAGTGGTGCGGTCAGCGGCGTCCGGATGGCTTCGCCCAGGAAGAGGAGGTAGGCCAGCGGCAGGGCGATCTGCGTGAGCATTCCCACGTGGGACACCAGCACCGCAGCGGACCGGCTCTCCACGAACAGGATCAGGCCGACGTTGGTCCCCGTGTAGGCCCCCTCCAGGAGGAGAAGTACGGCGAGCAGCCGGTTCAGTCGGCGGCCCGGCGCGGCCCTTAGCGCGACTACGGCCAGCGCCCAGGCGAGGCCCATGACAAGGACGCCGGGAGCCCCCCACCAGCTCCAATCCATCAGGCGCCCCCCTCAGGCCGGCGGTCGATCGCGCCTGGGCTCATTGAGTCCTCGCCCCCGACCCTCGAGACCATGGCGTCGATCCGGTGCACATGCGGGAGAGACAGGCCGTCTACGAACTCGGCGAACTGCGGCCGGAAGATCTTCCGGCGAACCTCCCAGTAGCTCTGCAGACCCGGCGACTTCACGTAGGTCCCGTAGTGCGTCTTGTAGCCCTCCCAGAGCTCGGGGGCGAGAGCGCCGTTCTCGTACTGGAAGTGGATGTCCTCGAACATCCGGAAGAACGAGAAGCAGATGAAGTAGAAGCGGGACCGCTGACGATCCGAGAGCTGCTCGGGAGCCTCGGTCCCGACCTGGAAGATCCAGGCGAGGTCGGCATCGGCCTGCATGGGGTCGCTCCATTGCCGGGCGGCCGTCGCGAGCGCATGGGAGGTGGCCAGCCTGGAGGCCTTCGTCCCCTGCCGGATCTGTGCGGAGAGGTAGAGCAGGGACGCGATCACACCCAGCGCTCCGAGGAGTTCGGCGACGCTCCCGATCGCCTTCCAGTTCATGGTCCGCCCCCACCCGTGCCCCGCGCCCGCTTCGCGACCCACGACATCACCGCATCCCCCGATGCTGACCGCCGTCCACCGACACGCACTCGCCGGTCACCCAGGCGGCCCGGGGCGACGCGAGGAAGACCGCCACATCGGCCACCTCCTCGGGTGTGCCGAGCCGGCCCCAGGGGATCGAAGCCCGCACCCCCTCGTACATCTCCGGCTGCTCCTGCTTCACCATCGACCACACGCCGCCCGGGAAGTCGATGGATCCCGGCGCGATGGCGTTTACGCGAATGCCACTGGGCGCGTGCATCACGGCCAGCTTCTTGGCGTGGGCGATGAGGGCTGCCTTGGCCGCCGTGTACCCGTAGTCCGGGGCCGGATCGCACTCCAGCCCGGAGATCGATGAGATGAACAGGATCGAGCCGCCTCCGGCCTCGGCCATCCAGGGGATGACCCGCTCGGCCGCGTGAACCCCTCCCATCACATCCACCCGGAGGCTCGCCTCCCAGTCGTCCAGGGTGGGGCCCACCGCGAGGGCGGAAGCGTTGTGCACGAGGACGTCGATGCTCCCGAGCTCCGTTCGACTCGCGTCGAGGAATGCGCCGAGCGCAACCGGGTCCCCCACGTCGCACGACCGGGCAAACGCCTTCACCCCGAGGGTGGAGATCTCCGATGCCGTCTCGCCGAGTGGGCCCTCGCTTCTCGCGCAGATGGCCACGTTCGCACCCTCGGCGGCGAGGCCGAGGGCGATGGAGCGACCGATGCCCCGGCTTCCGCCGAGGACCGCACAGTTCGAGCCCGTCAGTCCAAGGTCCACGGGTGCCTCCGTTTGAGGATTAGAGTGGTCAACTGAACTTCGGGACCGTGATCACGAAGTCGAGAAGCGCGAGGCCGATGCTGATGAGCCAGAGCATCAGCGTGGCGTCCACGGCGGCCTGGGCCGTGACGGCGGTGGACGTTCTCGAGCCCACATCCGCTCGCAGGGTGACCGCGGCGCCTCCCAGGATCATGGGGAGGACGAGCCAGGGTGCCACCCCCAGGGCGGTCTCAACCGAGCTGGCGAAACCCTCACCGGCCCCGTTCTCGAGGATGGCCCGGAGGGTCGGGAGGATGAACACCGCGATCCCGACACAGAACCCCAGCAGGCCGAGGGTGACGAAGCCACGGAGCATCCCTCTCAGTGCTCCTCGTTCACCTCCACCGCTCATGTCTCCTCCTTGGTTCCACTGTCGTGACCTCTGAGCTCGTTCCGGGGCGTACGCGCGCTACCAGCCGAACAGGTCGCCCAGCGCCCCGAGCGCCGTAGCGTTGTAGTAGAGATCGAAGCCCAGCCAGATCAGCCCCGCCGCGGCCAGTACCTGCGTTCGCCGGGAGAGCAGGCACGCCAGCGCGGTGCCGGTCATGATCGAGGCGTAGACGAAGTAGTCGGCGGGTACGGGCCGCAGCCCGCTTCCGGCGTTCACTACCGTCTCGAAGAGGTCGAGGACGCCCAGGGTGGTCAGGATCCCGAAGAACCAGACCCGGTTCTCCAGGAGGTGGGCCTTGAAGTCGAAGCCGGGCTCCAGCCGTCGTGGATAGATGACGACGGCGAGGAGGTACAGGAGGACCGCGTAGCCTATGAGCAGCAGGAACACGCCATAGCTCCAGGCCTCCAGCTCGCCCCACGTGAAGTAGTTCCACCAGAACGACAGGTGGAAATGGAGCACGTTAACGGCCCAGACCGTGTGCACCCAGTACAGATTCAGGGTCCGCCGCTCCTGGATCGTCTCACCAAAGCCGAGGAGCACGTGGGCCACGCCCAGGCCCAGGACGATGGAGATGAAGACGGCGACGAACTCGAACTGGCTCAGGTCGGGGCTCCGGGCGGAATTGGCGGGTTGAGTGCGATCTTCGATTCTGGGGGGTGGCCGGCCGGCCCGCCAGCGAACCCGGGTCCGGCCGCTATGGGGCCTGCCTGGGCCCAGCCCCGTAACATCCTCATGAAGCGGCTGGCCGCCCGGCGTTCCCGCCGGGTACGGTTGCTGTCCGTTCACCCGGCCGGACCCCGGCGCTCAAGGGACCCGGGTCCGCACCCCCAGGGAGGATCCCATGATCCGCACGCATAGACTCGGCAACTCCGACCTCGACGTCTCCGTCCTCGGCCTCGGCTGCATGGGGATGTCGGATTTCTATGGAGACGCCGACGAGACCCACTCGATTCGCGTCCTCCACCGCGGACTGGACCTCGGAATGAACTTCTTCGACACGGCCGACATGTACGGGCCGTTCACGAACGAAGAACTCGTGGGCCGGGCCCTGGCGGACCGAAGGGATGAGGCGGTCATCGCGACCAAGTTCGGAATCCGGAGGGGGGACGACGGGAGCTTTCTGGGGATCGACGGGTCGCCGGAGTATGTGCAACGGGCATGTGAGGGCAGCCTCAGGCGGCTCGGCGTGGACAGCATCGACCTCTACTACCTTCATCGCGTCGACCCTTCGGTTCCGATCGAGGACACGGTGGGCGCCATGTCGAGGCTCGTGGAAGAGGGGAAGGTCCGGTTCCTGGGTCTCTCGGAGGCAGCGCCGGCCACCCTGCGGCGCGCCTGCGCCGTGCACCCCATCTCTGCGCTCCAGACCGAGTACTCGCTGTGGTCCCGCGACCCCGAGGACCAGCTGCTCGACACCTGTGAAGAGCTGGGCATCGGCTTCGTCCCGTACAGCCCGCTGGGTCGGGGCTTCCTGTCGGGTCGCTACCGGAGTCTCGAAGACCTGGACGAGGACGACTGGCGTCGAAAGAACCCCCGGTTCCAGGGCGACAACTTCCAGCGCAACCTGGATGTGGTGGACAAGGTGAAGGAGATCGCCGAGGGGCGGGGCGTGACCCCATCGCAGCTGGCGCTTGCCTGGCTGCTGGTCCGGAGCAACATCACGCCGATCCCGGGGACGACGCATATGGAGCGCCTGGAGGAGAACCTGGCGGCAGCCGACATTGAGCTGACTCCAGACCAGTTGGCGGCGATCGACGCCGCGGCCCCCAGAGGGTTCGCCGAGGGGACTCGGTATCCGGAGGCCAGCATGCAGACCGTGGACGGCTAGCGAGCCTCCCCGAGCGCCGTCCGCACCATCGCCGGGCTCGACCTCGGGTTCCAGGCCGTGAACGACGCCAAGGAGCCGCTGCGGAAGGCCGGCCTCGAGGGGATGGGCATCAGCGCATGGGATGGCCCCAGCGCCAAGCCCGCCGGGCGTTCGTCAGACCCCGTTCCACGCCACGAACATCGCCAGGAGCCCGGTGACCAGGTTGGCGACGGACCACGCAACCCGGAACGCCGTCTCGTTGGTGCTGAGGCGGACCCCCGCCCTCCGGGCGTTCCCGGTCCAGAACCAGAAGCTCAGGGCGTGGTAGGTCAGGACGGCTCCCGGGATCCAGGCGAGCCGGTAGCCCCACGGCGCACCCAGGATCAGCCCCACCCCGGCGATTCCGTAGACCCATCCCATGAGGACGTCGGCCCACGCGATGGCGTGTTCGTAGACCCTGTACTCGGCCGGCATTCCCGGTTCCTGCAGCCCGAGGCGGGTGGCGAGGTCCCAGCTGATCAGCGAGAGCCCCTGTCCGCCGAAGTGCATGACGAACCCCACCAGCAGGATCAGGGCTCCCGCGACCACGTTGTCATGGGGAAATCCCGTGGGCATGGCCGGCGTCCTCCGCTCTCGATCGGTGCCTCGAGTGCCGGTTCGCCCTCCGGCGACCGGCGCCTGCCATCCGCCGCAAGTTGGGGGCCGACACGGAATCCTTGCTGCTTCGATCCGGGCTCTCACACCTTATCGCGCTCATGGTGGCCAACCTGGCCGGCGGGTCGATTGCCGGCATCGCCGCGGAGGCCCGGGAGATCGTGGAGCAGATCGAGGGTCAGCTCGACCGCTGAGCCAGGCAGTCGGAGACCGGCTAGCCCCCCGACCGATCCATGTCCGACACGATCAGCCACCGGCCGCCCTCCCGTTTGAGCGTCAGCGTGAACAGTCCACGGTCCGGAGTGCGCAACTCGTCGCCGTACCCGTAGGCACCCACGATGAACCCCACGTCGCCATCCGCCGCGAACTCGACGGCCCGCAGTCGCAGCGGCCCGCCCGCACCCTGATAGGCCCGCTGGATCGCGTCCCTGCCCCGGATCCAGGTCCCACCCCGGACGATGAGCCCTTCCTCGACGAACAGGCCGGCGAGCCCCTCTGCGTCACCGGTACTCCATCCCGTCTCGTAGTCCCGGAGGACCCGCTCCAGTTCGGGCGGAAGCTCGACCGAGGGCTGGATAGGCGGACCCTGAGCTTCCTGCGCCTGCAGGCCAACGGCCCCCACGGCCACGAGTATGAGCCCGACCGCGACTGCTCCCACGCCTCTCCACCTCATGCCCACCTCCCCAGGTTGTTGCCGGTGACTGTACGATCGGAGCGTCCGAGGGTCCTCATCCGTTGCCTCGGCCGATCCCCTCGACGGGGAACGGTCCTGCGGAGCTCAGGTGGCCGACCGGATGTCGGCCGCCGAGCCCATGTGGTCCCGGTGCGCGTGGGTCAGCAGGACGAGGCCCACCTCTTCGGGACGCACGCCGGCCTGCTCGGGCCCCCTATTGGAACCGCCGGATCCGGTGGGGCTGACCGGCGTCGATCACGATCACGCCGCCGTCCCGGAGCATGTAGCATGTGTCAAAGCCCAGCGGGATCGGGTGGATCGCGGTCACCCACGGCCTACCCGGCCTCCACCCTCGAGCTCAGCAGCCCGAGGACCTCCACCGGTTCGGACCGGCCCCTCAGCTCCATCTCGCCGATGGGTACGAACTGGGTCCGGAGGTCCGGCTCCAGCGACGCCAGCACCGCGTTCGAGACGAGCAGGTCATAGCCGGCTTCGTTGCACTTGGCCTGGATCCTGGCGGCGGTGTTCAGGACGTCGCCGTGATAGACGTATTCCTTCCTCAGCGTCCCGACCTCCGTGACGATCACCTCTCCGGCGTGGACCCCCGCCTTGAACTCAGGGACCACGCCGTACTTGTCGCGGTACTCACGGCCTTCGGCGGCGACGACCTCGCGCATGGCGTTGAAGCACGCCAGCCATCGCCCGGAGCCTGTGGGGGTTGGCCACACCACGACCACTTCGTCCCCGACGTACTGATAGACCTCCCCCTTGGCAGCGTGGACGGCTCCCGACACGTCCTCGAAGAAATCGCGAAGGAAACCGCTGTAGAGCTCGTGGCCCAGCTTCTCCGCCAGGCCGGTCGAACCCCGGATGTCGACGAACATGAAGGTGGCCCGGATCTCCCGCGGCTTCTGGTACCGGCCCGAGATCAGGCGGGTGAAGTTCCGGGTCCCGATGAGCAGGATGGCCTGTCCCGAGATTGCAGCGAAGCCCACGAAGAGCGTCGAGAACACCAGGTCCCGCAGGAATAGCGGCCCGGCGATGTACTCCCCTACACACTCCAGGTACTGGCACTCGCCCAGGGTGGCCGGCTCGATCGACAGGACGAGTGACAGGGAGATGGCCACCAGCAGGGAGTAGCCCAGTGTCCGAGCGAGGACGGCTTGCGCGAACGAGCGCCGCTGAAGCCACTGCTTCAGAACGGTCAGTTCGGCGAGCCCGGCGGCGGTCCCGAGAATGACACCGATGGAGGCGGCCTCCAGGTATTCCACCGGAGTCCGCGGGTAGAAGAGGGTGTTGTACAGGAGCCCGAAGAGGAGCCCGGTGACGATGAACGGCAGCAGGCCTTCGAGACGGTGCCTGACCTTGGTTGGGAGGGAGGTGGCCATCTATCCGGCGCCGATCAGGCGATTGATCACGACGATGTCCAGGAACACCATCACCATCAGGGTCGGGACCAGGATCTCGTGGACCCGACGCCGGGTGCTCACTGCCAGCGTCAGGCAGATAAGAACGGTCGGCACGGTGGACAGGTTGTCGAACACGAACAGGTTCTCACCGAAGACCACGGGCCTGAAGAGGCTGCCGAAGGATGCCGCCGCGGCAGCCAGGAGAAAGACGACCCGAGCCACGTCGAAGTAGTACGCCTCGAAATCCGTCGCTTCGGCGGCGCCACGGTCTTCAGGGAACAGGAGGTGGGCCATCAGGAACAGGCAGGTCGGGCTGGCCAGCATCAGGAGAAGTCCGACGTAGGTCCATTCGGGCGCGGTCCGCAGGCTCCAGCTCTCCCACCACACCTGCGTGAGCGCGAGGAACACGGTCGCGACACCCATGGCGTGCACCCAGTAGTACGACGTCTCCCGTCGGGCCCTCAACAGGTTTGCCACACCCGTGAGCAGTGCGGCCATCCCCAGGCCCACGATGATGGACATCAGGACCATCAGGAACTCGAAGAGCTGCAAACGCACTCCCGCGTGGCTGGGGGCTGGTGCCTGCGACCGATTTGAGAAGTTGCGGCTCCGCCCTCGAGCCCGCCAGCGAGTTCCGGGCGGGCAGCCCGCCTACAGGGTGACCCCGCTGAGGCGGACGGCCGAGTAGACCAGGGCGAGTGCGCCCCAGTAAACGAAAAAGCCCCAGTAGTAGCTGTAGTAGGCCAGGGGACCTCGGGAGGGGTAGACGTACTCCTTCTCGGTGACCCAGAGGATGACGTTGATGTAGAGCGAGATCGCTCCTGCGGCAGCCCACAGCACATATCCCCAGGCGGTGCCCATCGCCACGCCGATACTCCCGCCGAGCAGCAGGGGCACGAGAAGCAGCCAGTCGGCCCATGCGGCGCCGAGAGCGAAGCGGAAGTGGGTCCGATCCCGCCAGTCCTCACCCCTGGCGATGAGGATGTCCTTCGCCTCCTGGCTGTGCGGCTTCACCAGCATCAGCGACTGCGCCACCAGGAGCGGCACCAGGGTGATGCCGCCGAACGCGATCAGCAGCCAGGTGACGAGGGTTGGCTCCACCGTGTCCTCCGCCCCACGCCACAGGACCCCGTCGAGCGGCGCAGGCCAATCCGGGCTAGAGGGGAGGGTCCTCGGGCGCCCCCCCCTCGAACTCGGTCCCCTCAGGCTCGTAGCCCAGGCGACCGCCGGACCCGACAGCAAGGAGCAGACCGCCGAGGGCCACCACCACGGCGGTGATCAACCAGAGCGTGGTATCGAACGCCGGGAATCCCTCCCCCGGTATGGCGTCGGTGAGCAGCATCAGCGCCCACGCGTTGAAGGTCACGTGGAACAGGTATCCGCTGACGAGCGCGCTCCCGTTCGTGCGGTTGTAGACCCAGGTCATGATGAGGGACCACCCGATCTCGGTGAGGATGAACCAGGGATAGAAGCTCATCCCACCCATGGCGGCCTGCGGTGTCACCGGACGGGTGAACTCGGGTAGGAACCACGCTCCGAAGAAGAAGCCCAGGATCAGGGTCCCCACCAGCGGTCCCCACTTTGACTGGTGCTCGGCCAGGGCATACCCGCGGAACCCGATCTCCTCCATGAATGCGCTGGACTGCCAGGGCAGGCCGAACGCCAGGAAGACCATGAGGACCATGATTGGATCGGTGCGCAGGATCTCGAACTGGGGCGCGGCCCCTCCCAGCGCCACGTGGACCAGCACCGCCGCGCCGTAGATGACGGCCGGGGCAAGCAGGATGAACCCGTACCACCGCCATCCGACCCTCCAGTGGAGCATCCGCTTCACGATGCGGCCCATGCCCTCTCGACCCTGGAACAGCCCGGTGACGATGAAGGCCGCGACGGTCGGTCCGGGGAGGAAGACGCCTCCCGACCCGGTGTACCAGGGGTACCAGCCGATGAGGAGCGTGAGGGCGAAGAATGCCCACAGTTGATGCTGTTCGAAGGATTTCAGGGACATGCGGCCCACCGCTCCGGGTCTCGAGGAGTGTGTGACCCTACGCGCACAGTCGTCCGGGGGGTTCGTGAAATCCGACTAGGAGTGATCCGCCGATCCCAGTTCGCTGCCGAAGGCTGAGCCCACGAACCGGACGAAGATGAATCCCGCCTGGCAGATGTTCGCGATCAACGCGGTTACGTAGAGCGCCGGTGCGTTCTCAGGCACGAAGCCAAAGAGCACCGTCGCGAGACTCACCTGCTCGATCGTTTCCAGGACGAGCACGACCACGACCGCGAGGCGGTCCGGAGGGAAAGTCCCCTGGACCGGTTTGTAGGCCTTCGTGAACGACATCAGGATGCCGTTGTCGAACACAAGGAAGAGGAACGCCGCAATCCTCCAGCTGGTGCTGGCGTCCAGTCCGTACCCCACCAGGCCGACCGGTACGAGGGCCGCCGCGACTCCTGCCACGCTCCCGCCGATGACGAGGCGCAGCCTCAGCAGGTCGTGCGCTGCGTTGGCCGGCTGGTTCGTCCCCCGGCGGATCACGCTGACCAGGGCTGCGAAGCCCGCGAAAGCGGCGGCGATCTCGGCGAGGGCCAGGAGGGTGTCGGTGTTCTCCAGCATTTACGGTTGGCCTCCAGGTGGGTGCGGGCCGGGATCTTGGCCGGGACGAGGCGACGACAATCCGCCCAGTCCGGACGATCGGCAAGCCTTGACCCTGCCTCGCCCCCTCAGACCGGGGACTTCGCCCTGTACCGGACCCGGTCCATGCCTTCGAAGTCCGCGTCCTGGGTCCAGAACTCCGCATCGTGGACGATGGCCGTCGTGTAGATGATGGAGTCGGCCATGGCCAGGCCGGTCTGGACGCTGAGGTCAGCGGCCTTGGTGGCGAGTTCGACGTCCAGGGCCACCGGCGCCCGGCGCCCCATGGCACCGATCATCTGAAGCGCATCCTCTCGATCGAGGTTGCGCAGAAGGTGCCGCAGGACCTCGAAGAGGCTGAGACTGGGCACGATGAGGTCCTCGGAGCCCTCGATGGCCTCGGCGAAGAACGAGGCGTTGGGTCCGCCCGAGAAGTACTCGATCCACCCGCTGGAGTCGACGACGTTCATAGCGCTCGATCCGGCTCCCTCTCCAGTGGAGGGAGGTCGGGGAATCGGCCGCGGTAGTACTCGATGGGCCGCTGAGGGACGAGGTGGACCACACCATCGAACTCCAGGACCTCGAACTTCTGCCCCGGCTCCAGCTCGAGACGTTCCCGGATCTCCTTGGGGATCACGACCTGGTACTTGGGGGAAAGAGTGACCGCTGCCATGCTACGCTCCGGTGATCGATCAAGTACTCGTAATACCATTGGGCGATCGATCTCCTCCGTCAAGGAACATGGCCGCACTTCCACAGGATGGCGCTGCCGGAAGGTGTCTCTGGCCCAGGGCGGTGGAATAGCAGAATGGGCCGACCCCCCGAAGGGGGCCGGCCCATCCGACCAGCATCCGTGGGCTCGGTGACTCAGAGAGCCACGGGCCCGGCGGCCGCTGCTACTGCTCCGTCATCGGACGCGAGCGGGCGTGATCCTCGAACCACTTCCGCAGATACAGCTGCGTCCGGAGGAAGTTGGACGGGATGCTGCTCGTGCCGTGCCACTCGCCCTTGAAGCGCACCATGGCGGTCGGGATCTTCAGCACCTTCAGCGCAGAGTAGAACTCCTCGGTCTGCGGCATGGGGGTCCGGAGGTCCAGCTCACCGGTCATGAGCATGGTCGGGGTGGTGACGTTGCCCACGTACATGAGCGGGCTGCGGCGCAGGTGCTCCGACGGATCATCCCAGGGATAGTTGTCGAAGTTGTTGTACCAGCTGATGCCGTCGGTCGTCCCCACGAAGGAGAACCAGTTGGTCACCGGGCAGTTGGCACTGGCCGCCGCGAAGCGGTCGGTGTGGCCCACGATCCAGCTGGTCAGGACGCCGCCGCCGGAGCAGCCGTAGACGAACATGTTGTCTTCGTCGATGTAGCCGCGGCCGATGACCTCGTCCACGCCGTTCATGAGGTCGTCGTAGTCCTTGCCGGGGTAGGCGCGCTTGATGGAGTTACCGAAGGCGCTGCCATAGCCCGACGAGCCCCGGGGATTCGTGTAGAGGACCACGTAGCCGTTCGCCGCGTGCTCCTGCCACCCGAAGTTGAAGCCCACGTTGTACATCCCGTGCGGCCCGCCGTGGATGGCGAGCATCATGGGGTATTCCTCGTTCGGATCGAAGTTCGGTGGCTTGATGATCCAGCCCTGGATGTCGAAGTCCTCGACGCTCTTGTACCAGACCTCCTCGACCTCGCCGAGGGTCACCCCGGCCAGGACGTCGTCGTTGACGTGGGTGATCTCGTTGAGGCCGGCCTCGCCGTCCACATTCGCGGTGGAGCGGAAGGTCACCACGTCGCCGGGCTCGTGGTAGTTGGAGCGGGTCCCGACCATGAGGCCGTCCTCCGTCATGGAGGAGAAGGCCAGCAAGTGGTTGCCCTGGGTGACCTGACGGACACCGCCGTCGCGGCTCACGTAGTAGACGTTTCGGGTTCCGAACTCCGACACGTTGAAGTAGAGCCCGCGGCTGTCGTCAGCCCACGTCATCCCGTTGGGGCTGCGGTCGAAGTCGCCGGAGATCATGCGGATGTTCCCGCCGTCCCGGTCCATGACGTAGATGTGCGGGTTCTTGTACGTGTCGTCGTGCTTGTCCTGCCCGGTGTAGGCGATGAGCTGCCCGTCGGGGCTCGGCACGGGGCCGCCGTCCTGACCGTCCCGGGTGGTGAGCTGCCGGATGTCACCGGAGGCCACGTTCACCGAATAGATGTCGGACTGGCGCCAGAGCTCGCGGCTGGTGTACTCGTCCTCGTCCACGCGGTTGGCGGTGAACAGGATCTCCTGGCCGTCGGGGGTCCAGGCGTTGCCGCTGTGGTTCCACATTCCGTCGGTGAGCTGACGGGGCGTGCCACCCTCGGCCGGCACCACGAAGACGTGGCGGTAGCCGTCGTCGATGGCGCCCTGCCGGTCCCGACGCCAGGTGGCGCGGGTCACGATCTTGGGCGACTCGGTCCACTTGGCGCCGTCGGGGCGCCGGGGCATGTCAACGGCCCAGCGCTGGTTGTGGTCCACCATCATCGAGAAGGCGATCTGCTGGCCGTCGGGGGACCACTCGATGCCGCCGGGGCCGTTCTCGACCCGGGTGATCTGGGTGGTGGCGCCCTCCGCGTCCATCCAGCGGACGAAGATCTGGCTTCCGCGCGGCTCACCCTGGGCGGTGAACGCGATCCGGTCGCCCGAAGGGGACCACTGCGGGTTGCCGCCCTCGATCAGGAACCGGTTCCGGCTCCCGTCCACGTTCATGATCCAGATGGACGAGGCCCGGCGGTCGTTCACCGGATCGACCCAGCGGCGGGTGTAGATGATCTGGGTCCCATCGGGAGAGACCTGGGGGTTGGAAACCCACTCCCAGTCCAGATAGGTGTCCAGGGTGAGATGCTTGTCCTGGGCCTCGACCGGCGCGGCGAGAATCGCCACGGCGGCCACCGCGAGGGTGAGCCGGGACAGGGTGCGGAACACGGGGCGCATTGCAGCCTCCAGCTGTCGTTGCACGAACCAAGATACCCTTGGCCAATCGGTTGTTTGGCAGGGCGACCATAATAGGTCCGGAAGTCCAGCATTGGCCAGCATTTTCTTGTGATTCTGTGTTGATCTTGTGGCGCGACCATTGCACCTGAGATCGGCCGTTTGCACTGTGGCAATCCCCCGAACGGCCCGGCGGCCGGTTCGGGGCACCACCGCAGGTCCTTTCCACCCGACAGGGGGATGATCGACGCCTGGTTCGCCTTTCTTTCGTGGCCGCGCTCGCGGTCGCGCTGGTGCCCACCGCCCCGGCCGGCCAGCTGCTGGCTCAGGACACCTACAAGCTTCCGCCCCAGGAGGTGGTGGACATCCTCGACGCGCCCCAGGCGCCCATGGTCCTGGTGAGCCCGGACCACTCGGTCCTGGTCATGGCCCATCGCCACAACATGCCGTCCATCGACGACATGTCGCAGCCCATGCTCCGGCTCGCCGGGCGGCGTCTCAATCCCATGACCAACGCCCTGTTCTCGCCCAGCATGGTGACGGGTTACTCCCTCATGGATGTCGAGAGCGGCGCCGAGCGGTCCGTGAACCTCCCCGGCGAGGACGGCTGGGGGACGCCCCGGTTCGCTCCGGACGGTGCCCACTTCGTCACCACCCGGGCCACCACGGAAGGGACCGAGCTCTGGATCGTGGACGTGGCATCGGCCCAGGCCCGGCGCCTGCTGGGGCCGGTGCTGAACGGGACCGGCGGCTATCCCTGCGACTGGATCGACGGTGGGTCCATGCTCTGCTACCTGATCGACGAGAACCGGGGACCGGCGCCGGAGAAGCCCCTGGTTCCCACCGGTCCGGTGACCCAGGAGAGCATCGCGAACGACTCTCCGGTCCGGACGTATCAGGACATGCTCAAAAACCCGCACGACGTGGCGGTCTGGAGCTACTACCGCACCTCGGTGCCCGCCCTGGTGGACGCCGGTTCCGGCGCGGTGACGGCTCTGGCCGAGCCCGACCTCTACGCGGGCGTCGAGGCTTCACCCTCCGGTGAGTTCTTCCTGGTGAATCGGATGGTGAAGCCGTTCTCCTACCTGGTTCCGGAATACCGCTTTCCCATGAGCGTCGAGGTCTGGGATGCCGAGGGCCGCATGGTCGACCAGCTGGTCGAGATCCCGCTGGGGGAGGGGATTCCCATCGGCGGCGTGACCACCGGTCCCCGGAACCACTTCTGGGTGGCGGGCATGGACCACACCGTGGGCTGGCTCGAGGCGCTGGACGAGGGTGACCCCCGCGTCGAAGTCGAACTCCGGGACAAGCTGGTCTTCGCCGAGGCCCCGGGGATGGCCGGTTGGGACGTGATCCAGACCGAGCACCGCTTTGCCGGCCTCATCCGGGGCGAGGGCTCGCTGGCCTTCCTCTCCGAGTACGACCGGCCCTCCCGCCTGGCCCGGACCTGGAAGCTGGACCTGGGCGACGCCGACGCGGACGCCGAACTGGTCTGGGAGCGGAACTCCGAGGACCGCTACGGCGACCCCGGCCGTCCGGTCATGGCCCTCTCCGAAGATGGAGAGTACCTGATCCGGCAGCGGGGCAACTGGATCTACCTGGATGGCACCGGCTCGTCGGACGACGGGGATCGCCCCTTCCTCGACCGGATGAACGTCAACTCGTTCGACACCGAGCGTCTCTGGCGCTCGGAGGCGGGAGTCTACGAGGACATGGTGGCCATGCTCGACAACGAGGGCCACCGGATCCTCACCCGGTTCGAGTCGCCCACCGACCCGCCGAACTACTACGTGCGGGACCTCCGGTCCGGAGAGCGGCGGGCCCTGACCGCGTTCCCGGACCCGGCCCCGCAGCTGGCGGGTGTGTCCAAGGAATTCGTGACGTACACGCGGGATGACGGGGTCCAGCTCAGCGGCACGGTCTACCTGCCGGTGGACTACCAGGAGGGCGAGCGGCGCCCAGCCTTCGTCTGGGCCTATCCCCGGGAGTATTCCAACCCGGAGGTGGCGGGACAGGTGCGCGGCTCCCCCTATCGGTTCCCTCGCATCACCGGTTCCAGCCACCTCTTCCTGCTGACCCAGGGCTACGTCGTGTTCGACGGGGCCACCATGCCCATCGTCGGCGGCGACACGGCGAACGACACCTACGTCGAGCAGCTGGTGGCCTCGGCGGATGCCGCGGTGGCCAAGCTCGATGAACTGGGCGTGGCCGACCCGAACCGGGTCGGAGTCGGCGGACACAGCTATGGCGCATTCATGACCGCCAATCTCCTGGCCCATTCCGACCTGTTCGAGGCCGGGATCGCCCGGAGCGGGGCCTACAACCGGAGTCTCACGCCCTTCGGCTTCCAGAACGAGCGACGGACCTTCTGGGAGGCTCCCGAGATCTACTTCGCCATGTCGCCGTTCATGAACGCGAGCAAGATCAACGAGCCCATCCTCCTCATCCACGGGATGGCCGACAACAACTCCGGCACCTTCCCCATCCAGTCCGAGCGCCTGTACCACGCGCTCCAGGGACTGGGCGGTACCGTGCGCCTGGTCATGCTCCCCAACGAGAGCCATGGCTACCGGGCGCGGGAGAGCGTGATGCACACGCTGGCCGAGATGATCGAGTGGATGGACCGGTGGGTGAAGAATCCGCCGGAGCGGATCATCTCCGACGGGTTCTGATCGCACCCGTCTCGGTCCGGATCCGGCCGGCACCGTCCACCAGGTCGGAACGGTAGCCGAGTCGGGATCGATCAGCCGGTACGAAAAGGAAGGGGCGCGGCCGATCGGCCGCGCCCCTTCCTGCGTTCGGGACTCCCGGCTCGGGGCGGGATCAGCCCCCCAGCGCTTCCTCCACGTCCTCGGTCAGGGCCACCTCTTCGAGTTCCGGGTCGCAGACCTGGTTCCGCCCGTCCGTCTTTGCCCTCAGCAGTGCCCGATCCGCGACGTTGAAGAGGGCGTCCGGGTTCCGGCCGTGATCCGGCGACGCGGCCCAGCCGGCCGACGACGTGATTCGCAGGTCCACGTCCAGGGGCGGTCGGGCTTCGGCCACCACCCTCACGAGGCGCTCGGCCACGGACCGGGCGATGACCCCGGTGGTGGCCGGGGCCAGGACCGCGAACTCCTCTCCCCCGATCCGGAACGGAGCGTCCGCGGAGCGCGTGTGCTCGGACAGGATGCGGCCGACCCAGCGCAGCACCTCGTCGCCCGCTTCGTGGCCGAAGGTGTCGTTCACGGTCTTGAATCGGTCGAGATCCATCAGGATGAGCGCGAACGAGTCACCGTACCGACGGGAGCGGTCGGCCTCCTCCCGAATCCGCTCGTGGAAGGCCCTGCGGTTCAGCAGGCCGGTGAGAGGGTCCCGCATGACCTTCTCGCTCAGACCGCTGATGTGCTCGTCCGCGTTCCGGATCCGGACCGACATCATCTCCAGGAGCATGATCGCCAGGTCCGGGCGCTGCCGGACGATCCGCCGGAAGTCCTCCTTCTCGATGGCCAGAGTCCGGACGTTCCCTACCGCTTTCACGGTGGCGCTCCGGGGCATGTCGTTCAGGAGGGCCATCTCCCCGAAGAAGTCGCCTTCCTTCAGGCGCGCCAGCTCGAAATCCTGTGAGCGGGCGGGGTACAGCACCTGCACCTCCCCTTCGAGAACGATGTACAGCCTGTGACCCGGCTCGCCGACCGCCACGATGACACTCTCGCTGACGAACGACTCCTCCACGCTGACCTTGGCCAGGCGCATGAGGTCGCCCTCCGGCAGGTCCCGGAACAGGGGCACCTGTCGCAAGAGGTCGAGGTGGGGGACGGATGCGTGCTGAGTCATTCCAGCTCGGGGGGAGTCACCGTGGAGCCGGGATCCGAAGGCCGGCAATTTCTCAGTATAGGTCTGAACCGAGAAATCAGGCCAGCACCGCGGGATGGCCTCCGGTGTGCCAGAACACCACCCTCTCGCTGGAGGCCACCCGCCCGGAACGGAGCCAGTCCACCAGCCCCGAGGCCGCCTTCGCGCTGTATACCGGGTCCACCACCACCCCGGCCCGGGTCGCGAACAGGCTCTGTGCTTCCTCCCCGGCCGGCGTGGGGATCGCGTACCCCTCGCCCACGTATCCGTCCTGCGCCACGACTCGCTCCAGGGCGTGGGCCGCCCGGGGGCCTACGGCCTCGAGGGCCTCCAGGCCGAGCAGGTTGGCGGCCCCGCCGGCCAGGCGCCCCGTCTCACGGACGATCTCCTCCGCCGGCACGTCGGCGCTCACCGCCACTACGCGGATGTCGTCCCTGCCGGTGAGCGTGAGCCCCAGCGACAGCCCGGCCAGCGTGCCACAGGAGGAGCTCGCCATGAAGATGGTGGTGGGGATCCGCCCGCTCGCGGCCTCCACCCCCTCGAGCTGCTGGACGAACTCCCGGGCGGCCGGCACGTAGCCCAGGGCGCCCAGCGGCGTGGATGCGCCCAGTGGAATCACGAGGGCTCCGCCTCCGTTGTCCTCGATCTCGCGGGCCTCGGCCTCCATGGCAGCATCCCGCTTCGTCGAGTCGCTCACCGATACGACCCGGGCGCCCAGCAGTCGATGGAGCAGGGCGTTGCCGGTGGGTGCAGCCGGTGGATCGCCGTTCAGGACCAGGACGCAGTCCAGGCCCAGTCGAGCCGCCGCGGCCGCTGTGACCCGGGCATGGTTGGACTGTACGCCCCCGCAGGTGATGAGGGTCGTGATCCCGCCCAGGTAGGGGGGTGCCAGCACGTACTCCAGCTTTCGGACCTTGTTGCCGCCCAGACCGAACCCGTTGTGCGCGTCCAGCTTCAGGTGAAACCGCGCGGGGTCCCAGCCCAGCTCACGGGCCAGAGCCGGGGCCGGATCGAACGGCGTGGGCGTGATGCCGAAGGGGCGGCGGGGAAGGGCGTCGAGAGTCTGGAACGCTGCAGCGACCATGAGCCGGATCAGTCGTGGACCACAGCTCCCGCGGCGCGCTGTGCCGCGCGAACCGTGTTGTGGTGGATGGATACGGTGTCTTCAACGGACGTACCGTAGCCCCCGGACATGACGACCGCCACGGCGGTGCCCACCTCCACCCCGCTCTCGAGAACGATCCGGTCCCGCTCCGCCAGACCCTCGATCGTCACCGACAGGCGGCCGAGCCGATCCCTCTCGTGGGGATCCGCGCCGGACACGTACAGGACGAGGTCCGGACGGGATCGATCGAGGGCCACCCGGACCGCCCGCCGCACGGCGTCCAGGTACTGGTCGTCACCGGTCCCGTCGGGGAGTTCCACGTCCAGGTCGCCGGCCTCCTTCCGGAACGGGTAGTTCCCGGCTCCGTGGACGGAGAGGGTGAACACGCTCGGGTCGCCGGCGAAGATGGCCGCGGTGCCGTTGCCCTGGTGCACGTCCAGGTCGACGACGGCCACCCGGCCCGCCCGCCCCTCGGCCTGCATGGCCCGGGCGGCCACGGCCACGTCGTTGAAGACGCAGAATCCCTCTCCCCGGTCGGCGAAGGCGTGATGCGTCCCGCCGGCCAGGTTCACCGCCACGCCGTCGCCGTCCAGCGCCGATCTCGCCGCTGCCAGGGTCCCGCCCACGGAACGCCGGGAGCGCTCGACCAGTTGGGGCGACCACGGGAAGCCGATGCGGCGGATCTCGTCCCGGGTCAGGTCCCCCGCTGCCACGCGTTCCACCCAGTCTCGGGTGTGGATCCTGCAGAGCTCCTCATCGGTGGCTCCGTCGGGAACCCTCAGATCCGTGTGCGGGGTACGCTCGTCCGACTGCACGCGCTCTCGCAGGAGGGCGTACTTCTCCATAGGAAACCGATGCCCCTCCGGGAGGGGAAGCACGAAGTGGTCGCAATAGAAGATGTTCACGGGTGGGGCAGTACCCTGGTGATGCTCTCGGTTTCCCGTCGGCGACCGCGGCGAGGAGGGCGGGATCGAAGGCACGATCCTGGATTCGGACGGCGTCCCCATCTACGCGGCGTCGGTCGTAGTGGGGCTCACCGAGACCGACATCCTGAGGGGCACAGAGACCGACCGCTCCGGCTACTTCCGGATCACCGACCTGGAGCCGGGGCGCTACTACGTCCGGGCGTTCCGTCTGGGATTCTCCGAAGTGTCGCAGGTGTTCGTGCTGGAGGGCAACGAAGCCGGCCTCGTGGCCGTCGAGCTGGTGCTCCCGCGGGCCGTGCTCGAGCTGGAGGGCTTCGAGGTGGAGGCCGAACGCAGCCGCGAGCGAACCCGGTTCGAGGAGGAGGCGGGGGCCACCGTCCGCGAGATCACCGGCGCCGAACTGAAGACCATCCCCGGTCTGGCGGAGAAGGACCCGCTCCGGGCTATCGAGGTTCTCCCCGGGGTGGTTTCCACCTCCGACTTCACCTCGGCCTTCAACGTGCGGGGCGGGTCGGCGGACCAGAACCTCATCCTCCTGGACGGGGTCCCGGTGTTCAACCCGTTCCACCTGGGAGGGCTTTTCTCCGTGTTCAACGGAGACATGGTGGGTCGTGCGGAGCTGCTCTCCGGCGGGTTCCCGGCCCAGTACGGCGGGAGGGTGTCGTCGGTACTGACGGTGGAGTCGGACGCGGGTACGGGGGACTTCGGCCTGGACGCCGCGGCCTCCCTCCTGTCCAGCCGGGTGGCCGTCGGAGGAGGCCTTCCCGAAAGCTGGGAGAACGGCATGGGCCTGAACACGGCCCGATGGCGGGTGTCGGCCCGGCGCTCCTACTTCGATGTGCTCCTGGGTCCCGCGGTGGATTTCCCGTATACCCTCACCGACCTGCAGGGCGTGTTCGAGGCCTGGACGAAGGGCGGCAGCCGATTCGCGATCTCCGCCTACACCGGTGCGGACCGGGTCGACTTTGCCGGTTCCTCGTCGGAAGAGGACGGGTTTCCCCTGAAGGTGGACTGGTCGTGGGGGAACGACGTGGTGGGGGCGACCTGGAGCACGCCCTGGGCTCGGGGTGGGGGTGGGCTCGATCTTCGAGCCTCCTTTTCCCGGTTCGACAACGGGCTCTTCTTTCCCGACTTCGGGGACACGGAGCTGGCCAGCTTTATCGATCAGTCCGACCTCTCGGCGGAGGTCCACGGCCGGATCGCCCGGCGCTGGCTCTTCCGCACCGGGCTGGCCGCCAGCCGCTACAGCTTCGACAACAGCTTCAAGAGCGGCGGCACCACCTTCGCCGCCGGATCGGGCGACGGATGGCTCAGTTCCGGGTTCTTCCAGGCCGAGTACCAGCGGGGGACGGACTGGATCCTGGAACTCGGGCTCCGCGGTGAGCAGTGGGCGCCCAGCGCCGGGGAGGACGTCTTCTTCCTGGCCCCCCGCATCGCGGTGAAGCGGTTCCTCGCCGGCGGTGAAGGCGCGGTGAAGTTCGCCACGGGCCGGTTCAGCCAGTTCCTCCATTCGGTCCGGGACGAGGAGATCCCCCTCGGCATCGACGTCTGGGTGCTCACCGGGGACCGGGCGCCCTACGTGACGTCCAACCAGGTCCAGGCCGGGGTCGAGTGGTTCCTCGCCGACGACTGGTTCCTTTCGGTGGAGGGGTATGGGCGGACCTTCGACGGCGTCATCACCGTGAACCAGGCCGAGGATCCCAACGACCCCCTGGACGACTTCCTCCAGGGCGACGGCTACTCCTATGGCGCCGACCTGTACCTCCGGAAGGACGGGTCCGACCTGAGCGGGTGGATCACGGTCTCCTGGCTGCAGGCCCGGCGGACCTTCCCCGATCCGTTGCTGGGGGTGTTCCCGGCGCCCGAGAACGAGATCGCACCGGTGTTCGACCGCCGTCTGGACGTGGACCTGGTGCTGCGGAAGACGCTGCCGTGGTGGGGCGTGGAGAGCGGACTTCGCTGGAACTTCGGAACCGGACTTCCCTACACTCGGCCCCTGGCCAACTTCGGCTACTACGGACCCGAGCTGGTCTCCGGCGGCCGGCTCAAGTGGGGCGGAGAGGTGCCGGAGGAGGAGGGCGACGGCCCCGGGGAGGAGGCGTTCGGCCTCATCCTCGGCCCGAAGAACGGGGAGCGGTATCCGGCCTACCACCGCCTCGATATCAGCTTCCGGAAGGTCTTCGAGAAGGACTGGGGCTACCTGGCCCCCTATCTCGACATCCTCAACGTCTACAACCAGCGGAACGTGCTCTTCTACTTCTACGAGCTGGAGAAGGACCCGGCCGTGCGGTCCGGCGTGTCCATGTTCCCGGTGCTTCCCACCCTGGGCCTGGAGATCCGCTGGCGATGAGAATCTCGAGAATGAGGCGGACGTCCTCGTGGACCGGGTTCGGGCGGGTGCTCGGCCTTCTGCCCCTCTTCGCGGCAGCCGCCGGGTGTGAACTCACCGAGGTGGTGACCGAGGAGGCCGAGGACGCGGTGGTGGCCGAGATCTACGTCTACATCGACGGGAACGAGGTCACGGCCCGGGCGCTCCTGCATCGAACGTTTACACAGAACCAGGCGCCGCCGGCGGCGGAGATCGTGATCTCCCGACCCGCGGATGGACGGACGGCCCGGCTCTCCGCCGACGCGCCCGAAGCGTGCACGTTCGGGCTCCAGCCCGACCGCATCGTGGGAAGCTGCTACACGGCCGGGGGGGACGAGATCGGCTGGGTCCGGCCCGGGGACATACTGGAAGTCCGGGCGGACCTGGGACCGGACGGCTCGCTCAGGGGCCGGACCACCACTCCGGCGGATTTCACGGTGGTGCAGCCGGCCGAGTTCGGCGGAGACGGGGTGCCCACCTGCCGCATCGAGCCGCTCACGAACATCCAGTTCCGGTGGACCTCGGCGGAGGGGACCTGGGCCTACCTCACCGAGACCCTGATCCAGGGACTGGACGAGATCTCCGGTGACTCCACCGTGGCTAACCTGGTCCTCACGGGTCTCGCCCTTTCGGCGGCTGACACGACCATCCTGTATCCGGCCAACTACGGCGTGTTCGACCGCTTCGACTTGGACCAGGAGGTGAGCCGGCTCCTCCAGCAGGGCCTGCCCGGCGGAACCGAGGCGCAGGTGGAGATCCTCGCGGCGGACCGGAACGCCACCAACTGGAATCGGCAGGGCGCCTTCAACCCCTCCGGGCTCATCCGGATCCCCAGCCTACAGGGGGAGGGCACGGGAGTGTTCTCCGCCGGTGTGGTCTACGGTTTCCGGGTCGTGGCGGCGACGGCCGGCAGCCCGGAGGCGCTGGACGAGAACGGGGTTGAGTTTCCCTCGTGCGGGCCACCAATTGACCCGTCCAACCCCCCGAGCTGAACTCGTGCGCCGCCCCCTCGGCCGGCGGAGCTCGAGCCCAACCCCAACAGGCAGGAGGCGGTCGTGACGGTCCGCGCCGCGGTGATGACAGCCCCAGGGGCCCCGGTCGAAGTCCGGGACCTCCCCGATCCGGACCTCGAGCAGGGCAGCGTGCTGCTTGCAACGGTGGCCTCCGAGGTGTGCGGCACCGACGTCCACCTCCACCACGGGCGGCTGGCCGGCGTACCGTACCCCATCGTCCCGGGCCACGTGAGCGTCGGGCGCGTGGCGGAGTCCCGGGGCGTCACCGAGGACGCGCTGGGCAACCCTCTCCGTGAGGGCGACCTGGTCACCTTCCTCGACGTCCACGAGACCTGCTGGCAGTGCTACCACTGCCTGGTGGCCCGCCAGCCGAACCGGTGCGTGCACCGGAAGGTCTACGGGATCACCTACTCCGCCGACGAGGGTCCCCTGGGCGGCTGGTCTGAGGCCATCCACCTCAAGCCCGGGGTCCGGATCCTCCGAGTGCCCGAGGGTCTGTCCGCCGACCAGGTCATCGGAGGTGGCTGCGGTCTCTTCACCGGGTTCGCCGGAGTGGACCGGTCGGACCTCCAGATGGGGGACACCGTGCTGGTGCAGGGGGCGGGGCCGGTGGGACTGTCCGCGGCCGCCTTCGCCGCGCTCCGCGGGGCGGGCCAGGTCCTGATGATCGGGGACCCCGAGGCCCGTCTGGAACTGGGTCGGGCCCTGGGGTGTGACGAGGTGTACTCGCTGGCCGCGACGAATCCGGAGGATCGCAGGGCCGACGTCATGGAACGAACCCGCGGGCGTGGCGTCGACGTGATCATCGAGGCCAGCGGGAACCCGGCGGCCCTTCTGGAGGCGTTCGAACTCCTCCGGGACGGCGGCACCTACGTGGTCGTGGGGCACTACACCGACGCCGGTGAGGTCCCGGTGAATCCCCACGTCGACATCAACCGCAAGCACATCGATCTCCGGGGGCAGTGGGGGACGGATTTCCATCACGTGGCCCGCGGCCTCCAGATGCTGGGGCGCCACGCCGATCGTCTCCCCTTCGATCGGGTGATCGGTGGCCGGTATGGGCTGGCGGAGGCGAATCGGGCGCTGGCCGACGTGGAGGCCCTCCGGGTCACCAAGGCCATCATCGATCCCACTCTCTGACGCCCGGCGGAGCCGCCGCGGTCACCGGTTCACGATCCGGCCCCTCGCCTGGCCGCTTGCCCGTTCGCTCCGGGCGGAGCCACACTCCCGGGAGTCCTGAACCCATCCCGGAGTGATCCGCATGTCATCCTGCCGCGTCGCCGCCCTCGGGCTGACCGTCCTTTCCGCCATCGCTCTCATGGCTCCGGCCCAGGGCCAAGCCCAGGTCGAGGTGGAGCACCTGCAGTCCGAGACCAGCCGGTCCATGGGCTTCCCGTTCTCCGACGCCGTGCGGGTGGGCCCGATGCTCTATCTCTCCGGCCAGATCGGGAACGTTCCCGGTGAAGCGGCGGTGGTGCCCGGCGGCATCGAGGCCGAGGGTCGGCAGACCATGCGGAACATCCAGGCGATCCTCGAGGCCCACGGCTCATCGCTGGCCGAGGTGGTGAAGTGCACGGTCATGCTGGTCGACATCGCCGAGTGGCCGACCTTCAACGAGGTCTACCGCGAGTTCTTCAGCGAGCCGTACCCCGCGCGGAGCGCGTTCGCGGGATCGGGACTGGCCCTGGGCGCGCGGGTCGAGGTGGAGTGCTGGGCCACGGTGGGGCCCCGGAGCTGACCGGCGTCAGCCGCGGCCGAGCTCGGTGCGGAGGCGCGCCACCAGCATCTCTATGGCCACCCGGTTGTGGCCGCCCTCGGGGAGGATGACGTCGGCGTAGCGCTTGGACGGCTCCACGAACTCCAGGTGCATGGGCCGCACCGTCCTGAGATACTGCTCCACCACGGATCGGAAGGTCCGCCCGCGTTCGTCCACATCTCGCTCCAGGCGGCGGATGAACCGGATGTCCGAGTCCGTATCGACGAAGACCCGGATGTCCATGAGCGCTCGGAGCTCCGGCTCCGCCAGGACCAGGATGCCGTCCACGATCAGGACCGGCGTCGGTCGGATGGTCTCCGTTTCGGGTCGGCGGGTGTGCGTCGCGAAGTCGTAGAGGGGGGCGTCCACCGGGACGCCCCTCAGGAGCGCCTCCACGTGCTGGACCATCAGTGAGGTCTCCAGGGACTCCGGGTGGTCGAAGTTGACCCGGGCCCGCTCCGCCTCGCTCAGGCTGGAGAAATCGCGGTAGTAGGCGTCGTGGTGGAGGACCGTGACCAGGCCGTCGGGCAGGCCCCGGCAGATCTCCCGGACCACGGTGGATTTCCCCCCTCCGCTTCCGCCCGCCACGCCCACCAGGATGGGTCTATCGGCCGGGACGGTGGAGGTCACGCCTCAGTTCTCCGCCTCGGGCGCGACGAAGATGGTCTCGGCCAGCGCGAACCCGAGCACGATCCGTTCCCCGATCGGCTGGCCCTGGTCCCCCCGCAGCCGCACGGTGATGGGGCCTTCGAAGGGAGCCCGATCGACCACGCGGATGGTCCGGCCCGGGCCGATTCCCTGCTCGTCGAGATACCGGAGACGGGCCGGATCGTCGTCGCCGACCGACCGGACCGTGAAGCTCCCCTCGCCGGCCTCGGCCAGTGTGGGATACCGGGTCTGGTCGATCTCGCCGGCTGCGGTGGGGATGGGCGACCCGTGGGGGTCGTAGGAGGGGTCCTCGAGCGCCTGGGCCATGCGCTCGATCAACTCGTCCGAGGCGGCGTGCTCGAGGCGCTCGGCCTCGTCATGGACATCGTCCCAACTGTACCCCAGGCGGGTGCACAGATAGGTCTCGAGAATCCGATGGCGACGGATGATCCGGAGCGCCTCCCGCGAACCCTCCTCGGTCAGGGCCACCCCCTTGTACGGGGTGTGGGTCAGGAAACCGGCCTCGGCAAGGCGCTTCACCATCCCGGTGACCGACGCGGGCTGGACGTCCAGGGCCTCTGCGATGGCGGAGGTGGACGCGTTGCCGCTGGCCTCGGCCAGGGTCCAGATGGCCTTGAGGTAGTCCTCGACGGAGACGGTCAGGCTGGGGCGAGAATCGGACATGGGTCAAAGGTACCCAGGGGGCATCGGAGGGTCGAGGTCGCTCGGGGACGCCTCAGCCTGCGGCCTCCTGGCGGGCCTCCCATTCTTCCAGTGCCAGGGCGCTCGCCTTGGGGTAGAGGAGGAGCAGCAGCAGGAGCAGAATGCCAAGGCCGCCCATGCGGCCGGTGAACTGGAGCAGTGCCGCCCGGGGGTGCACCTCGCTGAGGACCAGCGCGCTTCCGTCCTCTCGCTCGCGGGCAGACAGGAGGACGTCGTCTCCCGGGACGGACACCCTCCCCCAGATCGTGCCCCGGAACTCTCCGGGTATCTCGGCCGGAAGGCGGGAGAGGACCAGCCCCGGGGGCAGAGAGGAGCTCTCCACCTGACCGGAGCGCAGGATCGTAGCGTCCGCCCCGGTGACTCGCGCCAGGTCCTCGGCGGACAGGTCGGGACCCATCCGCGCCGCGACCGCCAGTTCCCGCGCGAGGAAGTCGGTGGTGTACCCCTCCAGGTCGGATCGGAAGTGGACGACCACCAGCACCACGAACGCCATGGACAGCAGGAGCGGGATGGAGGTGACGATGAACTCCGTCCGACCACCGTCCTCGTCCCTCCTGCGACTCCCCGGACTGACGGCAGCCATTCGAAGGAGGATCAGGCCGGCTGCCACGATCAGGGCCAGGGGCAGGGCGCCGGCCGCGAAGTGGTCGGCCCGGGGCGTGGACGGGTGGGCGAGCAGCGCCACGCTCCCCGTGGTTCCGCCGGCGCCGGTCCGGAGGGGGACCAGTGCGCCGAGCGCTCCGGGGACTTGGACGGATTGGTCGGGCAGAGGAGTCGCCATGGCCCGGACGGTGCGAGGGGCCAGCGAGTCCGGACCGAAGTCGATGTCCGAGCCGACCGCCCGGGCCCCCCTGAGGTAGATGGCGGACTCGTAACCGGCGTCTCTCTCGAGCGCCCAGACGACCGGCTGCCCCACCCCGATTCCGGCGGTTCCGATGGACCCTCGGGCCTTCCAGAGGTACACCCGGGCCTCCAGGTCCTCCTCGCCCTGTTCCAGGGTCAGGACGGTGTCCCCGGCCAGCGCGGCCTGCACGGCGGGGTTCGTCTCGTCCCAGCGGCTCACCGGGGAGGCCGCGGCCAGAAGACCCGGCGCCTGCAGCTCCATCTCTCTCTGGAGAAGGGCCAGCCCCGTCTCCGCCATGCGGGTGTCCTGTTCTAACCACAGGGCCTCGATCTCCACGCCGTGGAGGTAGGCTGCGGTCGTGATGGCCAGAACCACCGGCAGGACGACCAGGAGGGCGTAGAGCACCACGGTCTCCCTCCCCTCGAGGGGAAAGGCGCGCCCACGAGCGATCCTCGAGTCGCCGGATGGAACAGACGTTTGCAAAGGCTAAATCCCTTTGGTAGATTCAGTTCCCGCTTTTTCAGCCCGTTGGACCCCGCCTCACCAGGGGGAGGCCTTGGAAGACACTGTCGCTATCGACGCCAAGCGGATTCTGCTCCGCTACGGCGCGCCGATCACGGTCCTGGACCAGGTGTCCGATTCGGACCGCATCAAGTTCGCCCGTTCCGTTGCCCGTACCCCGCTGCCCGAGCGCGAGAAGGCCCTCCGCGGCATGCTGGTGGACTCCGGTTACCTGGAGGAGCCGCAGTAAGGCTTCTGCGACCGGCCCCCCGGGCCGTCGCCGGGTTCAGGACCCGCCACCCTCCCTTCCGATGATTCGGATCTCCCTGGGACCATCCAGGGGGAACTGAAGTCGTACGGCCCAGGTCCGTCCTTCCGAATCCTCGGGTTCCAGTTCCACCTCCGCCTCCTGCCCGTCCACTGTGACGGCCAGCGGGGCGAACGTCACCCTTCCGTTCAGGACGACCGACGGCGGAAGCCCTCCCGCCACCGGAGTCACCCGCAACGTACGCTCGCGGGCCTCGGCGTGGAATGAGACATCCGCCCGAACCGGCCCCAGCGGAACCCCGCGGACCTCCACGTCGTGCCATCCGGCGGGCCAGCGGGGCGAGAGATGCAGGCGCCCGTACTGCGCGTCGCCCCGCGCTCCCAGGACCCCAAACAGCACCGCGCAGGGGATGAGCGCCAGCCCCTCGGGCTCGGTGACGTCGGCCCTCTGGTGGTCGTAGGCCTCCCGCAGAAGGAGCGCGCCCCGGTCGGCGTCCCCGCGCAGAAACGCCCACCAGGCCCGGAGCGCGGGGTGCGCCTCGGGGGGCGGCGCGGACGGCGGATCCGGGAGCTCGACCAGGGGTGGGGTGGCGGCCCGTAGGGCGAGCCAAGTGGCCGCATCGAGATCTCCGGACGCCGACGGGTGCGAGGTCGCCCCGGCGGCCAGGAGCCGCAATCGACCGGCCTCCGCTGAGCGACCCTCCCCCTCCAGGCCTGCCGCTGCACCCATGAGAAGTGGGGCGCCCATCGGGCCGAGACCGAGCACGCTCGCCGGGCTCAGACGCTCGGCGCCGGCCGTGTGGGTCTCCTCGGCCCAGCATCCCCCGGCGGAGAGAGCCAGGAGCGCGAGTGCGGGATCGCTCTCCCCGGTGGGTCGGGCCGGTGCCAGGCCCAGGGCGGTTCGCGCCAGCACGCCGAGCGTCGAACTCCCGGGCACGCAGGCCGACCAGCCGGCGATCCCGTCGGCCCACCCCGCCGGATGGGCGAGGCGCAGCCCGTCGGCCTCGAGCGCGAGAGCGTCGGCGAGGACCCGGTGCGCCTTCAGACCCACCCCCCGGGAACCGGATGGGGTGTCCTCGTCCGACGCGGTCAGTGTGATGGAGGCGTGGTCCACGTCCGCCTCCCACTCGATCGACACCCCGGATCCGCCGTTCGCCCCGTTCAATTCCACGCGGGCCGGCGCGGGCGCCGGGTGAAGGGCTTCCGGTGCCACGCCGGACAGTGATATCGCCAGGGGATTCGGGGCGCGTCGGCTCCCGCTCGACGGAGCCGCCGCGGTCGACGGAGCCGCGCGGTCCGACGGGTCTCGTTCCCAGAC
The DNA here is from genome assembly GCA_039587435.1 of Gemmatimonadota bacterium. GTDB lineage: Bacteria > Gemmatimonadota > Gemmatimonadetes > Longimicrobiales > Gaopeijiaceae > JBDHIJ01. Next base: position 35,141 of record JBDHIJ010000024.1, read on the forward strand.
CAGCGTGACCACCCACGGCTCCGGGGAGATGAGCAGGGTCGAACGCCAGCCGGCTCCGGCCCGATCCACGCGTCCGGGCAGCAGGCTCACGGTCCCCCCCTCAAGGGGATCCCTCAGGGACGAGGCTACGGCCCGGCCCCCTATCCGAATGGCCCGAATTCCCATTCCCACGCCCAGGATCTCGGCTTCACCCAGTCTCAGGATCCAGTCTTCGTCCGCCGCAGGCGTCCGAGAGAGCGCGCTGGCCGCGTCGTCCAGTTCCATGGGCCGGACCGGCTGCGCAGCGAACGGGGATGGTGGCATGCGATGGGGAGGGGCAGGGGTTCGATGGGGGCGACTGGCCGTCGCCGCAGGGGCACGTTCGATTGTGTCGGACGGAGGCGGGGGTCGGCAACCGCCCGAAGCCGCGGCGGGAACCCGGGGAGGGGCTCGGGGATTCGCAAGTTCGAAGCGTCTTCAACCGCCCTCGATCCAGATCCGTTCTCGCAGGGGGAATCCCGCAGTGTCTCGATCCGCAGCCGCCCACCGACTCCCGGCCCGCCCGGGCCCCGATGGCCGTCGGGGGATTGCAGTCCCGCTCAGCCGGCGGCCTCGGAACGCACTTGGCCCGGCGGCCCTTTCCCTGGCCGTTCTCCTGAGCGCCTGCGGAGAATCCGGCGACGGATCCGTGAACATCCCCCAGGCGGAGGCGAAGGACTGCAGCATCCCGACCTCTCTGATCGGGGATCCGGGCATCGGGCGGGACGCCATTCCGGCCATCGTGGGTCCCCGTTGGGTGGTGCTCGACCGCCCCGGCGTTCCCGGCTACCTGCTGGACACGGACCGGGTGCTGGGCATGATCATCGACGGGCAGCCCTACGCCATGCCGCTGAACGTCTTCTGGTGGCACGAGATCATCAACATGGACATCGGTGGGCGACAGCTGCTGGCGACCTACTGCCCGCTCACCGGTTCCAGCATGATCTTCGAGCGGGATCCGGTGGAGGGCGTCGACTTCGGCGTCACCGGCCTGCTGTACCAGAGCAACCTCATCATGTTCGACCGTCGAGGTGGGGAGTCGTTCTGGCCCCAGATGATGGGGCAGGCCCGCTGCGGACCCAACGACGGCATGGTGCTCCCTCGGGTGGCCGGACTGGACGTGACGTGGAGCAAGTGGAGGGCGATGTATCCGCACACCCTCGTTCTGGACGGCGACCAGGGGCACGACCGCGACTACACCTCCTATCCGTACGGGAACTACGAGTCGCTCTCCAATGAGAGCTACTGGTATCCGGTCTCACGGGTGGACCGCCGCCGGCCCCAGCGCGAACGAGTCCTGGGGATCCCCGGTGAGGGGTCGGAGGCCCAGGCCTTCCCGTTCATCGACCTCGCGCTGGATGGACCGGTAGCAGCCGTTCACACCACCCACAGGGGACGTCCCGTGGTCGTGCTCTGGGAGTGGGACGCCGAGGGCGCCGGCGCCTACTACACGGACGTCGGAGGCGAGCCCCTCGAGTTCGCCGCGACGGAGACGGGCATCCGGGACCTGGCCACCGGGACCCGCTGGACCGTGGACGGTCTGGCGGTCAGCGGAGGCTCCATGGTCGGCACCCGACTCGAGCCGGTGACCGAGGCCTACACGGCGTTCTGGGGAAGCTGGGCCCAGTTCTTCCCCGACACCCGGCTCTGGCTGGCGCCCGAGGAGTAGGCCCGCCCCCTGGGCACTCCGAACCGCGCGCTCAGTGAGGGTCCTTCGGGTCCCGGATGCGGTTGACCTGCGATGCGGGTCTGCCACTTTTGTCGAATGCCCAACGTCACACTTCACCTGCTGCTGGCCGACGCGGTTCTGGATGAGTGGGAGGAGCGCGGATCGTCCGCCCCCTTCGACCTCCACGATCCGGTAGCGCTGAACGCCTTCTATCACGGAGCGTTCGGGCCGGACCTGGGCTACTTCCCCGGCGGCCATCCCTTTCTTTCGGACCTCGCCCACACGGTCAGGACCGGTGAACTCATGCGGAACCTGGTGGGTCTGGCGTCCACCGACCGCGAACGGGCGTTCGCGTGGGGGTGGGTGACCCACGTCCTGGGCGACGTGGCCATCCATCCGCTGGTGGGGCTGGGGGTGGGCGAGCTGGTTCACGAGGACGCGGGCCGGTTCGTCTCGGCCGCCTCCGACAAGACCTCCCATGTGCGCGTCGAGGTGGGCCTGGACGCCCATTACTCGGCGCTGAATCCGCACCTGAAGCGTCGCATCCTCGGCCCGGCCTTCGATCAGCGGTCGGTGGCCTACCTGGCGTCGGCGTACCGCGAGACCTACGGGTTCGAGGTCGATCCCCAGTTGGCCCTCGCAACCCACCTGTCCACGCTCCGGATGTCTCTCCAGGCGCTGACCTCCATCGGGGTGATGGGGCAGCTGCTCTCTATCCAGGGGTCGACGGGTTCGCCGGTGTCGGCCGTCGGGAGTGCCCGTTGGCTTCTCCATCGGGCGCTCAGCGTGGTCCACTACGGATTCCAGATCGAGTCGATGCTGCTCGCCTACCTGAATCCGGTTCGGGCCAGCCGCTGGCTCGTGGACCGGGTGGACGAGGTGATCCAGGGCTTCCCCCGGGCGTTCTTCGAGCTCTTCGAAGGAGGGCTGGAACGCTACCCCGACTACAACCTCGATACCGGCCGGGTGGAATCGGTCCCCGAGCACCCGGTGACACGGGCGTCGCTGGAAACGCTCAACCGCATCGGAAGCCCGCTCGCGGCACCGGCCTCGGCCCTCGATCCGGTCCGCTACCGGGGGCACCCCGCCCGCGTCGGCTAGGAGGCGTCTTGCCGGGATCCTCCGGCATGCCTCTATTGCCTCCCCGTCCCGCACAACTGATTCCGTCTTCCCGGTCGGCCCCAGATGGGGCCGGGCGCTGTAGCGTTTTCGGGGAGCCCGAGGGGTAGAGGCCCCGGAGGTCTTCATGTCCATGGTTCGCCGGGTCCCGCGTGGGGCCCTCCTGCACGCGTCCCACGCCCCCGCGCCAGCCCGGTTCGCCGCGGTCCTGACGACCGCGTCGATCCTCTGGTTGTCGGCATGCTCCCCCGCGGCGGAGGACTCCGCCGGGCCGTCGGGCCCGTATGCGGATGTGAGCCAGGTGGCCCGCTCCGCCGGCGGGATGGTCTCGGCTGCTCAACCGCTGGCCACCCAGGCCGGAGCCGCCATGCTGGAAGCCGGGGGAAACGCGGCCGATGCGGCCGTGGCCGCCGGCTTCGCCATCTCCGTGGTCGAGCCCACCATGAACTCCATCGGAGGGCGAAACCAGATTCTGATCCGCCTCCCCACCGGGGAGTTCCGCGGGATCGACGGCACGACCCAGGCTCCGGCCACCTACGATCCCGATACGGCTCCCCAGGCCGGCTACGGATATCCCACCGTCGGGGTCCCCGGTGCTCTGGCGGGACTGTTCCGGCTCCACGAGGAGTACGGCAGCCTTCCGCTGGAGACCGTGATGGGTCCCGCTCTCGAACTGGCCGCGAGCGGCTTCGAGATCCTGCCCGGCGAGGCGCGCCGGCAGCAGATGGCCGCCGAGCAGATCGCGGAGTTCGACGGGAGCGCGGCCCACTTCCTGGGTGAGGACGGCCAGCCCCTCCAGGCCGGCGAGCACTTCGTGCAGCCCGACCTGGCCGCGACGCTTCGGACCATCCTCGAGGGCGGACGGCAGGTCTTCTACGAGGGTGAACTGGCCCGGCGCATGGTGGATGACGTCTCCGCCCACGGCGGTGCCCTGACCATGGAGTCGCTGCGGGACTATCGGGCCGAGGACGCCGTCGTGGTCACCGGCAGCTACCGCGGGTTCGACCTCGCGGGGACCTTCACGCCCGCCGCCGGCGCCACGAGTATCGAGATCTTCCAGATCCTGGAGAACTTCGACCTGGCCGCCATGGACCCGGTCCAGTGGGCCTCCGTGGTGGGTCAGGCATTCACCCTGGCCTACGGCGACTACCGTCAGATCACCGGCCCCGACGCTCATGAGACCCTGACCTCCAAGGCCTTCGCGCGCGAGCGCGCGGCCCTGATCGAGGTACCGATGGTGGTGCCGGCCCAGGCGGCCATGGCATCGCCCATGGAGGCAGCCGATGCGCAGCTGGCCATGGCCGTGCCCGCCGACGCCCCCATCGAGGCCGACGCCTGGATCATGGACCAGCACCACACCACTCACCTTAGCACGGCCGACGCCGATGGGATGATGGTGGCCCTCACCCAGACCATCGGGCCCAACATGGGCTCCAAGGTGGCCACGCCCGGGATGGGGTTCCTGTACGCCGCCACCCTGGGTGGCTACCTGGGCCGGGTGGAGCCGGGTGAGCGGGCCCGCTCGTTCATTTCGCCGCTCATCATCTCCCGCGATGGCGAGCCGGTGCTGGTCATCGGCGCCGCGGGCGGGGCCCGGATTCCGGTTGCGGTGATCCACACGGCCCTCCGGATCATGGACCAGGGGCTCCCCCTGGATCAGGCGCTGGCCGCGCCTCGAGTTGCCCCCACGGTCGACGGGCTTCAGCTGGAAACCTCCCCGGGAATCGGTTGGGCTCCCGAGGTGGTGGAGGCCCTCCGCGGTCTCGGAATGGAGATCGACACCCAGGAGCGGGACGGAGCCTTCGGCAGGGCTCACGCCGTGTACTGGGATGCCCCAGCCGGACAGTGGGTCGGTGGAGCCGACCCGGACTGGGAGGGCTCGGCCCGTGGTCCGGGCAGCTGACCCGGATACCCAACGCAGAGACGCACGCGCAGCACCGGACGAAACCATGAGGGCTCGGGTCCGGCGAAACACCACAAGGACTGAACGATGCAGAACACTTCGAGGCTCCTGACTTCCCTGGCGTTGGCCGGCCTGGTGGCCGTGGGCTCCAGCTGTGCCCCGGCCGAATCCGGCGGTCCCTCCGGAGCGACCGGCTCTGGTCCCTTCGATGTCGTCTTCACCGGTGGCCGCGTCCTGGATGGGACGGGGAACCCCTGGATCTTCACGGACGTCGGCGTGCGGGACGGCCGCATCGCGGCCCTGGGGGACCTGAGCGGGGCAGATGCCTCCGAGCGGATCGATGTGTCCGGGCTGTATGTGGCGCCCGGGTTCATCGACACCCACTCCCACTCGTCCGGTGGCCTCATGGCGGAGGACCGGAGTCATTCCCAGCCCCTGCTGGCCGAGGGGATCACCACGGTGATGGTGAACCCGGACGGCGGCGGCATGGCCGACATGGTGGAGCAGCAGGCTGCTCTCCTGGAGCACGGGCTCGGGGTGAATGCCGCCCAGTTCGTGCCGCACGGTTCGGTTCGACGTGCGGCGATGGGCTCGGAGAATCGACCCCCGACCGCCGAGGAACTGCAGGCCATGCGGGACATCGTGCGGGCCGGGATGGAGGCCGGCGCGTTCGGTCTGTCCTCCGGCACGTTCTACGCGCCGGGCAACTTCGCCACCAACGATGAGATTATCGAGCTGGCCAGGGTGGTGGCCGAGTTCGGTGGCGCCTACCAGTCCCACCCCCGGGACGAGTCCACGTACTCCGTCGGGGTCGTGGCCGCGTCCGAAGAGGTCATCGACGTGGGCCGACAGGCCGGGATACCCACGGTCATCACACACGTGAAGGCGCTGGGACCGCTGGTCTGGGGCAAGTCCGAGGAGATGGTGGCCAACTACGTCGCCGCCCGTGAGGAGGGGGTCCAGGTCTTCACCGACCAGTACCCCTACAACGCCTCGTCGACGGGACTGACCGCGGCACTCCTGCCCCGCTGGGTCGAGAGCGGAGGCCGGGATTCCCTGGTGGCTCGCATCAACGACCCCGAGCTGATCGACCAGATCAAGGAGGGGATGCGTGAGGGGCTCCGGCGCCGGGGCGGAGCGGACCGGATCCAGATCGCTCGCTTCGAGCCCGATCCGTCCATCGAGGGTCAGCTCCTCTCGGACCTGGCCGCCGCCGCGGGAATGGATCCCATCGACTACTCCCTGGAGCTGTTCCAGGAGGGTGGGCCCGGCATCGTGTCGTACAACATGAGCGAGGAGGACATCCAGCGGTTCATGGTCCAGGATTTCAACATGACCGCGTCCGACGGAGCGTTCCCGGAGTTCGGCGTCGGGGTGCCCCACCCCCGGGCCTATGGGGCCTTCCCCCGGAAGATCCGGAAGTACGTCATCGAGGAGGGCGTGGTGAGCCTGAGTCAGGCCATCCGGAGCATGACTTCGCTGCCTGCCCAGGTGTTCGACATCCCCGAGCGCGGACTGCTGGTCCCGGGACTGGTGGCCGATGTGGTGGTCTTCGATCTCGCCACCATCCGGGACAACGCCACCTTCACCGACCCCCACCAGATCTCGGAGGGGATGGTCCACGTGCTGGTGGACGGTGAGTTCGCGATCCGCGACCGGGACTTCACCGGAGCGATGGCCGGCCAGGTTCTAAGGAAGGTCCCGGAGTAGACCGGAAGCGAGGGCCCTGACGGCAAGCGCACCTCGAGGGGAGCGCGGGCCGGGCTGTGGAACGTCCCGGCCTGACCCTACTGGGCCTTGAACGAGAACCCGGGGTCCTCCGGCTGCTTGAACCGGAACGGCGGCTCCCCCTCCGGACCCGATCCGTCGGAGGCCGGCTGCCACCGGAAGCCCGAGGGATGGGCCCGGGGGGCGAGTTCCCCATCGGACCCCTGCCAGCGGAACGCATCGCTGGTGGGGGTCCGTGCTTCGTCCCTACCGTCTGAGCCGCGCTTGAATGCGAACAGCGGGGGCGCGCCGGGGCCGTGGGCGAACGAGGCCGGCATCGGAGGCGTCGGCCGGTCCGGTCGCGGGACTTCCGGACGCGCCGCCGTCGGGGAACCGGGTGAGGATCCGGCCTCGCTCCACTCGAACTGGGGCACCCAGAGGGCGGTCCTGCGGCCGAAGCGGAAATCCCGGGGCGGAGGAGGCGCGATCTGGGCGTTCAGCGTATCCACCACCAGGTCCATGTCCGGAAGCGCCCGCTCGTTGCCCGGCATGGGTCGGCACCAGCTTCCCCAACGGCACCGGGGGCAGAACCGATGCTGCAGCACCCGTCGCAGTCCCGGGACCCACGATCGGGTGATCGCCGTGGTCATGTGGCACCGTGGACAGGCCGACAACCGCGGAATTCGCCCAATCGCCCAGAAGAGGGCGGCGAACCCGACGGTGGCGGTGAAGCCGGCGAGAAGCAGGGGGGTGATCACGATCATCCTGGTCAGGGGGGGCATTCCCAAAGTGCACACACAGGGCGTCCCAGGTCCAGTTTCGGGATCTGGCGCCTGTGACGGGTCCAGACGAATTTCCCACTTCCGAGACCGAGATCGACGCTGTCTTTGGAGGCACCATGGGCGCCATCCGCCGATTCATGGACCACAACTACCGTCATTTCAATGCCCGGGAAACGCTGGAGGCCGCCCGGGCCTGGGAGACGCACATCGATGCGGGTGGGAAGATGCTGGTCACCCTGGCCGGCGCCATGTCCACGGGGGAACTGGGGCTCACCCTGGCCCGGATGATCCGGGAGGGGAAGGTGCACGCCATCTCCTGCACCGGGGCGAACCTGGAGGAGGACATGTTCAACCTCCTGGCCCACGACGAGTACGAGGTCGTCAGAGACTGGCGGGCGCTATCCGCGTCGGACGAGACGGCACTTTACGAGCGCGGGATGAATCGGGTCACCGACACGTGCATCCCCGAGGACGTGATGCGGCACATGGAGTCCCGCCTGGTTCATCTCTGGGCAGCCGCGGCGGAGACCGGGCAGCGCCTGTTCCCCTTCGAGTACCTCTATCGGCTGCTGGACTCGGGAGAGCTGGACGAGCACTTCCAGATCGACCCGGCGGACTCGTGGCTGGTGGCGGCCCGGGAGATGGGGATCCCCGTCTACTCGCCGGGATGGGAAGACTCCACGATGGGGAACATGTTTGCCGCGAACGTCCTGCTCGGGAACGTCCAGGACCACCAGTGTGTGAAATCCGGCACCGAGCAGTTCCAGCACCTCGTGGAGTGGTACCTGGAAAACAACGGCCAAGCCGAGGGAAAGCCGTCGGTGGGATTCTTCCAGATCGGGGGAGGAATCGCCGGAGATTTCGCCATATGCGCCGTGCCGAGCATCATCCAGGACCTGCGGCGGGAGACCCCGTTCTGGGGGTACTACTGCCAGATCACGGATGCCGACGCCTCGTACGGCGGCTACTCTGGAGCCGTACCCAACGAGAAGATCACCTGGGGCAAGCTGGACGAGAGCACACCCAAGTTCCTCGTAAAGTCCGATGCGTCCATCGTGGCGCCCCTGATCTTCTCCTATGTCCTGGGAGACTGACATGGACCCGAAACATCAGCCCGGCGAAGACACCCGGCACCGGGGTGGCATGATCCTCAAGCACGATCCCCGAGGCGGGCGTGTGCATCGCTCGGACCGGATCGTCACCGGCAGCCGAAGAATCATGATCGCGTTCGGGATCCTGCTGGTCATTCTGCTGGCCCTGGCCTTCCTCCCCTTCCTGGCCGAGGGACAGGGGGTCGCCGCTCAGCAGCGAAGTGGAGGCGACGGGCTCAAGGTCTACATCTCGGCCGACATGGAGGGACTGACCGGCGCCGTAACGTCGGCCCAGCTCGGGCCGAGCGGGTTCGAGTACGGCTACTTCCGGCAGCTGATGACGGCCGAGGTCAACGCCGCCATCGACGCGGCACGGGCCGCCGGCGCCACCGAGATCCTGGTGAGTGATTCCCACGGCAACGGCCAGAACCTCCTCATGGACCGGCTCCCCCAGGACATCACCCTGGTCCGATCCTGGCCCCGGCCCCTCATGATGGCCGAGGGCATCGACGAGACGTTCGACGCGGCCATCTTCATCGGCTACCACTCCTCCACCGCCAACCCGGAAGGTGTCCGGGCCCACACCATGTCGTCCGGGAATCTGGCGGGCCTCAAGCTCAACGGCCGGGACATGTCGGAGACCGGGGTGGCGGCGGCCATCGCGGGGGACTTCGGCGTTCCGGTGGTCATGATCTCGGGGGACGACGCCATCACCCGCGAGGCCACGGACCTCCTGGGCGACATCGAGGCCGCCACGGTGAAGTGGAGCTACGGGTTCCACTCGGCCCGGACCCTCATGCCCGAGGCCGGCCAGGCGCTCATCGCAGAGAAGGTCTCCGCGGCGCTGGCGCGGCTGGACGACTTCGAGCCGTTCGTGCTCGAGGGCCCCATCGCGCTCGATCTGACCTACAAGAACTACATGCCCGCCGAGGTGATGGCCTACCTGCCCAACGTGGAGAGGGTCGACTCCCACACCATCCGGTTCGTGGGGCGGGACATGACGGAGATCTCGAAGTTCATCGAGTTCGCCATGACCTATTCTCCGTCGGCGACTCCCTGACCCGGCCCCGTGCCCTCGAACTGACCGCCGGTGCACCTCCTCGTTCTCGTCGCCGTCGCATTCGGCAGCTTCCTCTCCACGAGCCTCGACAGCCTGGCCTTCCTGGTTCCGGCCATCTCCAGCGGGATGGCTCGGACCCGGTCCATCGTCGCCGGCTACCTGGCCGCGCTAAGCCTCATCGTGGCCGTGAGCCTGGGGGTGGCGCTGCTGGGGGCCGACCGGATGCCGGTGGAGACCGGGTGGCTGGGACTTCTCCCGCTGACCATGGGCCTGGCGATGATGGTGCGGGGATTTGCCCGTGAGTCGGCCGAAACGTACCCGGCGAGCCCGGAGGCGGGGAGCCAGAAGCCGGAGAGCCAGGAGCCGGGGAGCCCCAAGCCCCCGCCGGCCGTGAGCGGTGCACGGCAGACGGCTCTCGTGACCCTGTCGATGAGCGGAGACAACCTGGGCGTGTTCATCCCGCTCTTCATCGATGGAACGGTCACCAGCGACCTGGTGGTCATCGGGACGCTGGCGGGGGCCGGGGTGGGCTGGGCGTGGTTCGCCCGCTACCTGGGGACTCGGCCCGTCGTCCGGGAGTGGGCTCAGGTCTGGGGCCCGCGGATCATGCCGTTCATCCTGATGGCCGTGGGCCTATTCATCCTGTCGGACACGGGCCTGGATCTCGAGTAGCCGGCGGAGCGGCTACGGTGGCGGTGCCGATGGCGGCGCCGGCCGCACTCACTCGCTCGCCGCTGGCAGCCTAGACCGAGGCCGGTCCGGGCCCCTCGGGCGTGTCGCTGGCGGGACCGGCCTCGAGACCGTCCACCAGCGTGTCCACCCGGTCCCTGAGCTCGGCCATCTGATCGGAGCTCAGGCTCTGCCCCACGGCGCTGATGGTGTAGAGCAGGGCCAGCCCCGGTACCCCCAGGCCCACTCCCCAGAAGCCCCAGGGGGTCATCTGGGACTGCCACTGCACGAAGCCCAGCATGAGTCCCATGATGGCCAGGAACGAAACGGCGAAGTAGAGGAACACGAACAGGGTCCAGACCTCCGGCTTGGGCGCGAACCTCCCCCTGAGCCTGGTGCCCTCGGAAAGGTCGTCCACCTGGACCGTGAGGTGCGGAGACCATACGCGCTGTTTCGACTCCTCGATGAAGAAGTCCGCGCAGCTCCCTTTGGACTTGGTGCACTCCACCCAGTCCGAGCCTTCCAGCCGCCTGCGCATGATCTTCATCGCCTCATCCGGAGCCGGAGTGAGGGGGATGGAGAAGGTCGGGCGGATCTTCGGTCGGCTCATTCCCTGGTCTCTCCGCTGGGCGTGAGGGAACCGTCCTCGGACGGCGTTCCCCCGTTCTCGGATTCTGATCGGTCCCCTCCCGTGCCCGGTCCGTCGCCCCCGGATCCCCGATCCTCTCCGGCTTCCGGCCTCACACCCTCCCGGGATCCGCGCCACTCGACTTGCTCCAGGGCCCGGGCCCTCGCGGCCGCGTCAATGGGGTGGGAGGACTCGGGGTGGCGCCGGAGGACCCGGTCGAACGCCGCCTTGGAGAGTGCGTACACGTCGCAGTATTCGCATGCCCGGATCGAAGCCGTGCGCGGTCCCTCGGTGAAGAGGGCGATCTCACCAAAGAAGTCGCCGGGGCCCAGCGTGTTGATCACCCGGGACTCCTGGTCGATGAGCACTTCCAGCGTGCCCCGGTAGACGAAGTACATGTGCCGCCCCTCGTCGCCTTCCCGGAACAGGTACCCCCCCGGTGTGATCACCTCGGGGACCAGGTTCCGCGCCACGTCCCGGAGGAAGGCCGGGTCCGCGTCCCGGAACATCTCCACCCTTCTGATCACGCCCTGCCGGGAGTACACGGCGACCTCCTCCCGGAGACCCGGGGGCAGGGTGGCCAGGAATCCCGATTCGTCGTACCAGTCCCGGCCGCGCATGTACTCGTAGTAGGAGTGGATCCGCTTCTGGAGATCGAGTGGGAGTCCGGTCGCGCGGACCGCGTGGCTCAGCTGCTCCACGTGGTCGTGGAATCGGGCCCGAGCGGGATCGCGCCGGGACCAGATGGCCGCCACCATCCCCACCAGGTAACCGAAGAAGGCCAGCCCCACGATCATCGTCATGAGGGCGTACATCTCCTGCGGCCGGTTCTGGGGCACGATGTCGCCGTAGCCCACCGTGGTGAGCGTCGTGCCGGTCCAGTACAGAGCGTCGAGGTAGGCGCTCAGCGGCTCGGTCCCCGCCGGAATCTCCCGGAGCAGCACCCACCCGCATGAGATCCAGTGCACGGCCAGGACCATCCAGTAAAACACGAAGCCCAGCATCAGGACGTGGGCCAGGCGCAGCACTCTCAGCCGGAGCGCCGAGAAGACCTGGCCCACCTTGATGAGCTTGGCGAGCCCGGCCAGGAGCAGGAGGTCCGGTGCCAGGGCATCCTGCTGGAACGGGTTCCCGAGGAGGGGCCCCAGGAAGGCCATCGCTGCGATCCCGTCGATCCAGACCCATCCGCGGAGGTATTCCCGCCGCTGGGCCGGGTCCTTGAACCGCCACAGGCTGAGCGGGAGATCCAGTGCGAGGATCAACCCGGTCAGGAACAGCAGGAGGTGTCGGCCGTCGTTGGGGTCCACGCCCTTGGCGTGATACCACGGGATCGAGACGGCGTGGACGGTGGCGGCGACCAGCAGGAGCACCAGCCACGCGTACGCCCATGGGGGGATCCGCTGGAACGGGTCGGCCAGGGCGCTTCGCGTGAACGTCAGGTCGGGCTCGGAGTCGAGCGGATCGGGGGCGGCGTGCAGGTGGCGCATGCCCGAACATGCCCGTGGGCCGTGGCCCCGTGCAAGCGGCGTGGCAGCGGTTGGGGCGCCCGTTCGCCGGAGGGTGTGCGGATACGGACCTGGGGCCCTGACCCCTCCGCTCCGGCGGTCGATTTCCGCTAAATTAGAGATCTGTACCCCGTGCGAATCGCAGCGTCACCGCACGGGCGGGTCGGATCGCCGACCCCGCTGGACGCACACGTAGTACGCACACTCCGAGGCTTTCATGCCCATCAGAAATATCGCCATCATCGCCCACGTCGATCACGGCAAGACCACGCTGGTCGACCAGATGCTCCAGCAGGCCGGGGTGTTCGGCGAGCACCAGCAGATCCAGGAGCGCGTGATGGACTCCAACCCGCTGGAGAGAGAGCGGGGAATCACCATCCTCTCCAAGAACACCGCCGTGACCTGGGGCGATATCAAGATCAACATCGTCGACACCCCCGGGCACGCCGACTTCGGCGGAGAGGTGGAGCGGATCCTGCGCATGGTCGACGGCGTGCTCCTCCTGGTGGATGCCGCCGAGGGCCCCATGCCCCAGACGCGGTTCGTGACGCGAAAGGCGCTCGAGCTGGGACTTCAGCCCGTGGTGGTCATCAACAAGGTGGACCGCCCCGACGCCCGCCCCGAAGAGGCGCACGACGAAGTACTGGAGCTCTTCATGGAGCTCGACGCGTCGGATCACCAGCTCGACGCACCCTTCCTCTACGGCTCCGGCCGGGACGGCTGGGTGGTGCGCGAGCACGGCGACGAGTCCGATGACCTTTCCGCCCTGTTCGATACGATCCTGGAGGCGGTGCCCGCCCCCGACGCGGATCCCCAGGGTGATTTCCAGATGCTCGTCTCGACGCTGGACTACTCCTCCTATGTGGGGCGGATCGCCATCGGCCGCATCGAGCGTGGACGGTTGAGCGAGGGAGAGACCATCGCGGTGCTGCCCCTGGGTGAGCCGGGGATGGTGGAGGCCGGAGAGGGGACCCAGTCCCGGGTCATGAAGCTCTACGGCTACGAGAGCCATGAGCGGGTCGAGATCGAGTCGGCGGGCGCCGGCGACATCGTGGCCATCGCCGGAATCGACGATGTCGACATCGGGCAGACCCTCACCGACACCGGTCACCGCGAGCGGCTGGAGGGGATCGCCGTCGAGGAGCCCACGCTCTCCGTGGACTTCTCGGTGAACAACTCCCCCTTCGCGGGTCAGAGCGGGAAGTTCGTCACCTCCCGGCAGGTACGGGAGAGGCTCTACAAGGAGCTGGAGAGGAACGTCGCGCTGAAGGTGGAGGACACCGACTCCCCCGACACCTTCACGGTGTCCGGTCGGGGCGAGCTGCACCTCTCGATCCTGATGGAGACCATGCGGCGGGAAGGGTACGAGTTCCAGGTGTCCCGTCCCCGGGTGGTGGTCCGGACCGGGGAGGACGGCTCGAAGCAGGAGCCCTACGAGGACGTGGTCATCGAGGTCCCGTCGGACAACACCGGGACCGTCATCGAAAAGCTGGGGGCCCGGAAGGGCGAGATGGTGGAGATGACTCCCACCGACGCCGGTCCCACCCGTCTCCGGTTCAGCATCCCGGCCCGTGGACTGTTCGGCTACCGCTCCGAGTTCCTGACCGACACGCGCGGGGAAGGCACGATGTACCACACCTTCTCCCACTACGGCCCCTGGGCCGGGCAGCTGGCGGGCCGGCGGCGCGGGGTGCTGGTGGCCGACCGCCCCGGAAAGACCGTGGCCTATGCCCTGTTCGGTCTCCAGGAGCGGGCCACCATGTTCGTGAGTCCCCAGGACGCGGTGTACACGGGCATGATCGTGGGTGAGAACGCGCGCCCCGACGACATGGACGTGAACGTCACCAAGGAAAAGAAGCTGACGAACATCCGGGCCGCGGCATCGGACGACAAGATCCTGCTGGAGCCCCCCCGTCAGATCACCCTGGAGCTCGCGCTGGAGTTCATCCAGGCGGACGAGCTCATCGAGGTGACCCCGGATGGGATCCGGCTCCGGAAGCGGGAGATGGACGCCAACAAGCGAAGGAAGGCCGCCAAGGCCGCGGCCGCCGCCGGCTAGACCCGGCGGGGTGGAGGCAGAGACGACCCGGGGCCGGCGGATGCGATGATCCGCCGGCCCCGGGTCGTTCGATCTGGAGGGGGTCCGGCTAGAACAGGATCCCCGCCCGGAAGATGGGCTGGCTGACCACGTCCTCGTCGTACCACTCGTAGCGGCCGTCCACGAACAGCCGGACCGCCGCGAGGTTGAAATCGACCCCCAGGCCCAGGGAGACCCCTGTGGCGCTCAGGTCCTCGGTACCGTTGCCGTCGCTCCGGGGGCGACTGAGGCTGCGGTACCCGAGACCGCCGGTGAGGTAGGGCCGAACGATGGGAATCGGAAGCCGGAGGTTGGCCTCGGCCGAGGCACCCCAGAGGCTGCAGTCGTTGGCCCCGCAGTCGGGGAAGAAGACTTCGCCAACGCCGACGATGTCGATGGGGAGGACCGGAAGGTCGTAGCCCAGCCGGCCGCCGATTCCGAAGGCGCCGTCGAAGGTGTCGAGGGCATAGGGGACGTGCGCGCCCCATAAGAACTGGGCCTTCGCCTCGTCGGCGGGGGCCGCCACCAGCATTCCGGCGGCCAGGAAGATTCCGAACACGGTACGCTTCATGCGACTCGTCCTGGTTGATGATCTGGATTCACGGGATCCGCCTCCAATCTAGGGGACGGGGCCCCTCGACGCCTCGGCCGTTCCGCGGGATTTGCTCGTGAGAACAGGGAACTCCCCAGCCGGACGGATACTTCTTATGTGCAGAGAGAGGAGCAGGGTTCCCTTCCGACCCCGACCGGGTCGTCGGCGGGCCGGGCTCCCAGCGCATGTTAGCCCGATTCGGGCCAGTATCCGAACACCTTCGACATGACGACAACCGCGCCTTTACCCGCCCTTCACCCCGAGCGCTACGCCGCCGCCCCCTCGTTCACCGAGTACCTGGAGTCGGTCGACGCGAATCGCGACCTCTGGCACGGTGTGTACCAGCGGGCCCGGATTCCCGAGACGGCCGTGGACCGGGTGCGGGAGGCGGTCCCGGGTCCTCGGCACCTGCTCGCCCTGTCGGAGGACTGGTGTGGCGACGCGGTGAACACCCTGCCGGTGGTCGCCCGACTCGTGGAGCAGGTGCCGGGCCTGGACTTCCGGGTTCTGTCCCGGGACGAGAACCCCGATCTCATGGACGCCCATCTCACCGGGACGAGCCGGTCGATTCCGGTGGTGATGGTTCTGGACGAGGAGTTCAACGAACTCGGCTGGTGGGGCCCCCGGCCCGGCGAACTCCAGGCGTGGGTCTTGAGCGAGGGGCTGCAGATGGCCTCCGGAGAGCGGTACAAGGTGGCCCGGGGCTGGTATGCCCGGGACCGGGGCCTGAGCACGATCCGGGAGCTCTGCCACATCATGAGCGGAGAGGCCTGCGAGGACCTCTGAGGTCCGCTCATCCAGCGGGACATGCGGCCGCCCCTCGCCACGCGGGGGGCGGCCGTCTATTGTCGGGCATGCCGACGATCTACAAGGACCACGTCCCCGAAAACACGCACCCCCTGAACGTCATCGAGGGGGCCGAACCCGAGGTGGCCGCCCGGCACTCCGTTACCCGGATTCCCCTCTACGAAGTCTACATGCGGATGGCCGAGGAACTGGCCAAGCGCAGTACCTGCCAGCGACTCCAGGTGGGGACCGTCATCACCGACCACCTCCTGGAAAACGTGGTGGCCATCGGGTACAACGGGAACGTTCGGGGCTTCCCCAACCGCTGCGACACCTCGGTTCCGGGGAAGTGCGGGTGCATTCACTCCGAGCAGAACGCCCTGGTCAAGGCGCCGGGCGGCCTCCGGGACAAGGTCGCCTTCATCACCGCCAGCCCGTGCGTGATGTGCGCCAAGCTCATGGTCCAGGCGAACGTCGGGTTCGTGTTCTTCCGGGACGCCTACCGCGATCCCTCCGGACTGGAAGTGCTCCGGGGCGCGGGAGTAGTGGTCGTGCACTACACCCAGTGGCAGGAAGACTGGCGCGCCTAGGTCCCGATCATGCCCCGTTCTGGTGCGTCCGCGCCGCCGTCGACCCGTCCTTCCGGCTGCTCCCAACCGCCCCCCGGGCACCATGGATCCGCCCCTCCGAGCGCTCGACCCCTTGGCATGGATCTGGCCGCGGACCACACTAGAGGCCGGTCGTACCCCGCACCCCTTCAGCACCACCCCAACGAGAGGCCGAGAGCCTCGACGGAGCACCCGTGAGCGACCCCCAGTACTTCGGTGGTGACGTCCCCTTCGAGCGCTTCTTCCTTCCAGGACCCACCGCCGTCCGGGGCGACGTGCTCCAGGCCCAGACCGGGCAGATGATCGGACACCGCGGGCCCGACATTCAGACCCTCATGGGCGAGATCCAGATCGGGCTGCGGGAGGTGTTCCGAACCCGTAGTCCCGTCCTGGTCTCCACCTCGTCGGCCACCGGTTTCATGGAGGCGGGCATCCGAAATGCGGCCCGAAACCGAGTGCTCGCGCTGGTGAACGGGGCGTTCTCCGATCGTTTCGCGAAGATCGGAGAGGCCTGCGGCTTCGCGGTGGACCGCATGGAGGTCCCCTGGGGAGAGGCCCACGATCCGGCCGCCGTGGCCTCCCGCCTGGAGACCGGGGACTACGACGCCGTGACCGTGGTCCACTCCGAGACCAGTACCGGGGTCCTGAATCCCATCCACGAACTGGCGGGTGTGGTGAACCGGGCCCTCGACGTGGTGCTCCTGGTGGACTCGGTGACCGGTGTCGGTGGGGCACCGATGGAGGGGGACGCGTGGCAGTTGGACTACGTGCTGACCGGGTCCCAGAAGGCCATGGCGCTGCCCCCGGGTCTGGCCTTCGCCCTGGCCGGACCCCGGGTCATGGAACGCTCCGCCAGCGCGACCCGGAAGGGCGTCTATTTCGACCTCCAGGCCTTTGCTGCCAACCTGGAGAAGAACCAGACCCCGAATACGCCCGCGGTCTCGCTCCTCTATTCGCTCCACTACCAGATGGGCCGCATGCGGGCCGAGACCATGGAGGGCCGCTGGGCTCGCCACGAGGCCATGCGGGACCGCTGCGTGGCCTGGGTGGACGAGATGCGCGAGGGCAGTGGTGTCGGGATCGAGGTCCTGGCGCCCGAGGGGTACCGCTCCCCCACCGTCACCTGCATCAGCCTCCCGGAGGGGATGGCCGGCTCTCAGATCGCCCGGGGGATGCGCGACGCCGGGTTCGTCATCGCGCCCGGTTATGGAAAGCTGAAGGACTCCCACATCCGGATCGGACACATGGGAGATCACACCCTGGACGAGCTGAACGGCGTTCTGGCCCAGCTCGAGGAGATCATGGGCGTATGAGCCCCACCAGCCAGCGGGACCCCGAAGCCCGTTACACCGTGGTCGTCGCCGACAAGGTCTCTCCCTCCGGCCTGACCCCCCTGTCCGAGCACCCCCAGTTCGAAGTGGTCCTGGCCGCGGGCTGGGAGAAGGACCAGCTCCTGGAAGCCCTGGCCGATGCCGACGGACTGGTGGTCCGGAGCGCCACGAAGGTGACGCCCGAGATGTTCGAAGCCGCGCCCAATCTCCAGGTCGTGGGCCGGGCCGGCGTCGGGGTCGACAACATCGACCTGGCCGCGGCCACCGAGCGGGGCGTACCCGTGCTCAACGCCCCGGCCGGGAACACGGTATCGGCGGCCGAGCTGGCCTTCGCCCTCATGATGGCCTCGGCCCGGAAGGTGGTATCCGCCGACCGTTCGGTGCGGACGGGTGAGTGGAACCGCTCGGCCTTCGCCGGCACCGAGATGCGCGGAAAGACACTGGGCCTCGTGGGCGCGGGCCGGATCGGAGCCGAGGTGGCCCGGCGCGCCATGGCGTTCGGCATGGACGTCATGGCCTACGACCCGTATCTGACCGAGGAGCGGGCCAACGACCTGGGCGTGGAGAACGCAGCGCTGGACAGCATCTTCGCCCAGGCCGATTTCATCACCCTCCATGTGCCCCTCACCGCCTCGACCCGAGGAATGATCGGCAGGGCCGAGCTGGAGCGGATGAAGCCCACCACCTACCTCATCAACGCCGCCCGCGGCGGGGTGGTGGACGAGAACGCCCTGGCCGAGGCGCTGGAGGCCGGGACCATCGCCGGCGCGGCCCTGGACGTTTATGGGAACGAACCGCTGCAGGAGGACAGCCCACTTCGGTCGGCGCCGAACCTGATCCTCACGCCCCACTTGGGCGCGTCGACCAAGGAGGCTCAGGAGCTGGTTGCGCTCGAGATCGCCGGCGCCGTGAGGGCGGCCCTGATGGAGGGCGATCTCTCCCGGGCCGTGAACGCTCCGGCGATCGGCGGCGAAGAACTCCGCCGCGTCCGTCCCCTCCTGGCGCTGGGTGAGCGGGTCGGACTGCTGGCGTGTGTCCTGTCCCGCGGAGGGTTCCGCTCCATCGAGGTGATCGTGGCCGGCGGGGAGGCCGAAGAGGCGGTGAAGCCGGTATCGGTCGCCGTTCTGTCGGGTCTCCTTCGGAACATCTCCGGCGCGGACGAAGTGAACTTCGTCAACGCTCTGCATCGGGCCGAAGCCAGGGGGATCCGCGTGAAGACCGCCACGGACCGCGCGCCCCAGGACTACACGCAGATCCTCGAGGTAGGCGTGGAGACCGAGCATGGCTCGGCCCGTGTCCGGGGGGCTCTCCTGGGTGAGGCCCACGCCCGTATCATCGGGATCGACGACTACGCCATCGATCTTCAGCCCGTGGGGAGCGTGATCCTGCTCAAGAACCGGGACGTACCCGGGGTCATCGGTCGGGTTGGGACTCTCCTCGGAGACCACGGCCTGAACATCGCCGGGTACCACCAGGCCCGGGTGGATGCCGGTGGCGAGGCCCTGGCGGCCATCACCGTGGACGGCCAGGTGTCGCACGAACTCATGGAAGCGCTGCGGGCGCTGCCGGAGGTGGTGGAAGCGGGGCTGGCGGAGCTGGACTAGAGCCGGACCGCCGCCTCAGCGGTTCCGTGCGTTGTACCGGTCCAGCACGTCCCTCACCTCGTCGATGGGGAGTGCGTCGGCGGTCCGACCACCCACCCCGGTGACGTCCACGGCCTTGAGGAGGGAGTTGTAGATCGCTTCCTCGGTGGACTCCACCGCGGCCTGGAACAGGCCGGACATGGACCCGTTGGAGAGCTCCTCGGTGGTCAGCCGACGACCCTGTGGGTCCCGGCGAACGCTCTCGGCCGTCGAGAACGCGATGACGTAGTCGCCGGATCCGTTCCCGGCGAAGGACCCGGTCCGGGCCAGCCCCATGATGGCCCGTTTGGCCAGTCGCTCCAGGTTCCGATCGGAGAGGGGCGCATCGGTGGCCACCACCATCATGATGGATCCCTGACCCGTGTCTCCCTGGGCACCGTCGGACCCGTCCACGTATTCGCGGAACGAGTAGCGGCCCAGCTCTTCTCCTACCGGAGCGCCGTTCATGGTGAGGATCCCGCCGAAGTTCGACTGGACCAGGACCCCCACGGTGTAACCACCCAGGTCGCGGGGGAGGATGCGGCTCGAGGTCCCGATCCCGCCCTTCCACCCGAAGGCCCGGGTTCCGGTGCCGGCTCCCACGACACCCTCTTCGACCGGACCGCCCGAGGCGGACTCCAGCGCGGATACCACGTGCTCCGGGCGAATCGGGCGAGCGCGAATGTCGTTCAGACCTCCGTCGTTGGTTTCACCCACCAGGGCATTGAGCGACCGGACGTTTTCCATGCCGTCCAGGTGAATCATCCAGTCCACCATGGCGTCGGCGGCCTTCCACACGCAGAGCGTGCAGGTCAGGAGGATGGGCGTCTCCATCTCGCCCAGTTCCCGGACCTGGGTCACCCCGAGCAGCTTCCCGTAGCCGTTGCCCACGTAGATGGCCGCCGGAACCCGCGACAGGTACGCGTTGCCGCCGTGGGGAAGGATGGCCGTGACCCCGGTCCGGACGTCGTCTCCCTCCCACACCGTCGCGTGGCCCACCCGGACGTCGGCCACGTCGGTAATGGCATTGTGCTGTCCGGGCTGGAAGATCCCGACCTCGACTCCGAGGTCCCGGGCCCGGGGGCGATCCGAGGCGTCGGGGCGCTGGCTGGATGCGGACATGGGTGTCACCAGGGCGAGTGTGAGAACGGCCGCGAGGCCGGCGACGGAACGGCGCATGGGGTGCTCCTCAGATCCGGACCGTGTCCAGGATCATCAGGATGGAGATGAGGGGATGATAGGCCAGGGAGCCCAGGAACACGCGCCGGGCCGTCTTCGTGTTCATGTCGCGGATGCAGGCGAGGCTGGCCAGCACCAGGGCCGACCCGAGGATGGCGGCTCCCGTGGCATAGATGATTCCCGTGTAGCCCAGCGCCGTGGGCGCTACGCTCATGGGAATCAGGACGATGGAGTACCCCAGCATCTTGGGCCCGACGGTACGCCCCTCGGGATCGGTGGGGGGCATGAGTAGAAACCCGGCCCGCTCATAGTCTTCCCTCAGCATCCAGGCCAGGCCGAGGACGTGGGGCAGCTGCCAGAGGAAGGCGATCCCGAACAGAACCGCGGCCCCGGTGTCGAGGCGATCCACCGCCGCGGACCACCCGATGAGGGCGGGCATGGCTCCCGGGATGGCCCCGGCAAGGGTGGCCAGGTAGCTCCGGGGCTTCAGGGGCGTGTAGACCAGGTTGTAGACGACGGCCGACAACAGGGTGAGGGCAGCCGGCCGCGCTCCCACCCAGAACCAGGTGTGCCCCAGGCCGGCCACGAGCAGGAACAGTCCGAAGGCGAGGGCCTGCCACGCCGGGAGCCGACCGGACGGGATGGGCCGGCCCCGCGTTCTGTGCATGAGCGCGTCGGCTTCCCGCTCGATGAACTGGTTGAGCGCCAGCGCGCCACCCGTGGCCAGCACCGTTCCGAAGAGCGTGTGGAGCAGGATCATCCAGTCCACCGCGCCGCGGGCCGCGACGTAGTAGGCCACCCCGGTCGTGATCATGACGTACCCGGCGATTCCGGGCTTGGTCAGTTCGTAGAGCGCCGCGGCGTGGGACAGCCGCGTCAGGCGGTCCTCGGGCTCCCGCGTCGAAGCGGACTCAGGGACGGGCGTCGGCGCCTGCTCCGGGGGTGAATCTCCCGCCGGGGAGGGGGGCTGGATTTCGGCCATGAACGAAACTCACCGGGCCCGAAATGGGGCGCAAGATGAACTGCGCGTCCGGCGAAGCCGCCGGCGGCGCGGCCGGACCGAAGCGTTACCTTGGGGCCCATGCCTCAGCTTCTGTCCGTCTCCCCCCGCGAAGGTGAGCCGCCCGAAGGCTTTCCGTTCACCGTGCCGACCATCCGCTCCCTCGCGGAGCTGGACCTGTCGGCCCCGGTGACCCTGTTCGTGGGCGAGAACGGCTCCGGGAAGTCCACGCTGATGGAGTCGCTGGCCATCGCGGCCGCTCTTCCGGCCGTGGGCAGCGGAGCCCTGGCCCGAGATCCGACGTTGGCGGCTCAGCGGCGCCTCGCCGATCGCCTCCGGCTGACCTGGGCGACCCGGTCCCACCGGGGCTTCTTCCTTCGGGCCGAGGACTTCTTCGGCTTCCAGAAGGAGCTGGTGAAGAGCCGGGCCGAACACGAGGCCGAGATTCGCCGCCTGGACGTTGAGCTCGAGGGGGCCGGGCCGCTTGCCCGCAACCTGGCCATGGGGGTTCACCGGAAGTCCATCGGCGAGATGACCGAGCGGTACGGCGAGGACCCCGATGCCAAATCCCACGGCGAAGCCTTTCTGGACCTGTTCGCGGCGCGGCTCGTCCCCAACGGGCTCTACCTCCTGGACGAGCCGGAAGCCGCCCTCTCCCCACAGAGCCAGTTGGGCTTCCTCTCCATGATCCGGGAGTCGCTGGACCAGGGGAGCCAGTTCATCGTGGCCACCCATTCGCCCATTCTGATGGGCATCCCCGGGGCCCGGATCTACGCGTTCGACGAAGGGCGAATAGCGGAGGTGCGGTTCGATGAGCTGGAGTCGGTTGCGCTGGTCCGGGATTTCCTCCAGGCGCCCGAGCGGTTCCTGCGGCACATCTGGGGTGGGGAGGAGTCCCGGGGCTCCTCGTGAGCCCAAAAGAACTCGTGGTTCATTGCCGGGGGTCGACGCCTCGGGCAACTTGAGACAGGTCGGGCCCCCGGTGGGATTCCTTCCGGGGGCCCTCGTGCTTCCCCCTGAGCTTCGTCCCGAGTCGACACCCCATGAAGACTCTGCTGCTGGCGGCCCTCCTGGCCCTCCCCCAGTCCGACACCCTCCCGGTCCCCCACGCCTATCAGGACGCGCTCCGGGCCGGCACCCGCACACGGGCCGGTGCGCCCGGGCCCCGGTATTTCGTGAACCAGGTGGACTACCGGATCGAGACCCGGATCGACCCGGCGCGAGCCCGGGTCTGGGGCAGCGAGGTGGTAACGGTCACCAACAACTCGCCGGACGCGCTGACCCAGGTCTCCATGAACATGACGCAGAACGTGTTCGCCCCGGGGAACCCCCGGAACCGCTCGGCGCCCATCACGGGAGGGTTCGACGAACTGGCGGTGACCATCCAGGGTCGTGCCGTGCCGGAGATGCCCCGGCCCGTCCGGGCCATCGGGACCACCAACATGGTCTTCGACCTGGTGGAGTCCGTGCCTCCAGGCGGTTCCTTCGAGATGGAGGTCCAGTGGAGCTTCGAGGTGCCCGAGGGGACCTTTCGCATGGGGCGTGAGGGAACCGAGGTCTTCTACCTGGCCCAGTGGTACCCGCAGGTCGCCGTCTACGACGACCTCAACGGCTGGAAGAGGGATCCCTACCTGGGCGACGGTGAGTTCTACGTCGACTACGGCACGTTCGACGTCCGGATCACTGCGCCGCACCGATGGCTGGTCAGCGCGTCCGGTGTCCTCCAGAACCCCGAGGAGGTGCTGACGCCCACCGCCCAGGGCCGGCTGGCCAACACCTCGGCCGAGACGATTATGAACGTGGTCACCGCCGAGGACCTGGCCGCGGGCGAGTCCACGGCCACGTCACCCGACGGCACCCTCACCTGGCACTACGTCGCCGAGAACGTCCGCGACTTCGCCTGGGGTACGTCCAATCGCTACGTGTGGGACGCCACGGTCTCGGAGTACGAGGGGCTGAATGGCCAGACCCAGACCTCCATGATCCACACCTTCTACCGGCCGGATCAGGCCAACTGGGATCGTTCCGCCGAGTTCGCCAAGCACGCCATCGACAACCTGTCCTACTGGTACCCGTATCCGTATCCCCAGATGACGGTGAACGAGGGCGTAATCGGGGGCGGGATGGAGTACCCGATGATCACGATCATCGGCGGCGGGCGGACGCCCGAGTCGCTCTACGGGGTGACGGCCCACGAACTCGCCCACATGTGGTGGCCCATGGTGGTGGGCACCAACGAGAAGGCCCACGCGTGGATGGACGAGGGATTGGCCTCGTTCGCCGAGGACCTGACCATGCCCATGATCTTCCCCGACGTGGACGCGGGGCGGAACACCATGAACGGGTACCTGAGGGTCGGCGGCACGGACGCCGAAACCGAGTCCATGCGCCACGCCGACACATACGGCCCCTTCGGCAACCGCGGTCTGGCCAGCTACGGCAAACCCGCCACGGGCTTCCGCATGCTCCGGTACATCCTGGGCGAGGAGCTCTTCGACGAGGCGCTGAAGGAGTACACCCGGCGGTGGGCCTACAAGCACCCCCATCCCCTGGACCTGTTCTGGACCTTCGAGGACGTGACCGACCGGGACCTGGACTGGTTCTTCTACCCGTGGATGTACACCACCCGAGTGGTGGACCAGGCCATCACCAGCATGGAGGTGAGCAACGGCGGGCGCACGGTCCGGATCGTGGTGGAGGACCTGGGCGAAATCCCCCTGCCGGTCTTCGTGAACATCGAGTTGGAGGGGGGCACCCTGGTCACGGCCGAGGCCGGGCATGACGAGTGGGAGGACCGTCGACTGGTGCTGGAGGTCGACCTGCCGGCGCCCATCGTGCGGGCGGTCATCGACCCCGACGAGATGTACCCGGACGTGGACCGGATGAACAACTCCTGGACCCCGGGGATGCAGTAGCCAAGGGCCCTCTTCGCCGCCCGCCGACGGCGCCGGCCCGCCTGCTCCGGGCTCGGCCGGGGAAACCTCATCGGGATCGGAAACCTCCGGGCCCTGTTACCGGTATTGTATAGTGGATCTGGCGGAATCTGCGGTCCCACTCCGGTGATCGCCCGCCACGCGTGTGCCCCCTGCACCCAGGGCCCTTCCGGTGAGCAAGGAAAAAGACCAGGAACAGCCGATGGATCCCTGGGATGCCCAGGTCCATGACTGGTCGATTCCGGACCACCTGCTCTCCGTCGAGCAGCGGTTCGACCGGGAGAGGATCCGGAATCGGAAGGCCATGTGGATCGC
The DNA here is from genome assembly GCA_039587435.1 of Gemmatimonadota bacterium. Taxonomy (GTDB): domain Bacteria; phylum Gemmatimonadota; class Gemmatimonadetes; order Longimicrobiales; family Gaopeijiaceae; genus JBDHIJ01. The sequence continues at coordinate 59,735 of JBDHIJ010000024.1, forward strand.
CGTGGGCGCGTACCTGGTCATGGGCCTTTTCCTCCTCCTGTTCTGGCGGGGCAGCCCGAATCTCCAGTCGCCGTACGCGGCGGCCGGTCCCCGGGCCGGTGACGCACGGGCGGCGGCCGGGGGGATGCAGGCCATGCAACTCCAGATCCGGCAGACCCAGCCCATTCCCCGGCCTCCCCGCCCCCTGGAGGTGGCGGTGGAGATCGAGACCGAGCCCGTCGATTTCGAGGAGGAGCCCCAGGAGATGTCGGAGATCCTGGGGGACGCTCCCGGCGACGCCGCCGATGCCGGCGAGGGCAACAACCAGGGCCCGGGCATGGCCGACGGCACCGGACAGGGTGACGGCGGCACGGCCGACGAGGGGCTCTTCCGCCTCATGCCGCCGGTGCCGAGGGGCATGATCATGCCGCCCACCAACGACAACCTCCGCGGCAACGAGGTCGAAGTCTGGGTGTTCGTGGACGAGACGGGACGCGTTGTGCCCGACTCCACCTACCTGGTCCCGCCGACCCGGGACCGGCGCTTCAACGAGCGCCTTCTGGCCGAGGCCGCCGAGTGGGTGTTCCGGCCAGCCACCAAGGGCGGCGAGGCCGTGGCTGCCTGGTTCCCCTACAAGATCAGCATGTAGGGGAGCGGGATCCGAGACCGCGGGCCGGCGAGTCGGCGGTTCGGGCGCGCGTGACGCCCCCGGGGCTAGCCCGTCGTCGCGGGCGCCACGTTCTGGTTCACCCGGAAGAGGTTGCCCGGGTCGTAGCGGTTCTTGAGCTCGACCAGTCGATCGTAGCTGGGCCCGTATGCCGAGGCGACACGGTCGCCCTCCTCCTCGGTCATGAAGTTCACGTACGCTTCCCCGGTCGCGAACGGTGCGGTGGCTCCGAACAGGTTGCGGCACCACGCGACGCACGTGTCGTCCATCCCCGCGTCACTCCAGCGCCCGTGGACGTTCATCAGGAATGCGGCGCTGCGTCCCTGATAGGCCGTTGCCTCGTCGGGTATCCGACTCTGCATCCCCCCGAGCTGACCCAGGAAGACCTCGCACTGGGGATCGGGGATCCTGCCGACGTACTCGAGGAGGGTGTCGATCAGGTCGTCGGTGAGCTCGTCGAAATCGTGGGTCTTCCAGTAATTCCGCTCGCCGGGGGTGAGCAGTGGATCGAAAGCCTGCTGCCAGTCCACGAACGGGCTCGGTCCGATGACGTCGGCAATGGGGCTGCCGATCGCCCGCATCGGCGCCAATGCCTGTTCTCCCTCGGCCATGTCCCCGGCATACATGGCGGCGAGAACGAGGACCTCGGTGCCGTGCACCTCCTCGGGAAGGAAGGGGAGGGGCGGTGCCTTGCGGAGGACGCACCAGACGCTGGCCTCGTCGGGGGCGGCCGCCGCGTAGTCCCGATACTGCCGGAGCACGTCGCCCGCGGCATCGAAGGGGTGCACGACCAGGCCGGCGAGTACCTCCGGTCCCAACGGGTAGGCGTCGAACTCGAACGACGTCACGATGCCGAAGTTGCCTCCGCCGCCTCTCAGGCCCCAGAACAGGTCCGCGTTCTCCGATTCGCTCGCGGTCACCGTGCTGCCGTCGGCGAGCACGACCCGGGCCGAGACCAGGCTGTCGATGGTCATCCCGTGCTTCCGCCCCAGCCATCCCACGCCCCCCCCGAGCGTGAGGCCCGCGATCCCGGTCGTGGAGTTGATCCCGATGGGCACGGCCAGGGCGTGCTCCTGAGTCGCCGCGTCGACATCGCCCAGGGTGGCGCCCGGTTGAATGAGGACCCGCCGGGTGTCCGGGTCCACGGACACCCCTCGCATGCCGCTGAAGGAGATGGTCAGCGCACCGTCCGCCAGGGCGTTGCCGGCGATGTTGTGGCCCGCACCAAAGACCGAGAGCAGCACACCGTGCTCGCGGGCGAAATTCACCGCCCGGGCAACGTCCCCCGCGCTCGAGACCTGTACGACGGCACCGGGGCGCTTCTGGATCATGGCGTTCCAGAGGGTCCGCGCCTCGTCGTAGCCGGCCTGTCCCGGAAGGACGAGGGCCCCGTCGAGAGAGGCAGCCAGAGCATCGAGGTGAGAGTCGTCGAGGCTGATCTGTGCGCCGTCGAGGGAGGTGAAGTCGGCCATGAGGTGCTCCTTGCCTAGGGTCGCCGAGCGTCCCGGCAGGTTGCGCTCATGCTGCGGTTCTGGCAAGGAAATTCTTCCGCGCCTCAGGATCCGGTGGCTCCGATCAGGTCTCCCCGGCGTCGGCGGGCAGCGAGACCCTCAGGACGGCATACCCGGCCACCGCCGCCACCGCGGACCCCATCAGCACGCCCAGTTTCGCGAGGCCGATGGAGCCCGAGGCACTCTCTTCGAAGGCGAGGGCGGAGATGAACAGGCTCATCGTGAAGCCGACCCCGGCGAGGAGGCTGACTCCCGCGACATGCGGCCAGCGTACCCCGTCGGGGAGCGAGGCGGCGCGAACCAGCACGGCCAGCACGCTGGCGCCAAAGACCCCGACGAGCTTGCCCACGACCAGACCGAGCGCGATGCCCAGGGGGAGGGGCTGCAGCACATCAGCCATGGACAGGCCCCCGAGGGGTACGGCCGCGTTGGCGAGTGCGAAGACCGGCAGGACCCCGAACGCGACCCAGGGATGGAGCTTGTGCTCCAGGGTCCTGAGCGGGCACCCCTCCGCGTCAACGTTTCGCTCCATCGGGATGAACATGGCCAGCGCCCATGGTCGAGAGCTCGTAGGTGTAGAACAGGGCGATGATCGTGATCGCGCCCAGGTCGTCGAACACAGCGACGCTCAGCAGGAGCGCTTTGAGCGAGCTGGGGACCCGATCACCCATCAGGCTGAGGATCCCGAGCGCGAAGGCGATGTCGGTGGCCGCCGGGATCGCCCATCCGCGCATGGCGTCCGGATCTCCCTGGTTCAGCCAGACGAAGAGGAGGATCGGGAGCGCCATCCCGCCGGCCGCGGCGAAGGCCGGGAGGGCCGCCTTCCCCAGGCTCGAGAGGTGCCCTTCCAGGACCTCTCTCTTGAGCTCCAGCCCGACCAGCAGGAAGAAGACCGCCATGAGTCCGTCGTTGATCCACAGGATCAGTGGCTTCGCCAGCCCCGCGTCTCCGAGACGGATCTCGAAGGTCAGGTGAAGCATCCGGTCGAAGGCTTCGGCCAGCGGCGAGTTGGCGACGACCATGGCCAGTGCGGCTGCCGCCATCAGGACCAGCCCACCCGAGGATTCGAGGTGGAGGAACTCCTGGAACCGCTCGATGGGAGATCGAGGCGCGTGATCCGTAGTCGAGTGTGCGGCCATCGTTACGACCTTGTTCGGGGTCTGCTCCAAGGCCCGGCCCGGAATGTTCGGGGGGGTCCGGCGGGGCGCGGGCGAAGGTAGATCCGGGTTACCCAGGATGGAAGGGGACGATCCGCGCCGGCAGTCGAGGGGCTTGCCGTCCCGAAGTCTAGAATGTAGATATGATACATCTCTAGAATCTAGACTTCGCCACGATGGGAGCCATGACCGAGCATACGTACCTGGGAGAGCTGGAGCAGCGGGTGCTGTGGGCCGTTCTGCGTATGGGCGGCGACGGCTACGGTACCACGATCCTCGAGGAGCTCAACGCCCGGTTGGACCGCGTGGTGAGCCCGGGCGCTCTCTATGCCACCCTCGACCGTCTGGAGCAGAAGGGGATGATCCGGTCCAGGCTGGAGGACGGCGATCCGAAGCGGGGAGGTCGCCGGAAGCGCTACATGGCGGTGACCGCGGAGGGACGGACCGCTCTGGAGCGGGTGAGGGAGGAGTGGAAGAGACTCTGGGCTGGGATGGACCCGGCGGTCGGGGCCCATGAGCCCTGAGAACCAGGGCCGGCCTCCTCGGCTGGCCGAGGCGCTATTGAGCTTCTCTCTCCCGGCGGGTGGCCTTCGGGAGAGCGTACTGGGCGACCTCGAGGAACTCTACCGGGCCCGGTGTACGGCACCCGGGCGGGGGAAGGCTGAGGCGAGGCTCTGGTACTGGCGGCAGGCCGTCCGGCTTTCCGCCGCTTACGGTGCACGACGGATGGGTGGGACGGAGTTTCGGGGCTTTGCTCCGGTTCCGCCGGGGGAGCGACTGAAAGCCTCGGGAAGACGAGGGGTGGGGGAGATGATGAGAGAGGCACGGCTGGTCACGCGGTCGCTGATCCGCAGTCCCGGGTTCACGCTGCCGGCGCTCCTGATTCTGGCCGTGGGGATGACCGCGGCGACGGCCATCTTCACGGTGGTGGACTCCATCGTCCTCCGCCCCCTCCAGTTCCCGGACTCCGATCGGCTGGTGATCCTCTGCGAGGACCATCCCCGAATGCGGGGCTACTGCATCGCCTCTCCGAGGGTGGTGGACGAGCTGCGTCGTTCGAGCACCTCGTTCTCCGAGATGGGGATCGCCCGGGGGTGGGGATTTCGACTGACCGACGACCAGGGAGCCCGACGAGCGCGAGGGGGGCTCATCGATGCGGGCGCGCTCCGGGCCGTGGGGGTACAGCCCGAGCTGGGCCGCCTGTTCCGTGACGAGGAATTCGGCGACGAGGGAAGGGTCGCTCTCTTGAGCCATTCCCTCTGGTCGGATCGCTACGGCAGTGACCCCGCCATCGTGGGCGCCCCGATCCAGCTGGCCGGAGAACCCTACGTGGTGGTGGGGGTGCTCCCGACAGGGTTCGATCTGCCGTTCGACCTCAGCGGGATCGAGGTCTGGACCCCGCCCCATTTCGGCCCCCTGGACCCCGATGTGCAGGGCTGGCGGGGATTCAGGGCGTTCGCTCGCCTTGCCCCTGGGGCGTCTCTGGCGTCGGCGGACGCCGAGGTCACCCAGGGCTACGCCCGGCTCCGGGGGATCCTCGAGGACGTGGACGACTCCTGGGGTGTCCGGCTGGATCCCCTTCTCAGGGAGGTGGTCGGCGATACCCGGCCCGTTCTGATGGCCTTCCTGGCCGGAGCGATCCTCCTCCTCGTTGTCGTCTGCGCCAACGTGGCCAACCTCCTCCTGGCCAGAGGATTCCGGCGGCGGCGGGAGCTGGCCGTCCGGGCGGCCCTGGGTGCGGGTCGGCGCCAGCTCATCCGTCAGATCCTGCTCGAGGGGCTCCTCCTTGCCGCGGTGGCCACCGGGCTGTCGGTGCTCATGGCCGACGGCGCCACCCGGGCTCTCCTGAGCCTGGCGCCCCCGGAGATCCCCCGACTCGCCGAGGTGGCGGTGGACGGGAGGATTCTGCTGGCCGCGGGGGTCACGGGACTGCTGGCTACGCTGGTGTTCGCCATCGTCCCCGCACTTCGGGTCACCTCGTGGAACCTCGGGCAGGCCGTCCGATCGGGGTTGAGGGCCGGCCGGTCCCGGGACGGGGGCCGCCTCCGGGCCGGACTGGTCGTGGCGGAACTGGCCCTGTCGGTGGTCCTGCTGGCTTCCGCGGGCCTCCTCACCCGGAGCTTCACCCAGTACCTGGACTGGGAGCCCGGGTTCGAGCGGGACCGGGTGCTGTCCGTCAGCGCCAACGTGGACATGGCGCAGTACCGTACCCGGGAACAGTTCATGGGGCAGGTCCGCCTCGTGGAGGAGCGCCTCTCGGCACTGCCGGGAGTGGAATCCGTGGCTACGGCCTCCGCGGGGCCCCTGTTCGGCGGGAATGACGGGGCCACGGCCTTCATGGCCGACGGCGCCGAATCCATCTCCGACCTTCCTGTGACCTGGTGGTTCGACGTGGGGCCCGGGTACTTCGCCACCCTCGGCGTGGACGTGGTGGCGGGACGGGAGTTCACCGAGGCGGACGGGCCCGGTGTCACACCGGTGGCCGTCGTGAACCGGACCCTGGCCGAGATGGCCTGGCCCGACGGCGACCCCGTGGGGAGGGTCATCCACCTGCCCGAGCGCGAGCAGAGTCTCACCGTGGTGGGGGTGGTGGCCGACGTGCCCCCGCTCACCCCCGGGGAGGCGACTCTTCCCGAGATCTACTGGAGCAACCGGCAGTTCGGTCGGGCGGCGACGATCTTCCTCGTCCGCACGCGGGATGATCCTGTCCTCTCGGCCGGCCCGATCACCTCGGCCATGACCGAAGCGGATCCGGACCTGTTGGTGGGAACCCCGCGGACCCTCCGGTCCACGGAGCAGCGCCGGCTGATCCGACCCCGGTTCCAGGCCCTCGTGCTGCTTGCGCTGGCGGGCGCGGCGCTGGCCCTCTCGGCCCTGGGGGTATACGCGGTTGTCTCGTACTCGGTCGCCGGCCGCATCCCCGAAATGGGGGTCCGAATGGCCTTGGGAGCCGGGAGAGGCCAGGTCGTGCGGCTGATCCTGCGATCGGGCCTCCCTGTCGTGCTCGGCGGAATCGGTCTCGGGGCCGTCGGATCGCTCTGGGTCGGCCGCATGCTTCAGGGCATGGCCCACGGGGTCGGCGCCGTCGATCCCCTGAGCCTGGGCACCGCGGCGGGGGTTCTCCTGCTGGTGGCGGTGATCGCCACGCTCATCCCCGCCGTCCGGGCCAGCCGGGCGGATCCGCTCACGGTGATGCGAGCGGAGTGACCCACCGCCTCGGGGTGGCCCGGTCGTGGCCACCCCGAGCCCCTCGATCTTGGGTCCGCAGCTCTCCCAGTCGTGTAACCGTGGCGGGAGAGACCTGTGGCAGATCCCTCGCCGAACCCATATTCATGTGCCAGTGACGTCCGCCCTCCGGCGGCTGGTCCATCACACGCATCGAAAACGAGGGGTATCGATATGAAGCGCACGATCGTCGCCGGGTTCGCGGTCGCGGTCGCTGTTTCGCTCACCGCATGCAGCAGCGTCGACACGACGAGGGACTGGGACCCCAACTTCGACTTCTCCCAGACCTCCACCTACATGTGGATCTCGAGTGACAGCGAACTCGACGACATCACGAGGAATCGGGTCCGGGCGGCGGCCAACAACGCGATGCAGGCCCGGGGGTTCACGGAGGTACAGTCGAACGCGTCGCTCGCACTGGGCTACCAGGTGACCACTGAGCAGCAGCAGTCCGCCACCACGACCACCACGGGTTGGGGCGGTGGATATCGGTGGGGCTGGGGCGGCTCCATGGGGATGTCCACCAGCCAGACCCGGGTGAACACCTGGGACGTCGGGACCCTGGTCCTGGCCCTCTTCGATACGGATTCCCAGAACCTGGTGTGGACCGGCAGCGCCTCCGCCAAGCTCCAGGACAACCTGAATCCGGAGGAGCGCCAGCGGCGGATCCAGCAGGCGGTGGACCAGATGATGGATGGCTTCCCTCCGGGAGGCTGATACTGAAACGGGCCCGCGGTCCCGGGGCCTCGAACTGACCGGGTGGGGGCGATGCCCGGGATTCCGATGAGGACATTCGGTATGAAGACCAAGAGGAGCGCACTGTCGATCGGCGGAGCCATGGCGATGGTCCTGGCCCTGGCGGCGTGCAGCAGCGGTGGCGGAGGTGGGCAGATCGAAAGCACGGGCCTGCCGCCGGAGCCGGGCGAGGATCAGGCCTCGGTTCAGGTGACCAACAACGCCCGGGCCGAGGCCACGCTCACCGCTCAGATCATGGGTCGCCGCGTCCGTCTGGGCGTATTGCAGCCGGGCCGCACGGAGACCTATTTCGTCGAGATCCGGGGCCGTGAGGACGTGGCCGTCGAGATCCGGCTGCTGGGTGGCGGACGGTGCACGACGTCGCCGCGGCCGGTGTCGGCGGGTGAGCGCATCAACACCATCATCCCGCCTGACCTGTCGATGATGACGGACTGCAGGTAGGCGGGACTCGAGGCCTCAAGTCCTACAACCCCTGGCAGAAGGGACCGCCCGGACGCTCGGCGGTCACGGGAGGTGGTCCGCCACCACCTCCAGTGTCGAGCGGGCGCCGACGGCTGCCAGATCGTTGATCTGATGCCGGCAGGAGAAACCGGGGGCCACCACGGTGGTCCCCGGTTCTGCGTTTCGGATGGCCGGGAGGAGCCGGCGCTCGGCCATCCGCACGGAGACGTCGTAGTGCTCCTTCTCGTAGCCGAAGGAGCCGGCCATACCACAGCAGGCGGTGTCCAGGACCCGTACCGCGGCCCCGGGGATGGTCCTCAGCAGCGACTCGGCGGGACCCATTCCGACCAGGGCCTTCTGGTGGCAGTGCCCGTGGACCAGGAATTCGCCGTCCGCAGCCGGTTGCAGTTCGGGCCCCGATGATGCCACGGCCTCGGCCGCCCACTCCTCCCCGGTGACCGCGGCTTCCGCCACCGCTCGGGACCGGTCCTGGTAGGCTGGACGGACCAGGTCGGGATGGTCGTCCCGCACCGCCGAGTAGCACCCCGGTTCGGAGAAGACGATGGGCATGCCGGCCTCGGCCAGTGGCGCATACACCCGCGCCACCCGTTCGGCCTGCCGGCGGGCCTGTTTCAGGAACCCCTTGGAGATGAGCGGCCTGCCGCAGCAGACCCGAGGGGGCAGGAGGGGCCGCCTTCCCACCGCGAGCGCGATCCTGGTGAGAGCCCGGGGGTGCCTCGGCTCGTAGAAGTTCGTGAAGGTGTCGGGAAAGATGGCCAGGTCGGCGGACTCGGGGACACGTTTCCGGAACACCCCTCCTCCGGACCACCGGGCCACCGCCGGGTTCCGCGAGGCCCACTGGACGAAGGTCTCCCGCGCGGCCCGGGGCAGAGCCCGCCGAGCGTCGATTCCCACCCACGTCTCCAGTGCGGAGCGGGCCACCCCCGAGTGAACTGCTGCCCCCGTGAACCAGGGGAGCCGATGATCCCATCGGGCGACCGCCTCGCCTCGAGCCAGCATCCGGGTTCGGAGGGAGGCGCCGTGGGCGTACTGGTAGTGGTACAGGAACTCGCTCTTCATGCGGGCCATGTCCACGCCGGTGGGGCACTCCGTCTTGCAGGCCTTGCACTCGACGCAGAGGTCCATGACCGGGAACAGGCCGGGGTCGGTCAGGCCCCCCGGGCCCAGCTGGCCCGAGATGGCCAACCGCAGCGCGGTGGCTCTGCCCCGGGTGTTGTCGGCCTCGTCCCGGGTGGCCATGTAGCTCGGGCACATGGTCCCGGTGACGGCCTTCCGGCAGGCTCCGACACCTCCGCACTGCTCGGCGGCCCGCGAGATCCCCCCGAAGTCGTCGAAGCTGAAGACGGTGGGGAGGACGTTGGTCAGGTAGTTCGGCCCGTACCGGAGGTTCGACGCCAGGGGAGCGGGATCCACGATCTTGCCCGGGTTCAGGATCCCGTCGGGGTCCAGGGCCTTCTTCAATCGGCGGAACCCCTCGTACAGCTCCGCCCCGTACATCCGCTCCTGGAACGGCGACCGGGTCATCCCGTCCCCGTGCTCGGCCGAGAGGCTGCCGCCAAACCGAAGGACCAGGTCCGCGACGTCCGACGCGATGGACTCGAAGCGCGCCACGCCCTCCTCGGTCTTCATGTCGATGGCGGGGCGCACGTGCATGAGCCCGACCGACGCGTGGGCGTAGAACACGGCCCGGGCCTGGTGCCGGGCCAGGATCTCCTGGAATGCGTCGATGTAGTCGGGAAGATCACCCGGGTGGACGGCGGTGTCCTCCACGAAGGAGACGCCCTTGGTGTCGCCCGTCTGGGACATGCTCAGGCCGAGGCCGGCCTTCCGGAGCTTCCAGACCCGGGCCTGGGAGGCCGGGTCCAGGGCCCGGTGGAAAGCCGCGCCGGGATCGTGGCCCCGGAGCGCGTCGGCCACGCCCTCCAGTCTCTCCTGAAGAACGTGAGCCGAATCCCCGATGAACTCGATGATCAGGATCGCTCCCGGGTCCCCGACGATGAAGTCCCGGAGCGGCTCGAACTCCGGCTTGCCGGCCGTCATCTCCAGGAGGGGACGGTCCATGACCTCCACGGCGGAGGGACCGTGCCTGAGGATCTCGCTGGTGGCGGAGAGCGCATCCCGCAGGGTGGCGAACTGGGCCACCCCCAGCACCCGCGCACGGGGCAGGGGGGTCAGTCTCAGAGTCGCCGACAGGATGAGCCCGAGGGTTCCCTCCGAGCCGGCGATGAGCCTGCACAGGTTCAGTGGGCGATCCTCGGGCTGGACCGGTCGGAGGGTGGGGTGGTGGCGGTCCGCCGCCAGAGGCAGGGGGCGTCCGTTGGCGTCCAGCACGAAGGCGTCCAGGCTGTAGCCCCCCACGCGGCGGAAGACCCGGGGGAACCGGAACCGGATCTCGTCCCCCAGTTCCTCGGTGAGCTCGGCTACGGTCCGGTACCAGGTGCCCTCGGCTCCCGGTCGGGTGGCCCGGGCACGGAACTCCTGGGCGGTAACGGGCTCGAACTCCGCGACGGAGCCGTCGGCCAGCAGCACCTCCAGGGACTCCACGTAGTCCACCGTCATCCCGTAGAGCACCGAACGGGTGCCGGAGCTGTTGTTGGCGATCATTCCGCCGATGGTGGCCCGGTTGGCGGTGGAGAGGTCCAGGGGCAGTTCCAGGCCGAGGGGGGCCAGTTCCTCGTTCAGCTCGGCCACCACGATCCCTGGCTGGACCCGGACCCGCCGCCGGTCGGCGTCCACCTCCAGCACCGCCCTCATGTACTTGGAAAAGTCCAGTTGGATGCCCCGACCCACCGTTTGACCGGCCTGGGAGGTGCCACCGCCCCGGGCGGTGATGGGGACGCCGTGCTCCCGGCAGACTCGAAGCGTGGTCTTCACGTCCTCGGCGTCCCGCGGGATCACCACGCCGTCGGGGATGATCTGGTAGGGGCCGGCGTCGGTGGAGTAGATCCCTCGGGACGCGGGGTCGAACCGGACCTCCCCCTGCACCTCGGACGAGAGGGCCGCGTAGAGCGCGTCGTCCCTCGATCCGATCACTACACGAGTCCCATGGCCCAGAGGACCCAGACGGTGGCGAAGGAGGCCGTGCCCCCCACGAAAGTCGCGCCTCCGAAGCCGAGAAGGGCCTCTCGCACCTCCAGCCCGGAGAGGGAGGTGCACACCCAGAAGTAGCTCGAGTTCACGTACTTGATGATGACCGAGCCGGAGGCTCCGGAGAGCATGGCGGCCTCGGGCGAGAGCCCGAGCGTCCCCAGCATGGGGGCCACCAGCGACGCGGCCGTGATGACGCCCACCGTGGTCGATCCGGTGAGCATGTTGCCCAGGACCCCCAGCATGAACGGGAGCAGGATGGAGGGAAGCTGGTACGCAACGAACAGCTCGGCGACGAAGTCCACGGCCGGCGTCCCCTTCAGGATCTGGCTCAGAGATCCACCCAGGCCGGTCACCACGAGGATCATGGCGGAGGTCTTGAGCCCCTCGGCCACCCACTCGTTGGTGAGTTCGATCCGTCGGGAGCGGACCCGCACGTTCCGGACAGCCAGCAGGAGCCCGATGGCGAGGGCGACCACGGGCCAGCCGATGAAGGTGAGGACCTCCCGGAGCCACGCACC
>JBDHIJ010000092.1:0-14195 GCA_039587435.1 Gemmatimonadota bacterium
TAGCTCGATCTTCGTGGAGGGCGCGTGGTGCCGGTACCTGTGCCCCTACGGCGCGCTCCTGGGGCTCGCCTCCTGGTTCTCGCCGACGAAGATCACACGGCAGGCCGAGACCTGCGTGGACTGCCACCTGTGCGACAAGGCCTGCCCGGCCCGCCTCATGGTGTCCCAGATGGACGTGGTGAACAGCCCCGAATGTACCGGCTGCCTGGATTGCGTGGCCGTGTGCCCGAAGGAGAACACGCTGGACCTGACCACCTTTCGCCGTCGCAGGGTGTCTCCGCTCGCCACCGCGGCCGCGATCCTGGGGCTCTTCCTGGCCGGGTACGCCGGGGCCCAGGTCACGGGCATATGGGCCAACGAGATCTCGGACGAAGCCTACGTGAACCACGTGAGCCGCATCCACTCGGCCCAGTACGGGCACCCGGGGAGCTGACCGGGAACGCTCCCCCCATCGCCATCGGTTCTGGAGGCCGTGGCCCCCGGCCCGTCAGCGCGATCTCAGCAGCGACTGCCCGGATAGATCGGCCAGTTCGATGACCTGGCCCCCCACCTCCTGATACCCTCGGAGCCGGAAGGTGACGGTCTGGCGCGGGCCCCGTCTCGCCTCGATGGACGGCATGCGGATAGTCCAGTCGCTTACGATCCAGGCGCCGTTGCTGAGCTCCTCGAAGCCCACGTGTCCGCCGATGTGCTCCGCTTCCACCTCCAGCTCCGCGTTCACGTAGCTGAAGTCCAGGCGGCGGAGCTTCAGGGACTCGCCGTCCAGCCAGAGGACCCCCTGGATGTCGGGCAGCGTCCGGCCGGTGACGGGCTCGATCCGGATACCCACCGAGTCTCGCGCGCTGGACGCCTCGTGGAACCGCAGGCAGTGGGTGTTCATGAACTCGGTGGAGAGCAGGGTCTGGGCGTCGGGGGCGAAGTACTCCCGCCCGTTCCGGGCGTCGCCCTGGATATAGCCGAGCAGGGCCAGCGAGTCCGGCGGCGCACTCTCGAACGGCATGACGCCGATACCACTGTGCGGCTCGGTGTCCTCCGACAGCACCGTGAGATTCGAGGCCCGGCGGTAGCGATCGAAGGTGATGGACGCGTATTCCAGGTCACCGCTGGACTCGGTGAAGCGCGTGATCTCCAGCGCCTTGCGGGCCTCCTCCCAGAACTGGGCGATCGTGGAGGCGTCCCCAGGTTCGATGGTTCGGCACCTGCGGTCCGGTTCGGCCGTGATCCCCTCGATGGCGATGGCCCGCCGGGGCAGCTCGAGATGGAACGTGCGCGGCGTGCCTGCCCCATGATCGAACCACTCCGACTCGCCGTCCGCGTAACCGATCCGGCGAGAGACCAGGCGGTAGCGCCCCGCCGCCACGGTGCGGATGACGAACATCCCCGCTTCGTCGGTCAGCACCCCCGTTACCTGCTCGTCCGCCTCGTTCACTACCAGCACCAGCGCGCCCGGCACGGGGGGCGTGCCGGAAATGCCGGTCACCCGGCCGGAGATCTCCTGTGCGGAGACCTCGGAGGCGGCGGGAGCCCAGACGGCCAGCAGCATGAGGGTAGGGAGGGCGCGCTGAATCATCACCTGAATCGATACGTGCACGGGACCGGAGAGTTGCCCCAAGAGTGTGACATCCGTCACAGCGGACGTAGGACGGCCCGCTCACCTTGTGAACGAGGGTGCAAACCCACGCTCGACACCCCAAGGGAGCATAGGGCCCATGTCCGAACTCGACAAAACCACCGGAACCTCCGGCGAGAACCTGGAGGAACACCAGTCCGAGGATGGGCGGCGAGCCTTCCTCGAACGCGCGTCCAAGGCGGCCATGGCCGCCGGCCTCGTCGGGGGCTACGGCGCGCTGGGGGCCGTGGGCCTGCGCTACCTCTATCCCGCCAGACCCGACGAGATGTCCTGGCAGTACGTCTCGGAGGTCACTCGGATTCCGGTCGGAGGAGCCCTGCGCTACGAGGGCCCGTCCGGCGAGACCATCAACATCGCCCGCCAGGGCGAATCGGGCGGGGCCGACGACTTCGTCGCCCTTTCCAGCACTTGCCCCCACCTGGGGTGCCAGGTCCGCTGGGAGGGGCAGAACAACCGGTTCTTCTGCCCCTGCCACAACGGGGTGTTCGATCCCACCGGGGTGGCCACGGAGGGTCCGCCGGCCGAGGCCGGCCAGCGGCTCGCCGGGCCCCAGGGCCCGGGACACGACCCCTGTCTGGCCCCACCCCTCGAATCTTCTGATCGCCGGAGGGTGTGATGGCCAACCCCGTTGCCGCATGGATCGGGGACCGGCTGCCTGTCTCGGGTGAGGGCCTGAAGGAACTCACCAACGAGCCAGTCCCCTACCACCTGAAGCGCTGGTGGTTCGCGCTGGGGGGTACCCCGGCCTACCTGTTCATCGTCCAGATCGTCACCGGAATCCTGCTGGCGTTCTACTACGAGGCCGCCCCTGCCACCGCCTACCAGTCGGTGGACTACATCACCCACGAGGCGGCCTTCGGATGGTACATCCGGAGCCTCCACAAGTGGGGCGCCACGCTCATGATCGCCGCGGTCATCCTTCACCAGATGCGGGTCTTCTTCACGGGAGCCTACCGGGCCCCCCGGGAGATCAACTGGATGGTGGGGATGTGCCTGCTCATCTGCACCCTGATGACGGGCTTCACCGGGTACAGCCTGGTGTTCGAGCAGCTGAGCTTCTGGGGCGCCACGGTGGGAGCCAACATCGCCGACTCGACTCCGATCGTCGGCGGGTTCCTCAAGCGGATGATGCTCGGGGGGGACACCTACAACCAGGCGACCCTGTCCCGCTTCTACATCATTCACGCGGCCATCCTGCCCGTCACGATCATGCTCCTGGTGGTGGTGCACATCACCATCATCCGGCTGCAGGGCGTGACCGAGTTCAAGTTCGAGGACGAACGCGAAGGCGAGCAGAAGACCTTCAACTTCTTCCCCGATCACCTCTACACCGAGCTCATGATCGGCCTGGTGCTCATGGTCCTCCTGAGCGCACTGGCCACGATCTTCCCGGCCACCATGGGGCCGGCCGCGGACCCCCTGACCACTCCCGACGTCATCAAGCCGGAGTGGTTCTTCTACGTCGCCTTCCGCTGGCTGAAGCTGTTCAGCGGGACCACGGCGATCCTGACCATGGGATTCATCGTGTTCGTGATGTTCGCCTGGCCGTTCATCGACGAGCAGATCCGCAAGCGCACGCGCTTCCAGGAGGCCTCCGTGTGGGTCGGTGTCCTGGGCGTCATCGCCATCATCGGCCTCACCGTCTGGGAAGCCATCGCACGGCATTGATCGGGTGAAATCATGAAACTGGAAACGAAACGCTTCATCATCGCCGGCCTCGGTGGCCTGTTCCTGCTCTCGCTCGTGCTGGTCCAGTGGATGGAGACCGCTCGCAGGGCCGAGGAGGCCGGACTCCGCGAGCCCCACATCGCCGTCCCCGCCTCGTCCGAGCAGTGCGTCAGCTGCCACACGGAGCAGAATCCCGGCATCGTGACCCACTGGACGGGAAGCACGCACGCCGAAAAGGGCGTCGGCTGCTACGACTGCCACGAGGCAATGGAGCGGGATCCGGACGGGTTCCAGCACGAGGGCTACTTCATCGCCACCGTGGTGACGCCTCGGGACTGCGCCCGGTGTCATGACGCCGAGGCCGAGGAATTCGCCCAGAGCCACCACGCCGCAGGCGGAAACATCCTGGCCAGCCTCGACAACTTCCTGGCCGAGACGGTGGAGGGCAGTCGCATCGACTTCAGCCCCCACTCCCCGGCGCCCGGCAGGAACTTCGGGCTCGTCAACGGACTGGCCAGCGCCAACTCGGGCTGCAAGCAGTGCCACGGCGCCAAGGTGGCCCTGGTCGCCACCGACGGCAGCGTTCTGACCGTGGACGACTTCGCGCCGGATGAGAACGGGTTCCCCACGAACATGGACGCCGTCGCTCTCATCGCGAAGGACGAGAACGGCAAGCCCATGATGGACTCCGACTCCTGGCCCAACACCGGAATCGGGCGCCTGAACCTGGACGGTTCGAGGGGCTCCTGCTCCGCCTGCCACAGCCGGCACGACTTCTCACCGCGGCGGGCACGTCAGCCCGAGAACTGCGGCAAGTGCCACCTGGGTCCGGACCACCCGCAGAAGGAGGTCTACGAGGAGTCCAAGCACGGGATCGCCTACCGCGACCTGAAGGACGAACTGGACCTGGACGCGGAGGAGTGGATCCTGGGCGAGACCTACGCCGCGGCTCCGACCTGCGCTACGTGCCACATGTCCGGGAACATCCGGAACGGCGGCCGCATCACCCACGACCCGGGTGAGCGCATCAGCTGGACGAACCGGCCCCCGGTGTCGCTGGCCATGGACACGGACATCAACCACAGCATCGTAACCGAAACCGATCCGGAGACCCGCCGCTCTCTGATCCACGACACGTGGCAGCAGAAGCGGGACCGGATGAAGAACGTGTGCACGAACTGCCACACCGACAGCTACGTGAACTCGTTCTACGACCAGTACGACGCGCTGGTGAACCTGTACAACGAGAAGTTCGCCAAGCCCGGTCAGCTCATCATGGCCGCCCTGGCCGACAACGGGCTCCGCACCTCGACGCAGTTCGACGAAGAGATCGAGTGGACGTGGTTCTACCTCTGGCACCACGAGGGCCGTCGGGCCCGCCACGGCGCCAGCATGATGGCCCCGGACTACACGCACTGGCACGGGATGTACGAGGTGGCCGAGCGCTTCTACATGGAGCTGATCCCCCAGGCCCGCGAGATGGCGGACCACGCCGGTGGTGGCGCGGGTGCGGCGGTTCACCAGGTGGTCAACGACATCCTGGCGCGGCCCGAGCACATCTGGTTCGAGGAGGGGGCGGAGGGGGCTGCCGAGCTCATCCGCCAGCAGATGCAGGATCGCTACGGACGCACCGGTAACTGAGGCCTGGAGGATCCGACCATGAAACGCAAACGGTTTCTGAAGGTCCTGGGCGGGGGCACGGCGGGGATCGCCGCGTTCAGCTGCGCGGACCAGGAGCGGGCCGCCGAGATCGCGGCCCGGCAGGGCGCCCTCCAGGACTCCGACCTCACGTGGACCAAGGCTCCGTGCCGGTACTGCGGGACGGGGTGCGGGGTCGAGGTGGGGGTGGCCGACGGCAAGATCATGGCCGTCCGCGGGGACGAGGCGAACCCGGTGAACCGGGGCCTGCTCTGCGTGAAGGGCTATCACCTGCCGGCCATGCTCTACGGCGAGGACCGGCTCCGGTATCCCATGCTGAAGAACGCCAACGGCGGCTGGGACCGGATCTCCTGGGACGAGGCGCTGGACCTCATCGCGTCCAAGTACCAGGAGGCCCTGGATGACTCGGGCCCCGAGTCCGTGGCCTTCTACGGCTCCGGGCAGTGGGGCGTCCACGACGGGTACGCCGTGACCAAGTGGTTCCGGGGCGGGCTCCGCAGCAACAACGTCGAGCCCAACGCCCGGCTCTGCATGGCGTCCGCGGTCATGGGATTCATGACCCAGTTCCAGAGCGACGAGCCCATGGGGTGCTACGAGGACTTCGAAGCCGGCGACGACTTCATCCTCTGGGGCAACAACATGGCTGAGATGCACCCGGTCCTGTTCTCCCGCATCCTGGCCAACAAGCGCGAGAACCCCCGCGTCCGCATCGTGGACCTGGCCACCCGCCGGACCGCCACGAGCGACTACGCGGACATGTACGTGGAGTTCAAGCCGAATACCGACCTGGCTCTGGCCAACGGGATCCTCCACATCCTGATCCGGGATGGGAAGATCGACCGACCGTTCCTCGACGAGAACGTGGTGTTCCGCCGCGGGATCGAGGATCGGGACGAGATCGGGTACGGATGCTGGGGTGCCGATGGGACGTCGACGAATCCGGCGGACGGTCCGGCGGAGCGGTACGGCTTCCGGGACCAGGCCAGCCCGTCGTCGCTGGCGGAACTCGAGGCCTTCCTCGCCGAGTACACGCCTGCCCGAGTGAGCGAGATCACCGGAGTGCCCATCGGGCAGATCGAGGCCCTGGCCGAGATGTACGGGGACCAGAGCCGGGGCACGGTCAGCCTCTGGTGCATGGGGGTGAACCAGCACGTCCGTGGGACGTGGATGAACAACCTCATCACCGACTTGCACCTCCTGACCGGCAAGATCAGCCGGCCCGGTGCGAATCCGTTCAGCCTCACCGGTCAGCCGTCCGCCTGCGGAACGGCCCGGGAGGTGGGAACGCTGGCGAACCGGCTCCCGGCCGACATGGTCGTGAACAACCCGGAGCACCGGGCCAAGGCCGAGGAGATCTGGGGCCTGGAGCCCGGCACGATCCCCGCGCGCCCCGGCTACCACACCATGGACATGTTCCGCGCCTTCAAGCGCGGCGATGTGAAGGTGATGTGGATCCAGACCACCAACCCGTGGGTCACGATCCCGAACCTGAACCGCATCGAGCGGGAGCCCGGCGATGGGCGCTTCATGGTGGTGTCGGACATCTATCCCACGCCTACCACGGAGGCGGCCGACCTGGTTCTGCCCTCGGCCGGATGGGTGGAGCGGGAAGGGGTGTTCGGCAATTCCGAGCGCCGCACCCAGCACTGGGAGAAGGCCGTCGAGCCTCCGGGCGAAGCGACCGAGGATGCCTGGCAGGTCATGGAAGTGGCCCGTCGCATGGGCATGGGGCACCTGTTCCCGTGGCCCGAGGACGACTGGCACGAGCCCATGTACGAGGAGTACCGCCTCTTCGGCCTGGGCATCGGAAAGGACCTGGCGTCGTACCAGCAGCTCCGGGAGACCCGCGGCATGCTGTGGCCGGTGGTGGACGGCCGGGAGACCCGGTATCGCTACGCCGCCGGGTTCGACCCCTACGTGGAGAAGGACGAAGGCGTCCACTTCTACAAGGCCACCAACTTCGGCGAGAGGGCCGCGTTCTGGCTTCGGCCCTACCACGTGGCCGCCGAGGCGCCCGATGAGGAGTTTCCGCTCTGGCTCTGCACGGGCCGGGTACTGGAGCACTGGCACACCGGGTCCATGACCCGGCGGGTGAAGCAGCTCCACCAGGCCGTGCCGAGGAACTACGTGGAGATCAACCGCGTCGACGCCCAGGAGATGGGCGTGAAGACCGGAGACAGGGTTCGCCTGGTCAGTCGACGCGGGGACCTGGAGTTGGAGGCGGCCGTGGACGGCCGAGGGCAGCCACCCCGGGGATCGGTGTTCGTGCCTTTCTTCGACGAGGCCCGGCTGATCAACCTCCTGACCCTCGACGCCATGGACAACATCTCCAAGGAGCCGGACTTCAAGAAGTGCGCGGTCCGGCTGGAGCGGGTCTGATGCGCGCCGGGGCGGCCCAGCGGGCCGCGCGGAGCGTCCGGCGTGCGGCTATGCTCGCCGCTGCGATCCTGGTCGGTACCTGGGGCTGCGCTCCGGGGGACGCCGGCGTCGCATCCCAGTCGGACGCGCGGGTAAGAGCCGAGCGCAGAGCCTACGACGGCGCACCGCCCACTGTTCCCCACGAGGACATGGGCATGGTGTGTACGGAGTGCCACAACGAGCGGGGCATGCCGGTGGACGACCTGGGGTTCGCGCCGGCGGAGCCCCATGACGGCACGGCCCAGGCCTATTCGACGGGCCGGTGTCGCCAGTGCCACGTCTTCGTCCTGGCCGAGGACACGTTCGCCGAGAACGACTGGGTGGGCCTCCAGCAGGACCTGCGGGCGGGCCGCCGGT
The DNA here is from genome assembly GCA_039587435.1 of Gemmatimonadota bacterium. GTDB lineage: Bacteria > Gemmatimonadota > Gemmatimonadetes > Longimicrobiales > Gaopeijiaceae > JBDHIJ01. The sequence goes on from JBDHIJ010000092.1 coordinate 7,733, forward strand.
TGAACGCCCTGGCTCCGCCCACCATCCCGCACCGGCTCTTCATGCGGGAGAACTGCGCGGCCTGTCACACGGGACCCGGCGCCCGGGTCGCCATCGCCACCACCCACCCCGAACGCGACCGCTGTCGGCAGTGCCACGTCCCGGCCGAGGGCCCGGACGTATTCGAAAGCGCGTTCGGTGACGGATACGCAGGAGAGGAGGGATCATGAGCCCGCTTCCCGAGATCATTCACCTGGAAGCCGAGGACGAGGCCCAGCGACTGTGGGCGGGGGCCGAAGCGGCGTTCGCCGCTTCGGAGGAGGAACTGCTTCCTCTCCTCGAGGCCGTGGACCTGGGGGTGCGGGCCGCCGAGGTCCTGGCGGTGGATCGGCTCCAGGCCGCGCGGGCCAGGTTCCCGGCCACCATCCAGCTCCAGCTCGATCTCCCCGAGCCCCCGGTGGTGCCTCGCCTGCACGCCATTGCGGCCCCCCAGGCGATGGACTTCGTGGGCGTGCTGGACCTCCTCTCCGAGGAAGGGCTCGAGTGCGTGAACCCCGGAATGCACCGGGGGTGGGAGGATCGCCGGTTCGCCTGCGCACGGTCCCGCACCGCCGCCCGGGATGCACTGGGCATCTCGCTGGACCAGGCGACCCGGGACCAGCTCATGGTCCTGGCCGCCTACCGGAACCGGGTCTTCCGCTATCCACCGCCCATCGAGGTTCGACCGGCACAGATCCGGGAGGCCTACCCGGCCCTCCGAGCCCTGGTGGCCAGCCTCTTCTGAACCCTTCCGAGGTCCGGCTCCGTTCCGGGCCTCGTTCACGTTAAACGCGGGACACGACGACCATGACCCCCACCAGATCAGGCACCGGAAGCCGTCCGGGCCGACTGGCCGCGCTCGCCCTACTCGGCCTGCTCATCCCCCTCGCAGGGCCGGGGACCGTCGCGGCGCAGGAGATCGACTTCAGCGCCCAGGTTCGACCCCGGTTCGAGGCCCGCACCCCGGTGGACGGGAAGTGGGACTACTTCACCAACATGCGGACGCGGGTGGGGCTGGCAGCCACCTTCGATCGTGGCGTCTCCCTGTTCGCCCAGCTCCAGGACGTGCGGTACTGGGGTGGCGAGGATGGGACCACGGACTTCTCGGCCGAGGGGTTCGATCTCCACCAGGGCTACCTGACCGCGGCATTCGACGGCGCGGTGGAAGGCTACTTCCGGGCCGGTCGCCAGGAGGTGAACTACGGAGGCCAGAGGCTGGTGGGCGCGCTCGACTGGCTCCAGCAGGCCCGAGCCTTCGACGGCGGGGTCCTGGTCCTGGAGACGGACGGGGGTCACACCCTCGACCTGATGGCCAGCAAGATCTCCGAGAACACCGCACAGAACCGTGACGTGGACGCGGAGTTCCTCGCGGCCTACGGGGTCCTGGCGCTGGGAGGCGCCGGTGACCTGGACCTGTACTGGCTGTTCAATCGCGACTCGAGAGACGACTCGGAGCAGACCGAGGAGCACACGATGGGCGCTCGCTGGGTCGCGGATCTCGGTGGTGCGCTCCTCCGCTTCGAGGGCTCCTATCAGGTCGGTCGGCGGGCGGGAGAGGACGCCGACGCCTTCATGTTCGGAGCGCGGTTCGGTGGCGACTTCGGGGACACGGGCTTCGGCGGGAACCTCTGGTACGACTACCTCTCCGGTGACGCATCGCTCGACGACGGCACGGCCGGAACCTTCAACACGCTTTTCGCCACGAACCACAAGTTCTACGGCTTCTACGACCTGTTCCTGAACATCCCGAAGAACACGGGGCGGCACGGGCTCCAGGACTACGCGCTCAAGACCTGGTATCGGCCGGGAGGCTCCTGGGGTCTCGGGCTGGACCTGCACCACTTCCGGGTGGCGGAGCAGCGGACTCTCAGCGACGCAGCCTTCGGGAACGAGCTCGACATCACCCTCCTGTACCGGTACACCTCGAACGCCCAAGTGCTGGCCGGCTACTCGTATGTGGGGGCGGGCAATGCCCTGAAGGAGATCGAGCGCCTCACCGAGGACGGACAGTTCCTCTACGCGATGCTGAACGTCTCGTTCTGACATGTCAGGCGGGACCCGACGGTCGCGGGGCCCCGGTGGATCTGTTCCACCGGGGCCCTTGCATAGTGCAGGGGAGGGACGGAAGCTGAAGGCCCCGGGCTCGCCCTCGAGCCCGCGCCAGAGGCCCACCCCGGCGGATGCCATGACCGAAGAAGTCCTCCTCGCCCTCGACAAGATCCCGTTCTTCCAGGGGATCTCGTCGGCCGCCGCCACGGCGGTGGCCGAGCGGATGGTGCCGCGAACGGTGTCCGCCGGAACCATCCTCTTCCGGTCCGGGGACGAGGCCCGTGGGGTCTACATTCTCCTCGACGGGGAGATCGACATCTACCGGACCGGAGTGGACGGCCGACAGCAGATCATCCACACGGAACACCCGGTGAAGCCGATCGCGGAACTGCCCATGCTGGACGGGCAGCCCTATCCGGCATCCGGACGCGCGTCGGTCAACTCCCGGCTCCTCTTCCTCTCCGCGGACGATTTCCGTCGCCTCTACCGTGAACACCCCGAGATCGCGGACCGGATCATCCGAATCCTCGGCAAGAGGCTCCGAAACCTCATTCACCTGGTGGACAAGGTGTCCATGCGGGATGTCCCACAGCGGGTGGCCATGGCCATCCTCGACTGTGCCCGGGAAGCCGGTCAACTGAGGCCCGGTGGGCAGTTCCGGATGGTGCGGACCCAGGCTCAGCTCGCCGCCGAGCTGGCGACCTCACGGGAGACCGTGGCGCGAGCCTTGAAGCGGTTCCGCTCGGAGGGGTGGATCGAGCAGCAGGGCCGGGACGTGGTCCTGGCCGACCCCTCAGCCCTCGAGGCCCTCGTCCACGGCCGATAGCTCCCGGGTCTTCCCGGACAGCCAGAAGAAGAAGGCTGAAGACCCAGGCCCCGGTGACCACGACCAGGGCTCCGGCGTTGGTGATTCGGCTCATCCCCCGCAGCAGGCCGTAGCGCAGGGGGACCAGGCCGGTCACGCCCAGCAGGAATCCGGACATGGCCGGACCGAGGGAGAAGGCCACGAAGGCGGTCCAGAAGAAGAACGGGATGCCCAGCAGGATCACCCACATCAGGAGCCTCTCGTACCAGCCGCGCCGCAGTCCCGGCGGGGACCGGTGGATGCCCCAGAGCGTGAGGCCCCCGATGAGGGCCAGCCACACGTCCCCCGCCAGAGCCGCGGTCCGGGGGAGGTCGAGGCTGATGATGCCGGTGGTCACGCTCAGGACCAGGCCGGCGAAGAGCGTCACGACGAAGGAGGTCAGCGCCCACTCGGTGTGCTCCGAACCGCCCCCACGGATCACCTTCCGGGCCAGGACCACCGCGCCCGCCACGGCCACCGCGTCCAGGATCCAGAGGATCTCGTCCGGCTCCAGCCCCGTGGCGAAGTAGAGGACGCCGAAAAGGAACGCGAATCCGAATGCCACCTGCACGGCGGGCATCAGCGAATTCCGCCCCCAGGTCCGGTCCACGGACACCAGGTAGCCCACGAACACGGCGATCGAGTACGCCGAAGCCGCTCCGCTCCCTGGAAGCCATGCCTCGGACGCGAAGCCCAGCCCGAGGAGCAGGAGCGTGAAGCCCGCGGTCTGGACCAGGTACGCTGCGGCGGCGCTCCGGGCGCGTGGCTCCCACCAGACCCCGCCGGCGGTGAGCCCGAACCCCAGTCCGGCCAGAAGCTGGGCTCGGCCCGCCTCGTCCATGAAGGGGAGGGTCCAGCGGAGCAGAAGAAGGCCGGCCAGCACCACAAGGGCGCCGCCCACCACGGCCAGGGTCATCTGGCCCCGTTGGGACCCCTCGGCCTGTTCCTCTTCGGACACTTCGCCCCGCAGGAGGGCCGCGGTATCGGGCTCGATGAGCCCCTTGGCCTCCCATCGGTCGATGGCGGCGAAGAGGTCGTTCTTCGGGCTGGCCATGCGCCCTCCCTGCGATGGAGGTCGAGGCCGGCAACGCAGTGGCCGGTTCCTTTACGGTACGGGGGCCAACCTCGTCCAGAAAGCCCGGTTGGGCGCCATTCTGGCCTAAGGTCATCGTGTCCCACCCCACCAGTACGAAAGTCCCGCTGACCCCCCCGGAGTCTTCCGGCGCTCTCCCCCGAAAAGGGCTGATCTGGCGCCAAGACTGGCCCCTGGCAGCTCCGAGGAGCGCGCCAGCACAGGAGATCCGGCCTCCGTAGAAATACGGGCACGGAGTTTGCGATCAGATCAGGGCACTTACGCAGGTTGTGACAAGTCCGTCTCCCGTCGGTCGATTTTTGATAGCGGACTGTTTCTTTGAACCTTGAGCGATTGGAGGTCGGCCTATCGGGAAATCAGAGCCCGCACTCTCGATTTGATCCCGCCGGTCAATCGTATCCCGCCAACGGGATGTCCCCCTGGAACCGAATCGCCAGGAGACAAGAAGAAATGTTCAAAAGAGGATTGAAAATCATCGCTGGGGCCCTGGCCCTGGCCCTCGTCCTCGTCGCCTGTGAGGGGCCGGCTGGCCCGCAGGGCGAGCAAGGCGAGCCCGGCCCCGCCGGTCCCGCCGGACCGGCTGGACCCGCAGGACCGGCTGGTGAGGACGGACAGGACGCAAACGAGAACTGCATCCAGTGCCACAAGGAAGACACCGAGCTGCTGGCCAAGCAGATCCAGTATCTGAACTCCACCCACGTTCTGGGTGGCCACTACGTGTACGGCAACCGGACTGGTGAGTGCGCGACCTGCCACTCCCACGAGGGGTACATGGAGAACCTGGAAACGGGCGCAGGCGAGGTTGTAGCGCCCTATCCGGAGCCCACGCCTCCCAACTGCCGGACCTGCCACCAGATCCACACGACCTACACTCGTGACGATTACGAGTTCACGAAGACGGACGCTGTGGATTTCCGCCTCGGTGAGACGACGGACCTGCCGGAAGCCGGAAACCTCTGCTCCCAGTGCCACCAGGCCCGGACTCGGGATCCCATGCCCGAGATCGGCGGCCCGGACATCACCTTCACGTCGACCCACTGGGGCCCCCACTATGCCCCGCAGGGCAACGTGCAAGCGGGCACCGGTTTCTTTGACTTTACCGGTGGCAACGGCGGGCCGCACATCCATGCGAGCCTGGGCTGCAACCAGTGCCACATGGCCTTCGCTCCCGAGCGCGAGATCTTCCTCGGCGGTCACACGTTCAACATCAACTACGATGACAACGGCGAGGAAATCGAGAACGTGAACGGCTGTAACGAGGCCTGTCACGAGAACGGTCCTGGACCGGGAACGGTCGAGGAGTTCAACCACTTCGGCCTCCAGGACGACGTTGCCGAACTCGTCCACGAGCTGCAGGACATGCTCGTGGAGATCGGCATCGCCGAGGTGGACGAGGACGGGCACTCCCACGTGGTTCCGGGCACATGGCCGGGCGACGTCGGCGCCGCGTTCTGGAACCTCCAGATGGCGGAGCTGGAAGGCAGCCTGGGGATTCACAACCCCAACTACGTGAAGGGCCTGCTTCAGGGCTCGATCGACGCCATGGAAGACTACATGCCGTAGTCGGGTGGCATAGTTCGTGAAGCTTCGGTTTCACGGATGACCGGGCATCGTCCCCCGGGCAACCGGGGGGCGATGCCCTTGTCCTTTAAAAGACTTCCGAGCTTACCGCAACCGGAAAGAAGAGCCCATGTCCCGCCGGAATCTCGCCGCCTCGTGGACCCTGGTTCTTGCCGCCGCGTGCGCTGTACCCGATTCCCTGCCCAACCCGGACCGGGAGACGCAGCTGCAGGACGAGGTCCGCACCACGGTCGAGGCGTTCGTGGACGCGCTCAACGCCCATGACCCCGAGGCCATCATGGAGTTCTACGCCCCCGATGTGGACCTGGTCCGGCTGGGCTGCACGAACGTGTCCGTAGGCCGAGAGACCATCGGCGCCCGGGTCTATGCCTACCACGAGCGGCGGACCGATGTGACGTTCTCCATGCAGGTGGTTTACGTGAAGGGCCTCACCCCGATGTCGGCCATCGCCACCGTCCGGGGCGGGACGTCCAACACCGCGGGCCTCCACTGGAGCCTGGGGATGGTGAAGCAGCCCGAGGGGAACTGGCTCATCGCCTACGAACATCAATCCTGGCCGGATTGCCCTCCGGGGAGTGCATACCACACCGGAGGTTCGGGCCGCAGCGGAGTCGATCCGGACAGCATCGACTGAGGCAGCGGGCGGTAACCCGGCTCTCTGCCGTAGGATCCGAACCGAGGTAGTCCCAGAGGCGGTCAGTCTCTCCGGTACCGCTCGACGAAGCGGGCCAGGATCTGCTGGGCGAAGGGCGTCTGCTCCCGGCGGACCAGGTCGGACAGCGCCTCCGCTTCGTGGGGCGCGAAGTACCCGTACTCCCGATAGACCTGGATCCGGACCAGGAACCCCTCCGTGTCGCCCTCTGGATGGAACTGGGTGG
>JBDHIJ010000093.1:0-9440 GCA_039587435.1 Gemmatimonadota bacterium
CCCGGCCGACAACCCGTACAACGTAGTGGAGCCCGGGAAGCGCCCCCGGGTCACCCTCACGCCCAGCATGGCGCTGAAGGACGGACGCCCGTTCCTCTCGTTCGCGGTGCAGGGAGGTGATTCCCAGGACCAGAACCTCCTCCAGTTCTTCCTGAACATGGTGGAGTTCGACATGAACGTTCAGCAGGCCGTGGAGGCTCCGAACATCAACTCGTTCCAGCTCCGGGGTTCGTTCGGAATGCACGAGTCCCGGCCCGGCCGCCTGCTCCTTCAGAACGAGACCCCGTCCTGGGTCCAGGCCGAACTGAGGAAGATGGGCTACTCGCTCACCTTCTCGGAGCGGACGTCCGGTCCCATCAACGCCGTGTTCTTTGACTGGGAGAACGGGTCGTTCTGGGGTGGCGCCAGCCATCACGGCGACGATTACGGGATCGCCTGGTAGCGGACCGGATTCGCTCCACCGACCGCCTGGTGAACCGGACTCGCTAGCGACCCCGGAATGAAGAAACTCCTCCTCGCCCTCGTCCTGGCCCTGGTGGCGCTCACCGGTGCCGTCGCGGCCAACACGGCCAACTTCAGGTCCATGCAGACGGCGGTGGATCCCATCCAGCCCATCGAGGTGGACGCGGAGGCACTGGCTGCGAACTTCGCCCGCGCGCTGACCTTCCCGACGATCTCTCCTCAGAACGAGGCGGACCGGGACTCGGCCGCGTTTCTGGCGTTCCACGACTTCCTGGCCGAGACCTACCCGGCGACCCACGAGGCCCTGACTCGCGAGGTGGTGGGAGATCTGAGCCTGCTGTTCACCTGGGAGGGCCGGGAGCCGGGGCTCACACCCGTGGTCCTCATGGGACACATCGACGTGGTGCCGGTGATCCCGGGCACGGAGGAGGACTGGACCCATCCGCCCTTCGATGGCGTCATCGCCGACGGCTACATCTGGGGCCGCGGGGCGCTGGACAACAAATCCACCGTGATCTCAATCCTGGAAACGGTGGAACGGATGGTCGCGGAGGGCTTCCAGCCCCGGCGGACCGTATACCTCGCGTTCGGTCACGACGAGGAGGTGGGCGGGCCGAACGGCGCCCGGGTCATCGCGGACCTGCTCGAGTCCCGGGGCGTGGCCGAGTACGCCATGGTCCTGGACGAGGGCGGTGCCGTGGCCCCGGGCGAGATGATGGGGATTCCGGAGGCCGACCTCGCCATCATCGGCATCGCGGAGAAGGGCTTCGTCAGCCTGGAGCTCCGGGTCGAGGCGGCCGGCGGTCACTCTTCGACACCGCCCATGCAGACCGCCGTCGGCATCCTCGCCAAGGCCATCAGCCGCCTGGAGGAGAACCCGTTTCCCCACCGTCTGGACGGTCCCGCATTCGAGCTCTTCCGATACCTCGGCCCCGAAATGGGATTGGGCCCACGCGTCGCATTCGCCAACCTCTGGCTCACCCGCCCGCTCGTTGAACGTCAGCTCCTGGCCGAGTCCCAGACCGCGGCCATGCTCCGGACCACGACGGCGGCCACCATGTTCAACGCGGGTGTGAAGGACAACGTCCTGCCCATCGACGCCCACGCGGTGGTGAACCACCGGATCCGACCGGGTGAGACCGTGGAGAGCGTGGCGGAGTACGTTCGGAGAGTCATCGACGATCCGCGGGTGCAGGTCACCGTTCCCGAGGTGAGCCAGAACCCCTCCCAGGTATCCGATCCCACGGGCGCGGCGTTCCAGACCCTGGCCCGGACCATCCGGGAGGTCGTGCCGTCCGATCGTCTCATCATCGCACCCTACCTGCTCATGGCTGGCACGGACGCCAAGTACTACGCCCAGCGCTCGGACCGGGTCTTCCGATTCCTTGGGGTGGTCATGGAGGACGGCGACATGGAGCGGGTCCACGGAACCAACGAGCGGGTCCGCGTCGAGAGCCTGGCCGGCAGCGTCCAGTTCTTCCACCGGTTCATCACGAACCTGGACGAACTCTGATCGATCGCCCATCCCAAACCCACCAGAGTCATGCGCCGAATCCTACCCGGAGTCCTCGCGACTCTCTCGCTCTCGCTCCTGTCGGCCGCCCGACCGGCTGACGCTGAGGGCCAGGCCCTCCTCATCCTTCTCTTTGGGGACAGGCTCTCCCCCGAGACCTTCCAGTTGGGGATCCAGGCCGACGTCACCTTCACGAACGTCACGGGCGTCGAGAACTCATCGGTGCGTTCGAGTTGGCTGTTCGGAGCCTACGGACAGGTCAGGCTGAGCGACACCTGGTCCTTCGTTCCGGGTCTGACGGTCAAGACCCCCGCCGGCATGCAGGGCTTCGCGGTGGGGGATGCCGGGAACCAGTTCGAGGAGACGGGCATCCCGGAGGTGGATGAGCTCCTCGAGGAGGCAACCGTGCGTCGGGAGACCAACTACCTGACCGTTCCCCTGGTCATGCGATACCGAGCCGGTCGGGTCGGCTTGTCCGGCGGAGGGTACTTCGGGTACATGACGTCGGGCTCGGACAAGCTGGAGGCCACGGCGAATCAGGGCTTCCTGACGGTGGAGGACGACAAGATTCCCGACCACCTGAACCGGTGGGACGGCGGACTCCAGGGAGGCATCGACTTCATGCTCAAGCCGGAGCGCGGGATGCGAAGCATGAAGGTCCACGTCACAGGATCCTACGGGCTGGTCGACACCCTCAAGGACAACGCGGGCGATCCTGTGCGAAACTGGGGGATCTTCGCGGGTCTGCAGATCCCCGTGGGCGGGAGCGACGCCGCTGAGGAAGCCGCCGAGGGGAACTGAGGCTCGCGAGCACGGAGCCGCGCCTGACCGCTCTCGGCCGGCGCGGGCCACGCGACCGTCCGCCGATCTACCTCAGGAACGACGCGAGCGGCCCGTCGGGCCGGACCCAGTCCCGGATCTCCCCCCAGGGGATCACGAAGTCCGTGGGGCCCGCCGCATAGGCGTTGATCTCGTACGCGTCGAAGTGGAAGGCCAGCCCCTCGTCGGTGGGGGCGAAGTTCTGGTTCAGGTAGAACCCGTCCGGGGACGAGGCAAAGAACCCCGCCTCCAGGTACGCGGCCCGGTCAGCAAACCCCCGAGCCTCGATGAAGGCTGCCTCTCCGGCGGTCCGGAGGGCCTCGTCGAATTCCGGCCGGAGCAGATCGCCCAGCGACACGGTCCGACCCGTGGCCGCATCGAGCATCCGGTACTCCATGCGGGCGTTCCCATGGGCCCCGCCCGTATAGGCCGACTCGGTCATGGAGAGGGCCAGAAACGCGGGGGACGCCGACACCACGGTCAGGCCCCGGTCCACGTACCAGTCGCGTGACGCCGCCTCGGGAAACTCCGCCCGGAACTCCCGGTTCTGGTCCAGGAAAGCCCCGGCGAATCGGGCCGCGGCATCGCTGACCACCCACGAGGTGAGAGCCTGGGCATCCGGATCGGGCTCCAGCCCCAGCAGGTCCATCACCTGGCTGTGCAGCACGTCCTGGAGCTGGTCGGGGGCCGACCGGAAGGTGAGGTAGGTGACCGCAGCGTAGGTGCAGCCCGGGCCGTCGGCGGGATCGCACCCATTCAGCACCGAGTCGACGGTCGTGGACCGGAACGCGAGAAAGGTGGGCCGCCCGTTGATCCGGCTGGCCGCATCGTTCCATCGGGCTTCGGATTCGGGCTCCTCCTCGCCCGCGCAGGCCGCGAGCCCGCCGGCGAGGACCGCCGTGAGCGCGATGACCGCCCATGCGAGGTACCGGGGCGGCTCCCTCATCCCACCTCCACGTACTCGCCGAACAGTTCTTCCAGCGCAGCCGCCAGGTCCCGCGTGCGGCCGGGCCGTGTGGGCGACGTCTGGATCACGTCCGAGCGCGGGGCCGTGAGCCAGTGGAATCGCTCCGAGGGCGGAAGCAGCGCGATGTCCCCGCCGGCCTCATCTCCTCGGGCCACGGCCACCCAACTGGCCAGGTATTCTTGCAGCAGCTCCGGATCCGAAGCTCCCGTGCCCTCGAGCGCCCCGGAATCCAGGACGACCCGGGCATCCAGGTAGCCCTCGGTCCGCGAGTGGACCACGACCCCGACGTTCACCCAGGACTCGCGGTGGACGTGAGGGACCACGCGGACCACGGCGAACTCGTAGTCCAGCCAGCCGTCACCATCGCCGGCATCGCCCTTCAGGAACTCGGGCTCCTGCCCATGGCCCAGGCGTGGCCGGCTCATCGCCGCGACTCCAGCCGCGTCGGTGCCTCCGCTGCGGCAGCCCGATGGGCTTCGCGAGCGGCCTCGAGCCACCGATCCCGGTCCTCGAGTCGAGTCCGAAGGGCGTCCCGGTAGCGAGCGCGCATCTCCTCGGCCGACACCCCGTCCTCCCCGGCCACCGGATCCTCCAGCAGGCTGTCCGGAACCGCATCGATGGCCACTCCGAGGCCACCGTTGGACAGGGCAGCCGACATCCACTCGTCGGCCCCGTCCAGGTCCCCGGCGTCCCGCAGGAAGATGTGGTCGCCAATCATCGCGAAGGGGGCTCGCGCCTTCTCCGGGGTGAATCGCCCCCAGGCGTGGTGGAAGTAGAGGGCGGCCCCGTGGTCGATCAGCCAGGGTGCCCGCTCCCAGATCAGGAGGTTCGGGTTCCGGTGGGTCCGATCCATGTTCATCGTGAAGGCGTCCAGCCACACCAGCCGCGATCTGAGCTCGTCCGGAACGATGTCCAGGTCCCGTGCGGGCCGCTCGTGGTAGTTGAACGCCCCGTCCAGATAGCGGAGCCCGACATTCTCCCCCCGACTCAGATTCAGGAGATCCTGGATCTCTGGGTCCCGCTCTGTGCGCCCGAAGGACGCGTCGATATCGACCACGGCGATGTCGGGGACCGGCAGGTCCGCGGCACGGGCCAGTTCCCCCACGATGACCTCCGCGATCAGGGCCTTCGCACCTTGGCCCGCACCGCGGAACTTCACGACCCATAGCCCGTCCTCGTCGGTATCGACGACGGCGGGAAGCGATCCCCCCTCCTTGAGAGGGGTGACGTACCGGGTGGCGTTGAGGGTCCGGAGCATGCGGGAAGATAATCGCCCCGGGAATCGGGTCACCACCGCAACCCTTCAAGGTTGGCCCATCTGCAGGTTGGCACGTATTCTGCCATCTGCGTTAAGGCTGGCTCATATCGACCGAGGCGTCCGAAGTCGATCGAGACATCCAAACCGGGGGTGAGGATGGTGAAGCGGAGTTTGACGATCGCAGCAGCCCTGGCCACCGTGCTGGTCATCACCGCGGGTCCGCTCCTGGCCCAGGAGCAGGACGACGAGTCGAAGGCCCTGGACTCCACGGCCACCCAGTGGAGCTTCCAGTTCGCCTACCAGTGGATGCCGGACTACCACACCGACGAGGTGAATGGCGAGACGAGGCCGGCCGGATCCGACAACTACGTGCAGCTGCGGATCGTCGCTCCCCTGGTCTGGGAAAGCGTCACGATCCTCCCTCGGCTGACGATCCGGCACTACGAGAATGCCCAGGGCCAGTCGGGCTTCGGAAACACGGAACTGTTCGCCCTGATTATCCCGAGCGCCCTGGACTGGGGCACCGGGCGGACCGGTATCGGGCCGCTCATCACGGCGCCGGGGAACCCGGATGTGGCCAAGGACGAATGGGGCTACGGTCTGGCCGGGGCGATCGTGAACACGACCGGCCGCTGGTTTTACGGAGTCCTTCTGACCCAGTCCTGGCGAGCGATCGACCCCACGGCGCTCCCCCCCGGCGGATCGGACACCAACCCACTGGGCATCGCGCCCTTCCTGAACTTCCGCATCGGAAACGGCTTCTACGTCGGCAACGGGGACATGGTCGCCCTGTACGACTGGGACTCGGGTGAGTTCTACCTGCCGATCGGAGTCCGGTTCGGGTGGGTGAAGGTGGCCGACCGAGGCTCGTGGAACATCTACGGCGAGTACCAGACCAGCGCCATCTACGAGAACTACCCGGGCCCCGCGGTCAAAAACTCGTACCGGTTCAACGTGACCTACACGATCCCCGTCGGGTGATCACCCGAGCTCGGCTTGCCTGGATCGCGTTCGTCCCGATTGGGCTTGCCGCAGCCCTGTGGTCGACTCCTGTCGGAGCCGCTTCGCAGGAACTCGAGCCACGGCTCCTCTCTAATGTCCCCGTCGGGACCAACTTCCTGCTGGGCGCCTACGCGTTCTCGAAGGGGAATATCCTGCTGGACCCCGCCGTCCCCATCGAAGGGCTGGACGCAGAGCTTCATACCGTCGTGGGAGCGTACGTCCGTTCGTTCAGTCTCCTGGGCCTATCGAGCAAGGTCGATCTCGTGGTGCCCATCGCTTCCGGGGACTGGGTGGGCCGCGTCGAGGGCCGGGACAGCTCGCGGGCCGTCACCGGCCTCGGTGATCCGAGGGTGCGGCTCTCCGTCGCCTTCGCCGGAGCCCCGGCCCTCACGCGGGAGGAGTTCCGCGGGTTCACACAGGAGACCGTGGCCGGGGTCAGCGTGCAGGTCATCGCCCCCCTCGGTCAGTACGATCCCGCCAGGCTCATCAACCTGGGGAGCAACCGCTGGACCATCCGAACCCAGCTGGGCCTGTCCCACACCGTCGGAAACTGGATCTACGAGGGGTACGCAGCCGCCTGGATCTTCACGGCCAACGACAACTTCTGGGGCGGCAACCTCCTGGAGCAGAAGCCCCTGGCCACAGCCAAGGCCCATGTCATCCGGACCTTCGGCCAGCGCAGGTGGCTGGCCGGCGACGCGGGCTTCGGGTTCGGTGGCCGCTCGATCCTCAACGGCGACGAGCGGGACACCCGCCTGTCGACCTTCCGCCTGGGGCTCACCCTAGCGTGGCCCATCTCGCAGCGACACACCCTCAAGCTCGTGGCCGCCAGCGCGTTCCGAATCGAAAAGGGTCCGGATTTCGACGTGTTCGGCGGCACCTGGCAGTACATGAGATGAGGGCCAACCGACCGCCGGCCAACCCCAGGGCGGGGTCCTACAAGGAGCAGAACGATGAGACGAACGCGGTTGATACTGGCGGCTCTGACCCTCATTGCAGTCGGACTCCCCTGGTCCAGCGCGGAGGCCCAGGACGCCGTCCCCGCGCGGGGGGACGTCGCCAAGACCCTCGGTGAGGCCGAATTCTCCCCCTATGCCGGTCGCAACTTCCCCACCATGGTGCTCTGGGGAGATACCCACCTGCACACGTCTGTCTCGGTAGACGCCGGCACGATGAACCGGGTGGGTCAGGAGGACGCGTACCGGTTCGCACGGGGCGAAGAGATCGTCACCACCCACGGACTCCGGGCGAAGCTCTCCCGTCCACTGGACTGGCTGGTGATCTCCGACCACGCTGAGATGTACGGGCTCATGCCCAACCTGCTCGCGGGCGAGCCCAGCGTCCTGAACAGCCCGGAGGGCCGGCGCTGGTACCGAGAGCTTCAGAGCGGGGATCGGGACCGAATCTTCAACACCGCCATGGAGATCGTGGCGTCGCTTCAGGCCGACGAGCCCCCGTTTGCCGCGGACGACCTCGTGAGGACGGCATGGCAGCGCTACACCGCGCTGGCCGACCGCTACAACGAGCCCGGCAAGTTCTCGGCGATCATCGGGTTCGAGTTCACGACCAACGGCGGGTTCAACATGCACCGGAACGTGCTGTTCCGGGGTAACGCCTCCGTGGCAAACCAGACCGTGCCGTTCTCGCAGTTCGACAGCAAGAACCCCGAGGACCTCTGGGACTACCTCGACGAGTTCGAGGCGCGGACCGGTGGCGACGTGCTGGCGATCCCTCACAACGGGAACCTGTCCAACGGCCTGCTCTTCTCCCGCTCCACGTTCGACGGTCGACCCCTGACCCCCGAGCTGGCGGCACAGCGAGCACGCCTGGAGCCCCTCGCCGAGGTCACCCAAATCAAGGGCGACAGCGAGGCCCATCCCTTCCTCTCCCCCGACGACGAGTTCGCGGACTACGAGACGTGGGACATCGCGAATCTCGACGGCACCGAGATGAAGTCCGATGACATGTTCCGCTACGAGTACGCCCGCTCCGCTCTCCAGGTGGGTCTCCAGCTGGAACAGGAACTCGGCGTGAATCCGTTCAAGTTCGGGATGATCGGGAGCACGGACTCCCACACCTCCATGGCCACGGGCGAGGAGGAGAACTTCTTCGGGAAGCACTCCGGGGTTGAGCCTGAGCCCGAGCGCTGGGAGCACGTCGTCATCACCAATGTGTTGAACCCCGATCTGAACATCCTGGGCTGGCAGCAGGCAGCCAGCGGGTACGCTGCCGTCTGGGCCACCGAGAACACTCGTGAGGCCATCTTCGACGCCATGGCGCGCCGCGAGGTATACGCCACGACCGGCCCGCGGATCACGGTCCGGTTCTTCGGAGGCTGGATGTCACGGCTCCCGGCGGCGGTGGGTTATGAGAAGGGTGTCCCCATGGGGGGTGACCTTCCCAGCGTGGACATGGGCGATGCACCGACGTTCCTCGTGGCCGCGATGAAGGACCCGTATTCCGGTAATCTCGATCGCATCCAGATCATCAAGGGCTGGGTGGACTCGAGCGGCGAGGCCCAGGAGCGGGTGTACGACGTGGTCTGGAGTGGAGATCGGCAGCCGGACCGGAACGGGAAGCTCCCGGCGGTCGGAAACACCGTGGACGTCGAGAACGCCACATGGACCAACTCCATCGGGTCGCCGGAGCTCCTCACCGTCTGGACGGATCCCGATTTCGATCCGTCACTGAACGCGGTGTACTACGCCCGGGTCCTGGAAATCCCGACCCCTCGCTGGACGGCCTACGAGGCCAAGCGGTTCAACCTGGACCTGCCCTCCGAGGTTCCCATGACCACCCAGGAGCGAGCCTACACCTCACCCATCTGGTACCGGCCGGCCGATCAGCCGAACCGCGGCAGAACGCCGGCGGGGGCTCGAATCTCCCCCACCGGCGTTCTAGCTTTCTCCCGCCATGAGACGATTCCTCCGAGATCCCCTGGTCCAGTTCATCGCGCTCGGCGCCCTCTTCTTTGCCGGGGGCGTGGTGGCGGGTGGCCGCTCCGGCTCCGACGACGCGGAACTGACCATCTCCACCGTGGCGGTGGAGCGGCTGCTGGAGGGCTTCCGGCTCACCTGGCGCCGCCCGCCCACCGAATCGGAGTTCCGGGGACTCCTGGAGGAGTACCTGAAGGAGGAGGTCCTGTACCGGGAGGCCCTCGCCATGGGCCTGGACCGGGACGACCAGGTGGTGCGCCGGAGGCTGAGACAGAAGCTGGAGCTCATGACGGCGGACTTCGTGGCCACCGTCGAGCCCTCGGAGGGCGAGCTCCTGGCCTATCTCACCGAGGACCCGGATCGCTACAGGCTGGACGCGGTCCTGAGCTTCCGGCAGGCGTTCGTCCGCACGGACGGAGTGGAGCCGGCGGAGGCCGAGGCCCGCGCCAACCGGGTCCTGGCGACCCTCCAGGCCAACCCGGA
>JBDHIJ010000094.1:0-8326 GCA_039587435.1 Gemmatimonadota bacterium
TCATCGGCCTGGTCCTCATGGGGTGCGCCCTGGTCTCCACGCTGGTGACCGTCGGGATCGTGTTCGTCCTCCTGAAGGAGACCGTCGGCTTCTTCGCCGAAGTCCCCCTGCGGGAGTTCCTCACCAACACGCGCTGGACCCCACTCTTCGCCGAGAAGAACTTCGGGATTCTCCCCCTCATGGCGGGGTCGCTCCTCGTGGCCCTGGGCTCAGCCGTGATCTCGCTCCCGGTGGGCCTCCTGACGGCCATCTACCTGAGTGAATACGCCGCGGAGCGGACCCGGGCGGTCCTGAAGCCGCTCCTGGAAATCCTGGCGGGGATCCCCACGGTGGTGTACGGCTACTTCGCCCTCACCTTCGTGACTCCCGCCCTTCGACTGGTCTTCCCCCAGACCGAGATCTACAACGCCCTCTCGGCGAGCGTGGTGGTGGGAATCATGATCGTTCCCACGGTGGCGTCCCTCTCCGAGGACGCCCTGCGGGCCGTGCCGATGTCGCTGCGTCAGGGCGCGTACGGTCTGGGGGCCACCAAGCTGGAGGTCTCCACCCGGGTGGTGGTCCCGGGGGCCCTGTCGGGGATCATCGCATCGTTCATCCTGGCCATCAGTCGGGCGATCGGAGAGACGATGGCGGTGACCATCGCGGCCGGGAACATGCCCAACCTCACGGTCAACCCGCTGGAGGCCGTCCAGACCATGACGGCCTACATCGTCAGCGTCAGTCTCGGCGACACTCCCTTCGGCACGCTGGAGTACCGCACCATCTTCGCCGTGGGCTTCACCCTCTTCGTGCTGACCCTGGGCATGAACATCGTGAGCCAGTGGATCCTCGGCCGGTACCGGGAGCGCTACGAATGAGCACCGATCCCGGGCGAGACCGACGACGCAAGTGGGCCGGAGCGGCCTTCTGGGCCCTCTGCTGGGCCGCGACGATGGTGGGGATCGTGGCGCTCATGATCCTCCTGGTGGACATCATCATGGACGGGGCGTCCCAGCTCAGGCCGGAGTTCTTCACGAGCTTCGCCTCCCGCTTCCCCGAGCGGGCGGGGATCCTGGCACCCCTCATGGGCACCCTCTGGATCCTCGGGCTCACGGCGCTCATCGCGTTCCCGGTCTCGGTAGGAGCCGCCATCTATCTGGAGGAGTACGCTCCCCAGAACTGGCTGACCCGGGTCATCCAGGTGAACATCGCCAACCTCGCCGGGGTGCCGTCCATCGTGTACGGGATCCTGGGGCTGGCCGTCTTCGTCCGCTGGATGGGGCTGGAGAGGAGCGTGATCTCGGGGGCCCTGACCCTTTCGATCCTCATCCTGCCGGTCATCATCCTGGCCTCCCAGGAGGCCATTCGAGCCGTCCCCCTCTCGCTGCGCCAGGCCGCCTACGGTCTGGGGGCCACGCGATGGCAGGTTACCCGGCACCAGGTCCTGCCCATGGCCCTGCCCGGGATCCTGACCGGGACCATACTGGCCCTCTCCCGGGCCGTGGGGGAGACCGCCCCTCTCATCATGATCGGAGCCCTCACCTTCATCGCCTTCACGCCCCAGGGGCTCATGGACGAGTTCACCGTCCTCCCCATACAGATCTATAACTGGGTGTCCCGCCCCCAGGACGAATTCAGACAGATCGCGGCCGCGGCGATTCTCGTTCTCCTCACCCTTCTTCTCACGATGAATGCCGCCGCCATCATTCTCCGCAACCGATT
Organism: Gemmatimonadota bacterium; assembly: GCA_039587435.1. GTDB lineage: Bacteria > Gemmatimonadota > Gemmatimonadetes > Longimicrobiales > Gaopeijiaceae > JBDHIJ01. The sequence goes on from JBDHIJ010000094.1 coordinate 1,702, forward strand.
CAGCCGCATGCGGGTGCGGTAGCGGAGGGAATACAGCCATGCCTACGGTACACGACATCGAGACGGGGGGACGTCCCCCGGCCCTGGAGGCCCACAACCTGACCGTGTCCTATGGGACCACGAAGGCCGTGGACGACGTGTCTCTGGTGGTCCCCGCGAACAAGGTGGTGGCCCTCATCGGCCCGTCCGGGTGCGGCAAGAGCACCCTCCTGCGCTGCTTCAACCGGATGAACGACCTCATCCCCGGGGCCCAGGTCAGCGGAGAGGTGGACTTCCACGGTCAGAATCTCTACGCTCCGGATGTGGACCCGGTCGAGGTGAGGCGGCGGATCGGAATGGTCTTCCAGAAGCCCAACCCATTCCCCAAGTCCATCTACGACAACATCGCCTTCGGCCCTCGGATCAACGGGTTCCAGGGAGACCTGGACGGGCTGGTGGAGACCTCTCTGAAGCAGGCGGCCCTCTGGCAGGAGGTCAGCGATCGGCTTGGATCGTCGGCCTACGACCTCTCGGGCGGTCAGCAGCAGCGGCTGTGCATCGCCCGTACGCTGGCCGTTACTCCGGAGATCGTCCTCATGGACGAGCCGGCCTCCGCCCTCGATCCCATCGCCACCCAGCGCATCGAGGATCTGATCTTCGAATTGAAGCAGGACTACACCATCGTCATCGTGACCCACAACATGCAGCAGGCGGCGAGGGTCTCCGACTACACCGCCTTCCTCTACATGGGGCACCTGGTGGAGTACGGTCCCACCGACATGATGTTCACGAACCCCACCGAGGAGCGGACCGAGGCGTACGTGACCGGGAGGTTCGGATGAATACGGGGGTGCGGCGACACTTCAACGAGGAACTCGACGAGGTCCAGGCCAACCTCATGGCCATGGCCGGGCTCGCGGAGGACATGGTGGCCCGGGCGTTCGACGCCATCCAGCTGCGGGACCGGGGCGCCCTGGCGGTTCTTCGCGACATGGACCGTCAGGTGGACGACCTGGAACTCACCCTGGACGAGCAGGTCATGGAGCTCCTGGCCCTCCAGCAGCCCATGGCCCGGGACCTCCGGTTCCTCCTCTCAACCCTGAAGATCTCCAACGACCTGGAGCGGGTCGGCGACCACGCGGTGAACCTGGCCCGGGCCGCCCGGAAGATGGCCAAGTATCCACTCCTGCAGGACATGCCCGAGCTGGAGGAGATGGCCGCCATCACCCGCAGCATGCTGAGGGACGCCCTTTCCGCCTTCACGAACCGGGATGTGAGCCTGGCCCTGGAGGTGTGTGCGCGGGACGACGAAGTGGACAACCTTCGCCGTTCCCTCTTCCGCATCCTGGTGACCCGGATGTCGGAGGACCCCCGGGCCATCTCGCCAGCGCTCGAGGCCCTGCGGGCCTCTCAGAACCTGGAGCGGATCGCGGATCTCTCCACCAACGTCTCCGAGGAGGTCGTCTTTCTGACCACCGGAGAAACGATCAAGCACGGAGCCTCCCTCCCGGATCATGAGGGCAGCGAGGACGGGTGATCCCCGGCGCCGCCGATGGACCCGTGGACGCGGCGCCCCAGACCATGGCGAACGGGTTAACGCCGATTTAGGTTCTCGGCCTCCGCGGACCCCGCAGGTTCGCCGTCCCGCATCCACCGCTAAGAGGCTGATCATGACCCGGAAGGCAATTCCGATCCTCTCGACGCTCGCTCTGGCCTTCCTGGCCGGCCTGTACCCCGTCCAGGCCCAGGACATGGACGAGGTGCAGGAGGCCATCGCGGCAGTGAAGGCCGCCGATCCCGGCATCGCGTCATTCTTCAGCAGTGCGGCCGGGTACGCCGTGTTCCCCGGGGTCGGGAAGGGCGGCCTTGGCATCGGCGGCGCCCGGGGAAGTGGCCTGGTATTCCGAGGCGGGGGGGTCATCGGGAAGACGACCCTGACCCAGGTCTCGATCGGGCTCATGGCCGGGGGCCAGGAGTTCATCCAGGTGATCTTCTTCGAGACCGGCGCGGCTCTCGATGAATTCACGGCCGGGAACTACGAGTTCAACGCCCAGGTTTCCGCGGTGGCGCTCACCGCCGGCGCGTCGGCCGACGCCGCCTACAGCAACTCCATCGCCGTGTTCACCATGGCCAAGGGCGGACTCATGTACGAGGCCGCTGTCGGCGGCCAGAAGTTCAGCTTCGAGCCCATGGACTGACCTGTCCGGCACCGCCCCGTCGAACGGCGGAGCACCAAACAGAGAGGCCGCCGGCTCCCGCCGGCGGCCTCTCGCGTTGGGCCAGGATCCCTCGGGGAACCGAGGCGGCTACGTCTCCGATTCGGGAGAGGGCTCTTCGGCGGGAACGATCCCCAGCGTGTGGGCCAGAAGGAAGATCAGACGCTCCACTCCGCTAAGCTCCGCCCGCTCCCGGAGGACCTGCCTCGCCAGGGCGGGATCGTCGGTGATCAGCCCGTCGATGCCCTTGCTGATCAGAACGGACATGTCCACGGGGTCGTTCACCGTCCAGACGAAGACGAGGTGCCCCGCGGCGTGTGCCCGATTGATGAAGGGGACCGATGCGATCCCGGCGTTCACGGCGAGGAAGTCCACGCCCCTCTGCCGGGTGAGGTCACCCAGCTTCACGGCGGTCAGGAGACCCACGGTCCATTCCGGACGAAGGGACTTGAGCTCGAGCGCCCCCCTGAGCTCCAGGGACATGTGTTCGGTCTCGTCCACCATGCCGTAGGCCTCCACCAGGTCCACGACGCGCTGCTCCAGAGCCTCCTCGGTTCCATAGTACTTGAGCTCGACCAGGACACCGGCCCTGCCCCGGGCCAGTTCCAGGACCTCCTCCAGCAGGGGGACCCGCTGATCCGAGAACTCCGGCGCGAACCAGCTCCCGATGTCCACCTGCGAGAGCTCCTCGAACGTGGAGGTACCGATGCGCAGCGGAACTCCTCCGACCTTCATGAGGTCCCGGTCGTGCGCGAGGACCACCCGGCCGTCGGCGGTCTCCTGGACGTCGATCTCGACCCAGTCGGCGCCGTCCACGATGGCCCGTTCGACCGCGGCAAGGGTGTTCTCGGGCGCGTCCAGCGAGCTGCCTCGATGCGCGATGATCTCCACCGACTGCCGGGCCTCGAGCTTGGTCAGCAGGTCCTGGAGCCCCAGCCAGCCGGCGATGACACCCACGCCCGCCACCGCCAGAACGCCTCGACGAGACGCACGCAGGCGCCCACGGTGGATCTCGTTCTCCCGGGTGCGGGCGTCCCTCCAGGCCGCCACCGCCTGCTCCGCGTCGGTGGCCCAGGCCCGGAACAGGTCCGCCACCAGAACGGCCAGCGAGCCGGCGGAGAGGAAGGTGACGAGAAGATTGCCCAGGCCGTAGATCGCTGAACCGGCCAGGAGCCATGCCGCGACGACGGACAGCCGGTCAGGCAGGACCCAGAGCCCTCCCCGGACGGTCAGCGCAACCAGAAGCGAGAGAAGGGCTCCGACAAGGGCCGAGCCTGCCGCCCAGCCTGCCACCACCCACACGACGGTCCCACGTCGGTGGGCGACCCCCTCGGCGCTGGCCTCGAGCGCCTCCCTGGCGGAGCCACCCCTCACCATCAGGTGGGGCAGGGCCAGAATCCACGTCGACAGGACCCGGAGAAGGACCACCGCTCCGACGAGTGCGATCCCTCCGGAGATCCAGAGCGCCCACCGCCATTCCGGCGGTTGGACCGTGAGGTAGAAGTTGATGTCGTGCTCGGTGACCAGAAGCAGGGCCACCCCTCCGATCGCGGCCACGAAGGGCAGAGTGATCAGGATCACACGGACAAGGAGGTGCAGACCGAGCTGTACCAGCGGAAGCAGCCGCTGCAGTACGACGGCCAGGGCCTCAACCGGCCGGATTCGCCCGTCTCCCCGGTCCAGGAGCACGAGTACCACCAGGGTCACGTGCTCCACGAAGACCAGCGCCAGGGACGCGCTCCCCAGCAGCAGGGCCGCCACCAGACCCACCGGGGAGGTCATGAACGTGAGGATCTCCTTGTCGGCCACGACCCCGCCCGTGCCGCCCAGGGCCAGGAACCATCGCAGAGCGGCGGCCACCCCCGGCCCCAGAAGGGCGAAGATGACCGCCTTGACCAGCAGGTCGGTGGCCAGGAGCGGCCACCAGAGCCGGCGGAGCTGCGTCGCTGCGGACCGGACCAGTCCGCCGGCCTGGACCTGGCTCAAACTCCGTCCACGATCCCGTTCAGCGTGGGGCTCGGCCGCATGGCCGCATAGGCCCGCTCGGCATCCGGCCGGAAGTAGCCGCCCACGTCCTGGGATGGCCCCTGGGCCGCGTTCAGTTCACCCAGGATCGCGTCTTCCTGCCCGGCCAGCGCGGTCGCGACCGGCTGGAACCGATCCGCGAGTGCCGGATCCTCCGTCTGGTCCGCCAGCGCCTGGGCCCAATAGCGGGTCAGGAAGTAGGTGCTCCCCCGGTTGTCCAGTTCGTGGACCTTGCGGGAGGGAGATCGGGCCTGGTTCAGGTATTCGGCCACGGCGGCGTCCAGGGTGTCCCCGAGCACCAGGGCGGCCTGGTTGGAAAAGGCCTCACCCAGGTGCTGGAACGAGGCAGCCAGTGCCATGTACTCGCCCAGCGAGTCCCACCGGAGATGCCCCTCGGACTCGAACTGCTGGACGTGCTTGGGGGCCGAACCGCCCGCGCCGGTCTCGAAGAGTCCTCCACCGTTCAGGAGCGGAACGATGGAGAGCATCCGGGCGCTGGTCCCGATCTCCAGGATGGGGAACAGGTCGGTCAGGTAGTCGCGCAGCACGTTCCCGGTGACCGAGATCGTATCCTCGCCCCGTCGGATCCGCTCCAGGGAGAACTCCATCGCCTGGACGGGCGCCAGGATCTCGATCTGGAGGCCCTCCAGGTCGTGATCCTGGAGGTACACGTCGACCTTCCGGATGAGCTCGGCGTCGTGCGCCCGGTCCCGGTTCAGCCAGAAGACCGCCGGTGCCCCGGTCGCCCGGGCCCGGGTCACCGCCAGCTTCACCCAGTCGCGGACGGCCACGTCCTTGGTCTGGCAGGCCCGCCAGATGTCACCGGTGTCGACCTGGTGCTCCAGGAGCACGGCGCCATCGGCATCGACCACCCGCATCGTTCCAGGAGCCGCGGCCTCGAAGGTCTTGTCGTGAGAGCCGTACTCCTCGGCCTTCTGCGCCATGAGGCCGACGTTGGGCACCGAGCCCATGGTCGAGGGATCGAACTGGCCGTTGGCCTGGCAATCCCGAACCACCGCGTCGTAGATCCCGGCGTAGCTGGAGTCGGGGATCACGGCCTTGGTGTCCTCGAGCTCGCCGGCCGCGTTCCACATCCGTCCGGAATCTCGGACCATGGGAGGCATGGAGGCGTCGATGATGACATCGCTGGGGACGTGGAGGTTCGTGATCCCCCGGTCCGAATCCACCATCGCCATGGCCGGACCCTCCTCCAGCGCGGCCTGGATGTCGGCCTCGATCTCCGCCCGCTGCTCGTCGGGCAGATCCGCGATCTTCGCGATCACGTCCCCCAGTCCGTTGTTGGGGTTCACCCCCAGATCCTCGAACAGCGTCTCGTGCTTCTGGAACACCGGCGCGAAGAAGACCCGGACCGCGTGCCCGAAGATGATGGGATCGGAGACCTTCATCATCGTGGCCTTCATGTGCAGGGAGAACAGGACGTCCTTCTCCTTCGCATCACAGACCGCCTCCCTGAGGAAGTCCACCAACGCGGATCGACTCATGAAGGTCCCGTCCAGAACCTCGCCCGCCAGCAGCGGGAGGGACTCCGTCAGCACGGTCACGGTGCCATCCTCGGCCACGTGCTCGATGCGGGCGTCGGTGTCGGCCGCGAGGGTGACGGACTTCTCGTTGTGGCGGAAATCCCCTGCGTCCATCGAGGAGACATGGGTGCGGGAATCCGAGGGCCAGTCCCGCATGCGGGGCGGATGGGCCCGGGCGAAGCTCTTCACGGACGGCGGAGCCCGGCGATCCGAATTCCCCTGCCGGAGAACCGGGTTGACGGCGCTCCCCTTCACCGAGTCGTAGCGGGACTTGATCGCGCGCTCCTCGTCGGTCGTCGGCTCGTCCGGATAATCCGGGAGCGGGAATCCCCTCCCCTGGAGCTCGGCCACGCAGCTCTTCAGCTGGGGGATCGACGCGCTGATGTTCGGAAGCTTGATGATGTTCGCTTCCGGGGTCTCCACCATCCGTCCCAGTTCGGCCAGGTCATCGGAGACGGCCCGGTCCCCCAGCGCGTCCGGGAAGACCGCCAGAATCCGGCCGGCCAGCGAGATGTCCCGGGTCTCAACGGGAACACCGGCGGCTCCCGCGAAGGCCCGGATCACCGGAAGAAAGGCATAGGTCGCGAGGGCCGGGGCCTCGTCGGTCCAGGTGTAGATGATGGGTGGGGACTGCGTCGCTTGATCGCTCATGACGGCTCGTGGTCACCCGGGGCGGCACCGAAGGCTCTCGGGCACAGGTGCCGGTCCGGTTCGTTTTCGGTCGTTGGATAGTGAGTTCAGGTCCGGCCGAGGAGGCGTCTCCCGCAGCTCGGGATGTCGGCGCAGGCTCGAAAATCGGCTCTGGAGTCGGGCGGATTTGGAGCGGTTCATCGGCCGCGGATACAGGGTAGGACAACCTGACCG
>JBDHIJ010000025.1:0-35392 GCA_039587435.1 Gemmatimonadota bacterium
GTTGCCCTCGGGCCAGGTCACCGCCATCCGGTAGTAGTCACCGGACTCACCGGCAGGCAGGAAGATACCGCACGCCCCGAGCTCGCTCTGAGAGAACTCGCGCAATTCGCCGGTCTCCAGAATTAGGGGACCGTCACAAACCGTGTCGGTTGGGGGCAGGCGGACCAGTACGTTCGCGGTCCCTGCGATGTTGTTGGCGACGGCCTTCACCTGGCTATCCCCGGAACCAACGGCGGTGGCGAGCCCGGAGGCCGTAACGGTGACCGCGTTCTCGTTGGAGGATGACCAGGTGAAGGTCTGACCGCTCATGGGGTTCCCGTTCTGGTCCAGGGCCGTGGCCAGGAACTGCCGGGTGTCCCCGATCGACGTCAGCGTGTCGAGGGTCGGGGAGATCAGCACCTGCGAAACCGAGGGGGGCGGGGTGCCGCCGCCACCGGAGTCACTGCAGGCCGCCAGGGGCCAGGCGAGGGTCAGAAGAGCGAGGGTCCTGAGCTGTACGGTGGGCCGCATGTCATTCCTGGAAAAGAGAGTGCGTCGAAGCTGACCATAGAACCCCGGAGGGCCCCGATAGTGTTCCGTCTCTGAAGCTTGGAACGTCCCGCCCGCTGGGGGCACGGGCGACGCGGGTCGGATATCAAATATCGAAAAGGTGGGGCCGACGGGCTACGGGTGGTCGGACAAGATCTGTGGCACCGAGCCGGCGGCAGCGCCCCGGACGGTGACCGACGCGACCCGGCTGAGGGGCGTCTCCTCCGGGTTCACCTCGACCACCAGCCCGCCGCGCTCGGCCGTGAGCAGGGGGATGGAGGCCGCCGGATGCACCAGGGCGCTGGTGCCTACCACGACACATACGTCGGCGGCCTGCGCAGCTTCCATGGCCTGATCCAGGACCACGGGGTCCAGCGACTCGCCGAACCATACCACGTCGGGTCGGAGCGCATGCCCGCAGCGGTCGCAGCGGGGCAGCGTGCTTTCATCCAAGGCGTCCACCCCCTCCCGATGGGTGGTCCGGGTTCCGCATCCCAGGCATCGGACGCGGAAGATGGAGCCGTGCAGGGCGATGGGGACGGCGTGGTCGGGCAGGGTCGGGCGGCCGGCTTCGCCCAGGAGCGCCAGGTCGTGGAGGCCGTCCACGTTCTGGGTGATCAGCCGGGCCTGGCGGTGATCCAGGCAGTACCGGGCGATGGCCCGATGGGCGTCGTTCGGAGCACACGCCCCGATCTTCTTCCGCCTCCAGTCGTACCACTCCCACACCAGCCGGGGATCCCGGGCGAAGGCCTGGGGCGTGGCCAGTTCCTCGGCGCGGTAGGTCCTCCAGAGCCCGCCCTCGCCGCGGAAGGTGGGGACGCCGGATTCGGCGCTCACACCGGCGCCGGTGACGAACACCGTCTTCTCGGCGCCCTGGAGCACGCGACGGGCCGCGTCGACCGCCGTCACCGGTCCGCCGCTCCCGCGGGTCGGCGCGACGCGGAGGCTGCCCGCTTCATGCGCGCTCGCCGCTCCGCCAGAGGTGCACGGCCAGGGCCGCCCAGCCCACGATCAGGCTCACTCCGCCCAGGGGCGTGACGGCGCCCAGCCATCGGGGTCCGGTGATGACGAGGAAGTAGAGCGAGACGCTGAACACGAGAGTCCCGAGCAGGATCAGGCGGGCGGCCACCGTCACGAGGCCTCCGGGCCACCGGTCCGCGATCCAGGCCACGGCCAGGAGCCCGAGGGCGTGATAGACCTGATAGCGGACTCCGGTCTCGAAGGTGGCCAGGTCGGGAGCCGTCAGGCGCGGGCGCAGGCCGTGGGCGCCGAAGGCACCGAGCGCGACGCCGGCCATGGCCAGGACGACGCCCACGAGCGCGATCTGGCGGGGGGTGCTCATCGCGCCAGGCCGTACGCTTCGCGCCGGGGGTCGGAAGCCACGGTGAGGGTCCCGGTCCCGGGCTCCCTCCGGATCATCTGGGCGCCGCCGAAGGTGGACGTCCAGCCGTGGACCAGACGGAGCTCGTGCCCCAGGGCGGTGAGCGCGTCCAGGGTCGCGGGTGGAACGCGGTCCTCGATGGCGACCCGGGTCCCCCCGTAACTCCGGAACCGGGGCGCCTCGATGGCCTGCTGGGGGGTCATCCCGTAGGCCAGCAGGTTGTTCATGATCTGGGTCAGGGACTGGACCTGTCCGTCGCCGCCGGGCGTGCCCAGCGTGAACGCCAGGTTCTCGCCGTCCAGGGCCAGGAGCGGGGTGAGGGTGTGATAGGGCCGCTTGCCGGGCTCGATCTGGTTCGGATGCCCGTCCTCCAGAGTGAACAGCGCTCCGCGGTTGTGGAGCAGGACCCCGGTCTCCGGCTCCAGCAGGCCGGAGCCGAACCCGGCGAACAGGGATTGGATCCAGCTCACCGCGTTCCCGTCCGCATCCACGACGGTGAGGTAGACGGTGTCGCCACTGTCGTCCAGGTCGCGGCCCGTCGAGGCCGCTGCCGGCCCGGTGGCCGGCGTGCCCAGGGCCATCTCGTCACCGCCCCCCTCGATGCCGCTCTCGACGGCCTCGGCGGCGGCCCCGTCGTCCACCAGGGCGGCCCGGGCGGCCAGGTAGTCCGGGTCCAGCATGGCGTCCACCGGAACGGCGCTGAAGGCCGGGTCCGCCACCCATCGGTCCCGATCGGCGAAGGCCAGCTTCTTGAGCTCGATCAGCCGGTGCAGGTATTCGGCCGTGTTGTGGGCGAGAGAGGTGAGGTTGGCCGCCGACGTGAGCCCCAGAAGCGACAGCTGAGCCACCCCCTGGGTGTTGGGCGGCATGACGTGGACCCCGAGGCCGTCGTGTTCCCGACGGATGGGGTCCACCCACTCCGACCGGTAGCCGGCCAGGTCCGAGGCCCGCAGGTAGCCCCCTTCGGCCTCCACGAACGCTCCGATGGCCTCGGCAACCGGGCCCCGGTAGAACCCGTCCCGGCCCTGGCGGGCGATGCGCTCCAGCGTGCCGGCCAGAGCGGGGTTCTTCAGGAGGCTGCCCACCGGAGGCGGGGATCCGCCCGGCATGTAGAGGGCCTGAGCCGTCTCGTTGAGGGCGCCGGACTGGGTCTCGAAGTCGAAGGCCAGACGGGTGCTGACCGGGAACCCGTCCCTCGCGTAGCCGATGGCCGGAGCCAGCACCTCGGCCGCGGACATCGTCCCGAACCGCTCGAGGGCGGTGATCCAGGCGTCCACGGCGCCGGGCACCGACACCGCCAGCGGTCCGGTCTGGGGAACCTCGTTCAGCTCCAGGTCCGCGAAGAACCCGGGCGTGGCCAGCGCTCCGGCCGGGCCGCTGCCGTTCAGGGCGTGGACCTGGCCGGTGGAGGCCTCCAGCAGAAGTGCGCACACATCGCCGCCCACGCCGTTCATGTGCGGACGGACCACGGCCAGCACCGCTGCCGTGGCCACGGCGGCGTCCACGGCGTTCCCTCCCCGCGAGAGGATCTCGAATCCGGCCGCGGTGGCCAGCGGATGGTCGCTCGAGACGGCGAACGACGTGCCGCGGACATCGGGACGGTTGGTGGGCGGGAACTCCATGGGCTCCCAGACCGGGGTCTGGTCGGCCGCGTCGGGTCCCGCGGTGCAGGCCGTCAGGGGGAGAATGGCCAGGACCAGGACGGAGAGCAGGCGAAGGGTCCGGCCGGGGCCGGTGGTCGTACGAGGCATGGTACCGCAGGGTGTCTGGGATGGCCCGCCGGGGCCGGGGATTCGGGCTTGGAAGGAAGGATGGGGAGCGGGTGCCCCTGCCGCCAGACGGGCGGGTCCCCGGCGGGGATCGATCAGGAGCGACCGCTAGTCACCGGGAAACCTGCTGGCGGGGTGGGGGGAAGGGATCGGCTGCGCTATACTCCGGCGGCTCCAGATCGGGCCTGAACGAATCGACCTCGGCATCCTCAGAACGTATCGGCTGCGCCATGGCCTCCACCCCTCCCGAAGACAGCCGCGCCGCCGTCGCGGCCGACGCTCTTCGGGGGGACCCGGATCTCGACCTGGACGCCGGGATCGAGGACGGATCCTCAAGTGGACCCGTGACGGTGCGGACCGCGGGAATGAGCGCGGGTGCCGCGGTCGTCCTGGTGGCCGTTGCCCACGCGGTGAACGACTCCTATTCCGCGTTTCTGGCCCCGCTCCTGCCGCGGATCATGGACAACCTGGGCATCTCCATCGCCCTGGCCGCGACCCTGGCGATGGCCCTGAGTCTCGCCACCTCGGTGCTACAGCCCCTCATGGGGTACCTGGCCGACCGCTACGATCCTCGGTGGTTCATCGCCTCCGGGCCCTTCCTCGGTGGCATCTTCCTCAGCTCCATCGGCCTCGCACCGTCGTTCGAGGTCCTGCTCCTGCTGCTGGTGATTGGTGGCCTCGGGAGCTCGGCCTTCCATCCGCCGGGGGCCTCCATGGCCGCCCGGGTCGGGGCAGGGAAGGGGAGCGGCGCCCGCCTCTCCATCTTCAGCTTCGGAGGGGCCATGGGCTACGCGGTGGGTCCCCTGGTGGCGGTGGGACTGGTGGCCGCGGTGGGGCTGGAGGGTCTCTGGATCGCCGCCATTCCGGGCGTTCTGCTGGCCGTGGTGCTGGTCCGGATGCTGCCGCCGCCGGCGGAGGCCGATCGTCATCCGCTCCCGCCGCCGTCCCCGCGCCAGGTGCTCCGGCGCCTCATGGGGCCGCTGGGCGTCGTGTTCGCCATCTCGGCGCTGGGGAGCTTCGCCCAGAGGGCCTATCTGACGTTCATGCCCATCATCGTGGCGGAGGCCGGGGGGTCGGAGGCCCTGGGGGCCGGGCTCCTGACCGCGTACCTCACGACCCAGGCCGCAGGGACCCTCAGCGGCGGAATCCTGACCGACCGGGTGGATCGCGTGGGACTCCTGCTGACCCTGGCCTTCGTGGGATTCCCGGCCCACGTGCTGGCGGTGACGCTAGAGCCGGGGAGTGCGCTCTCCTTCGCGGCGGGCGCCGTGGCCGGGTTCACCAACATGGCGATGCTTCCTGTTCTGGTGATCATCGGCCAGGAGCTGCTGCCCGAAGGGGCTGCCGTCAGTGCCGGGATCGTGATGGGATTGGCGTGGGCCACGGGATCCGTGGGCATCCTCGGAGTGGGGGTGGTGGCCGATGTCGTGGGACCGGTGCCCGCCGCGGCCTGGGCCATGCCCGCCCTGGCCCTGGCCGGCGTTCTGGCGCTGCACCCCGTGCTGAGAGCCCACCGGAGACCTCAGGTCGACCACGGTGCGCATTGACCCAAACCCGCTCCATTTCTAATTTTTCTCGTTCTCGCCGCGCTTCCATCCGGGGGCGCGGCGTCGAGTTTGTCTGAAACAGCAGTGCCGGGCCTCGGCCCGGACAGGGAGGGTCGTTCGGTCGCATGACTGCCAAACGCCGGGTACAGAGTTCCGCCGCCGCCCAGGATCCTGACGATCAGTTTCTCGCCGGGACCATGGAGGCCGTCGCCTGGGCCCGCCAGAACACCCAGAAGCTCGTGGTCGGTATCGCCGCGGCGGTGATCCTGGTCGGGGGACTCGTGTACTACGTGGGCTTCCGGGAGGATCAGGACGTCCGGGCCGCCAACGAGCTGGACCAGATCCAGCAGACCCTGGTCCTGGGCGATCCCGCCAGCGCGGCTGGTCGCCTGAACCAGTTCATCGCCTCCTACTCCGGAACGTCCTCGGAGGGCGAGGCCCGGCTGATTCTCGGCCAGCTCCACCTGGAGGAGGCGGAGCCGGACCAGGCCATCCAGGCCCTGGCTCCGCTGGCCCGCGATCTCGGGAACCCCCTTGGGGTGCAGGGCGCGTTCCTGCTGGGCGCGGCCTACGAGGACGCCGGGCAGAACGACGACGCCGAGGACCTCTACCTCCGGATCGCGAACAGCGCGGAGCTGGAGTTCCAGGTGCGCAACGCCCTCGAGTCCGCCGCCCGCATCCGGACCAGCCAGGGCAACTTCGCGGGGGCCGAGGAACTCCTGCAGGAGATCCTGGACGGCATGGAGGAGTCGGATCCGGCCCGCGCCGGTCTCGAGATGCGGCTCTCCGAGCTTCAACACCTGCAGCGCTCGGCCTGATCGGCTTCGCCTGATCGAGGCCCGATGGGTGAACGGGCCCTCCGCCGGTAGTGGCGGGGGGCCCGTTTTCCGTCCACCAGCCGACTCGGGGGAGAGCCTTCCACAGGTTCGGGAGGACCAGATTCCGACTTGGGTGGTGGTTCGCACCGTGATGGACGGGGGCGCCGTTCGGCGTTCCGGGGTCCGGAGTGGTGCCAACGCTGACGAATCACTCTATATGCCGCGGTTTTCCACACTCCCGTCTATATTCGTATAATACATATTATGTAAAGTCGCTTTTCGTGCGTCACTGGATCTCCCAGGGGTAAGTCCGTTCGTTCCCCCTCCCTCGGCCCCTCCGGGCACGAAAAAGCCCCTCAGAACGGATCTGAGGGGCTTTTCTCTTCCCGGGTCGGTCCCGGGCCGGCGCCGGGTCGCCGCCCGGTGAGCCGACCGGCTAGAAGATCGACAGGTTCACGTACTTGCTCGGGTTGGCCTGGAAGTCGACCAGCAGCTCGTTCAGCGTCCCCGAGGCCGCCGTGAGGTTCCTGTAGAGCTCTTCGTCGGTGGAAAGGAGTCCCAGAGTCCCCTCCCCTCGCTCCAGGCGGCCCAGGACGACCTCCAGGGAAGCCACGGAGGTCCGGAGGGCTTCGGAGGTGGCGCGGAGCTCCTCCATCGTCCTGCGGGCATCCTCGAGCGTCGCGGCCGCGTTCGGGCCGGCTTCGTCCAGGTTCTCCTCCAGGGAGGTGGCCGTCCGGTTCAGCGTGGTCGTGAGATCGTCGATGCGGGCGGCCTGGCTCTGGGTCATGGCGGACAGCTCCTCCAGGACCGCGTTCAGCGACTGCACGCTGGTCTGGACCCCGGAGACCGTGGGCTCGTCGAGGAGCGTCTCGATCTGCTCCATGATGTTCGTGGCCTGATTGCCCAGTTGGTCTGTCGATTCCAGAATGCTCATCCCGGAGGAGCCCTCCAGCGTCGACCAGGGCTCGGCCATGAAAGTGGACCGGCCCGGAATCACGTCGGCGATCAGTCCGCCCATGATCCCGGCGCTCTTCAGCTGGATACGGCTGTCCTCCGGAATGTTCCCCTGCCACTCGCCCTCGATCTCCAGGGTGATCTCCACGCCCTGCTCACCGATCACGAACCGGTGGACCCGGCCGATGTTGACGCCCCGCATCTGGATCGGGTCGCCCCGGCGGATGCCGCCGGCGTCCTCCACGTTGGTCAGGAGCATGTACCGGCCCCGGAACGTGGCCGGATCGGTCAGGAGGAACAGCGACACGAGGACCGAGATGATCCCGACCAGCACGAAGATCCCCACCCTGAACTCACGCTGGGCGCGGGTCTGAGGCGTGGCGTTCGCCAGGTCCTGTTCCGAGGGTGCTCGGGTCTGATTCCCGTTCCCGCTCATCTATACACTCGCCAGGTTCAGCGCGGCCTCTGCGGCCGCACGGTCGATAAACGCTTTTACCATCTCGTCGTCGCTGGTACGGAAGTCGGCGGGGGTTCCGCAGAAGCGGAGCTTGCCCTGGTCCAGCAGCGCGACGCGATCGCACATCTCGAGACCACCTTCGATATCGTGCGTCACGATCATGGAGGTGGTGTTCAGTTCCTTGGTCAGTCGGGCGATGAGCATTTCCACCGCGGCCGTGTTCACGGGGTCCAGTCCCGTGGTCGGCTCGTCCCAGAGCAGGATCTCAGGCCGGCCGACGATGGCCCGGGCGATGCCCACCCGCTTCTTCATGCCGCCGGACAGCTCGGACGGGAGCTTGGACAGGACGACGCGGGGCTCCAGGTTCACCAGCTCCAGAGCGTCCCAGATCCTCCGGGAGATGTCCATTCGGTTGAGCTGGGCCAGCTCCTCCTCGGAGATCCCCATCTCGACGTTCTCGTAGACGTTGAGGGAGTCGAAGAGGGCCGCGTTCTGGAACACGTAGCCCACCTTGCTGCGGACTTTGCGGAGGTCGTCGTTCTCGCCGTGGAACGCGGAGATCCCGTCCACCCGGACGTCTCCGCGATCCGGAGTGATGAGACCGATGGTGGTCTTCAGGAGAACGCTCTTCCCCGTTCCCGACGGACCGAAGAGGCCGAACATCTCTGCGGTTTCCACGGTGAGGCTTACCCCGTCGAGGACGGGGTGGTCGAAGGCCTTCGCGACGTTGCGATACTCGATCACCGGGTCCTCACTGCAGCATCAGCGGCGGGAAGAGGGCGTCGGAGATGAGGATCGTCAGCGTCATGAACATCACCGCCTGGGTCGTGGTCCGGCCCACACCCGCGGCGCCGCCCTTGGTCTGGAGCCCCATGTGGATGGCGATGAGAGGGATCGCCAGCCCGAATACGACGGCCTTGGACAGGGAGTAGACCATGTCCCAACTGTGCCAGAAGAGTCGGGCTCCGTAGAAGAACGACTCGGGACCCAGCCCCGCGGTGAGCTCGGCCGCGTACATGCCGGCCAGAATCCCCATGAGGTTCGCCATGGCGACGAGGACCGGCAGGACGATGATCCCCGCGATGACCCGGGGCGCCGCCAGGATGGCGACGGGGTCCCGTCCCAGCGAGTGGTAGGCGTCCAGCTGCTCGGAGACGACCATGGTCCCCAGCTCGGCGGTGATGCGGGCCCCCACCCTTCCCACGAGCACGATGGCGGTGAGGACCGGTCCCATCTCCAGGACGATGCTCTCGACCACCACGCTGCCCAGGACATAGAGCGGGATCGCTCCGGTGAACTGGTAGCCCCCCTGCTGGCTGGTGACGATCCCGGCCAGGACCGCGGTGACCATCACGATGGGGATACTCTGGATCCCCATGATGTAGATCTGGCGCAGGACCGCGCGAAACGAGACGCGGAGCTGGACGGTGGCCAGGATGATGTCCCAGCTCAGCATGCCGATCTGGCCTGCGTTCACCGCGACGGTGCGGCTCACGCGTCCCACGCCACGGACCAGTCCGTAACCCGGGATGGCGGGATCGCGTTCGGCTGGGGCCTGAAAGCTCACGAAGAGCGGCTCCGGGAGGAGGGATGCGGACGGGCGCGAAACGGCCCGATCCGGTTGCTTGGTAACCCAAAAACCATCGACAAATCACAGGTTTAATGCAAGGTAACCGGGCCGGGTTCCTGTGCCGGAGTCGGCGCTCCCCGCAGGCCGCCTTTCCCAAGCCCTCTGGGTGGGCATTGTGGCCGCCTCGACCGGCGACTAACCTCGCCCTCCGGGCCGGATCCGCCGGCCCGCTCCATGGCCTTATGCCCGTGATTCGAGGACGGTCCGTGAAGTTCCCGGTTTCCCTGCTGCAATGCGCCCCGGCGGCCCTGCTGGCCGCCGCCCTCCTCCCCTCCCCCGCCGCGTCCCAGGACTACGACGCCGAGATTTCGCGCCTCATGGCCGATCCGGTGGTCGCGGCCGCGCTCCAGTACCTGGAGGACTCGGACGAGCAGACGATCCGGGACCTCATCGAGCTTACCGAGATCCCCGCGCCTCCGTTCATGGAGGAGCGCCGCGCCGCGGCCTTCATGGAGCGGCTCCAGGAGATCGGAGTGGACACGGTCTACGTCGACGCGGTCGGCAACGTGATCGGAGTCCGGCGCGGCACGGTCGGTGACCGGACCCTCGCGTTCGCGGCCCACCTGGACACGGTGTTCCCGGAGGACGTGGACACCTCCACCCGCGTCAGCGGCGACACCATCTTCGCCCCCGGTGTGGCGGACGACACCCGTGGCCTCGCGGCGGTTCTGGCGCTCCTCCGTACCCTCAACGAGCACGACATCCGCACCGAGCACGATGTCCTGTTCATCGGGAACGTGGGCGAAGAGGGGCTGGGAGACCTGCGGGGAGTGAAGGAACTGTTCAGCGAGCGCGGCCCGGGCATCGACTACTTCATCTCCATCGACGGCACCTCGGACACCCGGGTGACCCACATGGGACTGGGGTCCCACCGGTTCCGGGTGTTCTTCCGGGGACCGGGCGGGCACTCCTGGGGTGCCTTCGGGCTGGGGAATCCCCACCACGCCCTGGGCCTGGCCATCGAGAACTTCGTGGCCGTCGCCGACACCCTCACGCGCTCCGGTCCGCGCACGAGCTACAACGTGGGCCGAATCGGCGGCGGGACGTCGGTGAACTCGGTGCCCTTCGAGTCGTGGATGGAGGTGGACATGCGATCCGAGAGCCCCGAGTCGCTCCAGCGGATCTCGGACGCCTTCCAGGACGCCGTGCGCGCCGCCCTGGACGAGGCCAACGCGATCCGCAGGCGGGGCGATGCGCTCACCGTCGAGATCGACATGATCGGGAACCGGCCCTCGGGCGAGATCGCCGAGTCGGATCCCTTCGTCCAGCGCGGGATGGCCGCGACCCGGGCCCTGGGGCTGGAGCCCGTGCCGGGCCGCTCCTCCACGGACTCGAACATCCCCATCTCCATGAACATCCCCGCCTACACGATCGGCGGCGGAGGTGAGGGCGTCGGGGCGCACTCCCTGGACGAGTTCTTCGTGAACGAGAATGGGCCCCGCGGGATTCAGCGGGCCCTCCTCATCCTGCTGGCCCAGGCGGGCGTGGCCCGGGTCAGCTGAAACCGCGCGGCCGGGACACCCGGCCGACGGGAAAAGGAGCCGCACCGTGTCGGAGCATCCTCATCGCCTTCAGGGGCGCGTGGCCATCGTCACCGGAGCGTCCAGCGGGATCGGAGCCGCCACGGCCCAGGCCCTGGGCCACGAGGGCGCCCGGGTCGTCCTGGCCGCCCGGCGAGTGGACCGCCTCCGGGAGCTGGAGGAGGAGATGGAGGCCAGGGGCTACGAGGTGCTCTCGGTGCCCACCGACGTATCGGAGCGGGAGGACGTGGAGCGCCTGGTCCAGGAGACGCTCTCCGCCTGGAGCCGCGTGGACATCCTGGTGAACAACGCCGGGATCATGCCGCTCTCGCCCCTGGAGCAGTGCCGGGTCGAGGACTGGGAGCGCATGGTGGACGTGAACATCAAGGGGGTGCTCTTCGGCGTCGCCGCGGTCCTGCCGGCCATGCAGGAGCAGCGGTCCGGCCACATCGTGAACGTGGGGTCGGTGGCGGGGCGGCGCCCCTTCCCTTCCGGATCGGTCTATTCGGCCACCAAGTTCGCCGTTCGGGCCCTGACCGCCGGGATGCAGCTCGAGCTTTCGTCCTCGTCGGGGATCCGGGTTACGGACGTCCAGCCGGGAGTGGTGGCCACCGAGCTGCCGGACCACATCCCCGACCCCGCCATCCGGGACGGGTTCGCGGAGCGGATCGCCGACTGGCGACCCCTGGAGGCTGAGGACGTGGCGGCGGCCGTGGTGTTCGCGGTTACCGCGCCGCCGCGGGTGAACGTCAACGAGATCCTGATCCGACCCACGGACCAGGAGAACTGAGGGCCACCTCTCGGGTCCGGGCCCACGGACGGGGCCCGCGGACCGGGCGCCGTCGGGCCGAGGCCGTCCGGCGTCCGCACGGCGCCGGTCAGTAGATGATCCCGAACCCCAGCACGAACTGGTCGTCCGCGTCGCCCGTGTACCACTCGTAGCGGAAGTCGAAGAACGGATTGATCACCGGCAGCCAGTCGATGACGATGCCGGCGTTCAGGTTGAACCCCCAGTCCTTGAACTCGCGCTGGACGGTATTGCCATCGTCGTCCGCCCCCGGAGCCTCGGCGTAGTTGTAGACCCCGCCCGCGCCGATGTACGGCCCGTCCCGCCCGTCGGCGAACATGACGTTGACCACTCCGCCCCAGGCGCTGCAGGTTCCCTCCCCCGCCGGGCAGCTGGGGAAGTAGTAGTCGAAGACCCCGAGGATCTCTATGGGGAGAAGGGGTATCCCCACCGCGGCCCGACCTCCGACGCCCCAGGCGTCCTGGAAAGTGCGGGAGGAATAGGTCCCCTGGGCGCCGATGCGGAACGCCTGGGCCTCCAGAGCGGGGGCGCCGGCGGCGAGGACGGCCAGGGACAGGACGGTTGCGAACAGGGTACGGCGCATGGGCTCTCCCGTGGAGTCGGATGTGTTCGTGGCTCGAAAGTATCGTCCACGACCCGAGCGTTGATAGACCCGACAACCGAAGGAGGTTCCATGCGTTCCCGCCACGTCATCCTGTGCATCCCCCTGCTGCTCGCCGCGTGCGGTGGCGGGGACGAGGTCCCGGCAGAGGAGGCCGGAGCCGAAGGCGCCGCCCCCACGGCCGCCCCGGCCGAGCCCCGCATCGGCCTGGCCCCCCTTCCCGACGGCGAAATGCCCGCGGTCCTGACGGGGCAGGCCCCGGCGCCCCAGGGCACCGCACTTCAGTACTTCGACGAGGATCCGGCGGCCACTGGCTACCTCGCGGTTCCGGACGGCGAGGGCCCCTTCCCCGCCGTGATCCTGATCCACGAGTGGAACGGCGTGGTGGACCGCATCCGTCAGACCGCCGACGCGTTCGCGCGCGAGGGCTACGTGGCGCTGGCCGCGGACCTCTACCAGGGCCGGACGGGAAGCAACCCGGAGGAGAACATGGCGCTGGTGCGGGAGACCCAGGCCGATCCGGACCTCATCATTCGCAACCTGAACGCGGCGGCCGCCTACCTGCGGGCCCGGCCCGACGTCACCGGGAAGATCGGCACCATGGGCTGGTGCTTCGGCGGCGGCGTGGCGCTGAGCTACGCCATCGGCGGGGACAACCACGACGCGACGGCCATCTTCTACGGTCGGCTGGTGGACGATCCGGCGCTCCTGGCCGGGGTGAACCACGAGATCTACGGGACTTTCGGACAGATGGACTCGGGCCCGTCGCCGGAGCAGGTCGACGCGTTCGCGTCGGCGCTGGAGGCCGCGGGCGTGGCCAACGACCTCCACATCTACGACGACGTGGGGCACGGCTTCTGGCTGTACGTGGACCGGGACCCGGAGAACGCCTCGGCCCCGGCCCTGGATGCCTGGGACCGGCTGCGGGCCTACCTCAGTCGGACCCTGGGCGACGGGTGATCCCGGACGCCGCGGATTCCGTCGGATCCGGGGGCGCTTCGCCGCCCGTCCGGTGAAGAAAACGAGGCCGGCGCCCCTCAGGGACGCCGGCCTCGTCGCTTCCGGATCTCCGGACCGAAGGGGGCGCTAGACCCAGCCCTTCTCCCGGAACTCCCGCAGGGTGGCCGCCCAGGCCTCCATCTCCTCCGGAAGGCCCATGGACAGCCGGTTGTGGTCCATCATGGGCGGGAAGTCCCGACCCACCATGAACCCGGCTTCGCGCATGCGGTCCCGATAGACCGGGAGCCGCCCCGTGATCTCGTGCATCACGAAGTTCGTCCTCGACGGGAGGTAGGACAGCCCCAGGTCGTCCAGCGTGCTTGTGACGATGTCCTTGGCCTCCTGGTTCAGCCGGGCGCTCTTCTCCAGGTGCTCGTGGTCGTCCAGCGATGCGGTGGCCGCCGCCAGGGCCAGGCCGTTCACGTTGGTGAACGGGGCCCAGGGCAGAAGACCCTCAACCGTGTCGGGATGGGCGATCCCGTATCCCAGCCGCATACCGGCCATCCCGTGGATCTTCGAGAAAGTCCGGGCCACCACCACGCGCGGCCGGGAGACCGCCAGATCGGCGAGCGTCTCGTACCCCTCCCCCACGGCCAGCTCGAAATACGCTTCGTCCACGAGGAAGTGGACGTTGTCCGGCGCGCTCTCGATCCACTCCCGAACCCCGCCGGTGTCGGTGATGGTGCCGGTGGGGTTGTTGGGGTTGCAGACGTAGACCAGCACCGGCCCCGCGAACGACGCGGCCGTCCGGCTCATGGCCTCCAGGTCGTGCTGGTAGTCCGCGGTCAGAGCGACCGGGTGGATCTCGGTGCCCTGGGGTCGGGCGAAGTCGAGGATGTCTTCGAATGTGGGGTCGGCCACCACGATTCGGAGCTGGGGTCCGGCCAGCGACTGGACCACCATCTGAATGACCTCGGTGGAGCCGTTGGTCAGGAAGACCGTGCCCTCCCCGACCCCTTCGATGCCGGCCAGCTTCCCCTCCAGCTCGACCTTCTGGGCGAACGGATACCGGTTGGCCCGGGAGATCCCTTCGACGATCGCCTCGCGCGCCTTCGGCGACACGCCGAGAGCGTTCTCGTTGGCGTTCAGGAAGACTTCACCGTTGGGGCCGCGCCTCCAGGACGGCGACGCCAGATGCGCCACCGCCCTGGGGGCGTTCGGGTACCGCCGGAGCTCGGCCGCCGCCCAAAGGGAATCGGCCGAGACGGCCAGACCTCCCGCTCCGAGCAGTCCGGTTCGAACGAAATTCCGACGGTCCATGCCGGCCATGGGGCCTCCTAGTTGTCAGCGGTCGGGCGAGCGCTCTCCGCCCGTCCCAGGAAGATGCTGTTGAACAGCAGCGGATAGGCCATGTGGCTCTGCCCGCGGAAGGTGATCTTCGGGGCGAAGAGCATCAGCTTGCCCTCACCCAGCGAGGTGGTCAGCGCGCTCGTGCCGTTCTCCAGGTGGTGCTGCCCCCACGCCCAGCCGCTCCGGAGGGGCGCCGGAGAATCCCACCAGCCGACGCGCTCGACGCCCTCGGCGTTCCCGTCCAGGGTGAACACCGGGCTTCGGCTGAACAGGACGTTGAGTCGGTCGTCCAGTCCGTGGGCCACCAGCGCGTCGTTGTTCAGGCGCATGTCCAGTACCGAGCCGGGCACGTAGTACTCCTCGCCCCGGAGCGGCGAGCCGTCCGCGTCCACGAGCTGATTGGTCAGCGGCAGCCCGGCGTGGTACGCGAGGCTGGTGGAGGAGCCGATGGCGATGGCCGTTCCACCGTTCTCCACGAACTCGAGGATCTCGGGCACCGTCGTCTCGACCGTGACCTGCCCCACGCGGTCCCGGAACTCGGCCGGCACGGAGCGACGGAACGACTCGGTCATGGCCGGGCCGCGACGGGACCCGCCCCCGTTGTCGGTGAGCGGGATCGCGCCGTCCTCGAAGATGATGACGTCGAACTTGTCGTTCAGGCCACCCTCGTCCAGTTCCGGGGCGAACACCAGCTCGAACGGGAACTCGAACCGCTCCAGGATCATCCGCGTCCAGCCGGAGGGCATGGATCCGCCGTAGCGGTCCCAGAGGCCCACCCGCACCGGGTTCACCTCCATCGCCGAGCCCGAAGGCCGCTGGTCCACGCCGTGGAAGGACACCCCCTTGTCCCGGGCCACGTCCTCCAGGATGGACCGCACGCCGTTCCCGGCCGGGATGAAGTAGGTCCCCTTCCCCCAGGACTGTCCGCCGGCCTGGAACGCGTCCGTCATCCAGTAGACGTCGTGCCCGTCGGCCAGGAGACGGTTGACCGCGATCGCTCCATCGTTGATTCGGCGGTCGAGCAGGTACCCGGCGGGGCTGGAGGACCCGGCGATGGTGCCGGCCGGGGTCTCGGCCAGCCACTCGATGGCCTCGAAGGGACCGTCGAACCCGTCCAGGACCCGATCGAACTCCACCCCCATCTGCAGGGCGAGGGTCCACCCCGCGTTGTCGTACGGCGCAATGGGCGGGCCGCCCGGGTAGGCGAAGTCGTTGGGATGGTCCTGGGGCTCGAACATGTCCATGACCATGGGCCGGTACGGCTGCGCCGTCTTCACGACGTAGCTGCCCGACGGGTACGACGTGCCCGCCACCGAGAAATCCCGGGTCGCCTGGTGAACGATCACGCCGTTCTTCAGGAGCGCGTTCACGAACTTGGTGGCCGTGGGGAAGTCCGGCTGGTCCGCGGACAGGATGTAGCCCCGGGCGTCGCGGTTTGCCGGGTCCCGGAGCATGGCGGTGTAGCCGTCCACGTCGCCCCGGCTGTTCATCCCGCCCATGGCCTCGGCGGCGGCGGCGATCTCCATCGGAAGGACGGTCCAGGAGTCCCTGCTGCCCCGGTCGATGGAGTTCCGGCCCATGCGCCACACGTTGAAGAGCAGGTGCTCACGGTACCGGGACGCGTAATCCAGCACCGCCCGGTTGGCGGTCTGGGAGTAGTCCACCGACTGGCGGAAGTGCCACGGACCCGGCTCCACCGGGAGCGGGATGTCGCCCCGGGGCAGCTGGCGGGCCGGGATGAACGGCACTTCCATGGGCGTGGGATTCCCGATCGTCTCCGTCAGGAGGCCGATCTGGTTCCGGTAGTAGGGCGTCGTCCGGAGACCGCCGTTCCACCAGGTGGAGTACCCTGCGCCCGAGCGCATGGTGGTGCCGCCCTTGCCCTCCTGTACGAAGCGGGCGTGCATGGCGCTTCCCACCTGGTCCAGGCCGGTGATGATGAGCGGATCCAGGTTGTGGTTCGGCGGATCCCGGAAGGGCGGCGCGAACATGATCGTTCCCGCGGGACCCGTCTGGTGGTGGTTGTAGATGATCTGGGGGAACCACTCCCGGGCCATCACCCGGTTCATGTTCTCGGTCTCCGCCAGGTTCGACATGTAGAAGTCGCGGTTGTTGTCGTGGCCCGCGTACTTCTCGTATAGCACCGGGATGCCGCTGCTGCGCCGGCTCTCCGGGACGTCCTCGCGCATATACCAGTCGGAGACCAGTTCCATGCCGTCGGGGTTGGCGTGGACGGCGAGCACGATGATGTCGTCGAGGAACCGGAGCGTCTCCTGGTCACTCCGGCTCACCATCTGGTAGACGAACTCCATGAGCTGCTGAGCGCCGAGGACCTCGGTGGCGTGAAGGCCACCGTCGACCCAGATCACGGCCTTGCCCTCGGCCGCCAGCTCCCGGGCCTCCTCCTCGGAGAGGTCCTCCACCTTCGCCAGGCGGGTCGCGATCTCCTTGTAGCGGTCCAGGTTCCGGTGGTTCTCCGGCGAGGTGAGGATGGCCATCAGCTGCGGCCGGCCCTCTTCGGTCATGCCGATGGTGTCCAGCACCATGCGGTCCGACTCCCCGGCCAGCGTCTGCCAGTAGGCCATGAGATCCGAGTAGTTGGGCAGAACGTAGTCCGCCCCGATCTCGTGTCCGAACTGCTCCTGCGGCGTGGTGACGTCCTGTGCCTCGACCGCCATGGCCGAGCCCAGGATCGCCATCGCCGCCACCGCACCACTCCACCGCCTGATTCCCCGTGACGTCATGTCCCGTTCTTTCCTGAATTGTGTTCCACCCGGTCGGGACCAGGGGTCCTCTCCGGGCACCGGGGCCCGCACGCGGATGCGCGGGCCGCTCTGCGACGGAAGCGCCTAGTGGGCGCCTCCCATGCGCCAGAAGGCGATGCCTCCGGCCTGCTGTCCCACTTCTACGTCACCGACCATCTCCATGGACTGGAGGTCGATGATGTCCACCTTGCCCGGCTCGGCGCCCACACCCTCCACGCTGATGAACGCGAAGCGCGAATCCGGGGTGATCACGACCCCGTGCGCGACGGTGGTGGAGGTGTCGATCCGGCCCAGGCTCTGCCCGGTCTCCAGGTCGAAGACCTCCACCTGGGCTCCCTGCTTCAGGGTGGCCACCAGGAGGCGGCCGTCCGGGGAGAGGTCCAGGTTGTAGGGCCCCCGCCCGGCCGGGAACTTCCGGAGAAGCTCCCAGGACGCGGCATCGATCTCGAGGACCTCGTCCCCCCGGTTGCACGCCACGTAGATCCGGGTTCCGTCCGCCGAGGGCTGGGCCCAGGTGGGCGAACAGGTGGCCGCGGGCATCGAGCCCATGTCCATCCCGCTCATCCCGCCCATGTCGTGCCCCGAATGGTCCATGCCGGCGCCCATCTCGTGGGCCATCATCTCGATGGGACCTTCAGCCCCCTTGGCCACCGAGAAGCGACGGGTCACCTGCCAGGATCCCGTGTCGATCTCCACCAGCTGGTCGTCCATCATGCACGCCGAGTAGAGCCGCGTCCCGGAGGGATTCATGCGGGCGCCGTGGGGCATGGTGCAGGTCTCGACCTGCGCCATCTCGATCATGTCGGGGGTGTAGACCACCGAGATCGTGGACGGGACCATCTCTCCGTGGAGGTTGAAGTTCACCCCGAACAGGTAGAGGCCGTCGGGGGTGATATCCATCGTGGCCGGGAACTGGCCCAGGAGGATCGGGTCCGCCACCAGCGTGTCGGCTCCGGCCTCGAACTTCCAGAGATAGCCGTCGGGGACGCCGTGTCCGGTGGTCATGTACAGGTACTCACCGTCGGGCGAGACCCGGAGCCCGTGGGGGCCCTCGGTCTCCACGGCCATGACCCCCACCGGGAAGGTCTTGGAGACCTCCGCGCCGCCCGGTCCGTAGCGAACCACGTGGAGGAGATCCGCGGACTCGGCGCCCACGTAGGCGTAGTAGTCCGTATTCACGGCGGCCTGAGGGGCCGGGGCCGTGTCGGCGGAGCCGGAACCACCGCAGGCGGCGAGGGTCGAGGAGGTGGTGACCGCGGCCAGGCCGGCCGCGACTCTGAGGATCTGCTTCGCTGAGAGCATACGTGGCGGTAGAGGCGGGCTCAGCCCCAAGGCTTCTCGGGACGGTCACCCTTGCAGGTCATGGTTCTGAGGTCGAATAATCGGGGTCCCTGATTTCCGACAGTCTAGGGGTTCCGGCCCCGGGGACGCCACCCAAGAAATAAGCGGCATCCGGGCCTCAGAGGCCTTCCGGAAGCCACCGCTTCGAATCCCCATCTCCCCCGTCAGGAGACACCCACTCATGAGACATCTCGCCCGTACCCTCTCCGGGCTCTGCCTGGGCCTCGCCCTGGCGGTGATTCCGGGGGCGTCGCAGGACGCCCAGGAGCTCGAGGCCGGCCTGGCCGTGCGCGACATCCGGGTCCAGCCCGCCACCATCCAGGTGGAGGCCGGGGCCACCACCCCGATCTCCGTGGAGCTGCTCGACGCGTCCGGCCGGACCGTGACCGGTGCGACGATCCGCATGGGCGGGAACCGCAGGGGCTTCGGCATCGTGGACGGCACCGCCATCCGCGGGATCGCGGCCGGCGAGTACGAGCTCATCGTGAGCGTGGCCATTCCGCCGGGGGCGGATGCCGCGCCCGTTACCGTTTCGGTGCCGGTCGTCGTCTCCTGGCCGGCCGTGGCCGAGGTCCAGCTGGACGATGGGGGGGCGACCCTCTACGCCGGCACGGGAGCCCGCTTCTCCGCCGGGGCCTTCCACGGCGACGGCTCCCAGCGCCCCGAGGCCGCGATCCACTGGAGTTCCTCCAATCCCGGAGTCGCGTCGGTGGACCGGTTCGGCAACGTGTTCGGGGAGTCCGCCGGAAGCGCCACGATCTCCGCCGAGTCCGAGGGCGTGGTGGGCGAGGTGAGCGTCCAGGTGCGGGCGTTCACCGGTCAGTCCATGGAAATCGGGGGCGGCTCGGATCAGGCACGGACGGGCGACGTGCTGACGTTCGAGGCCGTGATCGAGGACGGGTCGGGCAGCCGGCTCAGCGACGTACCGGTGGACTGGGGCTTCTCCTTCATCCAGGACGACACCATCGACGCCACGGGCGCCGGCGGAATGGTCCGCGAAGGGAAGTTCGTGGCGAACGTCCCGGGCCAGTACACCCTGCTGGCCTCCGCCGGAGGGCTCTCGGCCCGCCGCGTGGTGGACGTCCGGCCGCGCAACGCCATCCAGGAGGTCCAGGTCCAGGGCCAGGGGAGCGTGGACAACGTCCACACCTCCGATCTGTGGATCTACGAGGGCAACGACGGCCGGGACTACGCGGTCACCGGGACCTGGGGCGGCGACGGCATGGCCTACTTCTGGGACGTGACCGACCCGTCCAACATCATCAAGACCGACTCGATCCAGGTCGACGCCCGGACCGTGAACGACGTGAAGGTCTCCCCCAACAGCCGCTACGCGGCCATCTCCCGGGAGGGCGCTTCGAACCGGCGGAACGGCGTGGTGATCCTCGACCTGGCCGATCCGGCCCACCCGGTCATCGCCTCCACCTTCGACGAGGGGCTCACCGGCGGGGTGCACAACGTGTTCGCCACCGACGACTACCTCTTCGCCCTCTCGGCCGGGGACAAGTACGTCATCCTGGACGTCACCGACATCACCAACCCCACCTACGTCTCCGAGTACAACCACCCCGATTCCCGTGTCCACGACGTGTGGGTGCACGACGGAGTCGCCTACTCGTCCGAGTGGGGCAACGGTGTCGTGGTCGTCGACGTGGGGAACGGGAAGTGGGGCGGCTCCATCGAGAACCCCGTGTTCGTGACCAACGTCCCCTACCCCGTGGGCGCCACCCACGCGGCCTACCCCTACTTCCAGGAGTCGACGGGCAAGTTCTACCTGTTCCTGGGTGACGAGATCATGAACCGGAACGGGGCCGCCTGGTCCGGCGCCGGCCTGGGTCGGATTCCCGAGAAGGGTGGCACCCCGTCGGTGACCCGGGGCTACATCCACATCATCGACTTCACCGATCCGGAGAACCCCGTGGACGTGGCCCGCTACGAGGCCAGCGAGTTCGGGACGCACAACTTCTGGATCGAGGACGACGTGCTCTACGTGGCCTACTACGAGGGCGGGGTCCGCGTGGTGGACGTGGAGGGCGAGCTGATGGGCAACCTGGCCGAGCAGGGCCGGGAGATGGCCGTGTACAAGGCGTTCGATCCGAACGGCTACGTGGCCAACGCGCCCATGGCCTGGGGTCCCCAGCCGTACAAGGGCTACCTGTTCTTCTCGGACTTCAACTCGGGTCTCCACGCCGTCAAGGTGGAGCCCAGGGATCGTCCGGTGTCCTGACTCCGGGCCCGCGGCTTCCCGATGGAGGCCGCAGGTGAACGCACGCTCAAAGGGGGGGCGGGGAGCCTGGCTCTCCGCCCCTCGCCGCGTTCCGGCGCCCTCCCCCTTGTGAGCCCCCGCCCGCCATGGCGATGTTCGACCACAAATGATCAAGCTCCTCTGGGTCCTCGGGATCTCCCTCTCCCTCTCCTTTCTCTGCTCCATCCTGGAAGCAGTCCTCCTTTCCATCACCCACGGCTACGTGGGGGTGCTGAAGGAGCGTGGGGAGAAGTCCGCGGACTGGCTCGCGCACATGCAGGAGCAGATCGATGAGCCCATCGCGGCGATCCTGACCCTCAACACCATCGCCCATACCGTTGGCGCGGCCATGGGCGGAGCGATCGCGCTGGAGGTGTTCGGCGAGGCGTGGATCGCGGTCTTCTCCGCCGTCCTCACGCTGGTCATCCTGATCTTCTCCGAGATCATCCCCAAGACCCTGGGCGCCACCTTCTGGAAGGAACTGACGGTGCCCACCGCCTACGTGCTCCGGTTCCTGGTGGTGGTCATGAAGCCGGTCCTGATCCCGCTCTCGTGGTTCAACCGGATGATCCAGCCGAGCAGGAAGGACCAGGTCACGGTGAGCCGGTCCGAGATCGAGGTGCTGGCCGAGATCGGCCGCCGTGAGGGCACCCTGGACGAGGACGAGTGGCAGGTCGTGACGAACGTCATGAGCCTGGACGAGGTGGAGGTGGGCGAGGTCATGACGCCCCGGACCGACATGGTGGCCATCCCGGCCGACGCCACGGTCAGCGAGGCCATGGACATGATGCTCGATCGCGGACACCTCCGGCTTCCGGTGTTCGAGGGCGATCTGGACCACATCCAGGGTGTGCTGGTGGCCCGCGACCTCTGGAGAGCCGACCGGGACGGCGTGGAGTTCATTCGCGACGTGGCCCGGCCCATCTCGTTCGCGCCGGAAAGCAAGCCGGTGGAGGAACTCATCCCCGAGATGCGGGCTCAGCGAGCCAAGATGGTGATCGTCCTGGACGAGTTCGGCGGGACCGCCGGGCTGGCCACCCTCGAGGACCTCATCGAGGAGATCATCGGCGAGATCCGCGATGAGCACGAGGACGATGAGCCCGATGAATTCCAGACCCTGGAGAACGGCGACGTCCGGGTCTGGGGCGGGACGCTGGTTCGGGACGTGAACCAGCGGTTCGACCTGGGCCTTCCGGAGGACGAGGCCGACACCATCGGCGGCTATGTGTTCGGGAGGATCGGGCGTATACCCCGCGTGGGTGACGAGGTGGACCTGCGGGATGGTCTGCTGCGGGTCACCCGGATGGACGGCCGCCGGATCGAGTTCCTGCGGTTCTCGCGGCCCTAGCAGATTCCACAGGGCATCTCGGGCCGGCTCCGGCGGGATCAGGCCTCGCTGGGCGCTCCGGAGAGATCGGAAGTCGGTTCGGCGTCGCTGGAGCCATCCGCTGCTCCGTCCGCGGATCCCCCACCCCCCGCCTCGGTGGCGGTCTCGGTCTCCGGCTCCTCCTCGAACCAGAAGGAGATGGCCAGCAGGAACGCCCCACAGGTGATGGCCATGTCGGCCACGTTGAAGATGGGCCAGTCCATGAAGCCCAGGTCCACCGGCCCGAGGAAGTCCACCACGCCGCGGTCCCAGCGAACGCGGTCGATGAGGTTCCCCACCGCTCCGCTCATGACCAGCGAGACGGAGAGAAGTCGGAGCCAGTCGGTCTCCTCGGCGTGGCGGTAGAGGCTGGCCAGGATGACGAGGGCGACGATCGTGATGGGGATGAAGACCAGACGGGGGTCGTCGCCGATCCTGAGGCCGAACGCGGCGCCGCGGTTGAACGCCAGCGTGATGGGCATCCACTCGCCGAGCGGGTAGATGGACCGACCCGGGGTCAGGGTCGCCAGCGCCCACTGCTTCGTTATGATGTCCAGTCCCAGGACCACCAGGCCGATGATCCCCAGGACCGCGGTCTTCCTGCTCAACGCAGCCCCCTCGATACGGTACGCCGTGCACCGGATGGGGCACGGCTCGTCCTAACCTCTCACACTCCCCAACGCCGTCAAGTTCCCGGGCCGGAGGATCGCACCCCACCTGCAGGCCGATTCGGGGGCGTGGAGCCGGTGGCGGGACAGCGGCGGGCCGCTTCCGCTGGACGGGTCATCTTCCCTTCCGCGCTCCGGGGCTTATCTTCCGACAGGTGAGAATGAGTTTCATCTGTGCCGGTCGCGAGCGCTGAAGTGCCCCGACAGGCCGTCACTCTCCGGAGCAGCAGCGACGTGGCAGAGTCCATCCAGTCCATTCCCCTCCCCATGGTGGGCGGCGCAGAGCGGTCCGACCGGACCCCCTGCGGCACCGAGATCCGCCTGGATCGGGTGCCCCTGGACCAGGAGATGGAACTCGTCCGCATCGACCTGCCCCAGGAGCAGATGGAGCCCCTGCTGGAAAAGGGTGTGCTCCCGGGCTGCCGGCTCTGTCCCGTGCGGGTGTCCCCCTCCGGCGACCCCATCGTACTGGTGGATGGCTCGCTCATCGCCCTCCGCAAGGAGATGGCGGCGTGCCTCTGCGTCATGAGTCCAGGAACAGGCTCGGCCTGACCCTCCCCTCCCGCGGCATTCACTGACGTTCCCGCTTCGTGTCGGATCCAGGTTCCTTCCCGTTCGTCCCCGACGCTCCCACCGATTCGGTAGCGACGGCTCCGGGCCCTCCGGATCTGACGACTGATCTCGCCGGCGTCACACCCCTGGTGGCCCTGATCGGGCCTCCCAACTCCGGAAAGTCCACGCTCTTCAACCAGCTCACCGGGCTGCGGCAGAAGGTCGCCAACTATCCGGGCGTGACGGTGGAGAAGCACATCGGGCGCATCGGCCTGTCGGATGGCCGGGTGGTGGACGCGGTGGATCTTCCCGGAGTGAACGGGTTCAGCGCCCGTACTCTGGACGAGCGGGTCACCCGGGACGTGCTGGAGGGCCGGGTGGAGGGCCTGCGCGCTCCGGACGCGATCGTGGTCATCGTCGACAGCACGCGGCTGGAGCCCCACCTGATGCTGGTGGAGCCCATCATGGAGCTGGGTCTCCCCACCCTCCTCGTCCTGAACATGCTGGACGAACTCGACCTGCGGGGGGGCTCGGTCAACGCCGAGGTCCTGGGGGACCACCTCGGGGTGGAGATCGTGCGCGCCAACGCACGGACCGGTGAAGGACTCGACGAAGTCCGGGCCTTCCTGGAGGAGGTCGCGGACCGGGGAGCGCTTCCGGAGCGCCCCTGCCCCGCCATCCAGAATGTGGCGCACGGCACTCCGCTCCCCATGGCCGACGCCTTCGCCGCCCGGCGCCGATGGATCCGGGAGATCACGCACACGGCGGACTTCGTACCCCCCGGCCCGTCCCGGCTGACGGAGCGGTTGGATGCCCTCTTCCTGCACCGCTTCCTCGGCCCGCTGGTGTTTCTGGCGGTGGTGCTGCTGGTGTTCCAGGCCCTGTTCACCTGGGCCACTCCGGCGATGGACGGGGTGGAGTGGGCCATCGCCACCTCCGGTGCCTGGCTGGGTGAGTTCTTGCCCGATTCCTGGTTCCGATCCCTGCTCCTGGACGGGGTCTGGGCCGGGGTGGGTTCCGTGCTGGTCTTCCTCCCGCAGATCCTGATCCTCTTCCTGTTCCTGGGGATCCTGGAGGCGTCCGGGTACATGGCCCGGGCCGCGGTCATCGCGGACCGGATGATGGTGCGGGTGGGCCTCCAGGGCCGCGCGTTCCTGCCGCTGCTGTCGGCCTACGCCTGCGCGGTGCCGGCCATCCTGTCCGCCCGTACGGTGGAGGACGAGCGCGATCGGCTCGCCACGATCTTCGTGACGCCGTTCATGACCTGTTCGGCCCGCCTCCCGGTCTACGCGCTGCTGATCGCGGCCTTCATTCCCGACGAGCCCCTCCTGGGGCCCTTCATGGGGATGCGGGCCGCCACGCTCCTGGGGCTCTACGGCCTGGGGATCGTCGCGGCCGTGGGGACGGCGTTCCTTCTCCGGCGCACGGTCCTGCAGGGCGAGTCCACCAGCTTCGTGATGGAACTGCCCCCGTACCGCATCCCCTCGCCCCGGTCCCTGGTGCTCCTCCTGCTGGACCGGACGAAGATCTTCCTCAAGCGGGCGGGGCGGATCATCCTGCTCGTCACGGTAGTCCTCTGGGTACTCACGCAGATCCCGCAGGCCGCCGACGGTCCCCCGGACATCGGCGACAGCGCCCTGGGCCGGATCGGCCAGGTCATCGAGCCGACCATCGAGCCGCTGGGCCTCGACTGGCGCATCGGTGTGGGGCTGGTGTCTTCGCTGGCGGCCCGGGAGGTGATCGTGGGCACGCTGGGGACCATCTACGGCGTGGAGGAGGCCGACGAGGGGTCGATGGAGCTCCAGGCCGCCCTCCAGCGGGACCTGGACCTGGGAGGCGCGCTGGCCCTCCTGGTGTTCTTCGTCTTCGCGCTTCAGTGCATGTCCACCGTGGCGGTGATGCGCCGCGAGACGAACGGCTGGAAGTGGCCGATCCTCCAGTTCAGCTACATGCTGGGTCTGGCCTGGGTCGGAGCCTGGATCACGAACCTCATCTTTTAGGCCTCCCAGCAGCTCCCGGGACCGGTCCGCGCGGCCTCCGGGTCAGTCCAGCAACCGGCGGAGCGCCGGCTCCAGGTGGGGCCAGGCGGCCCGGGCCATCAACTCGTGGCCCGCGGGCGTGGGATGAACCCCGTCCGGCAGGTTGAGCTCCGGCACTCCGGCCACCCCCTCCAGGATGAACGGGATCAGGACCGCGCCCTGGTCCTCCGCCACCGATGCGAAAACCTCGCGGAAGGCGGAGGTGTAGCCGGGCCCCATGTTGGTGGGAGCCTCCATCTGGACCAGGAAGAGCCCCGCCTCGGGGTATCGATCGCGGGTGGCGCGGAGGATCTGGGCCAGGTTGGCCTCCATCGCGGTCGTCGGCAGACCCCGGAGCCCGTCGTTTCCGCCCAGTTCCACCACGAGGGCCAGCAGCGGTTCCCGCAGGACCCAGTCGATGCGTCGGAGCCCGCCGGCGGTCGTTTCGCCGCTGACGCCGGCGCTCACGAACTCCACCGCGAGTCCGGCCGAATCGGCGAGGGCCTGCAGTCGTCCCCCCCAGGCCTCCCCCTCGGGGTCCTCCAGGCCGTATCCTGCGGTGAGGCTGTTGCCCAGCAGGACCACTCGAGGCCGCGGGCCGGGGCCTTGGTCTGAGGCGGCCCGGGATCCCTCGCCCTCGGGCCGGGTTACACCGGAGGACGCGTCGGGTGAAGCTGCAGTGCCCGCCGCCTGTGAGGCCGCCGGTGAGTCCCCCTCGGACCCTGGGGGCGGGGCCTCACCGCGGTCACCGCACCCTGCGGTGATGGCAGCCAGGACCAGGGCGAATCGGGCAAACCGGACCGACCCACGGAGTTTCGGAACCAGTATCGAATGATCCAAGCCGAGTCCCTCGGGAAGACATATCGGAGCGGCGGACGTCCGCTCCCCGTGCTGGAAGATGTTGATCTCGTCGTCGAACCTGAATCCCTGGTCGCCATCCTGGGCCCCTCGGGGAGTGGCAAGACCACCCTGCTGGGCCTGCTGGCCGGCCTGGACATCCCGACGACGGGGCGGGTGCTCCTCGACGGCCACGATCTGGCCGGCTTCTCCGAGGACGGCCGAGCGGAGTTCAGGGCGCGGAACGTGGGGTTCGTCTTCCAGACGTTCCATCTGCTCCCGACCCTCACCGCCCTGGAGAACGTCCTGGTCCCCCTCGAGCTCCTGGGCGGACTGTCGAGCGCGGAGTCGCGGGGGCGGGCGAGCGAGCTTCTCCAGC
Source organism: Gemmatimonadota bacterium (assembly GCA_039587435.1). GTDB lineage: Bacteria > Gemmatimonadota > Gemmatimonadetes > Longimicrobiales > Gaopeijiaceae > JBDHIJ01. The sequence goes on from JBDHIJ010000025.1 coordinate 26,474, forward strand.
GGGTGGGCCTGGGCGACCGCCTCCATCACTTCCCCACCCAGCTGTCCGGTGGTGAGCAGCAGCGCGTGGCTCTGGCCCGGGCGTTCGTGAACCGGCCCCGGATCCTCTTCGCCGACGAGCCCACCGGGAACCTGGACCAGAAGACCGGCGGGGCCGTGGTGGAGCTGATGGAGGAGCTCCACCGGGAGTCGGGATCCACCATGGTCATGGTGACCCACGACCTGGGCCTGGCCGATCGAGCCGATCGGATCCTCCGCCTGGCCGGCGGTCGCGTGGTATCGGACTCGGCGTCCGAGTGATGCGCTTCCCGTTCGTTCTGGCCTGGTGGGAGGGGCGATCCAGCATCCGGCGGGTGGGGCTGTACATGCTGTCCATCACGCTGGGGGTGGCCGCCCTGGTGTCCATCCACTCGTTCCGCAGCGACGTCCAGCGGAGCATCCAGCTCCAGTCCCAGCGGCTCCTGGGGGCGGACATCGTGCTTCGGGCCGAGCGCGCGCTCCCCGACTCGGTCCTGAGCCTCACCGATTCCCTGGAGGCGGCCGGCCATCCCACCTCCAGCGCCATCACCGTCCCCTCGATGGTTCTGGCGCCGTCCAGCGGGCTGGTCCGGCTTCTCCAGGTCCGGGGGGTGACGGGCGGCTGGCCCCTCTATGGCGGCGTGGTGGCCGTGCCCGAGGGCGCCTGGGGGCGCCACATGGAAGCCGGGAAGGCCCTGGTCGACGCCGCGGTCCTGACCCAGCTCGGCATGGTGGTGGGTGATTCCCTCGTCATCGGGACGCGCACCGTCGAGGTGGTGGGCGTGGTCCGGGACCTCCCGACGGACGTCGGGTTCGCCACGGCCATCGGCCCCCGGGTCTACGTGGCCTCGGAGGTGGTGGAGAACTCGGGAATCATGGGCTTCGGCAGCATGGCCCGGTACACGCGGTTCTTTGTCGTGCCGGAGGCGTCGGACCGCGAGACGATCCGGACGCGGTACGAGTCGGTGCTGGAGGCGACCAGCGTCACGCTCCGGACCGCCGAGGAGCAGGCAGAGGATCTGACCGAGTCCATCGGGTATCTCGCCGAGTTCCTTTCCCTGGTGGGCCTGGCGGCCCTGCTGCTGGGGGGGATCGGCGTGGGCAGCGCGATCCATGTGTTCGTGAAGGAACGGATCACCGAGGTGGCCATTCTCCGCTGCCTGGGGGCCCGGCAGGGAGGCGTGTTCACGGCATACCTGCTCCAGGCCGGCGCGCTGGGTTTCCTGGGAGCCGCGGCCGGGGCAGCGCTGGGCGCGATTCTCCAGCAGGCGCTGCCGGAACTCCTCTCCGGACTTCTGCCGGTGGACGTGGAGCCGCGATTCTCGGCGCTCACCGTGCTGGCCGGGATCGGAATCGGTGTCTGGGTGGCCCTCATCTTCGCCCTCCTCCCCCTCCTCACCATCCGCGACGTGCCGCCGCTGGGCGCGCTTCGGCAGGACTTCGAGGAGGAGGTGACGAAACGGCGATTCGATCCGATTCGATGGCTCGCGGTGCTGGGACTGGCCGCGAGCGTCCTGGTCCTGTCCATACTCGAGGCCCCTTCCCCACGGGACGGGGCAGCCTTCGCGGGTTTCCTGGGACTCACGACGCTCCTGCTCTGGGTCGCCGGACTCGGCACCATCCGGGCGGCCCGGTGGCTGTTCCCCGCCGGCGCCCCGTACGTCGTGCGCCAGGGGTTCTCGAACCTGTTCCGGCCCCGGAATCAGACCGTGGCCGTCATCCTCGCCATGGGCTTCGGGGTCTTCGTCATCGGGACGATCGTCCAGGTTCAGGGACGGCTCGTGCAGGAGTTCCAGCTCGAGGAGGCCTCGGCCGGAGCGAACCTCCTCCTGTTCGACGTCCAGACGGATCAGACCGAGGGAATCCTGGACCTGCTGCCGCCCGGCAGCCTGGATGAGACGGAGGGGCTGGTCCCGCTCATCTCCTCGCGGCTGGTGGCTATCAACGGCGTGGGCCGGCAGGACCTGGAGGCCCTGGAGGGCGAGGGCGCTCCGGAGACGTGGGCGCTGCGCAGGGAGTACCGACACACCTATCGCGGGGACCTGACCGACGCGGAGGAACTCGTGGCGGGCCGGTGGTGGGAGGACGCGGCTCCGTCCGAACCCGGTGTCGCCCGGATCAGCATGGACATCGACCTGGCCTCGGAGCTGGGCGTGGACATCGGGGATCGCATCACCTGGGACGTCAGCGGGATCGACGTGGAATCCGAGATCGTCAGCCTCCGGAGGATCGACTGGGCCCAGTTCCGCACCAACTTCTTCGTGGTGTTCGAGCCCGGGCCGCTGGACGAGGCGCCGGCCACGTGGGTGGCTCTCGCTGCCATCCCCGAAGAGGAGCCGCGCAACGCGTTCCAGAGGGACCTGGTGCGGACGTACCCGAACGTGTCGGTGCTGGATATCACCCGGGTTCGCGAGACCCTGGGCTCCATCCTCGGCCAGGTGGATCGGGCGGTGCGGTTCCTGGCCGGATTCTCCGCCCTGGCCGGCCTCCTGGTCCTCGTTGGGACCCTGGCGAGTTCCCGACAGCAGCGTCAGCGCGAGGGTGCGCTGCTCAAGACCCTGGGAGCCCGGCGCCGCCAGGTCCTCTCCGTCCTCCTTACGGAGTACCTGGCCCTGGGTGGGCTGGCCGCGATCACCGGACTGATCCTGGCGACCGCTGCCTCCAGCTGGGTCCTGACGGAAGTCTTCCAGCTCGACTTCGGGGTGCGGCTGCTGCCCCTGCTGGCGATCTGGCTGGCCGTGTCGCTCCTGACCCTGGTTACGGGCGTCGTGGGAAGCCGGGACCTGCTTCGCCGGCCGCCCCTGCCGGTTCTCCGGGGCGAGTAGGCCCGGCGCCCCGCGCGGAACGATCGCCGCGCAGGGGCCGGGCCGGTGGGACCGGTCGGCAACCGGACCCGGGCCGCAACCGGACCCGGGCCGCCCTCACCCCCGACTGCTCAGGGCTGGAAGGCGTAGCTGTACTTGATCAGGAGCTGGTGGTCGGCGTGGCCCATGAGGGCCGTGTCGAGACCGTACCGGTCTTCCAGATCCCGGTTCTCGTTGAGCACGACGAACAGGTCGCGGCCCTCGGCGAAGCGGTAGCGGATCCGGACGTTGGTGGCCATGGCGTCCGCCGCCGCGGAGTACTGGACCAGGGCTTCGGCGCTCAGCTTGGCGTTCAGGGCCGCCCTGAACCGGATACTCGCCTCGTCGGCCACCACTTCCTGGCCCCGGTCAGGGAACCAGATCCGGTGGAAGCGCAGGACGGCGCCGACCCCGAAGTGGGAGGAGAGATTCCAGTTCGGCTCCACCGAGACGTTGGCTCTCCATCCGTCGAAGGCGGACCCTCCCCACACCGACACCGCCCCGCCGAAGGTCCGGGCCCGGCTGAGCTCCAGGCGGGCGAAGACGTCCCCGCCCCGGTAGACGCCCTGCTCGACCCGGCCTCCCGGAAGGTCGAATCCCCGATCCACGTTCTCGTGCGTGCCGTTCAGGGCCAGGTTGAACCAGTGGCCTCCGCGGAGGTTCAAGACCATCTGACCCCGCAGGAGGCCGGACTCGAGGGCTCCGTCCCGGTTCCGTCGGTAGGCCCGGCCGACGCCGTACAGGCGGTATCGGGTCACCCGACCCCCCTCTTCCGGCCGCCACCCGTAGCTCAGTCGGCTGATGAAGCGGGAGAAGTCGCTTCGGCTCTGGAATCCGAGGGCCGGATCGAAGGTTCGGCCGGAGTAAAGGCCGTCCAGCATGTATCCGAACCCGTCGGAGTTGCGGCGCTCCACCAGGATGCGGGCCGAGCTCCGTGCGGCCAGGCTCGCCGGGGGCGCGCCGTCGTTGCGGGTGGAGGCCAGCTGCACGGTGAACAGCTCACGGCCCAGGGCCACCCGCCCGTCCATCCCCAGGGAGAAGAAGGTCTGCCCGGTGGAGGTGATGCGGCTGGTGAGCATCCCGCCGAGGGTGTTCTGACCACCGAGGCTGCGGCTCAGGCGGACCACTCCGTCCGTGGTGCCGGGAGTGACGCCCGTGCCCGCCACCTGCATGGCCAGGCCACCGACGTCCCATGACCCGGCCCGGCCGGCGACGCGGGCTCCGCCGTAGATGCGCTGGGGCGTCCCTTCGGACGACAGGCCGATGCGACGGGAGTGGAACAGCCGTCCGTCGTTGCCGAGGTTGAACTCGAAGGTGGAGGAACGCTCCTGGAAGAACTGACGCTTCTCCGGGAAAAAGAGCCCGAACCGGTCCAGGTTCACCTGGATGGCGTCCGCCTCGGCCTGGGCGAAGTCGGTGTTCACCGTGAGGTCCAGGGTGAGGTTGGAGGAGAGTCCGTACTTCAGGTCGAACCCGGCCTCGGTCGGGACCTGCGTGTCCGGCGCCTGAATCGGGTTCAGCGTCGGGTCCCGCATTCGGCTGACGCCCAGCAGCGCGTAAGGTGTCACCCAGAGGGGGGTCTGCTCCTCCACGCCCTCGAGGATCACGTCCCGGGCCTGGGAGGGCTTGAAATCCGCCATGTCCCAGTTGGGGGGGATGGCCGGGAAGATGTGCTTCTCGTCGTTGCGAGCGATGTAGCGTGACGCGATGAGCCCCATGACCGCGGCCTCGTCGTCGACGGTGAAGCCCAGGCTCGACAGGGGGATCCGCACCTCCGCGAACCACCCCTCCTCGGTCTGCTGGGTGGAGGCGTCCCAGAACGTGTTCCACTCGCCGTTGATGGGAGGCACCCCGGTACCGGGCTGGGCGTCGTTGCGGATCTCCTGGTCCAGGAGGATGCCCAGGGGCGTGGTGGTGAACTTGAGGGCGGTGGCGTTGTCGTTGAACGAGTCGATGATGATGTCGAATGCATCGTCACCGTCCCACCGGTCCCGCATCAGCGAGTTGCCCCGGATCCCCTCCGGATCGTCGTAGAACCGCCCGGACGCGTAGAGATACTCGTCGTCGTAGCCGATCCGGATCTCCGTCCGCCTGGACATCTCTCCGCCCGGGTTGGGCCAGAACTGCACCATGGGGAGAGGCTCGATGGCGGCCCAGGCCTCCTCGTCCACCCGTCCGTCCAGCACGATCTCGCCGCTGATGCGGTCGATGGACATGAGGGCCGCGGAGCGGTCGGGGGATTCGGGGTTGCTCGCCGCTTCGATCGCCGGCGGATTCGCCGCCTCTGAGGGTGGATCGTCGGATCCCCCCTGCTGGCCTTCGGTGGGGAGAGGAAGGAGGCCCAGGAGCCCCGTCGTCCACACCACCCACAGGACCGGACCGATCCACCCTCGGAGCCCTGCCCCACCCCTCACCGACCCTTCCGCCCGCGTCCACCGCACCCCGCCCCGGAACACCCGTGCCCGCTCCATGGAACCCCCCTCCCTCCGCACCGTGAAGACCACAATCCCATTCAGTCACACGAATGATGGGGCGGCCGGGCCGGCCGAAGGTGGAGGCCGGGTCAGCGGGTTGTCAGGGAGTTGTAAGGGGGGTGTTTCGGAGGTGTGGAGACGAGGCCTCGTCAGGCGCTGAAGCGGTATCCCACCTTGTGCACAGTCAGGATGTGCCGGGGGTGCCCGGGCTCGGTCTCCAGCTTCTTGCGGAGTTCGGCCACGTGCGTGTCCACCGTCCGGGTCGCCACTGCGGCCCGGTGCCCCCAGACCTCCTTCAGGAGCGCGACGCGGGACGCGACGGCTCCGCGTCGGTGGATGAGGGCCAGGAGCAGGTCGAACTCCTTGGGCGTGAGAGGCACCTCGTTGCCGGACCGGGTCACGGTCCGGGCCGAGGGGTCCACCTCCACTTCGCCGAACCGCTCCACCGCACCGGGGTCGTCCTCGCCGCCCCGATCCCCGTTCGCGGAGGTCCGGCGCAGGATGGCCTCGACCCGGGCGAGCAGTTCCAGGACGCCGAAGGGCTTGGTCACGTAGTCGTCGGCCCCCAGGCGGAAGCCCATGACCTTGTCGGCCTCTTCGCCCTTGGCGGTGAGGATCAGGACCGGTACGCTCGAGCCCTCTCCCCGGAGAGTCCGAAGCACGTGATAGCCGTCCATCCCGGGAAGCATGAGGTCCAGGACCACCAGGTCCGGGTCCGACGCCCGGGCGGCCTCCAGCCCGGCGAGACCGTCTTCGGCCACTTCCACGGCATGTCCCTCGAATTCGAGGTTGTTGCGCAGGCCGTAGGCCAGGTCCGCGTTGTCTTCCACCACCAGGATGCGCGCCATGACGATCAGTTCCTCGCCGCTGCCGGCATGAGCGGAACGTCCAGAACGAAGCGGGCTCCTCCCGAGCTCCCCTTCTCCACCCCCAGGTCGGCCCCGTGCGCCCGCGCGACCTGGCGAACCACGGACAGGCCGATCCCGGAGCCGGCCACCGCCGACTCCCGGTGGGCTGCCAGGCGGAAGTAGGGCTCCCAGATGCGGGAACGCTGGTCCTCCGGAATGCCCGGACCCTGGTCCTCGACGTAGAGCCGGGCGCGGTCCATGGACTCCATGTGCTCCACGCCGAGCGAGATGGTCTGGCCCGAGGGCCCATACTTCACCGCGTTATCCAGCAGATTCAGCAGCGCCTGGCGGATCAGGGGGCCGTCCACGCGCGCGACCATCGGGCCGTTCCGGGCGACCTCCAGGTGGGAGCGGGCCGTGGCGGCCAGCGGCTCGAAGGCCTCGGCCACGTCGTCCACCAGCCCCGACAGGTCGGTGGGCGTGGGGTCCATCTTGACCCCGTCCTTCTCCGAGCGGGAGTAGAGCAGGACGTTGTCCACCTGGTGCGAAAGACGCCGGGCCTCGTTGACGATGATCTCGAGGGAGCGCTGCCGCTCCTCCTCGCTGCGAACGCGCCCCAGGAGGAGCGTCTCGGCGAACATCCGGATCTGGGCCAGGGGCGTACGCAGCTCGTGGGAGACGCCCGAGACGAAATCGCCGCGCATCTGGGCCAGCTCGACGTCCCGGCGAAGCTGGTACAGGGCGGCCACCACCAGACCGACCGTAAGTCCCAGCAGGATCAGGATGTCGGGTACCCGGGAGCGAGGGAGCCCGCCGATCACCAGGTGGTCCACCGTGGCGGGATTGACCCTGACCTCGGCCACCAGGCCGCCGAACGCGGTGCCGATGGTGTCCCGGGCCACGAAATCCGAATCGTACCAGGTCTCCGACTCCCACACCGTCCGTCCGGAGGGGTCGAACACCGAGACCGAGAAGAACTCCTCGGTCCCCTTGTCGCCGGTGAGGGATTCGGGCACCAGGGGGGAACCGGTGAAGGCGTAACCCAGCGGAACACCGAGTCCGTCGGGGACCACTCGGAACCCGAGGACCAGTTCGGCCTCGTCCCAGCCCTCCGGATAGATCCGGTAGGCGATGGCGCCCTGCCCATCGGGGTCCGCGGCCAGCACCGGCGACCATCCGTCGGTCAGGCCGAGGTCCAGGTGGGCCCGCAGGTTCTGCTCCAGCCAGGTCTCGAGACCCGGGTCGGCCGGCCCGGAGGTGACGAACTCGCCGGTCGCCAGGTCGTAGCGGAAGAAGGCCCCGGCCGACTCCATGTAGTCCCAGCCGATCTCGCGGGCATCCGCACTCTCCCCGGGATAGCGGAGGGGGCCGTCCATGGATTTTCCGCCCCACCGCGCCACCACGTCGAGACCGGGCGTGAGGATCTTGCTGGTGGACAGGGAGCGGGCCTGGCCTGAATACTCCCAGGCCGCGAAGTACGCCTGCTCCTTCACCGTCTTGTAGGCCACCGTCTCGTGGGTGCGCGTCGCGTCGAAGGCCTGCCAGGCCAGGAGGCCCGAGAGGCCCAGAGCCGTGACGAGGAGCAGGGCGACCACCGTGCCACGCCGCCGGGGCGTCCGAGAGAGGGATGACCGGTTCATGGGAACGAATATACGTCGGACTCCTGTCAGCAGGGGCCGGGAAAGGTCAGAAAAGTGTCAGAAGTGGCCCACCGCCTGGTAAAGGTGCCCTGGACCCGGTGCCTCGTGGCCGTCACCCTGATGATTGCGCCCGAGGGGCTCTCCGCACAGCAGCCCGGGGCTCAGGAGGCCGTGGGCGCGGCCCGGGCCCTGCTGTCCGCCCTCTCCGAGGGAGACGTGCCCCGCCTCCGAGCCCTCAGCACGCCCGACGCCCGCTTCATCGCCGTCGCAGACTCGGGCCCGCCGAACGTGTCGGATCTGGACTCCATGGTCCGCCTCCTGGAGGGAGGGACCCGGTTCGTGGAGCGCATGTGGGACGAGGACGTCCGGGTGGCCGGCCGGGTGGCGCAGGTCTGGGCGCCGTACGACCTGTATCGGGACGGCGCCTGGAGTCATTGCGGCTTCGACGCCTTCCACCTGGTGCGGGAGGAGGGCCGCTGGCGCGTGGCGGCGATCACCTACACGGTGGGCCAGCCGCCGTCCTGCGGATCCCATCCGGAAGGACCGCCGCCCCTTCCCTGAGGTCGCCGGGGATGCCCGGGAGCCCGGGGGGGCTCACCCCTCCCGGGCTCCACGGGCTCCCGAGTCGCTTCCGGACGCCTCAGCCCTCTCTCAGGGCCGTCACCGGGGCCACCCGGCTCGCCCGGGCCGCGGGAAGGAGGATGGACACGAGGGCGAGGGCCGTGAGAGCGCCACCCACGACCACGGGCAGCATGCCCATGCCCACGTCCGCCTCGAAGAGATTGAGGGCGCTGCTGACCCCCCGGGCCATGAGGAAGGCCAGGGGCGAGCCGAGCAGGATCCCCACGCCCACGAGGGTCATCCCGCTGCGGGTTACCATCCCCACCACCGTCCCCCGGTCGGCGCCGAGAGCCATGCGGATGCCGATCTCCCGGTTCTGCTGGGTGACGGCGTGCGACATGACGCCGTAGATCCCCATGGCGGAAAGCGCCAAGGCGATGGCGGCCATGACCGACAGGAAGGCGGAGATGGCTCGGGGGCCGGCCAGCGACTGCTCCACGTGGGCCTGCATGGTCCGCACCTGGGCGACGGGCTGA